>NZ_CP035485.1:625695-1251391 GCF_006740705.1 Salicibibacter halophilus | reverse complement strand
AGCAGGAACCGATGCACTATGGCGAAGTTATTGGTGTATGGTCGGCATTGTCTGTTGCGAAAGGACAACTGACGACCTATCAAATTTTCCATAACCATGCGGGGGATGAAGATTTAAAAAAGTTTATCCAGGACATGGTGGAGAATGTTACTAAACCCAGTATCGAAGAAAATGAAGCCTTGTTAAAAGAAAACAGTGTCAGCTTGCCTGTTGCTCCTCCCGAACGTTCGGAAGCTGATCAAGAGGATATTCCTGTAGGTGCAAGGATCATGGATCCTGAAATTGCTGCAGCCATGTCAAAAGATATTGCCCAGGGATTAGTTGCAGACAGTACCCTTATTGGACAATGTATTAGGGAAGACATCGCTATGATGTACGGCCAATCTCATACGAAGAAAGCGCAAATGGGCGCAAAGCTCTTAAAAATGAACAAAGAAAAGGGATGGTTAGTTTCACCTCCGCTTCACAAAAAAAGCAAATCGAATAAGACGGATTAAATTAAATATGCCCCCTTTGGAATATAAAAGGGGGCTACATATATGTTCTGATGTGATTCGAACGATCCCTTACGTAAGGGGAGCGAGGTCATTCGCCGTTTTCATGTATCATTCAGTCAAACAGAAGCACCTCCGGATCGAAAACGAGAATGGAATCCTCTTTGCTCACGTTTTCGATCCTTGTAAACGGGTCATAAGCATTTTCCATCATGCCTATGACCTGTTGGATATAGGGGAGATCGTCTTCGATAATCGGAACCCCCTGTAAAACTAAACGATTGTGGAGATGGACTGTGTCCATGGAATACCTCCTCTGCAGGGAATGGTATCAGCTTATGAAAATAGAGGCTGTCAGATGTATGGTGAGAAAAGAGTACAAAGTCAACCTTCGGGTGAAAATATTAGCTGGCGGCTAAGGCTGGGTTAGTGTGATATAATCATCCTCTTATGCCGACTATTTGCAATGGGACGAAGATTTTCGATGCGAAGCATTTGATGGTGTGAGATTGGAAATATGACGCCTTTACCCACTCGTCACCCGAGTTAAATACGGTGTGTAATCTTGGTTCAAACGGTTGTAAGTTTTGTCTCTGCAGGCTGATGCCGAAATCGGCGTTAAGGACGCAGCGTCTTTGAGAACGCGATACGCGCGTCGTACCTCCAACAATGATTCTTCCGCTCATCATAACGGCGGCGATCACACAATGGTCCCCTTTGTTGTGAACATGGCGAACCTTTTTGAGTTTTTTGGTAACTGTACATAGTATAATGATTGCAAAGAAGGAATAATCTAAACAGACTGCTGGTGGTGATACACCAACGGCCCAACAGAACTAGTACTACGTTTCAGAAATTCTGATATGAACAAAAAATCCAGCTAAAAGATGATCTACCGCGGCAATTGAGGACTCAAAATGTGTGTTTTCTTCCCTGGCATTCCTCAGACGTGGCAGTAGAGGACTCAAAAAGCGAATTTTGAACTCGATCAGTCCTCAGAAGTGGGAATGGAGGACTTAAAATGCAGCACCATATCAAGAATAGGGAACCCGATAACAGAACAGCAGTAAGGTGGAACGTGCGAAAAATGAGCTCGGGGTATAAATAAAGCTATCCTGCTAAAGATGCTGCAAGGATAGCTTTTGTCGTGCCTTTCCCGCGGCGTCATCCAGAACTAAAACGCAGCAGTCCAGCCTCCGTCAGCTGGTATTATCGCCCCGTTTAGAAAGCTGGAATCATCCGAGGCCAAAAACAAGGCTACATTTGCAATTTCCTCCGATGTACCTGTTCGAGGCATGACCGATTGGGGTATTTTCGTACGTTCCATCCCGAATTGGCTTACCCCTGTCATAGACGAGCTAATATTTGTTTCGACGCCACCCGGTGCAATCGCATTGCATCGAATCCCTTTGTCGGCATACATATATCCTGTATTTTTTGTCAGCCCTACAACAGCATGTTTGGATGCCGTGTAAATGGCACCTGAATGCGCCCCGTTTAACCCGCCGGATGAAGCTGTATTGATAATTACGCCATTTTCCTTTTCCAGAAAAATAGGCATAGCCTTGCGAGCCGCACGCATTACGGCTTTTGTATTGACATCAAAAACGAGATCCCATTTATCATCCTCAATCTCGCCAACCGGTTCAAATCCATCCATAATCCCCGCGTTGTTTACCAAAATATCCAGTGTACCGAATTCACTTACTGCTGTATCGATCATATTGGCGATATCCGCTGATTCTGCAACATTTGCTTTGACTGCTTTTGCTTGTCCACCAGATGAAACGATTCCCTGTGCAACTTCATCGGCACCTTCCTGGTTAAGGTCGGCAACCACAACTTTTGCACCTTCATTCGCATACAAAGTCGCAATCGCCTTTCCCATTCCAGACGCTGCCCCGGTAACAACAGCAACTTTTCCGTCCAGTTTCATACCGATCGCCTCCGTTTTGCAGTATTTTTTACCACACCTATAGTATACAACAGCTCCCCGGCTGCAGGACGAAAGTTGTGAAATCGTTGATAAGTTTTTAGGACTTCCTATATCATACAAAACTTGTATTCACTTAAAAGCTTATAGGCCTTAAAAAAAAGCAGGAACGTTTTCGCTTGTGCGAAGAGTTCCTGCCAATCATTGCAAGTTTCACGCACGCGCATATGCGGTGAGTGAAACTCAGGTTTAATGTACCCTTATTCTGGTGTAAAAATTTACAATTGTAAAGAGGGCAAAGAAACACATTCAAAGCGTACCAACTTCATGTTTCATGAAAAGATGTTGTTTACTTTTAGCAACTGTACATAGTATAATGATTGCATAGAAGGAATAAACTAAAAAAGACCGCTGGTGCTCCAACACCAACGGTCTAACAGAACTTGCACTCACTTAAAGTGCAGTTCACCAGCAAAGGTGACTACCCTCTAAGCTTGTGGCGCTCGGGGCGTCACTTTTTTTCATTGTCTTCATTGTGCAGAGCATCAAAGCTTAATATGCGAAGCACCTTATAAAAAAAAGAACGCCTATGGGTATTCTCAAACGAAAGTAACCTTATGTATGATAGAATAAGAGTAGCTGAATACTCATGTGTGGGCATTTTGGCACATCCCTGAAATGGAAGGGGGTGTTGCCATGTCAGTATTTGAAGCACTACAATTAGCGATTGCTTCCGGTATGTTTACGTTAGCCTTGCTAACCTTAGTGTGGCTAATGCTGGCAAATAAAAAATAGCCCCTCATGAGTCTTGGCGGACATGAGAGGGACTATCCTTCACAATCTAGCCAAATGCCCAAGCAGGGATTCAGCTTACCGTCTAGTTTTTTAACTAGGCGGTATTTTCATTATATGTCTTGATTACTTTTATTATACTACAAGTTGATGATCATATTCAACGGTTATGGTCCGTCTATTGGTGTTTCTTCTATCGATTATGGGCTGTCGCTTGCTAGTCATTGCAAGCTTTTGATGCTTCATAATAAGTCCGATTTGTCGGCAGGGAAGAGATGCGTTGAAATAGCTGTGCAAAGCATCAGCGCTTCATACACTGTCATAAGCGTTCACCCCGAGCACCTAGCAGTAATAGGCCCCCTTTTTTCTTCAAAAGTTTCGATATTCCTATCGAGAAGAAAAAATAGGGGGCTATTTTGTGCATCCAATTCTAAGTAACGCCGATCTCTGCTCATACAAATCACTGTCGCCATTCACGAATGTAGAAGAACTTAACCGGGCGATTCGCATGCACTTATACGCTAATTCACACGAATTAACGGAAAACGCCGTCGCTGTTTTCAAATTGATTGCTCGTCATGCGGTGAAGACAGTCGGTGTGGCTTTTCTAAAATATGAGGTTATGGCCGCTCAAGTTGGCGTTTCGTCCTCAACGGTCAAGCGGATTATTCGTGTGCTTAAAGAGCGGCAGATGATCGACGTTCATCGCACGGTAAGACAGCGCGGGAAGGTGCGCGGCGGGTACGGCCATAACGTGTTCGTCATCGTTGATCCATCGACTGATCCGTCGGAAATGAACCATCGATCAAACCCGGAAAATACTGATGCATCAAACGCTCAGCCTAAACAAAAGGAAAACGAAGCTTTGTCTTTTGAAGCAAGCTCTCTTTCAGAGAAAAAAGAACCCATTCGTGATACACGTAAAGCCGTCGCGAATGAAAAATTAGACGCTTCTTTCGTCCCGGCTCATGTACCGCGCCTTTTCGTCACAGCGGCCAAACCGTTTTATGATGCTGAAGACATTTATAAACTCTGGGGTCGCGCGGTAAGCGCATATAAGTATATCAATACCGAAGCCGATCTCACGGAAGAAGCCATTGTACACTCGATTGTGCAGGCGTTTAAAGGCGCGATGTTTATGAAAAAAACCGGCCGCTTGCGCGGTTCATTAGCAGGCTACTTTTACGGCGCGTGCAAACGGATTTTTGAACGGATCTATGAAGAGGAACTCGACGAATTATGGCAAGAGCGAATGCACAAGATCAGGGAAGAAGATTTACCGGCTTGGCTGACGGCAGAGTGAAGAATGTTTACTTTTAGCTTCTGTACATAGTAAAGTATTGCAAAGAAGGAATAATCTAAAAAAGACCGTTGGTGCTCCAACACCAACAGAACTTTTACTCACTTAAAGTGCAGTTCACCAGTTGTGGTGCTAGGGGGTTATCACTTTTTTTATTGTCTTCATTTAAGGAATTCGTAAACATTGGCTTCGATGGAAGGCTTTATTTTCAAATTAGGTGGATCAGCTCACAGTCGATATTCACCAGTAATTGGGATATTTTTCTATCCCCACCTTAGGAAGATGGGAAAAGGAGCAGAATTGCGACTCAAGGAAATTCTGTTGTGTGAGAGATGGGCTATATGAATATGAATTCCAACTTGAAAGCTATGAGAATTTAAATTTAAAGGATGAAGCATTCGTTGTGGGTGAAAAAATTCGTAAGGCGGCTTTGAATGGCGTCAGTGTGATATACTGATCAAAAACAGGTGGTGATGATATTGTCAATGCCACAGGAATACACAAACGGATTATCCTCTTATGCCGACTATTTGCAATGGGACGAAGATGTTCGATGCGAAGCATTTGATGGTGTGATTGTGAATATGACGCCATCGCCCACTCCCGGTCATCAAGAAATTCAACTAGAGCTAAGCGTGGAATTTGGTGCATTTTTACGGGGGAAAGCGTGCAAGTTTTTTACCGCACCTTTAGATGTTTGTTTATTCGCAACATCGGAAACATCGAATGAAGAGATAAATAATTGGGTTCAACCGGATTTGATGATCGTCTGTGACCCTAAAAAGATCGATGAAAAGCGAATCATTGGCGCACCAGACCTGGTTATTGAGATTCTTTCCCCGGCTACAGCACGCACTGATCGTTTAACAAAGTACAATAAATACGAAGAAGCCGGCGTTAAGGAATACTGGATTGTGGATCCGCATCACGAAACGGTGGAGGTTTTTGTTCTTCAAGATCAATCATTCGAGCGAGCGGATGTGTTCACGAAAAGCGATGCCGTAAAGGTGAGTCTTTTCCCGGATTTTGAAGTACAGTTGAATAAAATTTTCCCATGAGCGACCGCGCAATGGGTGTTTTGGGATTAAGCAGTGAGTGAGACGGAAACGGAATTCGGACGTTTTCATATTTAGAGGACAAGTCAGATACGGCAAAAAATACGTCTTAGCTGTTCATGACGGTGTCGTGCAAGAGGTTTATCACGTCGCCACATGGCTACCTGCCGGATCAACGCTCTTCTCTAGAGGAATGCTGGATGACAGCCCGGGAAAATGGGAATTTTTTCTCAAAGCGCGCAAAATCCGATTAAGTATGTGAATGTGTAAGTCAATTCATTCGCGATCCTTTTTTCAGTTGCATGTTAGCTCATGTGCATAGTATAATAAATCAAAGAAGGCATAATCTAAAAAAGACCGCTGGTGGTGCTACACCAACGGTCCCAACAGAACATGCACTCACTTAAAGTGCAGTTCACCAGGAAAGGTGACTACGCCTCAAGTTTATGGTGCTCGGGGGTTGTCACTTTTTTTCATTGTCTTCTTTTTTAGCAATGAAATAGACGAGCGTCGAAATGGCTGTGCAAAGCATCAGCGCTTCATAGACTGCCCTGGGCGTTCATCTACATAGCTGAACTCTAAGCTCTACATATCTCCCTCCTTTGTGTTTCCAATAAGATAATAAAAAAAGTGAACGAATTGATGTTCCCTGACAGTAGGTGTCACTTTATAATGTACAATAAAGGTGAACGTATATGGGAGGTAGGTACTATGAAAGTGATCAATATCAAAGATTTGCGTGCGAAGAAATCTGCGACGGAAAAAGAGAACAAGCTATGGGAATTGGATGATTACTTCGAGTATTGTTTTATTGATGATTACGAAAGCATATATGATAAGTTCAAAGTGGAATCCATTCAAGTAGATGATTATTTTGTATCCATTCTGGAGGCAAAAGGGAAGTATCATATGGTTGCTGTACGCTTTCCCAAAATCTATGATGTTCATGAAATAGTTGAGTTTTTGGACACTCATTCCTTTGGCTTTGATGAAAAAGGTAAGGATGGGTATTATATCGATAACGCTGCTGAAATCGAAAAAGCTGTATTATATAAAGGCTTGCCGATTGTTGTTGCTACCATTGGTAAAGACAGCGTTTACATCTCTACAGACGGACTGACAGAAGTCACTGATAGTTATGAGCATTATAATAGCATTGTGAATCCAGCTGATGCTTCTCTGGTAGATGTGCAAAAAGAAATGGAGAATGATTCCGCCGCAGATTGGGATGACTCAATTACTCTGGGTAAGCAAAAAACATATCTTGACGACGGACGGCATGTGAAAGTTTCAGCCTGGGCAGACGACGGATATACATTTATTACCTATTCATTCTCGGCAGCGGGCATTGAAAATTATTCAGACCAGGAGATTACGCTATATCTGAAACAGTATGGTTTGTCTGAGGTAATGAATAATAAGAAATTTGAAATTTTTCATTTTGTTGATCAGGATGCCAATGCATGCCGGAGTATTAACATTGTTGTAGGAGAGCCGGATGACTAGGAAGTGTGCAGTTCATCAGATAAGGTGAATCCTCAAGCTTCCTCATTCGGCATTGAAATAGACGAGCGTTGAAATGGCTGTGCAAAGCATCAGGGCTTCGTACACTGTCATCTGGCGGAAATGAACCATCGATCAATCAAAAAAGAACCCATTTGTCATACACGTAAAGCCGTCGCGAATGAAAAATTAGACGCTTCGTTCGTCCCGGCTTATGTACCGCACCTCCCAACAGAACTTGTACTCACTTAAAGTGCAGTTCACCAGGTAAGGTGACTACCCCTTCAAGCTTGCAGTGCCCGGGGGAGTCACTTTTTTATTGTCTTTTTGAAGCAAATAATCACCTATCAGCGGGTTTTTTTCATATTTATTTTTTCACTCCTGACAGAAGTTGTCACGGGAGTTTTTATGCGTGCCCCGCAGTCATGCGATCTAAGTGGTTGAAGTCCACTCGGTAACTTTACCCTTTAAAGTGCCGTAGCCGGTGAAAAGCCCTCGCCCGGCATAGGGCAGGGTGGACAGGGTGTCTCCCGCAAGGGGGAATCTGAAAGGTCTACAGGCAAAGTCCAGCCCGGAATATGAGATGAACCAGAGGTGGCGGCGGTGTTGGGTGACCCGCCATAAAAACGGGGAAACCTTTGCCATACAGGCATATCCTGCAGGAAAACATAAAAAGGGAAACGACCTGTGGGACGCATCGACGTGATTAGGGTCAGGATGGATGGAAAAGAACGTATGGTGACCGGGGGAAGTCTTGTAGGCTCCTTGGGCCAAGCGGCATAAGGTAGGGAAGGTATAACCTATGAGGGAAAGCCGGAACGAAGGTCTGCAAGATGGCGGACGGTTCCGTAGTAGCGAGGAAGTCCGAGCCGAGGAAAGCTGGCGACAGTGTGGAGGATAAAACTCGGATGAGGGTGTGCATAGCGTCACACCACCTGCTTCCACTCCAAAAGAGGGAAAACAGAGGCGAAGGGAACTTACTTTGCCAAAGTTGTGAGCTAACGTGAGCGACGATCGTAAGCGCCTTAATGAAATGAGGTGTCACCGAGAGGGTCCGTCCCGCCGACAGCGGAAACCCCGCTTGGGGAAAGAGGGATACCGGCGACCTGAGTACAGGCAGGGGAAACAGGAGCGATTGGGAAACCTAGAAACGCAGTTTCTCCGTCTGGAACAAGCAAGGAATCGATCGGTGTAGCGGAAGCAAGACCAGCTTGGTGAGAGGTGCCGAAGGTGGTGAAAAACCATGAAAGGCAAACGACAATATTACTCCTTGATCGATAAAGTATACCGATGGGACAACATCAGTACGTCTTGGCAAGTCGTGAGAAGGAACAAAGGGAGTGGAGGCGTTGACGGTATTTCCATTGAGCAGTTTAGAAAACAGGAACTAACCAAACTGGGAGAGATCGAGCGTCTTTTACAAGAGAACCGCTATAAGCCAGATCCCGTGCGACGCGTGTATATCGAGAAAGATAACGGGAAGTGGCGACCGTTAGGCATCCCAACGATACGGGACCGTGTGATCCAACAAGCGGTGAGACAAGTGATTGAACCTTTGTTCGAGCAAGACTTCTATCGGCATAGCTATGGGTTTAGACGTTCCCGCTCGGCACATCAAGCATTGGCGACCGTCGAAAGGGCAAGGAAAGCCGGCTATGAATATGTCGTGGATCTAGACATTCAATCCTACTTCGATGAGATTCCCCACGATAAACTGATGGAGAAGGTTCGGGAGCGTGTGACGGATGGCAGAGTCTTGGGGCTCATTCAAATGTGGCTTAAATCCGGGGTCATGGAAGATGATCAGTTCTATGAAACGGAAGTCGGGAGTCCGCAGGGTGGCGTCATCAGTCCGCTTCTTGCCAATATTTACCTTAACCACTTTGATTGGGGGATGTTGGAGAAAGGATTTCCGGTCGTGCGATACGCGGATGATGCCATAGTGTTCTGTCAAACACGAAAACAGGCAGAGAAAGCGTATCAAGTTGCCAAGGATATTCTGGAAGGTGAGCTCCAATTACGGATGCATCCGGAGAAAACAAAAGTCGTGCACTTTGACGAAGGGTTTCAATTTTTGGGGTTCAATTTTTGGAAATCGTACATGGTGTTGCCGGAGAAGAAAATGAAGAAGTTTCAAGACAAAATCCGGTTCATCACAAGGCGACAACAAAAACGTAATGTCGAGCAAATGATCATTCGACTAAATGAGATCGTCCGTGGTTTCGGAAACTATTATCGAATCGGGAATGTAAAGAAAAAGTTCCAGCGGCTCGATGAATGGACACGAATGAGGGTCCGAGCCTTTATGCGGAAGAGGAAATCAACCGTTTCAAACCACTGGATTCTCAATAAACATTTAGAGAAGGCTGGTATGGTCTTTTTGACACATCTACTCACCACACGTTCCTAATCCAGGTTTGAAATAGCCAATTCGGCGACGAATGATGACCACTCACTCCCGGAGATGGGGAACTGGCAAAGGAAAGCCGGATGCGGGAAAGCTGCACGTCCGGTTTGACGAGGGGTCCGAGGGCGAAAGCCCTCGTCCTACTCTACAATAGAAATATAGATGCTTCACCGTGTATGATCATAAATAGAGGAAAGAAACGGAGGGTACAATATAGTGGTTACACTTGCCGAACATTATCAAGCTTTTAAAAATGATCGGTTGAATCAGCTGATCCTGAACATCAGGCGTTTTCGTGCAGCGCAATTAAGAGAGATGCTAGCCGATGGAACGGAGATGGACGTGCAAACATTCAATCAGGAAATCTGGGTAATTGGAGATGCCTATTTAAGGAATGAAAAAGTAGACTTTTATCAGCTGGATCGTGAAAAGGATGCCGATAAGATCAGCGAATTAGAAGACGCGCTTCAAAATCGAACATTAACCTATAAAGGAAACGCCATGTGGGGATCGGGAACAAGAGTTTTTGGTTCGATGTTAAAAGATGATGATGATAAAATCGATTTGATCCAAGATGCTTTAGCTATTTTGAACGAAGAAGCATATAACCCGGCGGAAAAGGCTTTGCAAATTCAAAAAATCAAGGGCTTTGGTCCAAATATCTCGACTGGATTGGTAATGGTTTTCCATCCGGAACAATTCATGATTTACAATGAAAAATCGAAAGAGGCTTGTCGATTAATATACGGTGAAACTGATAATCTAGCTGATTTTCAGCAATATATGCAACAACTAAAAGAGGATTTACATATTGAAGATTTTCTGGAGTTGGATTTTTTCTTGTATTCGTGGTTGCGAAACGAGTCCGGGCGCTCAGGCAATCAAATGGGCTTTCCGTTTTCCAACATATTTGCCAATGAAGACGAGGGTCAATGGGCGTTTGATTTTATCGCGGAAGTGATGGGTAAGTTGGGGGTCAACAGCTCAGATGATGAGCGATTGTCGATGACTTATCGCAGAAACATGAATGGCATACATGTAAATTTTTGTCATTGGATTATATTAGGTGTGTACCGGTCGGGGGATTTACGTATTCCATTGTTTCGGAAATATGAAGGTTTCCAGCAAATCGAGAGAATTGATTCTTTTGCCCAAAAAGAAAATGAACCGGAAATTTCCGGATTTAGATGTTCGATCGATCAATTGAATAATGAAATTCGAGTGGCTCTCGATGAGACACTTTCCCATATTGCCCAGCGTTTTGAACATTATTCAAGATCTCCATATAGAAAATTTCATCTCTCTTCACTTTCAGAAGCTATTTTTATACGTGAAAAGAGAGGGCAACTATTTCGGGAAGGCCTTCAGGATCATGAATGGCAACAGCAACGTCTAGCCCAGGAAATAAATTATTGGATCTTTCAAGGGAACCCCAATGTGTTTGATCCCATAGGCCATTTAAAAGAAGAGGGTGCCAAGCCTTGGGCGGTATCTGCTCACCGGAAAAAAATAAAGCCCGATGATAAAGTGATCATCTGGGTTACAGGTGCAGAATCAGGGTGTTACGCGTTGGGAACAGTGGCTTCGGAAATCTATGAGGATGATAACGAAGACGGAAAATATAAGTGTGATGTGGAGATTGCTCTGTCACTCGTTGATAATCCGATTTTAAAGGAAGAAATTGAAGAAGAGGAAGCTTTGCAAGATTTGAAAGCAGGAAACCAAGGAACGAATTTCCAATCATCAAAGGAAGAATTTGAAGCGTTGATGCAATTGGCGCAGGAGAAAAATCAGTGGCATATCCAAAATCCGGAATATACCCTCAAAGATATGCAGACGGATACGGGAATGGATGATACTCAAGTACAACGGTGGCTGCGTTCTCTCAACCGTAAAGGGCAGGCTATTTTGTATGGCCCTCCCGGAACGGGAAAAACGTATATGGCCAAGAAGATGGCTCAGCATTTGATCGGTGGCAATGATGGATTTTACGATATCGTACAATTTCACCCGGCTTACGCTTACGAAGATTTTATCCAGGGCATTCGTCCGGTAAATAGAGATGGCGTTTTGGATTATCCGCTTATGGATGGCCGCTTCCTTGAGTTTTGCCAACGGGCGAGTACTAAGCAGGGAGAATGCGTCTTGATTATTGATGAGATTAATCGAGCTAACCTTTCCCGCGTGTTTGGTGAGCTCATGTATTTGCTGGAGTATCGTGAACAAAAGATGCCATTGGCAGGAGGGAAAGAGTTACGCATCCCCCAAAATGTTCGTATCATCGGAACAATGAACACAGCCGATCGCTCTATCGCATTGATGGATCATGCGCTGCGTCGGCGTTTTGCCTTTCTATCATTGCGGCCGAATTATGATATTCTACGAAACTACCATCAGAAAACAAACGTGGACGTCGAATCGCTCATTTCTACTTTAGAAGCGATTAATCGTCAGATCGGTGATGCAAATTTTGAATTGGGCATTTCATTTTTCTTGTTGGAAAACCTGGATGCAGAGTTGGAAGGTATCTGGAGAATGGAGATTGAACCATATCTTGAGGAGTATTTCTTTGACCAGCCGGACAAAACCGAAATGTTCCGTTGGGAGCAAGTGAAGGATAGACTGCAGGTGTAATTTTATGAAATGGTATTCGCTCACAGAGTATAAACCAGGTTATTTTACAACGTTGGCTGCCGGAGAAAAAGTGTGGAGACATTATGCTGATCAAATTTTAGTCGAATTTCCCTCTCCGAAAACAGATGGAAAGTGGAAGCTTACGCCCCATGGGTGGGTTGGTTTTCTTCCGCTTTCCAAAGAAGAAGGCATTCAGCTTCGCCCGAAAGTGCCGCTTGCCAACTTGTTTCAAATGTTGGAATATGCGTATCAGTTAAAGAGCTTTCATTTTTTGGATGGGTCGGTACAAAGTGAAACCGTCCGACAGTTGTTTGAGCGGTTGGCTGTTCATTTGGCAACGCTGGTATCCACACGCACGAGAAAAGGGTTATATCGTAAATATATGGATCAGATCGATGAAGGGCCATTTTTACGCGGAAAGATGGATGTACAGCACCGCATTCGGAATGCCTGGAACGTGAATATTCGCAGCGAATACCAGGAACACGAAGCTGACATTGAGGACAACAGAATTTTATTGTGGACGTTATATAAAATCATGCAAAGCGGCATATGCCGGGAACCATCGCTGCTGGTGGTACGGCGCGCATATCGCGGTCTCAAAGACGCAGCGTCCTTAACGCCGATATCAGCATCAGCCTGCACTGGGAGAATTTACAACCGTCTGAATCAAGACTACAAACCGATGCACGCCTTGTGCCGCTTCTTTTTGGAAAACATCGGCGCCCACCATACCCGCGGTGATCGCACGATGATTCCTTTCATCGTAAATATGGCTCAACTCTTTGAAAGCTTTGTTGCAGAATGGCTGAAAGTTCACTTACCTGGAAACTATGAGTTGAAAACGCAAGAGAACGTGAAGCTTGGACAAGGAGAAGCTGTTCGCTTTGCTATCGATCTTGTCATCTATGATAGGGAACTTGACAGGGTCAAATGCGTCGTGGATACGAAATACAAAAATACCGGAACTCCTGAATCTGCCGACGTCTCGCAGATCGTCATCTATGCGTTAATGAAAGATTGCAAGGAAGCCGTGTTGTTGTACCCGACCGAAGACGTTGATCCTCTCGATGAATATATCGGAGATATACGGGTGAGAAGGCTCGGTTTTGATCTGTCGGGGAACTTGGAAGAGAGTGGGAAAAGATTTCTTAACACATTACTTGCTGGAGGTTAAACGCATGTACAAGACATTTTCCAAAGCAATGATGGAGACATTGTAGTATTACGTCTACATTTATGTAGATCCGGAAGGTTCGTCAAGCGACGTATTTGTACGAATAGAATTGCAGCGATTAATGGCTCAATTCAATAAGGAAAAAGTGGATGTAGAAGAACCAGCGCTGCTTATACGTTTAACGGACAGTTTTCGTTATGAAATGAGTGAAGTTGAACTTTATGATGCCGTGCCCCCTGAAGAAATACGAAATAAATACAACGACCACTCCGTTGGACATCTCATTTCGCAAAACGCGCAAAATCCGATTAAGTATGTGAATGTGTAAGTCAATTCACTCGCGATCCTTTTTTTAGTTGCATGTTCGCTCATGTGCATAGTATAATAAACCAAAGAATGCATAATCTAAAAAAACCGTTGGTGCTCCCACACCAACGGTCCCAACAGAACTAGTACTACTTAAAGTGCAGTTCACCTAAACAAGGTGACTACCCCTTCAAGCTTATCCGGCTCGGGGTTGTCACTTTTTTTCATTGTCTTCTTTTTTGACAATAAAATAGACGAGCGTCGAAATTGCTGTGCAAAGCATCAGCGCTTCATACACTGTCATAAGCACTCACCTCCTCTCACCCATAAGAGATGGGGAGAAAGGCAGGTGAACTGCACCCCGAGCACATTCTGTTGTGATTGTAGTATACCATTGTTTTCTAGTAACTTGGATATAAAATTCTATTATTTAATATTGATTCCTCTATATTGCCTCCACTTCCTTGCAAATCCCCCCTCGCTGCCGAAAATTCCGATGAAGAAAAAGAATTACTGTTCCCTGACAGAAGTTGTCACCTTGGCGGCTATAATGATAGTTGAATGATTATGGCATGAACGAGGGAGGTTCCTCATGAAGTATTTATTTTTGCTTATGTTTGCTGCGGTAGTCACAGGTTGTAACAACGAAGCCGAAGGTCATTATAACCCAGACGGTAAAACGCCTAATCGGGATACAGATTTGCTCGATGATGATCATAATATTGATCGGGATCATCAAAATGAGGGAATCAGTTATCCGGTGTATGAGAAATCAGTAAAACTTTTGGAGAGGGCTAAAGAGGCTCATAATGTTGAAAACCCATTGATGTCTGATATGCAAGAGTTTGTAAACATTGGCTTCGATGGTAGGCTTTATTTTCAAACCGAGGTGGATCAACTCACAATCGATGAAATGACGGTACTTCATTATATTCTCGGCTTCAATGATCACGCTCATCGCTTCGTTGAAAATGACAGACAAAAAACAAGAATGGATAGCATTGAGCGCAGCGAGCAAATAATAGAGGATTTTCAAGACCACTTAGAAAGTACAGAAAAATACAGGGGTTGGGAAGGATATAAAAGAGATATCACAACTTAATGATACACAATACAGAGTGATTACTCTGTATTGTGTATCAGACTGAAAGCCTTAGACTTCGATCCATTTCTAAACTTTTAAAAAGGACTAAAGATACAAAATGCAATGATCCTTTGGTATAAAATAACTTGAAAAGCATAGGATTTAAGGGTAAATTATAAGTAGAAGAAAACGGAGAAATATGTAATTAAGGTGGTATGTATGAAAAAGACACCCTGGTATCTGTCTTCTTGGCTTATTGGACTGATGTCTAGCCTGTGGTTTTTTGTTATTCCGGGCACAATTGCAATCATTCAAATCGTTTTTAAGACATTACTGGACACTGACAATAACAAAATTATTAAGGGAAAAAATTTAGGTACGATTGAGGAGAATAAAGATAAAAATGTCCTATACAATTGGGAACAAGAACTTCGAGAAAGAGAGACCAACCTTGAACAGGAAGAACAAAAGCAAGTTGATATAACTGAAGAAAACACGCACAAAATTGCTGAATTGCAAAGCAAAGAAAATAGCTTACTTAACTGGGAGAAAGAACTTCAAAATTGGGAAGTTAATCCTGAAAAAGAACAGCAGAATACAGACACCCATGCGCAAAAAACTGCAAGGTTGAACACTGAATTACAGCGCAAGCAGGAGCAATTATTGAATTGGGAACAAGAACTTCGACAAAGAGAAACAAACCTTGAACAAGAAAAACAAAAACTTGTTGAGAAAAAGGAAGAAAACGCAAATCGATTTACGGATTTACAAAATTGGGAACAAGAAATTCAGACTAGGGAGATAAAACTTGAAAAAGAGCAACCAAAATCAGATGGCGATACTAAAGAAGTAACAAATCCTACGGAATCACAACGTAAACACCTTCAATTATTTAATTGGAAACAAGACCTGGAAAGAAAAGAAGAGGAAATTCAAAAGGGTCAGCAGCATCTATACGAAAAAAATCAAGAAATCGTGAATCGCACAAAAGACATAAATGAAGAAAAAGAACGGTTAATGAACTGGGAAGACATGCTGCAAGATAGAAAGGAAATGATTGAAAAGGAAGAAAACCAACAAAAAAATCAGGAATCTTTACATATGAATCATGGAAGCCATTCTATACCAAAGGAAGAGAGTTCTGTAGCGGAAGATAATAATCCTGACAGATTCCAAGTGGTTCAAGTGGTTCAAGACCAGGAATTGCACCAAGGAAGTGACATTCCTCCCAATGAAGAGGAAGAGCATCCATCTAGCTTGGTTTTTGATGAGGAAAGAATCACTTCTATATCAGCACAAGCTGAAGAATTATCCTCCGATTATTCTGCAAAAACAGGATCTGAAATAGATGAAACAACCGAAGAAGATTCCGCAAACCCCGGTCCCAGCATGCCTCTTTTTGTAGCTGAATTAACAGATGCTGAACGAACGTTGTTATCAAAAATTGCTATAAAAAATGGTGAGGCTTTGATACCACTTGAAGAAGCAACAGCACATGCTGAAAACCATGGATTAATGTTCGGTGTATTTCTTTCTGATCTAAATGATAAGAGTGTGAACCATTTTGGAGAGCCGATATTGGAAATAGATGGTCAAGAGATCTTGCTTGATGAAGATTATCAAGCCGTGCTCATGAAGTTGGAGGAGGAAACGGTATGAAAATAAAAAAGAGAGAAACATCCGCCATTATCGAGGCTTTAAACGGAGGTCTAGTTCCCCGAAGAGGTATCCAACATATAATGGTTGGTAGGACAAAAGAGGCGAAGCAGGTTATGTCAGAGTTGGAACAAGTAAAGGAAGGCTCTTCCATCGTAAAATTTTTTATTGGTGACTTTGGTTCGGGGAAAAGCTTTATTCAAGCATTAACAAAACAATACGCTCATACGTTAAATTTTGTCGTCACAACCGCCGATTTTGCACCCGGAAAACGCCTCTATGGAAATGATGGGCAATCCCAGTCACTTTACACGGAACTTATGAAAAATTTATCGACGCCCACGTCTCCTGAAGGCGGGGCATTATCGGTTGTTATCGATATGTGGATCACAAGTGTTCAGCAATATGTCCAAGAACAAAAAGGTTACAGCGGCATTGATCCAGCAAATATGAACTTTTCCCGAGAAGTAGAAAACGAAATTACAAAACGAATATCTTCCATGGATGAACTTCCCGGGGCTTATGATTTCTCCCGTGTCTTATCAAAATACTATCAAGGATTCGTCACAGGTGAAAGTGATTTGCAGAGAAAGGCGCTCCGCTGGATGCGTGGAGAATATGGTACAAAAATGGAAGCAAATAGAGAGATCGGTGTCCGAGATATCATCAATGATCAAAACTATTATAGCTATTTAAAAGTCCTAACCTCTTTTATGAGAGAAGTAGGGTATGCTGGTTTGGTTATTAACTTTGATGAGGCGATTAACCTGTATAAAATCAATCATAGTCAAGTACGCGAAAAAAACTATGAAACGATTCTCTCCATGTTCAATGATTGCTTGCAGGGAACATTCGAAGGATTATATCTGACGTTTGCGGGGACCCAAGAATTTCTGCAAGACGAACGAAAAGGGCTGTACAGCTATGGAGCCCTAAAGCGGAGGTTAATCACGAATCCATATGAAACAGCGGAATATCGGGATCTATCCCAACCAGCCATCATTCTGGCTCCACTCAAACATGAAGAAATATTCGTGTTGTTACAAACCATCCGGGCGATTCATGCCAAATTCCATAATTATGAGGAAAAGGTGAGCGATGAGGACATTAAGGGATTCATCCAAAATATCTATTCGATGCCGGGTGCTGAAGAATATACGAAAGTAGGTCATGTCGCCCGGAAATTTATAAGCGGACTCAATATCCTGGAGCAAAATCCTGAAGCTCCCGTGAGTGTCGTGTTTGATGAGGCTTCCGTAGAGAATAATGAAACCGAAGACACATTAATGAGTCGCTTTTCTTCGACTTAAAGGAGATGATGGTGCTGACTACATTTGAATCACTCGCTCCATTTATAAAAAAGAAAATTTGGGAGCAGCAATGGAAGCATTTTACCCCTGTTCAAGAGAAAGCTATCCCGGCAATTTTAAATACAGACAAAGACGTTATTATCTCTTCAGCTACAGCATCCGGAAAAACGGAAGCTGCTTTTTTACCGATCTTATCGGAGGTTGTGGATACAGCTCCGGATAAGCTCAAAATACTGTACATTTCCCCTTTAAAAGCATTGATCAATGATCAATTTGAACGGATTACCGACATCTGTGAAAGTTCCTACATCCCTATTCATCGCTGGCATGGGGATGTATCGGCTTCCAAAAAGAAAGCAATGTTAAAACAACCCGCGGGTATTCTACAAATCACGCCTGAATCGATGGAAAGTCTGTTTATTAACCGGACGAACGAACTTGCAAACATATTTCACGATGTGGAATTTGTTATTATCGATGAAATTCATGCTTTTATTAATGAAGCGCGCGGCGTTCATTTGCGATCATTGTTGTCACGGATGGAAGCTTATACAACTCATAGACCACGCATCATCGGTTTATCGGCGACCATTGATAATTTTGATTTGGTCAAACAATGGACTCGCCCTGAGAACAAAAAGCAAGTGGAGGTAATCAAATCAGAAGGAGAAGAAAAGAAGTTATTGTACCATTTGTTGCATGTTCAACAAGATGGCCCCAAAAAACCAGTAGATTTGTTGCAGGATATGCGAGAATTGACGAGAAACCAAAAGGCTTTAATTTTTTGTAATAACAGGGGAAGCGTCGAAGAAATTACATATTTTCTCAACAGACTTGCAAAAAGGGAAAACCACCCAGAAAGCTATTTTGCTCATCACTCTTCCATTGATAAAAGTGAACGTGAATTTGTAGAAAAAAGTGTTGCTGCCACGAAGATGCCCAAGAGCATTGTTGCTACAAGCTCATTGGAGTTGGGCATTGATATCGGATCGATTGATCTCGTTATTCAACTTGATAACACCTTCTCGGTTTCTTCATTAAAACAACGGTTGGGACGATCAGGCCGAAAGGCCGATAGCCATCAGATGCTGCAACTCTATACAACCGACGAAGATAGTTTATTGCAGTCCTTGGCTGTGATGGAACTAAATTTGGAAGGATGGATTGAGCCTACAGAAGGGTATGCGCTCCCTTACGATATCCTTTTCCAGCAAATTATCTCAATTTGTGCCGAAACGAACGGCATCACCAAAGAAAACGTAATCATGACCATTATAAGGAATCAAATCTTTTTAACGCTTGATAGGGAACAGGTAAAAAAACTGTTAGAAAAAATGATTGAAGATAACATACTGGAGCAGATAAGAGGCACTCATGAATTAATCGTTGGTCTCGAAGGTGAACGAATCCTTCGCGGTAGAGATTTTTATGGTGTCTTTATGTCTGTCCAAGAATTTGAAGTATTACATGGTTCCCAAAATATTGGAACACTAGATCAATCACAGAATTTTACTGCAGGTGATAACTTTATCCTGTCGGGAAAGCTATGGACCATTACGGAAATCAATGAAGATACCAATAAAATCCACGTGACACCTGCGGTGGACGGAAATCCTCCCCGGTACTCCAGTGGTGGAGGCAAAATGCATCCTAAGATCGGAGAGAAGATGTCCACCATATTATATGGGAAGGACACCTTTGCATATTTAGATCAGAATGCGCAAGCTACGCTTGATGATCAGAGGCATATGTATCATGAAGTGAAACTCTCTGCATATCAGCGGCCATTATGGATTTATGAAAATGGATGGGTACTTGACACATTTTCAGGCACAAAGATTACGCGGACATTGGCATGGATGATGAAAACCGTTGGGGCTGGGGTTACAAGGGTTGGAGACTACAAAATAGAGGGGGCGTCACCTGCAGACATTGAAGACAAATGGCAAGAATTGAAAGAAGTTGAGTGGAAAGCATATGACTTGTTTGCTGTTACGAACTATCGAGAAAGTTTCATGTCGAAATATAGTCGATATCTCCCGGGGTCTTTATATCACCATATGCATGAAGCACATGAAGTTGACTTGGCAGGAGCTTTAAATTTTCTACAAATAATGGAAATCAAGATCATTCAACAAACAATGGAAGAGGAGGAAGCCAACCGATGAATAGCTTCCGAAGTTTTCTGTATAAGTTCGCGCGTATTCTTGGCGATGTTAACGCAGTAAAGAAAGAGTAGGCAAACGTGTAGGTCGGCGTGTAGCCGGTCGGGCGACAGGAAAGACCATGCGGAAATTATTCAAGTAGTCCGTTACCACCCCTTGAAGGGGTGTTTTTTAACAAATTAAAGCAGTAGAATTGCTGTTCCCTGACAGTACTTGTCATCCTGACGCTTATAATAAAGGAGATCGTTTTACTATTTGTTTTACTATTTTATTTTGTCCATTTAAAATAGACATAGGAGTAAACGGAAAGGAAGTAGGTAAGCGTCAAATAGAATACACATAGGAATCAAAAGTCATCCGTGCCATAATCGCCTTAGAAATGATTGCGGGAGGTTATGTGATGACGCTGAAAGACAAGAGAATCGAGTGGAAAGCTCGGTATGATGCCTGGAAAGAAAGCGGACAACGTGTGGCCGAATGGTGTCGTGAGCAGGACATCAACGTCAATCAAATGTATTATTGGGTCCAGCGATTCAAGGATGACAAGATATCATCGGAACCGGATTCAACCCAATGGCTGACGGTCCAAGTCGACGATGATGATCCTATACCTTCCGGAGGATCGGAACCTATCTTTATTCACTACGGTGCCATCTCCGTCGAAGTAAGGCCGGGCGCCCATGTTGGGTTATTATCCGATATCATTCATGTGTTGCGAAGCCAATGTTGAATGTATCATTCGAGCGCGTGTACCTGGCTCGGGGAAACACGGATCTTCGCAAATCGATCGACGGTCTGGCCGTTATTGTCCAACAATGCTTTGATCTCGATCCTTTTTCCCCTTGTCTGTTCGTGTTTTGTAATCGGAAACGTGACAAGTTGAAAATCCTGCAGTGGGAGCACAACGGCTTTTGGCTCCATTACCGCAGGTTGGAAAATGGCACATTCCATTGGCCATCGGAAACAGAAACGGCACCCATGACCATCAGTCCGCGCCAACTTCGGTGGCTGCTGGATGGTTTGCCCATCGAGCAGAGGCAGGCCCATCGGGAGGTCAAAGCGCGTACCATTCTATAGAACATTGAAATTTAGAAATACGGGCATTCGACTGGGCAAGTTGGATGCTTTTCCGTATACTTATGGTATGGCACATACAGCGCAATCATCAAACCCATCAATTGCATATTATCGAGCGCAAAATGAAAAGCTTGAGCTGGAAAAAGAGGCGTTGGAGGCTAAAGTCCAATGGTACGAAGAACAATTTCGCCTAAGCCAACAACGCAGATTCGGATCTTCCAGTGAGAAGACCGATGAAGACCAGCTCTCTCTTTTCAATGAGGTCGAAGGTACATCCACCCCGACGGTTGAAGAATCAACGGTCGAAACGGTTACATATAAACGCAAGAAACAGCGTGGCCAACGCGAACAAAAGCTCGAAAACCTGCCGACGGAAACGATGGACTATCATTTATCCGATGAGGAGCAGGTCTGTTCGTGTTGTGGCGGAGCCCTACACGATATGAGTACGGACGTGCGAAAAGAATTAAAGGTCATTCCAGCGCAAGTGAAAGTCGTGGAGCACGTCCGCCATGTCTATGGCTGCCGCCATTGTGAACGCCATGACATCGAAACGCCTATCGTGACAGCGAAGATGCCGGAACCGGCATTTCCGGGAAGCTTAGCCTCTCCATCCGCCGTGGCTCATGCCATGACCCAGAAATATGTGGAAGGCATGCCCTTGTATCGGCAAGAGAAACACCTGGAACGTTTCGGTGTATCTATCCCCCGCCAGACTCTGGCCAATTGGATGATGTCCGGTGCCAACACGTGGCTCGAGCTGATTTACAACGAAATGCATGCCCAACTATTAGAGCTGGATGCCTTACACGCGGATGAGACAACCTTACAAGTGTTATCCGAACCGGAACGATCGGCAACATCGAAGTCCTATATGTGGCTGTTTCGCTCCGGACAAGCCGATGTGCCCATGGTGCTGTACGATTATCAGCAGACCCGGGCGAATAAGCATCCCCGCCGATTCCTGGATGGCTTTCAGGGCTACCTGCATGTCGATGGTTACGCAGGATACAATGGCCTTCCCCATGTCCGTTTGGTCGGCTGTTGGGCGCATGCGCGTCGTAAATTCACGGAAGCGCTGCAGGCATTGCCTGAATCCGCAGCCACGACGTCTGTGAAAGCGAAAGAAGGTTTGGCCTTCTGCAATCAGCTTTTTGACATTGAACGCCATTTAAAGGACGCAAGTCCACAAGAACGCTATGAAAAGCGTTTGGAACGCAGCCAGCCCGTACTGGAGGCTTTTTTGGCATGGCTTCAAGAACAAACGCCACATGTATTACCAAAAAGTGCGCTTGGCAAGGCGATTAAATATTGTCGTAACCAATGGGAGCGTTTAGAGGCATTTTTAGAGGATGGCCGATTGGAGATCGATAACAATCGAGCCGAACGATCCATCAAGCCGTTTGTGATGGGGAGGAAAAATTGGCTGTTTAGCAACACCGCAAAGGGAGCAAAATCCAGTGCGATGATCTATAGTATTGTGGAGACAGCCAAGGAAAACGGATTGAATCCATTCCACTACCTTAGCTATTTGTTTGAGGAACTTCCCAATATGGATACAACAGATCAAGCGCAATTGGCTCAACTTCTGCCATGGTCCAAAACACTCCCGCAAGAATGTTTCGTCCCTAATCAATCTAAATAAAGCATACATGACATCCCCGCCTGTTATTAGGTGGGGATTATTTGACGCTTACAATTAAAGCAGTAGAATTGCTGTTCCCTGACAGTACTTGTCATCCTGACGCTTATAATAAAGGAGATCGTTTTACTATTTGTTTTACTATTTTATTTTGTCCATTTAAAATAGACATAGGAGTAAACGGAAAGGAAGTAGAATATGGCTCTTCAATTTTTAGGACAGATATCACATGAGTTTGAAGAATTGGGATCAGAAATTGAAGACATCCTATTTAAAGATCCGCAGATGGTTCTTATAAAGGCACGAACATATGGAGAAAAACTAGCACTTCTTATTAACGAACAAGAAGGAATTCGCGAAGTCTACGAGGTCAAACAAGTGGAGAGGGTGCGTAAGCTATTTCGGCTAGAACATATAGAGAAGTTCAATAAAGAAAAATTGGATTGGCTTCGGATTAGGGGAAATAATGCTGCTCATAATGTGCAATACGGAAGCGTTGAAGAAGCAATTAAAGCACATCGTTATATATATGATCTATCATTCTGGTATTTGGAATGTTATGGCACGCTAGATTTTCAAGCTCCCAAATACAAACTTCCCCGGGCTACTCAGCAGGATAGTTTAGCGACCGAAGAATTAGAGACGTTGCTCAATGATAATCTAGAACGGGCATTGGATGAGAAATTAGCACCACTTCTTAAAAAAATAGAGCAATCACAAAACGAAGCTACGGCATCGGATGTAAAAACGAAAAAGGAAGTGCCTATCGATGAATATTTGGAAGAACAAGGATTAGAAGTTATTGACATGCGCCATAACGGCGGAACACTTTGGGTGATGGGTGGATGGGAACTTAAAAGTACGATTTTTGCGTTAAAAGATCAAAAAATCTTCTTCCGCCATTCAAAACAGGGCAGCCGATCGACGAGAAGAAAACCAGCATGGTTTCTGCTTAATAAAAATAAACACGATTTAAAAGTATCCATTGAAGAAGAAAAGGCATCTTTCTTTAAGTCAGCAAATAAACAGGAAAAAGAGATATCAACTCAAACAATTACCAGGAAACATGAACAAACAGCATCTGCCACTTCGACCAATATTCATTTAAAAGATGAAATTAAAGGAGAACGTAAACAATCAGATAAAGCAGGCATACGGATTGTAAAACCGTTACAATTTGAAAAATCTCAAGCTGATGAACAGATCTTATTCCCTGTCTCATCTAATCATATACAAGACTTATTTATTCGTAATCAAGTCGGAAAAAATCATTTAAGCTCAGTACAGATTGATAACATTACAGAAATCAAAATGGCCCATCTCCGGTCGCTATACGTAAATAATCGAAATGCATTTACTTCTTTAATATCTTTTTTTACTTTTATAGGTATAACATTCACTGGAAAACTTGCGGAACAGTTACGTTTCAATCTAAATCCTCAAGACGGTTATATAGTTATAGATGAAAGTATAAGCGTATCGCTCAATCAGCTTTTTCCTGTTTATGTACGTGAATTATTGCGCCCATATGGGATATATGAAATGAAAGATTTACATGGCATCCCAGTCTCCTGGAACTGCTAAACTAAAGTAGACCATTTCCGCTAAATAAAAATGGTTCAGTAACAATTTACGGGGGACATGAATCGACACCCGATAAAACAGGAAAATCCAAATCACCTGTCGAAATGGATAAGTACCCACAAAACCCATACGAAAGGTGATTTGGATGCTTACCCATTATACCATGGTCCATGAATGTAAAGAAGTCCCTTTTGCCATTATCCATCAAGAAGAAATTCCATTTGGTTATCCGAACCCAGGATTATATCGCTACCTTCAGTTACTGAATGAAGGCACACGTTGTCCGGATTGTGGGTACTGGACAACCCGAGTGCATGAGCATCACATGAAGCAAGTGGTTGCAGGCGCTCACAACGATACACCGATCTTTGATCATTTCAACCATCGTCGATTTATATGTGATGCCTGTTGTCGTACGTTTATGGAGCCATTACCTTGGCTCAAACCATATCAACGAATGTCGGTGATAGCCAAGCAATCACTGATATTTGCAACGGCCGACCGTACCTTCAAATCGGTAGGAGAAGCCTTTGATCGCAGTGGTCAAACTATTGGGGTCCATGCACGCGCATGTCATGGGGAGCATCCAGCTATTTCGGATCGATCCACCCCCGCACTCATCGGCCTTGATGAAATCAGTTTGGCCAAAGGAAAAGGCAAGTATCGGTTGGTCATGTACGATCTCTCGGTACCATGGCGGCCCCAGTTATTCGAGTTACATGAAAGTCGTCGCAAAGAAGCTGTCATGGATCTTTTCAACCAATTGTCTCAACCTGAACAAGTGATTGCGGTTGCGATCGATATGTGGAGGCCTTATCAGACAGCGATTAAGGCCGCCCTCCCTCAAGCGATCGTGGTCATTGATGCCTTCCATGTCATCCAAGCTTCGACGCGTGCCTTGGACGATGTGCGAAAAAGCGTCCAACATGTTTTGACCAAAGAAGAACGGGTGGCATTAAAAGAAGACAAAGACTTGTTTGCTGAACGAACGGAAGAATTAACCCCGGAACAACAAGAACGTCTGAAGCATTGGGAGACAACATCACCGACGTTAGCTCAAGCCATGCGCCTGCATCAAAAACTTCGCCAATTGTATCAATGCCATGATCTGGAAGAAGCATTGGATCATTTAGGGGCGTGGGAAAAAGAGGTCATCGCCTCTTCCCTGGAGCCGTTCGATGATCTTCTCAAGACGATTTGGAATTGGTTGCCGGAAATTCTCCATCGGTTTCACTATCGTATATCCAACGCCAAAACCGAAGGGAAGAACAACCAACTCCGCACGATGAATCAACAAGGGTTTGGCTATTCGTTATTCTCTCTTCAAGCTCGGATGCAGGTGAAGGAAGAAAAAGAGGCGATCCTTAAATGGAGAAAATATCAAGCTCGGTGTGAACAAAGAATCCATCAAGAAGAATACCCACCGGCAACCTAAGGATTATCGACAAAATTTGCTCTATAAAGCAAGGTGCGGGACTTCATTGTCGAATATTGTCATCCATCCCGTGATTTGTGATAGAACCATAAAAATGAACACTTTCTGGCAGAGGGGTAGCAGCGAATGGAGGGCTGCCCCGAGCGAGGGGCAGCCCTCCATTCGCTTTCGAAAATTTTCTCCCCCCTTGTATTCTAATTTTTTCTTCACATTTCTGTATAATGTCATAGGTGTTTAACATTTAGACTACATACAGCAATGGGGGAAACTGAAAGGTGGAAAAGTGGAAAGTGTACATGGATATTTATCAATTAAAACAGCAGGGGTTTAAGATTCGAAGAATCGCTAGAAAGTTGGGCATTTCAAGGACGACGGTCTACAAGTATCTCGAAAAATCTCCGGAGGAAATGGGTGAATGGATGGCCTCAACCCAGACAAGAAGAAAAAAGTTGGATCCGTATGAAATGCTTATCCAAACATGGCTCAGTGAACATCCGGATCTATCCGCATCTCAAATTCATGATTGGTTACTTGAAAGCTATACAGATCTAAAAGTTGGCGAAAGCACTGTGCGCCTGTATGTCAATGAGCTTCGTGAAAAATACAACATTCCTAAAACGGAAGCCATGCGAGACTATCAAGCCCTTCAAGATCCACCCATGGGCCAACAAGCTCAAGTAGACTTTGGGCACACCGTTCAAAAAACAGCCGATGGTAAGGAGGTTAAACTCACGTGCATTACGTTCGTTCTCTCGCACTCACGGTATAAATTTGTTAAATGGCTGGACAGGCCTTTTACAACAAAAGATGTGATTGACTACCACGAGCAGGCCTTTCACGCTTTTGGAGGCATCCCTTATGAAATTGTTTATGATCAAGATGCCTTAATCGTGGTGAGCGAGAATGCCGGGGATTTGATCTTAACCGAAGCATTTCAGGCGTATCGCGAGGAAAGAAAGTTAGCCATGTACGTTTGTCGAAAAGCCGACCCTGAGAGCAAGGGAAAGGTTGAAAATGTGGTGAAATTTGTGAAGAGGAACTTCGCGAAGAATCGTATCTTCAGCACGTTGGATCGCTGGCATGAACAAAGCGACGCATGGCTTGAACGAACAGGGAATGGGAAAGTGCATAACACAACCAAAAAAAGACCCGTCGAAGTGTTCGCTCTGGAAAAACAACACTTACGACCGGTCATCACAAAACTAATGTTTTCTCGTGTGGCTTCTAGTGTAACAAGAACGGTTCGAAAGGACAATACGATTTTATACCAATCGAACCGATACTCCATTCCACTGGGCACCTACAGACAAAATAAAATCGTGTACATTCAAACGACGGACGACGACCATCTGGTCATTCGTGAACAACAGGAAGGGTCTGTGATTGCCAACCACAAGATCAGCCATGAAAGAGGCACGTTGATTCAAGACACTCAGCACACACGTGATCGAACGAAGGGGGTCCCTGCCTATATGGCGACGGTGGCCGAAAAGTTTGAAGACAAAGAAAAGGCTATGACATTTTTAGAAGCCCTTCACAAGAATTATCCCCGTTATATTCGGGACCAGCTTCAACTCATGTCGAAAGCCTTGAAAGAGATCGAACCGGCCATCGGTGACGAAGCGTTGCACATGTGTATCCGGCAAGGCATTGAGAGCGCCACAGAGTTCGGCGATGTTGTTCAGTACATCAAACGCCAGCGTCAGGTGGACCATGCAGCATTGGAGCACACAAAAGAGCCGATCAAGCCTTTAGGAGGGCGAGAGACGTCCGTCGATGATACGAAGCCACAGACGCGAGACGTGAGCGACTATCTCGCCTTACTGGAAGGAGCCTCCGTATGACTCAGACGCTTGAACAACTTCAACAGCAATTGCGTTCGCTGCGGTTGTCAGAAAGCGCACAGTGCCTGCCTGCACTGGTACAACAAGCAGAAGCCGAAGATTGGACCTATCGGATGTTTCTTCATCGCCTAGCATCTTATGAGCAAAAACGCCGGGATGAGAAACAAGTGGAAAAGAGGCTGAAATGGGCAGCGTTTCCTTTTTATAAAACGCTAGAATCTTTTGATCTTAACGAGCAGCAGTCCTTAAGCAAAAAGCAACTGAATCAACTTCAAGAGTTTACGTGGCTCGACCAACTGTATAATCTCATTCTCCTCGGACCGCCAGGGGTGGGCAAGACCTTCTTGGCGACGGGGCTGGGGATTGAGGCCATTCACCAAGGGTATAAAGTTTCCTTTATATCCATGGGTGACCTCATTCACACCTTAAAAACGGAAGAGTTTACGAGAAAATCGCAGATAAGAATGAAGCGCATCCGAGATTCTCATTTGGTTATTATCGATGATCTTATGTACATGGCGATGGACAACCGGGAAGCCAATCTGTTTTTTCACTTGATTAATGACCTCTATGACAAGGCATCGGTTATTTTGACATCAAACAAAGGGCCGAGTGAATGGGGAGAATTATTAGGGGACCCCGGCGTCGCCACAGCGATCCTGGATCGAATATTACACCGGGCTGAAGTCATTCATTTCAGAGAGGATGAAAGCTATCGAATGAAGCATCGTTCTTCCATTTTTACGAAAAAAAGTGTTCAAAATTAATTAGCGAAAAGTGTTCATTTTCACTTGACGGTTACATCTCCTCGTTGCAATGGTTATTAAAAGAATATCATAAGGACTGGTTGAATTTTTTGCAACGATGTGATGATACAGAAGTGGTAGAAGCTACAGAAACAAATAACGATAAAGGGCAAAATCCTAAATGGATTAAGTTTCAAGATAATGTTATTAGGGTCCCTGAAGTAAAACTACATGAAAAAATTACGCTAGAGCATTGTTCAGGTTCATCAGCATTGCTGAAAAATCTACGAAAGCTGGGCATAGCTCAAATTAAAGATTTACCATATGAGTTGAATGACATACTTGATCGAATGCCCGGTGTTGGCGAAAGTAAGATGTTGACATTTTTGGAGCAATTGAAGAAAGGAGAAAAACCCGTAAATTCAGGGACACAGAGTAAGGACCGGTCTTCCGTAAAAACCATAAGGTTTAAAAATCAATTTATAGGATTATCTGAGGAAGCTACTAAGATGACCATCACTCACGAGGATTTCGCGGGGTTAAATTCAGTTATCCATCAACTGCATAAAAAAGAAATACATCAAATCAAGGATTTGCCCGATGACTTAACCTATATATATAAACAAATGGACGATGTTGGGCCAGGTAGAATATCGAAGTTTTTTTCACAACTAAGAACGATCGAAAACTTAGACGAAAGTGACGAGGAAGTTGTGATCAATCAAGGAGAGGGGACCCGTTTAAATGGGGAAATCATTTACTTTACCGAACAATCAAGAGATTACTTTCTTAAAGAAATAGAATTTACTTCTTCGATTGAAAGCCTTTTGATAATGCTGGATACGAAAGGTTACAAAAAACTAAAAGAACTTCCGGTGGACTTTAGGCAGCTTCTAAACTTTCAGGGGGTTGGCCATAAGAAAGTCACTCAATTCTTCCGGCAACTTCAAACAAAAATCAAGAAACTTGATCACTAGTGATGCATTAAGTTGAAACACTATTTGTCAAGCAAAAAACCCCGAAATTCGATATAAAATTTATGGAATTTCTGTCCAAAAAATCAATAAAAAACCTTATAATGAGAGGGACGGTGGTCCACGTCCAAATCTCTCACTATAAGGAGCTCCTATGGACAAGGATACCACGAGTACCACATTTAAGGAAGCATTACATCCGTTAAATATCAAAAAGGTTTTAGAAGATTTTATTGGGATAGACCGATACGTTAAGAAATTAACCCATGAAAAATTGGTTGCTCTGATGATTTATGCACAGATCTACCAGATTCCAAGCGCGAAGCAGTTAGCGTTGACACTCAAGAATAGCGAAGAACTCCAAGAAAGCGTAAATCTTTCTTCGATTAGCAGCTCACAGCTTACACGCCGTTTGAGTGACATAGGCGCTGATGTTAGCCAGGCCTTATTTTCCGATGTCGTGAGCCAAATGAAGCGAGAAATCCATCCTCGTCATCGCTTGCAGGTGATGAGTCCCATCTATCTTGTGGACGCTTCGATCATTCCGCTCTGTCTTTCCCTCTGCCGATGGGCGACCTATCGTCCCAAACAGGGGAAAGGCGGCCTGAAAATTCATATGAACGTGGCTTGTCTGCCGGATGGAACCGCACCGGAGGACGCTGTTCTTAAACCAGCTATTCACGCCGATCGTACGGAAATGAATGAGCTGATTGTGGAAGAAGGCGCTCTGTACTTGTTCGATCGCGGCTACAACGATTATGAAGCCTTTGACCGGTATTGCGAACCGGAGACCAACATTCGATTCATCACGCGGCTCAAAAGCAATGCAGTATTCGATGTGATCGAAGAATTTCCGGTGAATCCGGACGGCCCCATTACCCGTCATGCCCGCATTCGGCTAGGCGGTGGTCAAAAGCAAATGACACATGCCCTTCGCTTGATTGAAACGCATGATAGTGAAGGTAATCTCATTCAACTCATCACAAACGACGAAGAGGGTAAGGCCGAGGACTTAGGCGAGCTTTATCGCAAGCGCTGGCATATCGAACTCTTTTTCAAATGGGCGAAGCAGCACTTACAAATCAAATCGTTTTACGGGACGAGCCCCAATGCTGTGTATAACCAAATTTGGATGGCGCTAATCACTTATTGCCTGCTACGGCTTCTTCAAGTGCTGACAGGTTGTACACAATCGCTGTTTTATCTGTTGCGCTGTGTGCGGGATGACTGCTTTAAGCCCTTCAAAGAACTGGTGAAACATCTGCATCGTAAGCCTACGCGAACAAGCAAAGGTCGGCAACGAACCGACCCTGAAGGGGAATTCCGGCGGTTCACCGAGCTTGTGGAGAAGGAGGGATTGGAAGGCGCTGCGGCTGTGTATGCAGATGTCCACTGTGGATAAATTTTCGAAATTATAATATCTTCTGACAATGTGGATAGTGGATGACCGCCACCACCCCCTTTGCTTTTTTTTCAAAAAATGAACATATCTATACGTCTGAATATATGGAATAATATGTTATTTTATTGGAGGACGCTTGACATTTCTCAGCATATTTTATGCATCGCTAGTGAAACTTGATGAAAGACACGAATTTGCAAAACTAACCATAGAGCAACAACTGGATACATTATTTATTAATCTAATTGAAAGAATGAAGGATAATACAAACCCAATATTTAAAGAGAGAACGTTAGAAGCTTTAAAATATAAGCATCAACTTGAACTTAATGGGCAAAAAGCCACCCTTGAAATCATCGGGCAACATATGAGTGTAACAAGAGAACGTGTAAGGCAGATATTAAACAAAGCTACTAACAAATTAGTGTACACATCAGATGGATTAACAAAGCTGATAAGACAAATTTCTGATGAAAAAAGTTACATAAAAAATGAATGGCTGGATTTCCATGATTTTTACCATTTCATTATATTGGAAATGTTGGAGACCAATAATGTCTATCTTGTAAACAACTATTTTACAAACCGATCACCGCAAGTTCGAGAGGAGCGCTGGTCACAAACGAAAGAACTGGCTAAAGAGACATTCTGGGGGGAACTTACTTCTTATTCAGATTTAATGAAATGGCTGGTAGATAATACAGTTTGGCCACGGAAAAGAATGGAAGAATTTGTTGATGAGAATTTTATTGAAGCATCAAAGCGTAAAGGGCAATATCTATTAAATTTAAATATATCTACAAAAGTAAACCTTACTGATATTGTAATGAAAGAATTCCCCGAAGGGGCTGAAATATATCAAGAGGAAGATAAGTTATCTTCTATTGGCAATGAGTTAATCGCAGGCACATTTAATAAAAAGCGAGACTTCAGTGCTGTTGCTTTAAGATCTCAAAATATCTATCTTTGGGAGAGGGGAACATATATTCACACATCATTTGTTAACGTTCCGCATCCCTTACTTGAAAAGATAGAAGGATATCTTTTGGGAGTCTTTGAAGAAAGATCAAGTCTCAATGTTACCCGTGTATTTAAGGCATTTAAAAGCGAGCTCACTGAAATGAGCGTACCTACAGAATATGCTTTGTATACCTTATTACGGGAGTTTGGAACTAAGAAAATATATTACCCTAAGTACCCTTTAATTACAAAAGAAGATGAACCGTTCCAATATAACGCCGATCGTTTACGTGCATTTATCCAAGAGCAGGGTGGAGAAGTGAACACAACACAGTTACAAGAAGAATTTATTAAAAAACAAGGATGGAAAGAATTTACATTATGGCATAATCTAGCAAACGAGGAGTCTATTATACGTAGTGCTCATGCTCAATATAGGTTGATCGATGATTACGAAACACTGACACTTGAACATTACGAACCCTTTCTTCTGTATATAGAAGATATGTTCCAGAAAATGGAATTCATTTCTGTTCATGCTGTGTTTGAGGACAATAAAGTGTATAGCCAATCGATTAACATATATAGTGATCACCTTTTATATGACCTTTTAAAGATTCATTACGGAGACAAATATGAATTTATTCGATATCCACATATTTTATCCAGTCAAACCGAAATGTCGGACGTCTCGAACCGTGGTATAGTAGAAGATTTTGTTAAAGAGAATGAATCGATAGTCTCTCGCGAGGAGGTTATCAACTTTATTACTGAATCAGTGGGTGCTCATCCAAAAATTTTGGATTTCGCATTGTCCTTCTCTGATCATTTGCTCTATTTTACGCGTGGCCAATATGGCGAATATGTTCATTATGATGTGATCGGATGGAATAACGATAAACAAGAAGAGATCGAACAACAAGTAAGTCAATATTTACAAACGGTCGATAAACCATATGCCAGTATGGAAATGATTTTTTCCCAATCTCAAAAGCCGAAATTAGAAGGAGGTATTGTTTGGTCTTTTGATCTTTTCACGGACCTATTGTCAAAGAATGAGTCATTTCTTATAGCCGGTGCTTTTTACAAGATAATATCACTTAAGTCTAGAGGGATTAAAACAGAGCTAGATCTGATTAGCTATATTATTGAGGAAGAATTCAATGGAGTTGTAAAGAAAACAGAGCTTTATAGATATTTAATTTCAATTGAATATAGTTCGGATGGTAAATTATTTCAACACGTCATGGATGTACTCGCGAAGGACGAAGCCCCGTTTTATGAAGTGGGCGATGAATTTGTAAGTAAAAATAGCAAGGGTTGGAGATCAACATGAAAAATGATGAACTCATAGGACGATTATTGGAAGTAAAGTCATTGAACGAAATCACTGCCAAGATTGTAACGAAGGCAGTGGAAGAAGCGGGACATTCAGTTAATTCTACTCGCGCACAAGCACAAAAAGTGGATCGTTATGTCGAGCGACTATTACAAGAAGAGGGTGATATTAAAAATGATAATTGAGCAGTTATCAATGGTGAACTTCAGGCAATTTTATGGGAAACAATCGATTTCCTTTAGCTCGGGTGATCAACAAACGGTTACGGTTATACAAGGGGAAAACGGCCGAGGGAAAACCGGTATATATCGTGCTGTTTTATTTGCCTTATATGGTGATGAAAAGTTGGATCAGGATGGTAAGGGCGCAGATATTATTATTCCAAATACAAAGGCACTGAACGAGGAGCATGACCCTGTTAAGGTAGAAGTATCACTGGTGTTCTCAAGAGAAGACCGTCGTTATGAAATAACTCGCTCGTTACTTGCAGCATTCATAAACGATCAGGTAACAATTTCTAATCGAACGTGTACACTTCAAACGATTGATAAAGAGGAAAAGATCTATTTAACGAAAACAAACGATGTCGAAGACTACATTGATGGTATACTTGATAAACGAATGCGGCACTACTTCTTTTTCGACGGGGAAAGAATCGAACGTCTAACGCGGGCCAGTAGTTCGCAGAAAAAAGACGTAGCAACTGGTATTAAAAATCTCCTAAATATTGATCAATTAAATAATGCTGAAACAACACTTAGTTTTTTGGAAAATGATGTAAAGAAGAAACTGGAAAAACACTCAACGGGAAAGTATCAACAGAACTTACAAGAACAACTTAAATATGAATCCTTGATCGAACAAAGAAGAACACAGCTAGAAACCAAGGAAAGTGATTTTGAGAAAATACAGTTTAGATTAGATGATTTGAAAGATCACTTGATGAAATTTGAGGAACAAAGGAAACAAGAAGAACACTATGAACGACTGCTGAAAGATCTCCAACAGCAACAAAAAAATGAGAATCACGCCATGAGAAAGATTGTGGATTTAAACGATATTTACTCCTTGCTATTGATGAAAGATCCTTTATATCAAGTGAACGATGAGCTAGATCTTTATCTTACAGGTTATACAGAACAGTCAGGAGCAGATGTGGATTGGTTGGATAGCATTTTAAATGAATTAACTTGTATTTGTGACCGGCCATTCACGAAGGACTCAGAGAGTTATCGCGCGATTGAAGCGCTGAAAAAGTCAATGAAAAAAAGTGAAGAAAAGAAACAATACTACCCACTTAAATCAGCTATCTCAAAATTACTCGGACATTTAGAAGCAAAAGAAGATGAGCTAGGGCAAAGCATTGAAGAGGTACGAAAGATAGTAGATACCCGATCATCCCTTGAAGAGGAGATAAAAAAGCACCAAAACGAACGAAGTGAATCCGGGATTGAAACGGTATCGCAAATAACGAATGATCGTGACAAGTTGATGGAAGAGAAATCTAAATTACAGTTTGAAATGAAAACAATTAAGAATGAATGGAAGGACTACGAAAAGACACTTGAGAGCCTCAAAAGGCATGAAGGGGAATTAAAAGTAAAAAGCCAAATTCATCAGAAGCTTGCACGTAAACAAGAAGAAATTGAGGCGGCCAGGAATGCTTTGCAAACAATGGTTAAAGATTATGAAAAAGGAATGATTGATGAGCTTGAGGATATATCTACAGAAAACCTTCACTTCTTGATTGACGAGGGTGGTCGCATAAATATGCGTCGAATTAAAATTAAGTCCGATTATTCACTGGAAGTTGAAAATGGATTTGGGCAAGAATTCCTTGCCAACATTTCTCAGGGGCAACGTCAAATTCTATCCTTAAGTTTCATCACTGCACTTGCTCAAATTGCAGGTGGAGAAACAGTAATGGAAATGCCGTTGTTTATGGACACACCTTTTGGGCGGTTGTCGGCTGAACATCATGATCAGCTTATTTCGTTTATCCCCAACGTTTGTTCTCAATGGGTATTACTCGTTACAGATAGAGAATTTACCAGCAAACATGAAGAAGAATTATTAGCTGCAAACCATTTGGGCAATAGTTATTCGCTCATAACGAAAGAAGAAGGTGTAACAGAGATCGTGGAGATGACTAATCGACAAGAAGGTGTATCATTGTGATGAATCAAGACCGACGAATAAAAATTCATAAGCACTATGTCTCCCTGTTCCAAGACTTAAAAACGCATGGCATTGTCAATGAGTATCAGCAATTATTTATGATCGCTTTTGCATTAGGTGCCAAACATAAGCAATGGCATGAAGAAAGAGACGGTTTAACAGCGATTATTCGAGCAGTGATTTTTTCTGAAGATCAAATCAATCTCATGCGGTCCATTCTATATGAACGAGAAAAAACGATTCACACCGACGATGACACTTTAACGAAGGCCGAAAGCATTGTTACGACTGGACTCGAGTATCTTACTAGACATATTCTCTCTAATTACGTGTCACAAACCGAAAATGGTAATTACCATTTAATCCCCGGTAACAGTAATGAGGTTATCCTGTCTTTAGGAGAATATGTATATCAGGATAGTACATCCATACCATTTTAGATTTGTCGAAAAGAAGGAGCTTAAAAATATGCCACTAACACTACAACAACTCGAATCCCACTTATGGGAATCCGCAAACATCTTACGGGGGAGCATCGATTCCTCGGACTATAAAAATTACATATTCGGTCTGTTGTTCTTAAAACGGTTAAATGATGAATTCGTAGAGACAGCGCAAGAAATTGAAGAAAAGGAAGGCGATGATTACGGTTGGACTGACCCGGACGAACACCAATTTTTCGTACCTGATCGCTCCCGTTGGACACATATTCAAGCACAAACGCAGGACATTGGTGATAGTTTAAATAAAGCATTTGAAGCGCTGGAGGAAGAAAACAAATCACTGGAAGGTGTACTCGCCAACATAGATTTCAACGATAAGGAAAAACTCCCTGATTCGTTGCTCACACAATTGATTCAGCATTTCACGGCTATTGATTTGCGCAATCAAAATCTATCAGAGCCAGACATGCTCGGCCGTGCCTATGAATACTTAATCAAACAATTTGCCGATGATGCAGGCAAAAAAGGTGGGGAATTCTACACACCAAGTAAAGTCGTCGAATTACTCGTTAAACTGCTCAAACCCGAAGAAAGCATGCGCGTTTGCGATCCCACGGTTGGTTCCGGCGGCATGCTCATTCAATCGGTCGATTACATCAAATCCCAAGGTGGTAACCCCAGCAACCTAACGCTTCACGGTCAGGAACGAAACTTGAACACATGGGCGATCTGTAAAATGAATCTGCTCCTGCACGGGCTAAGCGATCATGAAATTAAAAAAGGAGACACCATCCGCGATCCTCAATTAATTGAAGATGGGGAGCTTATGCTCTACGACCGCGTTATCGCCAATCCTCCGTTTAGTTTAAAAAACTGGGGAAGAGAAGAAGCGGAGAGCAATAAGTATGGACGGTTTCGTTTTGGTATGCCCCCAAAAAACGCAGGAGATTTAGCGTTTATCCAGCATATGGTAGCAACCTTGAATCATGAAGGAAAAGCAGGCGTCGTTATGCCGCACGGGGTACTATTCCGTGGTGGGGCCGAAGGGAAAATCCGTAAAGGTTTGCTAGAGGAAGACTTACTTGAAGCGGTCATTGGTTTACCTTCTAACCTCTTTTATGGCACAGGCATCCCGGCAAGTATCCTTATTTTCAATCGAGGGAAAGAAGAAGATAAAAAAGGAAAGGTCTTCTTTGTTCACGGTGCAGATGATTATGCAGAGGAGAGCAACCAGAATCTCTTACGAACGGAAGATGTCGATAAAATCGTCTCCGCTTACACCGATTGGGAAGACAATGAGAAATATTCCCGAGTGGTTGATTTGGAAGAAATCAAAGAGAATGATTACAATCTGAACATTGCTCGTTATATTGATACAACGGAAGAAGAAGAGCAGATTGATGTAGAGGAAGCATTGGATGAACTTCGTAAATTGGAAAAAGAACGAGAAGACATAGAGGAGACAATGAATGGATATTTGAAGGAGTTGGGGTATAGTGAACGGCTGGGAGATTAAAAATATAGAAAACATAGGAGAGGTTATTACTGGCTCGACTCCTAAGACCGCAAATAGTGATTTTTGGAATGGTACTGTGCAATTTGTAACTCCCACAGACATCACGAGGAATAGAAAAATAATGGAAACTGAGAAAAAGGTGACAGAATTAGGAGTTGAACAAGGAAAAGAAATACCACCAAATAGTATTCTAGTAACGTGTATTGCTTCTATTGGAAAGATAGCAATTTCCAGTGAACGTTGCATTACAAACCAACAAATTAACTCAGTTATTCCGAATGAGTATAATGATCCTAACTATATTTTCTATAGCCTATTATATAGAAGAAATCAATTAGAGGCTTTAGCAGGTGCTACAACTGTCCCTATAATAAATAAGAAAACATTTTCACAGTTTAAAATTCTGGCGGCTCCCCTCCCCGAACAACACAAAATTGCGGCCATCCTCACTTCCGTTGATGATGCCATTGAAAAAATGGAAGCCATCATTGCGCAAACGGAAAAAGTGAAAAAAGGGCTGATGCAAAAGTTTCTTACTCAAGGCATCGGCCATACGAAGTTCAAGCAAACAGAAATCGGGGAGATTCCTGAGGAGTGGGAGGTTATATCTTTAGGTGACCTTTCAACTGCTAAGCCAGCATATGGAGCTGGTGCTTCTGCTAGTAGTTATAATACCTCTCTACCTAGATATATAAGAATCACTGATGTGGATCAATTCGGAAGGTTAAATAATGATGATCCAAAAAGTATTGATAATGAGAGTGCAAACGGATATGTCTTAAGTCAAGGTGATTTATTATTTGCACGTAGCGGTGCCACGGTAGGTAAGACATATTTGTATAATAAAGAAGATGGATACTGTGCATATGCAGGTTATTTAATTCGATTTAAACTTGATATAAACAGAGTGTTACCTGAATTTATATTCAATGTCACGCATTCGAATTATTATTATAGATGGGTTACACGAATGCTCAGAGCAGGAGCACAACCAAATATAAATGCAAAAGAGTATTCATCTCTATTAGTTCCTGTACCGCCTATTAAAGAGCAAACAGAGATAGTAGATATAATTACTTCAGTAGACAACAAAATTACCGCAGAACACCAAAAACTTGCCCAACTCCAAGCCCTCAAAAAAGGCTTAATGCAAGTCCTTCTCACCGGCAAAGTCCGTGTGAAAGTCGATGAAGATGAGGTGGTCTCCACATGACGGAGTTAAATGAAAAACAACTCGTGGAAAACCGAATGATCTGTCAGCTCCAGGGCTTGGGCTATGAACATGTTCATAGCCCTGCTTTGGATGAAGAACGAGAGACATTGCGTGATGTGGTGCTTACGAAACGTCTATCGAATGCCATCCATCGCCTGAATCCGTGGATAGATGAAAATAACCTCAATAAAATGACTCGTCAGGTAACACATATTGACGCTACGAGTGTGATGGAAGCGAACGAACAATTTCACAAAGATCTCGTCAGCTACATATCGATCCAACAGGATCTAGGCAAAGGAAAAAAGAACCAAACAGTCAAAATGATCGATTTTGACGATCCCGAAAACAATGAATTTCTCGTCGTTGATCAGCTAACGATTAGCGATGTCGGTGGTACGATTAAACCGGACTTAATCCTTTATATTAACGGTCTTCCTTTGGTCGTGATCGAATGCAAAAGCCCCACGATTACAAATCAAATGGGGGAGGCGGTTAAACAGCTCAACAGGTATCAAAGAGAAATCGACCGTCTTTTTCATTACACGCAATTCTTAATCGCGACGAGCGGGGAGCAGGCGCAGGCTGGAACTGTTGGCGCACAAACCCGTCATTATAGTGAATGGAAAGATCCGTGGCCATTTAAAATCGACGATATTGGGACAGAACCAAATCGGCAGGACATTTTAACCGTTGGCATGCTAACGAAGACGCAATTACTGGACCTTGTGCAAAATTTCATCGTCTATGAACCTGAAGGTGGTAAGACGGTTAAAAAGCTCGCGCGTTATCAACAGTTTCGTGCGGTTAACAAAGCGGTTGAGCGTATTTTGCATACGGAAACGCCGAAAGAGCGCGGCGGCGTCGTTTGGCATACGCAGGGCAGCGGAAAAAGTTTGTCAATGCTGTATTTAGCAGTGAAACTTCGCCGTATCTCGTCTTTGAAAAATCCTACGATCTTGATCGTCACCGATCGTAATGATCTCGACAATCAGATTGCGGGGACGTTCCGACGTTGCGGATTTCCCAACCCAAAACAAGCCGAGGGGGTCAACGATTTACGTCAATTATTAACCCAAGCCCGGGGCTCCACAATTACGACAACCGTACACAAGTTTCAAGAAGGAGAACAAGGCGAAGCGCATCCGCTTCTTTCTGAAGATGAAAATATCTTCGTTATGGTCGATGAAAGTCATCGTACGCAATACAAAGGACTTGCCGTGAATATGCGCTCCGCTTTGCCAAACGCTTGTTATTTAGGGTTTACCGGAACGCCGATCGATAAAGAGGATCGTAGTACGACTCGAACGTTCGGCCCCTATATCGACAAATACACCATTCAACAAGCGGTGGATGATGGAGCGACCGTGCCTATTTTTTATGAAGGACGCATGACGAATCTTCACGTCCAAGGTGAATCCCTTGATACCCTTTTCGATCGCACGTTTCGAGAGTATCCGGAAGAAGATCGAGAGAGGATCAAGCAAAGATTTGCGACGGAGGAGTCTTTGACAGGCGCACCAAAGCGGGTGGAACAAATCGTTTTAGATTTGATTCATCATTTTGAAACGCATATCCGGCCGGATGGATTTAAAGCGCAACTCGTTGCCGTCAATCGTAAAACCGCGATTTTATATAAAGAGAAACTTGATGAATTGAGTGATCTTGAATCCGTCGTCATTTTTTCAGGCGGCCATAATGACGGGGAACATTTGCAGAAATATCACCTATCCGATGTGGAAGAAAAGAACTATATCGATCGTTTTAAAAAGGCAGGAGATCCGCTCGAAATCATCATCGTCGTCGATAAGTTACTCACCGGGTTCGATGCGCCGATTGAACAGGTATTATATTTGGATAAACCGTTAAAAGAACATAATCTATTACAAGCGATCGCACGAACCAATCGCCGTTATAAAGGGAAAACCCACGGACTTCTCGTTGATTATTACGGCGTGTCCTCATTTTTAAATGAAGCGTTAAGTGTTTTTGATGACAGTGATATTGAAGGTGCCTTGCATCCTGTCGAAAGCGAAATCCCGCGCTTACAAAACCGTCACCGTGCGGCGATGCGCTATTTTGACCATGTTGATTTTTTCGATTCGGAAGCATGTATTCAAGTGTTACGACCTGAAGATGTACGGAATGAATTCGATGTGGCGTTTAGAAAGTTTGCGGAAAGCGTGAATATGGTGATGCCAAATCCGAAAGCCGAGCCGTATAAAAAAGATTTAAAATTCCTAGGAAAAATCCGTCAAATGGCAAAAAGCCGTTATCGGGAACCTCAAATGGATATTTCCGATTGCGGCGAAAAAGTGAAACGACTCATCGCCGATCATTTGCATGCATCATCCATAGAGGTGTTGCACGAACCCATCGATATAATGTCCGGAAAATTTACCGAGCGTCTCGAGACATATACTTCAGATGAAGCAAAGGCATCTGAAATGGAACATGCCATCCGCCATGAAATAAAGGTGAAACTTGATGAAAATCCGGTGTACTATACGTCATTAAAAGAAAAACTGGAACAACTTATTGAAGACGGCAAAGAGAAACGGATGGACCTTATCGAACAGCTCGAAGAGCTTCAAAAAATAACGGCCGAACTCCGTAACAGTGATAAGCAGGGGGAAGAAGAAGGATTTACAAAAGAAGAATATCCATTTTTTCAATTGATGGAACAAGAACTACCTTATGATGACAAAGAACCTTTAAAAGAATTAACACACATCATCACAGAAGAAATCCAGGACTATGCAGTGATGGATTGGCCCGAAAAGGATGAAGTCCAACGGCAAATGCGCAGAAAAATAAAACGCCAACTACGAGCTAGCCACTGCCCGAAAGATCAATTGGAAGGCTTGACACAACAGATGATGGATTTGGCGAAGGTGCATTATAAGAAATAGAGAGGGGTTTGCGGCATGGCTATTCCGGATTATCAGAAGTTGATGTTGCCCTTATTAAAGTTTTTCGAAGATGAAAGTGAGCACCATATTCGAGAAGCGAATGAAGTGTTAGCTGATGATTTCCAGCTGACGGAAGAAGAACGAGCTCAATTGCTGCCGAGTGGAAAACAACGTATATTTAACAATCGCGTCAATTGGGCGAATACTTATTTGAAAAAAGCAGGATTATTGGAATCTAAACGAAGAGGATATTCAAACATTACCGAACGGGGACAAGACATTTTAAAACAAAATCCTCAAATGATTACTAGAAATTTTCTGATGCAATTTGAATCATTTACTGAATTTCAACAGCCATCCTCATCTCGACAGGAAGCTAAAAATGAAAGAAATCGATCTTCAACATTGGGTAATGATAATCAAAGCCAAACCCCCTACGAGTTGATGGATCAGACCAATCAGATTCTAAAAGATGATCTTGCAGAACAGCTATTAAAGACCATTAAAGAATGTTCTCCAGAATTTTTTGAGGGATTAGTTGTCCAATTACTTGTTAAAATGGGCTATGGAGGTTCGTTGAAAGATGCAGGACAAGCGGTTGGTAAAAGTGGTGACGGAGGCATCGATGGGATTATCAAAGAGGATCAACTTGGATTAGACGTCATCTATTTACAAGCGAAACGTTGGGAAGCAGTCATTGGCCGCCCGGAAATTCAAAAATTTGCCGGCGCACTCCAGGGGCGCCGTGCGAAAAAGGGTGTTTTTATAACAACCTCCTCATTTACCTCCGAAGCAAAGGAATATGTAAATTTTATTGACAACAATATTATTTTGCTGAATGGTCAGGAGTTGTCTCACCTCATGATTGATTATAATCTGGGCGTCTCTACTAAGGAAACGATCAAAATTAAAGAGATCGATTCGGATTATTTTATGGAAGATTAAGCAGTGCGTTTGGCTTGGTAGGTTAAAGATGAAGGGTCGGGCCATTCACCCGCAACCACTCTTTTCGCTTTTCATAATCTGGCAGAATGCTATGCACGGTACCCCAGAAGTTCTTGGAATGATCGGCGTATTTAAGATGAGAGAGTTCATGAACAACCACATAATCCAGAACGGATACGGGAGCCATTACGATTTTCCAATTTAAATAGATGGCCCCTTCTTTTGTACACGATCCCCAACGCATTCGCTGGTCTTTGAGGGAAACTTTGCTAGGCGAGACATTTAGTTTTTCGCAATATTGTTTCGCCCGTTCATTCACTTTTCGCTGGCCATATTGTATGTACCAGTTTTTAAATAGAATATGAAGCTGGTCGCATTTTTCATTGTTTGTGATATTTTCGGGGATGTAAGCGTAAAATTTCCCGTTTTTAAATGCAAGTTGAGCATTGGAACGATCACCTTCATTGTAAACCTTTAGACGATACTGCCTTCCCAAGTATGGAAACTTCTCTCCACTCACGAACTCTTTAGGAGTAGATGGTATAGCAATTTCGTTAAACTCGTACCATTTTTCAATGATCCAGGGTGCTTTTTTCCGAAGGACCTCATGTAGTTTTTCCGTTGAAATATCAGGTGGAGCCGTCACCTGTACCCCATCCAGCCACTCAACTGCAATCGAAACATCTTTTTTATGCGCTTGGTAATGGAGGGAATAATCGATCGTTGTGTTGCCGTAGTTGAAAGATGGCATAGGGGAATCCTTTCCTTTGAAGGTTTGATCAGTTTACACTTATTGTAGCACATATGACCATGCAATGAAGTGTAGTGATGGTGAGGGGAAACACACTTTTATGCCGATATAAAATGGGAGGCGTTTAAATGGAAAACCGATCCAATATTCTTATGTATCAAACTGAAGACGGAGATACAAAGATCAATGTCAGACTAGAAAATGAGACCGTATGGATGACACAAAAAGGGGGCGCTGAGTTATATCAGAAAGGTGTTAATACAATAAATGAGCATATTAAGAATATTTATGCTGAGGGCGAACTGGATGAAGATTGAACTATTCGGAAAAACCGAATAGTTCAAATGGAAGGTAAGAGAGAGGTTGAAAGAGATGTTTCATTTTACAATCTCGAAATTATCCTCTCTGTTGGATACAGAGTTCGTTCACACCGTGGTACACAGTTTCGACGGTGGGCAACTGAAAGATTGAACGAGTATTTGGTTAAAGGCTTTGCCATGGATGATGATCGACTTAAAGAAATACGGAATATTGGTGAAGATTATTTTGATGAATTACTTGAACGAATTCGAGACATCCGTGCTTCAGAGAAAAGGTTTTACCAAAAGATCACTGATATATATGCAACTTCCGTGGATTATGAGCCACAAACTGAAATTACCAGGGAATTTTTTGCAACAGTCCAAAACAAGTTACACTTTGCGATCCATGGATATACTGCTTCAGAGCTCATTGCTAAAAGAGCGAATGCGGAAAAAGAAAATATGGGATTAAACTCATGGAAAGGTGAAAGAGTTCGTAAAAGTGATGTAACGATAACCAATAATTATTTGACAGAAAATGAATTAGATTCACTAAACAGAATTGTCACGATGTATCTTGATTATGCAGAAGATCAAGCCAAACGTCATCAACCTATGTATATGGAAAACTGGACGGATAAATTAAATGCTTTTCTTAAATTTAATGAACGCGCCATCCTGGAAAATGCAGGAGAAATATCAAAAGAAGTTGCGGGCCAACTCGCCATAAGTGAATACGATAAATATCATCAACACCGCTTAAGCGTGGATCAAAGAGGTGACTTTGAGGATTTTATCAAGAATAAACGATTAGATAAGTAATTTTCAGAGGACTTTTAATAATAGATTTAGTCGTGAAATGGTATGATCAAATGCCAAATGATGTAGGGCATTGTTACCATTGCAAAAGATGTATATGCCGGAATAATTTTTCCGGGTAATAGGACGAAGGTGAAAAAATGGCATCGAAAAAGTACCAAACAATTGTCGTTGGTGGCGGGCTGGCAGGGATGTCGGCAGCAAACACGCTTCATAACAAAGGCATTGATTATAAAGTGATTGAGGCTAGCAACCGCTCCGGTGGGAAAGTTTTATCCGATCGGCAAAATGCTGATGTTTTCTTTGAGTTAGGCCCTCAATTTGTAAATAAGGATATGACAGAAATGGCTCGTTTGATCAAAGCATCAGGTATGGAGATAAAAGAGACGGATATGCCTGAAAATGCTATTTCCATTAGCTCAATGAATCAAGAGATCGATAACCTTACTGATTTTGACACTCGCTTAGATGATTGGGACGGTCAAGTTGATGAACGCTTGTCTGCTTTGTATGATCGGTTTTTTGATGATGAGGGTGTCAAAAAGATCATCAGCAGCAATCAAGCCGAGCTTTTAAATATCCATCCGGACCATATAAGCGCAAGGGCGTTAAAAGAGGTCAATGCTCGTTACGAATCGGAAATGAGTGACCTTACGCATCAATCATCAGGGCCGTTAAATCAAGTGATTAGCTATTTAGAGAAAAATATAGCCGGTAATATTTTTTACAATGAGCCGGTTCAGCAAGTTGTAGAAACGAATGAAGGATGTACGATTATAACCGGTGCGGGCGAGTACGAAGCAGCGTCGGTGATTGTGGCGGTTCCTCCTACCGTTGCTAGTCGCATTTCTTACAGCCCCAATCTGAAGGATCAGTACCAAGAAGCATTAAATAGTTATACAGATGGGGCTATTATTAAGGCTTCGTGGGTGTACAGACAGCCTTTTTGGCATAACCATTTAGTTAATGGTGAGGTAAAACGAATACAGGAAATCATTTACACAGATCCCAAAGGTGTCGTCGTCATGGATTCTTCCAAAAAAGGGGAAGAACACCGATTAACCATGTTTATTGGAGCAGACGAGGCAAAAAAATTAGATCAAGAAGGGGAGGAACACCAAAGACGCATGGCGAATCAATTATTAACTGAAGTTTTCGGCGATCAAGCAAAAAACTACGAAGCTATGGCGTTAAGTGCTTGGGTGAATCATCCGTATTGCGGGGGAGGATATGGTGCCAGTGTCCATATTGGAGGCAAGGTTGACGCTGCAGAAACGTTAAGAGAACCATTTCATCAGTTCGCTTTCGCTTGTAGTGAAATTGCAGAAGCTTTTCCTAATTTTATGGAGGGGGCTGTTCGCTCGGGACAGCATGCAGCGAATAGGATAGCTAAGGAGAAAAGGTGACGTGAATGCTGGCTGGTCTTTTACTTTTTATATTAATTGTTTTACCAATTATACTCGTCGTATCCATGCCTTCCATTCTTAATGTTGCGGAAAAACGGTTATGGATGGTTGCACGATGGTTGTATGACAATTGGATTCAGAAATCACGGTTTAACGTAAAGCGAATCCTGTTTGTTTTTCAAATCGTGATGTATGTCCTCTTAATTGGGCAGATTTTATATCTATTATATGAGGTTTATAGTAATCAAGACTATCCACTTTCCATTATTGCTTCATTGGCTTTTTCAATTGTGGTAATCTTTATACTAAGAGATTTAACAACCCTGAGCCAGGGGCATGGGAATGTCATAGGAGCAAGAGAGAAACAACAAATCATCATAATAAATGTGCAGAGTTTCGCTATCCATGCTTGGTTCTTTTGCATGTTTCTTGGAATGTTACCTGTTTTACCGGATAATCCTTTGTTTTTTTATGTAGCCCTGTTGTTGCTTCCAATTTTATTAAGTTCGTTTGTTCATCTCACGGACTTTCTCAAAAAACCTACAAAATATAGGCGGACAGGTGCATATTTCATCATTATTGTGGTAGCCAGTATCTCTTTTTATCAAGAATTTCTGTCATTAATGACTGAAGCAGAAGCAAATATTGCGATCGCCTTTCTGGTTCCATTCTTCATTACCATCTATTCAGCTTTGGACGGTTTCTTATTCAATTTCCTTCCACTCGTGCAACACTGGCCGATTTTTCAGAAGATCAAAAAAGAGATTCGTACGGGAAGGCCAACATCATTATCATAAGGAGTATACTATGCCCAGAAAACTCATTCTCAGCAGAAAAGGCTTCGATGGAAGCGCCGGCGGCAAACCGAGCCCGATTCTGGATAACAAGTTCGTGTCATTGCCGATCCCCAGCGCGGATTCCGGTTTCTTTTATAAAGATATGAAGTTTTCTTCCGAGGAGAATTATCTGAAGATCATGAAAGATTTGGGGATCAAGATGTATTCTGAGGCGCATCTGGATCCTGATTTGCAGCGATCGTTGTTGGACAATCGTCCGGAGGAATGGCGGGGGTTGTTTGGCCAGTCCGGGATTTCACAGGGCACGTTACATAATCGGGCTGTCGGGGAAGGCGATATTTTTCTTTTCTTCGGGTGGTTTAAAGAAGCGAGAAAAGAAGATGGCGTATGGAAGTATGTCCCGCATGCCCCTGATGTCCACGCGATTTTCGGATATTTGGAAGTGGACCGTGAGCTGGATATCCGGGTAGGGGATTCGATACCTTCGTGGGCCGCCTATCATCCGCACATTAAACACAGCCATGAACATGCGAAAGGGCGGAATAGTGTTTACGTGGCGACATCGACGTTCAGCAAGCATGCCAACCAGCCGGGGTGGGGGTCTTTTCACTATGATCCCCGGCTTGTCCTGACGCACGAAGAGAAAACTACCCGGTCGTTTTGGAAATTGCCTGCTTGTTTTCAAGGCGAGCAAGATCAATTCACGTCCAGAATAAAAACATGGAATGTGCTTCGCGACGGTATGGTCGAAATGCAAACGGTCGGAAGGGGAGACCAGGAAATGTATGTGAGCAGTAATCCGGAGGTTGTGGCATGGGCGGAGGAGTTGATTATGAAGTGTTCGGTGTATGAATAGGGGGAATGAGTGATATGGAGGAGATCGCGATGAAAGATAACACTTTATACAGCGCTTTTAACCACTGGGAGGAACTCAGTTCAACGACCAAAGAGATTATGGATGAAGAGGCTGCCAAACGAGAATTCGAGCTACGAGCGCAAGAGGCAGAGGAAAAAGGAGAAAAAAGAGGAGAGGAGAGAGGGATAAAAAAAGGCCAGAAAAAATCACAAGAAGCGATTGCCCGTAAACTGATAGCAGAGGAGTTGGATCTCGATCTAATAAGGAGAATGTGATAGAAATGCAGCGCGAGATGGAGGAATAAAACAACATAAGTTGCGAAAGTGCCAGAAAAATCCTGGAAAGTGCCAGAATAAGATATATAAGTGACAGATTATCACCGTAAAGTACCAGAATAAGATCCGAAAGTGCCAGATTATACCCATTCCAATAGTTTTATTCTTAAGTATCATTAAAAAAGCTCCCGCCAATAAGCGAAAGCCTTTTGCGCATCTTATTCCTCAATCAAACCATTTTCCACCAAGAAATCATTGGCTACGGTTTCTTCCAATTCCGTATCGATGTCGACTTGAGCGTTTAAATCTGCCATTGTTTCCTCCGTCAAGAGAGGCGCGAGTTCAGCGAGTTCTTCCTCAATCTCCGGATGGGCGTCAAGGACGTCGTTCCGAATAATCGGCGCAGCATAATAAGGTGGGAAGTAGTTCATGTCATCCTCGATGATTTCCAAGTCATACGCCGGGATCCGGCCGTCTGTCGTAAAGGCTGAAATGACATCGACTTCTTCATTTTGAAGGGCATCATACATTAACCCCTCGTCCATTTGTTCATTGCCGCCCCATTCATAGCCATACATGTCATTCATTGGATCGAGTCCGTCCGGTCGTTCGGCAAAGTCCGCGTTATGACCGATCACGAGATTTTCGGCTTCGTCAACCAAATCGCTTTGATTGTCGATGTCGTCGGTGTCTTCTTCTCGCATGGCCAATGCATAGCGGTTTTCAAAGTCGAACGGTTCCAGCCAGGAAATATCAAATTCTTCATGATAGGCTTCTTGTACAGTATCGTAGATCTCATCCTCTTCCGGAGGATCCTCAGGGTCAATTTCTTCATCCAAAACGGTAATATATGACGTTCCGGTGTATTCCACGTAAAGGTCAATATCCTCGTCTTGCATTCCTTGAGTCAGCACATCGGTGCTGCCAACGTGGCAATCCCGATGACAATAACGGTAGACGTACGAATCCCGGCCATAATTACTGGCAAAGCCAAAGGAATCTCGATCTTCCTCAGAATTTGTCCGCGGGTCATCCCCATTCCGCGACCGGCATCCACGGATGATTGATCAACGTCAATAATCCCGGTATACGTATTTCTTAAAATCGGAAGCAATGCGTAGACCGTGAGTGCAAAAATCGCATTACTCGTTCCAATCCCCAATATTGGTAACATGAAACCGAGTAAAGCCAAGCTTGGAATCGTTTGTGCCACCGCAGTTACGCCAATTACAGGCTCTGCATAACGACGAATGCTGGTTAAAGCAACGCCAAGCGGTACAGAAATTAATACCGCGAATCCCATGGATATAAAGACAAGGAAAAAGTGCTCTTGCATAGCAACCCACACTTGATCATTGCGGACCGTGAATAATTCCCATAGTTCTAGAAGGAATTCCATCAGGAGCCACCCCCATGTTGCTCCCATTCGGCGATTCCGCGAATCATACTGGACCGAGTAATCAGTCCGATCAGTTGGTTATCGCTCGTGACAGGCAAATGATGAATGCCTTCATTTGTAAAAATATCGGCAATCTCCGTTAACAACGTGTCCGGGGTGACTTGGGGAAACTCCGTTTCCATCATCTCTGACAAATTTGTTCGCTTATGATGGTCATGTTTCTGCAACGTTTCTAACGTGACGTAACCGAGAGGCTCGCCGTCTGTTCCTTTTATGTAGAGTAGGCCGACGTTGCTCTTTTTCATATAGTTTAAAGTTTCAACCAAGTCGCGGTCCCCTCGCACAGTCGCGATGTTCTCGATCATAAGACTATGAGCGACCGGTGGCCCAAACTCCTTGTTCAACCTTTCTGAACCAATGAATTCGCGAACAAAGTCATTTTTCGGCTCACGTAAAATGTTATTCGGGGTGTCTTCTTGAATGATTTCACCATCACGCATAATAACAATCCGTTTCGCGATTTTGATGGCTTCGTCCATATCATGCGTCACGAAAACGATCGTTTTTTTGATTTCATTCTGCAATTTAACCAGTTCATCTTGCAGTTGCTCCCGGCTGATCGGATCCAATGCGCTAAAGGGCTCGTCCATTAAAATAATCGGAGGATCTGCCGCCAAGCCTCGAATGACCCCGATTCGCTGTTGCTGGCCGCCAGACAATTCACGGGGATAACGTTTTTTAAACGTTCCGGGATCCATTCCGACCAAATGAAGCAATTCATCGACACGCTTCATGTATCGTTCTTTTTCCCATTTTTTTAACTTGGGCACAATCGAAATGTTTTCTTCGATCGTCATATGTGGCAGAAGACCGATCTGTTGGATCACATAGCCGCTGTCCCGCCGTAATTGCACAGGGTTCTTTTGCTCAATATTTTCCCCGTTAATCAAAATTTCCCCTTCCGTAGGGTCGATCAGTCGATTGATCATCCGCATCGTGGTTGTTTTTCCACAACCTGACGGACCGATGAGGGTAACTAATTCTCCATCGTTAATGGTCAAGTTTATATTTTTGAGGGCTTGGAACCCGTCATCAAACGTTTTGCCGACATTTCGGAACTCAATCATAGCATCACGCTTTCTAGGTAGTAATTCATAAAGATAGAGCGCCAAATTGCGTACAAAGAATATCATACACGATTCAAGACTTAAAATACAAGGTTTAGGTCAATTAGACAATCTGTGTTCTATTAAGTAGAATAGGATTATTGTATCTTTTATATTTATTATTTTTGGAGTGATAGTTTGTATGGGTGGCATATTTGCCATGGCTGGGCGATTACCTGCGGAAAAAAAGAATCAAGTGTTGCAATCGATGACCCACCGTGGTCCGGACGAAGGGGACGACATCGTATTGGATGCTTTTCATCTCGGTCATCGAAGGTTGTCGGTCGTTGATGTTAATAATGGAAAACAACCAATCGCAAATGACGATCGCACAAAATGGATCGTTGTTGACGGCGTCATTTATAATTATCAAGCTTTAAAAAACGAATTGCCGGATACAACCAACTACGTAATTGAATCAGACAGTGAAGTGCCGCTTAAATGGTATGAACAAGAAGGTCCGTCAGCTGTCAAACGTTTAAATGGCGCATTTGCTTTCGTAATTGTGGATTCGGGGCAAAAAACCTTCATGGCAGCCAGAGATACGCTTGGCAGTAAACCACTTTACTACGGGGAAAATGAAGAAGAAGAGATGGTTTTCGCTTCGGAGTTGAAAACGTTGTATATCGTAACCGCTGATGTGCATGAATTTCCGGCCGGGCATTATTATACCCCGGAGGAAGGCTTTGTGGAATATCACCGTATTCGGCAACCGGCTGAAAACGAAATTTTTTCTACTTCTGAATCATCGCAAATGCTGGAAGGCATTCGTAAATCCCTTGGCCAAGCGGTGGAAAAAATGTTGATGGCGGATGTAGAGGTTGGCGTTCTGCTAAGCGGGGGGCTGGATAGCAGTCTAATTGCCATGTTGGCAGATGAACGCCGAAAAACAAAGCAACCTCTCAAGTCTTTTTGTGTCGGTAGCGCAGACAGTGAAGATGTGCGGCGAGCACGTGAAGTTGCCGAAGAAATTGGTACGGAACACTATGAGTATATTTACACCGAACAGGAATTAATCGACCAGCTGCCGGAAGTCATTTATCACCTTGAGTCTTTTGATGCTTCGCTCGTCCGAAGTGCCATTCCTACGTATTTTGTGTCAAAATTGGCAGCCAAACATGTGAAAGTGATTCTTTCAGGGGAAGGCGCGGATGAATTATTTTCAGGATATGATTATTTGAAAGGCATCAAAGACACGCATAAGTTAAATGAAGAATTGATTCGGATCATTAACACGCTCCATAACATTAATTCCCAACGCACAGACCGTATGAGCATGGCGCATTCCCTGGAATTGCGCACGCCATTCCTTGATTTGGATATGATCACGTACGCCATGAAAATTCCCGCTGAACTAAAATTAAAAGATGACCAAATCGAAAAATGGGTGCTGCGGCAAGCGTATGACGGTGCTCTCGCAGACGAAATTATCTGGAGAGACAAGGCCGAATTCTCCGAAGGGAGCGGCGCGCTGGATATTCTCGAAGCTTACGCTGAAAAACAATACAGCGAACAAGAAGTGGAAGAAGCAAGGCAGGAAAATGAATGGGTCCGCTCCAAACAGGAACTTCTTTACTACCAGATTTTTAAACGCTACTTCCCTGACCGTTCGATTCTTTCAGCCGTCGGCCATTGGGCAACGAGCTGACCATTTCTATTAATACTAGTTAGAGGCTGCTTATCGTAAGGACGGGATGTCGCTTCCATGGCTTTGCTTTCCGCGGTACGAACGGCCAAGCCTCGTCGCGCAAGAAGCACCATCCCTCGCATGTTGATCATAAGGTGCAATGGTTTAGCCGTGAGCGGCCATTTTTCTTCCTACTAATCAGGGCAAGCCCTTGCTACAGAAAGAATTTTTTCATTTCAGCAAACCCTGGTTATGTGAGATGCAAAAAGGGGTATAAGAGTTATAGATGACTCTTGCGATCATTAGTTAAAGAATCTAATGAAAGAATGGTGATATCAATGGGAAAAGTAACAAAAGCAGTGGGGGTAGCCGGAGCAGTTGCCGGGGCCGCTTATTTGTCGAAAAGCGAGAATCGTCAGAAAGTGAAGCGACAGCTAGCGAAAATAACGGGAAAGGAAAATTCGTCTTATCTCAAAAAATTAGGCAAGCCTTCAGACATAGACGATGCCAACATGGTGGACGAAGGCGCGATGACAAGTGTTCAATATTATAATCGACTTCAGGAGGAAAAAACGGAGGAAAATTAACTTGTTTGACCGCTGGCGAACAGTGCAATGGTTTGCTAGTGGTCTTTTTTCTTATCTCTTTCTTTTAATCATGTGGCCGTTATGCAGGTTCGTTTTACCCACGGGAACTGCGTATTTTAACTAGAACGTCGGTTCAACTTATCTAGTTCTCGGTCGTGTTCCCCTATTTTACGGTCAAAAAAGAGAAGGTCTTCTTTGGTTGCCATCTTTTTTTTCACTGCGTTCAAGTCGATTGCTATCGCCTCTATATTAGAACCCAGTGCGTCCACCTTTGCCTCTGTTTCTTCTTGCCCGTCGCGAAGGGCTCTTGTGATTTGCTGCAACTCCGAGATAGACTCGCGCATGCCGGTTTGGGATTCTTGTAATTCTGTAACCGCTGTGAGGATTTTTTCAATTTTCTGTTCCATTGAAATCATTATAAATCTTCCCTTCTATGTTAGTATATATTACTCACTATTATATTATATCATATCATCTTTTTATCGAGACGTGAGAATTTTTCGTAAAGCGTTGCTTCCCGAGTGGTATAATATCTATACGGTCAAAGTCCTTCACAATAACGGGATAATGTCCGAGCTTGAACCATCCACGGTACTGAAATTTTTAATCGCATAAGGAGTGTTTTACGATGACGATTCACCACCATCATCACCCGTATACAACCATTCACGATTTTTCTTCTCACAAGCATTACGGTTGGGACCGTTCGATCGCGCCAATTGCCGAAGTCGATAGTGGGCAGGCAGTTCAGTATCAAATTACAGAAGCTTCGGACGGACAATTTACGAAACATTCGACGGGTGAGGACGTTAAAAATATTGATTTCGGAAAAGTGAACCCGGTGGCTGGTCCCGTTTATGTCAAAGGCGCCGAGCCCGGCGATACATTGGAGATTGAAATGCTCGATTTTCGTCATTTGGAATGGGGATGGACGGCGCTGATCCCGGGGTTTGGTTTATTGGCGGACGAGTTTGAAAAACCTGCCATTAAAACATTTGATTTGACGCGAGTAAATAAAACAGAATTTTTAGATGGGATCGATATATTTTTGAAACCTTTCCCTGGGACGGTCGGTGTTGCCCTTCCTGAAAAAGAAAACTTCAGTGTAGTGCCGCCGCGAAAGAATGGCGGGAATGTCGATGTTCGCCATCTGACACGAGGCAGTAAATTGTATTTGCCTGTTTGGGTAGAAGGTGCCTTGTTCTCCATCGGTGACACCCACGCGGCCCAAGGGGATGGGGAAGTATGCGGCACAGCTATCGAAGCGTCGATGGAAGCTACCGTTCGCTTCAAGCTGCATAAAGGGAAATCGATTGCCGAGCCCCGTTATGAGATCCCCGGGCCTCCAACGCCTGAAGCAGATAGCCGCGGGTATTATGTAACGACGGGACACGGGGAAGATATAGTAACCGCGTCAAAGAATGCGATTCGCTATATGATTGAACATTTGGTCGATACGTATAAAATAAAGGACGAAGAAGCATATATGCTTTGCAGCATCGCGGTGGATTTACGAGTTAGCGAGATTGTGAATATGCCTCATTGTCTCGTCTCCGCATTTCTGCCCAACAGCATCTTTCGATGAAGGTTAACTAATTGACAGGCTCCCCCAAAAGGTCGACAGATCTGAGGGGAGCTTTTTGTAATTAAACATATCTGAACGTTTTATGTACATTTTCCAACAGACTTGTGTTATTATTTGCTCCCTTAGTACGATAGAAAAGGAATATAGTCGGTGCTATTCGTACGAGAAGGGTTTGATTTTCATGATTAAATCGATTTTTAGGTTTCTTATATCAGGGGGATTGTTGCTGCTAAGATTTCTTTTGGGAGGGGTCATGGCAGTATCGGGGTTTGAAAAATTATTGGACATTGGGCAGTATCTGTCTGCTTTTGACCCATCTCCCATCCCCGCTCCATTGGTTCATATAACGGTGATTATTGAAATGTTGGCGGGACTTATGCTCTTATTCGGCTTTTTTGTGCGCTTTTCTGCAGCGACTTTAGTCGCCCCGCTTATTGCTGCCATATTTATGCTTCCGTATCACCAGGGTTGGATAATAAATGGGTATACAGACATTATCGTGTTGATGGTAATCGCGGTTATTTTAATGAGCACAAAGCAACCATCCTTATCGTCGTCAACTCCTTCGGAACGTGGAGGTCTCCAGGGTTAGAAGGACTAATTCCCCCATAAGCGTACCCCCCTCCTGCATTTCTTCACCTCTTTGCACGAAAGGAACATAAAAACAATAGCTTTCAGATAAATATAGTAACGATGGCTTAAGAAAGAGGTGAAGCATCATTTTGGATACCAGCAATGTTCAATCGTATGTGACGTCCACGTTTCAGGCGCTTACCGATGCTTTGGTCCCCTCCACGTCTTTAACTTCGGATCTGAACGTGCATGAATATGTGATCGACGGACTGGAGCAATACATTACGATTCAGCAGCAACTTTATACCATCTCCATTCCGCTCGCTTATCCGACCGCGCGCCTGTTAAATATCGCGGCGACACAGCTTGTAAACGTCGGGAAAATAAAAGAGGCACTTTCCGGTGACGTGGCATTTGCACGTCTTTCCAGGGAGGATCGGGTTCGAACGTTAGCGGCGCTCGAGGAATTGAAAGTCGATTTGTATGTACTGCCGTCTCCATATCGAAATGATGGGGGAATGGTGAAACACGTCGTCGATGCGCTGAACCGTTTTTCCTTATTTGGCTATTATTCAGAATGGTCGGCATATGGATCGACACGGCGCCTACCGCCGGATGAGCGAAAACTTGAATTTTTTCCGGTCGGTTGGGAGCAAGTTGGTTACCCAGGGGTGTCTTTGGGCTATCGTGATTTTCGTGGATTTTTGCTAAAAATGCCAAGGAATGAGGGGGAAGCATGACAAAACATCCAGAAGTGATTGTCATTGGAGCAGGCGCTGGCGGTGCGGTCATTGCAAAAGAGTTGGGGGAGATGGGCATTCGCGTACTCGTTCTTGAAGCCGGCCCGTGGTACGGGAATAAAAAATGGCCGGAGCCGAATCAAAATCGCGGACGGGCGCAAGAGAGCGCTGACACTGATGATTTGGACGGCTCGCTCTTTCGCCGACAGATAACAAGACGGGAAAATGATATGAATGATCTCGTGACCGGAAAATTTCGCTGGGGGCCGGCTGATCGTAGGCGAAGTCCTTGGTATCGAAACATCCCTGATCAATCATTAATGTGGCAAAACGCAGGGATAGGGGGAACGACGCTTCATTATTATGCGAACTCGCTACGTGCGTTTCCGCATGCAATCGAGGAATGGCCGATCAGTTACGACGAATTGATTCCCTATTATGAAAAAGTGGAAGAAACATTGCCGGTTGAATTTGCGCCAACGACCTCGAAAGAAGCGTTGTTTTACCATGGCGCAGAAAAAGCGGGGTTTTCCCTTAATCAAACGTTGGATGCCACAAGTCCCGGTTACCGGCCGCAGCCGAACGCGATCTTACCGCCAAATGAGCGTTTGATGGACCCGGATTATTCAATGGAAGAAATCAGCCATATGGAAGGGTGTACGTTGAGCGGGCATTGCGGGCAGGGCTGTCCGTATGGGCCTTCTTATGAACGGATGGCAAAACGTTCCACCAACGTCAGCTATGTGCCGCTGGCTATGAAAACCGGAAAGGTGACTTTTCGGCCGAATGTATTCGTAACAAAGGTTTTAACCGAGTTGGACGCGAATGGGGAGTCAATGGCCACCGGGGCACAAATTCGCGACACGTGGACCGGAGAGGTTGAAGAAATCCGTGCCAAAGCGGTGGTCATGGCCGCGGGGGTGATCGAAAGCCCGCGCCTTTGGCTAAACTCAAAATTGCCCCATAACCCATGGGTTGGCAGAGGGTTGACGAACCATTTTATGGACACGGTGACCGGGACGTTTGATGAGGAGACATTGAAAGAAATATTGGGAACCCCTACGGTGGACCCGTTCGTCGGCCATACATCGGGAGCAAGGCTCGATTATCCGGGGCTGGGGATGATCGAAAACTTGGGGGAAAGCCCAGGGCTCGCCGCACAACAACTCTTTGGCGCCAGCCAGGCAGGCTACGATCAGCATTTGGAATCAGAGATCTGGGATCAAACAGGCAGGCTCGTAGGTTCCGACCTCAAAGAGGCCATGGAGGATTATCGAAGAACTTTGACGCTCTTAATCGTCACCGCTGATGACGTCCAGTATCGAAACCGGGTGGAATTGGATTCGCATATGACGGATGAGCATGGACCGGTGCCGTTCGTTCACTATGTTCCTAGTAAAGAGGATGAAAAGAAACGGTTGCAGTTGGCAAAGACCGCGACAGATATTTTACGAAGTGCTGGCGCGAAGGAAGTTCACCGCGCCGATTTAAACCCGAACGTTTACATTCATCTTGAAAGCACGATGCGGATGGGGTTTGTCGTTGATTCCTCGTGCGAGGCTTATCAGGTTAATCGTCTTTATATCGCTGATAATAGTGTTCATTACAATTCGATCGGCGGCCCCAATCCGACTTTAACGACGCAAGCACTTGCCGTGAGAACCGCGGAATTACTGGTGCAAAAACATTTTTAGACAGCTCCTGATAAGGGGCTTTTTTTTAGGGTAAGCTATGGCCATACAGACGATTTTTTTGCTGGATGTATAAAGATTAAAGATCGCTATAAAAGGAGGGCCTGGCAACGATGACAGCGACCGTCGGAGAATTTTTATATCAATGTTTGCAGCGAGAGGGCATGACCGAAATCTTTGGCGTGCCGGGGGATTTCAATTTTCCTTTACTGGATACGCTTGAGGCTTATGAGGGCCTTCGTTTCATCGATAACCGCAATGAGCTGAATGCCGGCTATGCGGCGGATGGTTATGCGCATGTGAAGGGGATGGCCGCACTGATTACGACTTTCGGCGTTGGCGAGCTGAGTGCCAGTAACGCGATCGCGGGCGCATATAGTGAAAATATTCCGCTCATACATATTGTTGGTTCCCCGGATTCGAACGACCAAAAAGAAAAGCGGAAGATCCATCATAGCTTGATGGACGGGGATTTTGAAGTGTTTCGTCGCATTCATGAACATATGACCGGGTACGCGGTAAAGATAACCGCGGAAAACGCCGGTTTCAAGATCCCGAAAGCAATTCGTATCGCTAAGGAAAAAAAGAAACCCGTCTATCTTGATTTTCCGATGGATCAGGTGTTGCAGCCTGTTATTTGGCGGGGCGAAGAGGAGGAGTCCGCAGAGGTTACGGAAGAAGCTTCGTTACACGCTGCCTTGGCGCAGGCAAAGGAGCTGCTGGATCAGGCGAAGCATACCGTTCTCCTCGTTGATTTTAATACTTTACGTTATGATTTGGAGCATCACGTCCAAACCCTTGCAGAAAAAATGAATGTGCCGGTGGCGCAAATGCTGCAGGGAAAAAGCGGTTTCGATGAAGAGCATCCGCAGTATATCGGGATGTACGCAGGGGCTTTCGGCAACCAGGAAGTCCGTGTAAAAGTAGAAGAGGCTGATTGTATCATCGCGGTCGGATTGTTATGGACAGACTTTAATACGGCAAAATATACCGCTAATATAGCGCCTGAAAAGTTGATTGCCGTTCATCCTCGTTCTGTCGCCGTTGCCGAAAGGGAGTATGAAAAGATTGACGCGGTGGATGGGTTGAAAGCGTTGCAAGCATTGGATTATCGCGAGAATGGGAAAGTAGAAACGTTTCCTTCGATTTATGATGACGTGGTCGGTGAGCCGGAGGAACGCCTGTCGGCAGCCACCTATTATCCTCGCTTTCAACACATGCTCAAACAAGATGATGTCATGATCATTGATACCGGCACCCTTTCTTACGGGATGAGCCAGGTGCGTTTGCCAAGCGGCGCACTATTTATTTCCCATGGCGCATGGCAGAGCATCGGCTATGCCACCCCGGCAGCGTTAGGGGCAGCGATCGCGGCAGACAATCGCCGGGTTTTGCTGTTCATCGGAGAAGGGGCTTTGCAATTTTCCGTGCAAGAGCTTAGTACACTCATCGAAAACGGCTGCAAACCGATTATTTTCATTTTGAATAACCAGGGATATACGATTGAAAGGTATTTAAATATTGAACATCCCTTCGCTGATTATAACGATATTCCGAGATGGGACCATATGACATTGGCTGAAGGTTTTGCGGGCACGGGAGATCTGTTTAAGACTGAAGTGCGGACGAACGGAGAATTGGACGAAGCGATACGCCGGGCTGAACAATATGATGGGATGAGTTTGATTGAACTCATCGTAACGGACCCGATGGATGCTCCCGAGTATTTGCATAAGCTTCGCGAGAATGAAATGGAAGCATGATGAGATAACAGTGGATTGATTCTGGTTTTCGGTCGCCATGCACGGCTTATGGCGACCGAAACACGTCAAGCCCTTGCCAGGTTTAATGACGTTAAAAACCATCCCACCCATATTTCGCGCCCGTTTAAGCGTCAAATTTAATTTTTGCAGGAATTTGGCCTTCTTGTATCAAAGTGTAGAAGGAAGCCAGATTTTGAGGTGATTCCTGTGACTGAATCCATGGAAGGTATATCGGGCTTTCAAACGGTGCGTCTCGGCTCCACTCCCGTGATTCGCCAATTGATTGAAGAAGCTGGATTGGTCGAACGTATCGATAGACTTTCTCCCGTCAAAAAGGAAGATTGCCAAGTGTCCGTGGGCACACGGATCGCCGCTTTGATCATCAACCAATTGTCTGATCGTAAGCCCCTCTTCAAGGTCGAAGCATTCTATGAAAACCAAGATGTTGAATTGCTGTTCGGCCCAGGCGTCACTGCGAGTGATTTCAATGATGATGCGCTGGGACGGGCCTTAGATGCCCTTTATAACGCCGGGCTTGAAGAGATTTGTATGCACAGCATTCAAGGGGTGCAATCCTGCGTCAACCTTACGTGGGAAGGGCTGCACGCTGATACCACGTCCTTTGTATATACAGGTGCACCCAAAAACGACCCCGATGATGAGGCGTTATTAAAAATCGTCCATGGCCACACCAAAGATCATCGCCCGGATGCTCCGCAGATTAAATTCGGGTTGACGACATCACCGGAGGGCATCCCCGTCTATGCCGACGTCTTAAACGGCAATCAGGATGATAAAACATGGAACGCGAAAGTCATGAAAGCTCTGAGACAATGGTACGAGCCGGATCAGTTGGCCCAAGCGATTTTTATCGCGGACAGCGCACTGGTCACCGAAGACAATTTAAAAATGGTCCAAGGCAAAGGGGATCAGCCAGATTTTCAGTTTTTATCCCGGTTGCCGGAAAATTTTAAAGTGGCCAAAACACTGAAAGAAAAAGCCTTGAAGGACGATGAAAATGAATGGGAAGATATTGGCCACTTTGTCAACCGCAAAGGGGCGGCTTCTTATCACACCTATCCCGCCAAAGAGAAACTGCACGGAAACCCCTACCGGTTTCTGGTTGTTCAATCCGATCAAATGGATGGTCGGAAGAAAAAGAAGATCGACAACCAACTCAAAAATGAAAAGCAAAGCTGTCGCAAAGAGCAAAAAGAGCTGGAAAGCCGGGACTTTGCTTGTGAGGCCGATGCCGAAGCTGCGCTTGCCGACTTTCTCAAGCACCATCACAAAGGGTATCATACGTTTGAAGGCACCGTGGTCCGTGAAGAGGTGCCCGGCAAACGCGAGAAACGCGGGCGTCCCAAAAAAGGGGAACCGCCGCCTCCGCCGGTCACCGTCTATCGTGCCCAATTAGAGCTGCAATCCCCGTCGGAAGAGACCCTCGAACAGCTTCGCAAAGAAGCGTCCATCTTTATCCTGGTCACCAATGCGGGCAACGACACGGCCTCCGACGTGGACCTATTGAAAGGCTATAAAGGCCAACAAACCGTGGAAAATCGCTTCCGGTTTCTCAAGGATCCGTTTTTTGTCCGACGGCTTTTCTTGGAAAAACCCCGCCGTGTCGAAGCTTTTGCTTATGTGATGATGATGAGTATGATGATTTATTCCCTGTTCGAATACCTCATTCGCACAAGCATGGAAACAGATGACGAGCCCCTGAATTTGATGGGGGGCGGTGGCCGTCGAAGCATTCGCCCGACGGGCGAAGCTGTCTTAGAACTGCTGGATACCGTCGATATTATTCACATGGAGATCGACGGTCAACTCCGACGGTTGTTTCCGGATAATCATGAGCCGCAATTGGACCGCATCCTCAGTTTGTTAGGGATGGATCGGAGCGTTTATACGACACCGTTTAGCTCAAAAGCTGTCGAAATCAATAGCCAGTAATCATAGCTCGGGCATTCCTTTGCTCGTTTGATGTCGAATGACGAGGGAATGGCTCAACATTTGTCTTGTGCATATTATTCAAAGGCATTCATTCCCTGAACGGCATGTCCATACCAACCAAAAGAAATTACCTGGATGTTGCCCTCGCGAAATCTGGGATCCCAATCTGAATATTCGTCACGGATGTCTCTGATAATGTCCTGAACACGCTCCCGCTCGTCAATAATTTCTTGATGGGTGTCGTCATAGGAGTCATCCACAAACTCGTTGATGTATTCATGGCGTTCATCCACGAGGGTTTCTAGTTCGTCTCTTTCTTCGTCATTGATCAATTCTGCTTCTGCGAGCAGGCTCGTTGCTGTCTGCATGCGGCTGTTTTCCTGTCTTCGCAATTGGGTGGCATCGCTCCGTAAATCTCTCAACTCCGCATGGAAATCAACAGATTCAAAGTTCGAGTCTGTGATGTTTCCGGCTGCCCACAATAACCATTGGGATGTGCCGATCGCGTCAGTCCACGTTTCGTTCACGGTTTCATCCAACTCTTGCTCTGTGTAGACGGAGGAATATTCGCCGTCGGTGACGCCGGCAATGTCTTCCAGTTGATCATGTTCATCATCGGGGATGTCGAATCCGAGAATATGAACATTAAAATCAATGCCTGTATTTTCCAGATTTTCTGCCGCGTCAATCGGGTCTCCATCGCATGTTTCAATCCCGTCGCTGATGACGTAAATAAAATGATCGTCGTTTTCATTGGTTTCCTCTTGTAAGTCGTCACCTGCTTGTGTGATCGCAGCGGCCAAGGGTGTCCAGCCAGTAGCGTCAAAGCTTTCCAATGCTTCATCGAAGTCATCTTCATCCAAAGGGGATAATGGATAAACATTTTCAATCGAAGCACACGATTCTTCTTTTCCATCGTTCGTGTTATCACCTTCATGCCCGTAAGCCTGGAGCATTACGTTCGTTTCTTCGGGCAAATTACCGACAAATGATTGAACGGCGTCTTTTGCCAGGTCCATTTTCACTCCTCCGTCGACCTCTTCATTCATGCTGCCGCTTGCGTCGACAAGAATGGCTACATTGACGTCTTTTTCCATTTCCTCTTCAATTTCTTCATCTTCTAATTCTTGTAGTGAGCGGCCATCCGGCAGCGTGAACTCATCATAGGTTACATCGAAAGCCTCGATCGGTTCAAATACCTCTTGATGATCAGCGCCGAGGGCATGTACCATCACCGCCAACCATTCCTCCGGGCTTGAAGCTTCTGCGTGTTCTGTCGCGTACGGTTCAAAATCTTCCATTATCCTCTCTTCCACCTCATCATAATCGTCCATCTCGTATTCCTGTGATAAATATTCCTCGGTGAGGAAGCCGGGTCCTGCTTGCAAAATCGCTTCTTGGTCGAGTTCCACTTCGGGTGCAGCTTCTTCGGCAGACGTTTCCTCTTTTTCCTCTGACTCACCGGAAACTGGTGCTTCATTCTCGTCACTACCGCAAGCGAATAACAATAAAAAAAGACTGTACATAAGACAATAGGATAATCGTCGCTTCATATGTAAGAATACTCCCCCCGTATGAAAATATTTTCTTTCATCATACCATGATTAGGAAAGATCAGGCGCGTTGATTATCCAAATTTATCCGATAAAATAGCTTACACAAATATAACGCTTCGTGAAGCCCTATTAAAGATGAAAAGGATGTTAAACATAACGTGCTTTGTTATTTGTGGACAAATTAGGCGTTCAGCTACCATTATGATTCCCCAAAACCCGAGCCTGAGGATTGATTTGGCTTCTGTGCAACACTTTGAGTCCGCAGGTCTTGTTCTAGAGGACTCATCTGAAACTAAGCATTGGTTTCTCGTTTCATACCGAAAGGTATTTCTATCATTAGAAACTTCCGATAGATAACATTTGCACAAGATGCCTTGGATTGATACGTAACCGAACATATAGGCCACCTATGTGAAGGTATTTTAAGGTAAATCAACGCGCCTGAGGAAAGATATCCATTATCATATTTCCGTCCAGCTTTGAGGAGTAAATATTTTTCGTGCTAAATTCTATCAAATATACCTCTACCTGATATATTCACAGAAAATCGCAAATGAATGATTAACCCCCTGATAATAGGGCATACAGCTGAAATGAATATTCATCTAATAAATGAAAAAAGAATCCTTTTCTGTTAGAGTTAAATTATCCCAAAATAACCACAGAAAGGATTCTTCTAATGGCTACTTTACCGCAAGTAACGCTGGATTTCAATCGCAAGATGAAATTGTCGAATGATGGAGATGCTCTTTCCTCGGATACAGGAGAGATCTTATTTCGAGAGTTCGATGAAAAACTTGGTTTTTTTAGCACCTTGGATAAACATCTGCATCTGAAAGACGAAAGACTGTACCATAAGCATTCGAATGAGCAAATGCTTCGACAAAAGATTTACCAGATGATTGCCGGCTATGCTGAAGATGATGCGGCGGATAAATTAACAAATGATCCTGTGTTTAAGCACATTATTGAAACGGATGCGTTAGCCTCTCAACCCACTTTATCTCGCTTTTTTCCGCGATTTAGTGAAGAAGCTATCGAACAACTCAATCAGGCCAATCAGGCGTTGTTAGATAAAGTCCACCAAGTGAGGGGCTCAAAGAATCTTATCTTTGATTTGGACTCCACACATGCCGATACATACGGTGAACAGGAAGCAACAGCCTTCAATGCTCATTACGGAACCGTCGGCTTTCACCCGATGGTCGCTTTCGATGGCCTGACCGGTGATTTTATGAAGGCTCAACTCCGACCAGGCAACGTCTATACATCAAATGGGGTTGTGGATTTTGTGAAGCCCCTGATCACCCATTACAATGAAATGTTTCCGGAAACGATCCCGTTTCTGCGCGGGGACAGTGGCTTTGCGGTTCCAGGGCTGTACAAGTTATGTGAAGACGAATCTGTCTTTTATGTGATTCGTTTGAAATCCAACCCAAACCTGCAACGAATTGCCGATGAGCTCCATCCGGCAACGCCGCCATCTGACGTCACGCAAACCGAATGCTATTATGAGGAAACCGAATACCAAGCCAAATCATGGGCCAAACCCAGAAAAGTTATCATTCAATCCGTACGACCAGCCGGCGAATTGTTTTTCACGCATGCATTCTTTGCCACAAACCTATTCGATGCCTTCTCTCCAAAGGAAGTCGTCCGTTCTTACCAAAAACGTGGAACGATGGAGAATTATATTAAGGAAGCCAAAAATGGTTTTGACTTGGATCGAATGAGCAGCCATTCGTTTCAGGCCAACGAAGCAAGGATGATGTTCAGCTTGTTGGCGTACAATTTAACAAACTGGCTGCGCACGCTTTGTTTTCCGGAAGAACAAAAAAGCATGCAAATCCAAACCATACGATCAAAGGTCATCAAAGTGGCAAGCAAATTGGTAAAATCAGGGCGTTCGCTTTATTTCAAACTATCTTCAAGTTTTGTCTATGAAACCTTTTTCTGGAATGTGCTCAATCGCATTCAAAGACTAAAACTAGAGTGACATGCAATCGCTCCTCATTTTTTTAAAAGCCATTTCAAGACCAAGGGAGACGTATGTCCAAAAAAGGGCATTTTTCAAAGGTTGCCACTGTACCTCTTTACAATTTCAATTATTACGCCTCATTTTTGGGAACAAAACCGAATAATGGTGGGATTTGATGTTTATTCACGCTTTCACTTGGAAGTATGAATAATTCAGGCTCTAGAATATTCCAAAAATGGTATAATGAAGTATACCAAATACTTCTATAAGGCGTATTCTAGGGGGAATGTGAAATGGTGACCAGGAAGGAAAAAAGGGAGCTTGAAAAGGACACGAACTATTTTTTCGAGTTCGTAAAAATCAAGGAACATTTCTGTAGGAATCTCGATCGAAAGTTAAAACGCGTGAAAGATCCCAGGCATCAAAGCTATGTGACGTATGGGACCGATCTCCTTCTTCTAATGATCATTGTCAAAAATGCATCGAATTGTAAAAGCATGAGGGAGATGAGCCATCGATTAAACCGAGACGAATGTATCGAAAATATCAAAAAGGTATTGCGTCTGGAAAGCCTGGACGAACTCCCGAACTACGACACGATCAATGACTTTTTAATGAAAGTATCGCCCGAAGAACTGGAACATATCCGAACCTACATCATCCAAGAATTATTGAAGAAGAGAAGCTTGGAGAGATACCGAATCAAAGGCGGTTATTGGGGTGTGATCGTTGATGGGACAGGCCTTTTCAGTTTTAAGGAAGAGCATTGTGACCACTGTTTGAGGCGGGTTTATACTGACGAAGAAACCGGAGATAAACAAACCGTGTACATGCATCATGTGCTCGAAGCCAAATTGGTGGTCGGCGATATGGTATTGAGCATCGGCTCCGAGTTCATTGAAAATGAATCGAAGGATGTATCCAAACAAGATTGCGAACTCAAGGCTTTTTATCGATTAGTAGAAAAGCTTAAAGAGACATTCAAACGGTTACCGATTTGTATTCTAGGCGATAGCCTTTATGCCTGCGAAGGCGTTTTTCATCTATGTGAACAGTATCGTTGGAAATATATCCTCCGGTTTAAAGAAGGCCGAATTCAAAGTTTAGGAGACGAATTTCAAGCCCAAAAAAAGCTGGAACAATCCACGATGAAAAATGTCTTTTGGGCAAATGATTTAGCCTACCAAGCCCGAACGGTGAACATGTTAGAGGGAACGGTCGAGGAACAGGAAAAGCAAAAACAGTTTTTATTTCTGACCAACATCAGGGTGAACGAGCGTAATGCCAAGGCGCTGGTCAGTGCGGGACGTCACCGATGGCACATTGAAAACCAAGGATTCAATCATCAAAAAAATCATCGCTATCATATTGAACATGCCAATAGCCATGATTATCAAGCGATGAAGAACCACTACCTGCTTACGCAAATCACAGATATCCTCATGCAACTGTATGAAAAAGGGTTGGACGTGCTTAAAAGGATCAGAAAAAGCAAAAAAGAAATATCCTCGAACTTGTTAGAAGCCATTCGCACACGGTTGCTAACAGACGAGGATATCTCGCACCTTAAAAAACCTATACAGGTAAGGCTTACCTGATGGGTTTAGTATAGCAAGGATGTGATGCCAATAAAAGACCGAACGAAAATTTTAAAAAAATTCCATCCGAAAATTCGGCTTGTCTTTTTTGTCAAAAAGATAGGGAAATAGAATGGAAAAATTTAACTATAATGTAAAGGTGACTCATACGGGGGAAGATTTACGAGTAAATTTACTCCTCAGAGCTGATTTCCGTCATTACCACTGGACATCCATGCTGTCTTTGCGTAAAATAGATATGTTTTCATTTTATGTATCTATGAAAGGGCGTTTTGCGCTGTGTTACAGAATCCGACAGGTATGCAACGGATTGGATTGGCAATTTTGTTGGGAATGTTAGCCACATTAGGGCCGCTGAATATTGATATGTACTTGCCGAGTTTCCCGGAGATCGGGGACGATTTGAATGCTCGGGCATCGCTTGTGCAATTGAGTTTGACCGCTTGTTTGATTGGCCTCGGTATTGGCCAGGTGTTCGTCGGTCCGATTAGTGATGCGCAAGGAAGAAAAAAACCGTTGATCATTTCCATCATATTATTTGCGGTTGCCTCACTTCTTTGTGCACTCGCGCCGAATATAACGACGCTCATTGTCGCTCGTTTTCTGCAAGGTTTTACGGCTGCGGCAGGGATCGTCGTCTCTCGGGCTGTCGTACGCGATGTTTTCAGCGGGCGGGAATTAACGACGTTTTTTGCCCTGTTGATGGTAATTAACGCGGTAGCGCCGATGCTCGCGCCGCTAGCCGGTGGCGGGATACTTTGGTTCCCGTTTACGGATTGGACGACGATTTTCTACTTTCTTGCATTTTTAGGTGTGCTTATTGTTGTCATCGTCTCTTGGAAATTGGAAGAGACGTTGCCAAAAGAAAAAAGAATGCCAAGTTCGCTCGGGGTGACGGTGCATACGATCGGAGATTTGCTTAAAGATCGTTCCTTTATCGGCTACGCGCTGACACTTGGTTTTGTGCACGGGGGGAGTTTCGCTTATGTGTCCGGAACACCTTTTGTCTATCAAGAGATTTATGGAGTCTCTCCGCAGACGTTTAGTATTCTTTTCGGTATGAATGGGGCAGCGATTATTATCGGCAGCTTTCTCGTCGGCAGGCTTTCCGGCGTTATGCACGAACGAACGCTCCTGCGCACGGCGGTTATTACAGGTACAAGTGCTGCCGCGGTATTGCTCGCGATGACGATCGTTGAAGGACCGTTGTTTATGATCGTGCTCCCGATTTTTATTTACATGACCTGTATGGGCGTCGTTTTAACGGCATCATTTACGCTCGCGATTGCCAAACAAGGACATCGGGCGGGGAGCGCAAGTGCGCTGCTTGGCATGCTCCCGCTGTTAATCGGCGCAGCATCCGCTCCGATCGCCGGGATTAGCGAAGGCACGGCGGTGCCAATGGGCGCGACGATTTTCGTCACTTGTGCGATAGGGATGTTTACGTTCCTGAATCTGACGAAAAACGAGCAGTAATCACTGCAAGATTTTACGAACCCTTCTTTTTTTACTATGCTATAAAAAAAGGGAGGGTTTTTTTACATGAAGATGGCGTTTATTTCGGATATTCACGGCAATGCGGTTGCTTTGGAAGCGGTGCTGGCAGATATAGAGAAGCACCATGTGGATAGCATTGCCGTGTTGGGGGATTTGTGCTATCGGGGGCCGCAACCTAAAAGAGCATTGGATCGTATTCGCTCGTTGGAGTGCCCGGTGATTAAGGGCAACGCGGATGAATGGGTGGTTCGCGGCGTCCGGGAAGGCGAAGTGCCGGAAGCGAAATTGGCTATGATGAACGACGAGCGGCAATGGACGGTTGAGCAGTTGGAATCGGAAGATTTGGAGTACCTGGAGCAACTGCCGACGCAGTTTCATTGGGACTTGAATTCACACCTGAAGCTGCACACGTTTCATGCCACGCCGGAAAGCTTGTTTGATGTTGTACTGCCCCATGAGTCGCCCGAACATTTACAAACCAAACTGATGGTGGAAGAAGATGCGGATTTATATTTGTATGCCCATATTCACCTTCCGTATGTGCGCTACGTCGGCGGAAAGTGTTTAGCCAATTTGGGCAGCGTAGGTTTGCCGTTTGACGGACAAAGCAAAGCGTCTTATGTGATCGTGGACGCAGACGAAGAACGTTTTCGCGTGAGCATCGAGCGCGTGCCTTATGATGTGGAAAAAGTGGCACAACAATATGTGGATAATGGCTATCCTTACGCGGGAATGATGCGTCGCGTCGTACAAGAGGCGCAACCGCCGTCATAAGGAGGCAGGTTGTTTTTAGTGCGGACAAATGCACATTGTTTGCTTGCAAAAGTGTCCGAATGCGACTTTGGTTCGGACACTCACCGCAACAATCGTGGTGCATCTGTCCGAGCCATCCACGTGTTCGGACAAAGGCCAAGCCGAAGTCAACCTGATACGAATTAAATTTTCATTTCTAGTGTTGCAAAAAGAACATTAGTTCTGTATGATAAAAATGAAGAGGAGGTGAGGAATATGAGTCTAACAAACGAACAGCTGTTGGATGCGATCCGTGAACTGCAAACGCAGATGAGCGGGATGAAATCCGAACTTCGTGAGGAAATATCTGGGGTGAGATCCGAACTCCAATCCTTTCGGATCGCAGTGAATGGTCGCTTTGATACAGTGGAAAAAAAGCAGGATGCGATGCATAAGCAATTAGTGGACGTTTCCGAAGATGTGACAACCATCAAAGGAACGATCGACCATCACGAAAGCGATATTAAATCGCTTTATAAACGGTCGTTTGATCTCAAGGAAAAAGTCGATACGAGAATGGATCGTTGATCCCAAAAAATAAAAAATAAAAGCTTATTCTTCCATCCTTAAAGTACACATGCTTTAGGGTTTTTTTAATAGTTGACACAGGATCGTACGTTCGGTATCATGAATATAAGATATTATGATAAAAGAGGGAACCTCCGTGGATGAGTCTCATGATTTTCAACTTCCCGAGCCGCAGCGGGATATATCCCGTAAAATCATACATATTGATATGGATGCTTTCTTTTCGTCCGTCGAGGAACGGGATGATCCGTCATTGAAGGGGAAGCCGGTGATTATTGCCAAACATCCGAAAAAAACCGGCGGGAAGGGCATTGTTTCAACGGCGAATTATGAAGCGCGAAAATATGGCGTACATTCGGCCATGAGCGCGTATAAAGCATACGAACGGTGTCCCCACGGGATTTTCATAGATGGCAATTACCGGGCGTACAAAGAGGCTTCCTTGCACATTCGGGAAATTATGCAGCGCTATACCCCAATGGTTGAGCCTATGTCGATCGATGAAGCCTATTTGGACGTAACCACCAATCATCAAAAAATTCCGAGCGCAACGATTCTAGCCAAGCAAATTCAAAGAGACATATGGAATGAAACGAAACTGACAAGCTCCGCCGGCGTTTCCTATAACAAATTCATCGCAAAAATCGCCTCCGATATGAAAAAACCGGCGGGTTTGACCGTTGTCCCGCCCGATGAAGCTCTCCCTTTTTTAAAGCAGTTGCCGATTGAGAAGTTCCCGGGCATTGGCCCGAAGACCGCGCAAAAAATGCATGATCTTAATATTTATACCGGAGAAGACTTATATCAAATGGAGCAAATGGATCTGATTTCCCTATTCGGAAAAGCGGGCATTTCCTATTATCATCGTGCCCGCGGAATTGACAATAAGCCGCTGAACATGAAGCGTGAACGAAAATCCGTCGGCAAAGAACATACGTATTTTCATAACTTGACGACCGACGGTGAAGTGACCGCTGAACTTTGGAAAATCGCTCAAGAAGTGGTTACTGCATTGAACCGCGTGCAAAAACATGGGAAAACGGTGGTGCTGAAAATCAGATACCGATCGTTTGAGACGTTGACGAGACAAGTGAGCGCCCCGCATTACTTTGAACGTCCCGAAGAGATTTATGATCAGGCAGCGGGGATTTGGGAAGAGGTCGGCATGCCAGAAAAAGGGGTGCGTTTACTCGGGATTACAGTCACCAATTTAGATCCGATTCACTACCGGCCAATGACGTTATTTTAATGCAGATGAGCGCTCACCTCCGAAATGGAGGTGAAAGGTAAAATTTTTGAAAAGCGAAATAATTATATCGTGTATTGACATTTTTGACGTTTCTGCATAAAATACTCATAGAACATATAAATCCGATAAATTTAGTTAGGATTTAACGCTGTTGGACTGTTTATGACTGAGGTTCATTTTTACTTTTGGCATGGGGGAAGAACAAAAGGGGGCGTTTCCATTGATGACATTGTCGACACTCAGTGATGGGGAAATCAAGCATTTAAATGACGAGGTATTGGCAAATAAACGCGCAGACGATGTTTTGGCTTGGTCTTATGAAACGTTTGGAGATCAACTTGTATACTCCTGCAGCCTAGGTGCCGAGGGGATGGTCCTTCTTGATTTGATTGAAGAAGTGAATCCCGGGGCAAATGTTATTTTTCTCGATACCGGATTGCATTTCAAAGAGACGTATACGCTGCTTGACGACGTACGGCATCACTTTTCAACCCTAAATATTAAAGCGTTAACCCCTGAAAATACGGTCGAAGAGCAAAAAGAAAAGTACGGCGATCGTTTATGGGCACGAAACCCGGATCAATGCTGCCAAATGCGTAAATTTGAACCATTGCAACAGGAACTGTCCCGGTATACGGCATGGATATCCGGATTGCGGCGGGAACAGTCCCCGACTCGGAAGGATACCCCATTTATCGGAAAAGATCATCGATTTTCACTCTTGAAAATTTGTCCGCTCATTCATTGGACACAGGAAGATGTATGGAACCATATTTATGACAGGAATTTGCCTTACAACCCGTTGCATGATGAGAACTATCCAAGCATTGGCTGTGCGCCTTGCACGGCTAAAGTACTTGATGGCGAAGATGAACGAAGCGGAAGATGGAGCGGAATGGAAAAAACCGAATGCGGATTGCATTGGTAATTTGAAAAACATACCGAGGAGGATGAACCATGACAACGAGCATTCCCCATGGGGGTTCATTGATCGACAGACGGCAGTATGGAGCTGACCTTCCGGAGACGAACGTACAAATCCCATTGGATGAAATGGCGCTGGCTGATCTGGAATTAATTGCAAACGGCGCCTATTCGCCTTTGACCGGTTTTCTGGATAAGCGGGACTACGAAAGTGTTGTCTCTTCCATGAAACTGGACAATGGTTTGGTGTGGAGCTTGCCGATCTCGTTGCCGGTATCGGAAGCTTTGGCTACGGAATTAACCATTGGTGTGCAGGCCCTTTTGGAAAAAGACAGCGTCGCGTACGGGTGGATAACGGTTTCCGACATTTACCGGCCCGATAAAGAACAGGAAGCGACGCAAGTCTTTAAAACGGACGACGAAGCCCATCCGGGTGTTGCAAAGCTTTTCGAGCGGCAGGACGTATATGTGGGAGGCGAAATTACACTTGCCCGTCCCATAGAACATGGACTTTTTGAAGCGGAAGCATTGGCGCCTCAAGAAACCCGGGAAGCTTTTGCGGAAAAAAATTGGGAAACGGTCGTCGGTTTCCAAACGAGAAACCCGGTGCATCGCGCCCATGAATACATTCAAAAAACGGCATTGGAAACGGTAGATGGTCTGTTGTTGCACCCGCTTGTCGGCGCGACGAAAAAAGGGGATATCCCCGCCGATGTGCGCATGAAAAGTTATAAAGTGCTGTTATCGGGATATTATCCGGAGGATCGGGTGCAGCTCTCCGTATTTCCGGCTGCCATGCGTTACGCGGGTCCTCGGGAAGCCATTTTTCACGCGCTCGTGCGCAAAAATTACGGCTGCACCCACTTTATCGTTGGCAGAGACCATGCCGGCGTGGGCGATTATTACGGTACGTACGAAGCGCAGACATTATTAAAACAGTTTTCCGTCGAGGAGCTTGGCATTTCACCGCTGTTTTTTGAACATAGTTTTTATTGCAATGCCTGTGAAGCAATGGCAACAGCCAAAACGTGCCCCCATGATTCGGACCATCACGTCATGTTATCCGGCACAAAAGTAAGGGAGATGCTGGGAAATGGGGAAGCGCCGCCGAAAGAATTCAGCAGGCGTGAAGTCGTGAACGTGTTGATGGAAGCATATCGATCTACGGTTCAATAAACATAAAGACAGGGGGAGAAGAGATGAGCAACGCAGATATTGTGTGGCACGACGCTGCCGTATCCCAGACGGAACGGGAGCGGCAAAATAACCATTCCGCGTTTGTGTTGTGGTTTACGGGCTTGTCCGGTTCGGGGAAATCAACGCTTGCAAATGCCATTGACCGTTATTTTCATGATCATGGGTATCGAAGTTACGTTTTGGATGGGGACAATGTTCGCCATGGCTTGAACAGCGATCTTGGCTTTGCCGAGGAAGACCGGGTGGAAAATATTCGTCGCATCAGTGAAGTTGCCCGTCTGTTCGTCGATGCCGGCCACATCGTAAGCACTGCATTTATTTCGCCCTATGCCGACGATCGGGCAAGTGCGAGGGAACGTTTGCCTGAAGGGCATTTTATTGAAGTGTTCGTCGATTGCCCGCTGGAAACGTGTGAAGAACGGGATCCGAAGGGGCTGTACAAAAAAGCGCGCAGCGGGGAAATTCCGTCCTTTACCGGGATCAGCGCCCCTTATGAGGCACCAGAGAAACCGGAAATTACATTGCAAACGGGTGATCGTTCGACTGAGGATAATGTGCACGAGCTTGTCGAAAAGCTAGGGACTCTCTTGCGGCTCTCATAAGCGCCCCGGGAAAGGCGGGAACAAGATGAAAGGAAGCGTGGCCATTGTCGGCGCCGGTCCGGGAGACCCGGGACTGGTGACGGAAAAGGGAAAAACGTTATTGGAACGTGCGGACGTTATTGTGTATGACCGTCTTGTCCACCCGCTTTTATTGGAACATACAAAAGAAACGGCGACTCGCGTTTACAGCGGAAAAATTCCGAGAGGGCATGCCACCCGGCAATCGACCATTCAGGCGATGCTTGTGCGTTATGCACGGGAAGGGCAATTTGTCGTTCGCTTAAAAGGCGGGGACCCGGGGGTGTTTGCCCATCTTGGAGAAGAAGCGGAGGAACTTCGATCGGCAGGCATTCCTTATGAGGTCGTCCCCGGCCTTACCGCCGGGCTTGCAGGCGCTTCGTATGCGGGGGTTCCGGCTACATACCGTTCCCTGAGTACCAGTGTCGCTTTTGTGACCGGGCACGCCCGCGAAGAAACGCCATTGTCCGATGTGGTCCTTCCTCGGGCGGATACTTTGATTTTTTACATGGGCATGCATTACCTTCCTTTTTGGATGGATCGGCTCGCGAGCGAAGGGTGGAGCATTGAAACCCCCGTCGTTGTTGTGCAATGGGGGACCACTTCAAAGCAGCGAACAGTGAACGGCACGGTCCAGACGATTGCAAACGAAGTGGAAGCAAAAATGCTGACCAACCCCGCGCTCGTTATCATAGGGGAAACCGCCCGATTTCAAGCGGATTTGCAGTGGTATGAGGATTTGCTTTTACAGGGCACAAGTGTGTTATGGGCCGGCGAGGGCGTAACCGGCCGGGAAGAAACCACCCGTATGTTGACGCGCCTCGGCGCGCATGTTTTTTCTTATCCCGGGGGTGTGTTTACGTTCAAGCGGAACCGTCTCCCTGCGCCGTTGACGGCTTATCAGCGTGTACATTTCGAAGACGCGTGTAGTGTTGGCTTTTTTTTACAGCATTGGAAAGCCGAAGGGTATGATTTACGCCGGTTGCCTGCGTATGTGACTGGGGCAGATGTTGATACGGAAGAGGCGCTGAGGGCTTATGGGCTGCCGCCGGAGGGGGACGGGGAGCCTGAATTAACGGTCGGCGCGCGTTCGGAAAACAGTGCTTCGCATTGGCAAATCGTTGATATGCAGCCGTCTAGGGTGAAAAATGATGTTTTTTCACGGCTGGTTGCCGATGATTGGATCAATACGGTCTTGTTTACGGCTCCCGGTCAAGTGCATGCCCTTGCGCGGAATTTGGATGAGGAGCTCGCGGTTTGGTGCGCGGATAAAACCGTGGTCAGCGTCGGTTTGGAGACGCGTCGGCTGTTGCAGGATTATGGGGTTCGTATGCAACGGCATGCGGATGAGGCGGACCTGGAAGATTTGACCGCCATGCTCGTCTCGGTTCGTTCAGATTTTGCAGCCATTTGAGCAAGGGTTTGGAAAAAATGAAGAAACTGCATAGAAATGTTGTTTAAGTTTGCGGGAAGCGGGCAAGCTAAGTGCGAACCTACAACCCTTACTTACAAGGAGGATCCAATCCTATGCAGTGGAAAAAAATGATGACCCTTGTTCTTGCGGTTTTGTTGTCGGCTTGCGGGGCTGCTGACAATCAAAACGGGGGCGACGAGATGAATGGGAACGGAGATATGAACGGAAACGGAAACGGAAATGGCGGTGCCATGGACAACGGAGACGATATGAATGGTGAAGCGAATGGAAATGATGATAACGGTGACATGACCGAAGATTTGAGCAACGATATGGTTGCCGACGATCCGAACATGGAAAACGAGATGGATGATATGGAGGAAGGAAATGGCGCCGGTGACGGTGAAACGGCGCTTGACAAAGGGGTTCGTGAATTGGAAATGGAAATTCAATTTACGGATGATACCGAGTGGGAGTTTGAGTATGAAGCGGAGAATGACGAAGTGGACGCCGAGGTAGAAAAAGAAGGCGACTCGAGCGAAGGAGAAGAAGCGAGAGAAGAGATCGAAGGAATGCTCGAAAACCTCCAACTGGATACCCAGCAGGATGACGAAGAGATGGCCCAGGAGTTGATTTCCGCGTTGGAGCTAAATGAAGATGACATTTACAAATTGGAATTCTTCGTTGAATTGGAAAATGATGAGATGTACAACGTAGAGCAAACGTATTAGAAAAAGCGAGGCGTGAAAGCCTCGTTTTTTTAATGGATGGGTGCGTGCGGTCAAGCGGAGGAGAGGCGCATGGCGACCGAAACGGGCAGAAAGCGTAAGCGCCGGTCGTCATGGGGGTTTCATGAAGCCTGCGAACCGTCATCATCGAAGTGCTAGGTTACCATGGGAGTTTCATGAAGCCCGTGAACCGTCACCATCGAAGTGTTAGGTCGTCATCGGAGTTTCATGAAGCCTGTAAAGCGCCCGAAGACTTCTTGCCGGTCGCCATGAGATGTTCACGTAATGAAGTAAGCCCCGCCCGAGATCCTCGAATGTACCGTCCCGCAAACGACAATTCTCACCACTCAAGATCCAATCGCTCGTTGCAGTGTTGCCTTAAATCGTTCCCGGTCTTCGTCGGTGAAAAGCTTTGGTCCTTTTGTTTTTTGGCCGCTTCTTCGCATTTTTGCTTGGGTATGGCGGCTGTTGAGCAATGATTCGATGTTTTCATTTGAATAGACGAAGCCGTTATGGTGGAGGACTATGCAATGTTTTGCCAGTCCTAGTGCAGCGAGGCCATAATCTTGCGTGACGATGAGGTCATGGGGGCAGGCGAGCTGCATGATCCGATAATCGGCAGCGTCCGCGCCGGTATCCACGTAGATCGTTTCGACACCGTTCGGTTGATCGTCCAATGAGTAATGATTGAAACTCTTCACCAAGACAACCGGTATATTTGCGGCGCGGGCTTCTTCAATGATGATATCTTTTACCGGGCAAGCATCCGCGTCGACGTAAATATTCATGGCAATTTCACACTCCTTTGGAAGTCCGAACACCGTTTTTCTCCCTTACATAATAGGATCCTTCCCCGTCGGACATCAAATAATAAAAAATAGCATTATAAACCATTATATAGCTGATGGCAGTTGAAAAAAAGTAAAAAAAGACTGGAAAATATCGTTTTGTAATACGTTTGTAACTGGTATACTTAGAACAAGCTTTATAGAAAAAAATGGAGGGGGTTCCAATGAAAAGAATGGCCCAAACGGCCGCCATCACTTGGTGTGCCGGTATTTTGCTTGCAGGTTGCAGCGAATCAGTCAGCATAGAAGATGCAACTTCATCGGTGGCTGAAATAGAAAATCAAAAAGATAACGTCATTGCTAACATTAATGACATACTGGCGTTAGAGGAAGGAATGCAAGAGGAATTTGAAGAAGACTTGGCTGAAAACGAGTCTGAACTTTTTTCGGAACGGGAAGCGCAAGTGTTCTCAAGCCTAGAAGAGAGAGAGTCCCATTTGGGAGCAATCAACGATGCCTCGCAAACCATGCAGATGGAAAATGAAATCATAGAAGTTGTGCTCGAAGATGGCGATAGCGAAGAACTTCCCGTTGATGACCTGGAACAGTTAAATGAACAAACGGCTTCCTTACATAATGAACTGGAAGAGTATATTGAAGCATACAGTTCGGAACTTCAGTTCCAAGAAGAATATTTCACCGGTCTAGGCGAGGATGACGATTTTGAATTTCTCGCGGATGGCATTGAGTCCATTAACGATTCACGGGAAAACGTCCACCAGCTCCTAGATAACGTTCATGATGAGTTATTGGCAGCGGAATCCGCGCTTGAAGACGTCGAGATATCGGAGGAGGCGAGCACATGAGCAAAAAAATGACCATTGCTTTATTAGCCGGGGCTGTTGCTTTTGGCAGTTATCATACACCGGTTGCCGCAGAAGAAGATGCGGAAGAACAAGAGACTGGCGAAGAAGAGGAAGAAGAAGGAGAAACATTGTACGAGTTAAACGACGATGACTTGCTCTCGCTTCCATACTTGATTCCCGATCGTTTTACATATGATAGTGGTGTTGATATCGAATACCCGGAGGACGGGGTCAAGGGGATTTACTCAACCGGTCATTCCATGGGAGGCGACAGAGCTGACGATCTCATCAACCTTGTTAATGATACCGCATTGAATAGCATTGTGGTGGACGTTAAAGATGATCACGGGTTTGTCACCTATGATACGGATTCAGACGATGAGCGTGTGCAGGCTAATACCAATGAGATCATCGGCGACATGGACGGGATGATGGATACCTTCGAGGAAAATGACATCTATCCCATTGCCAGGCTTGTTGTTTTCAAAGATACAGAGTTGGCCGAGGAAGAACCGGGGCTTTCCTTTTTGGACAATGGAGATGTATGGGCCAACAACAGCGGGGAATCGTTTGTCAATCCGTTTTCCGAAGAAGTGTGGGAGTACAATATTGAAGTAGCAAAAGAAGCGGCCGAGGCAGGCTTCAAAGAGATTCAGCTTGATTATATTCGCTTTCCCGAAGGATTTGAAAACCGTGATGAAGACCTCGAATATACGGAAGGCAATTATGCCGATTCCGGTGAGGATAATGTTCAAAATCGGGTAGCCGCTGTCACCGACTTCGTGGAGTACGCTCGTGAAGAGTTAAGGCCTTATGGGGTGAAAGTTTCGGCTGATATCTTCGGTTACGCGGCAACGGTAGAAGAAACGCCGGGGATCGGGCAAAACTTCACGGAAATTGCTGAAAACGTTGATATTATGTCGTCGATGATTTATCCAAGCCACTGGACGCCGCATTTTGGCATCGATCAACCAGATCTTGAACCTTATAATATTATTGATGAATATGCGCAATTGGAAAACGAACTCATGGATGGCATGGAGAACCCACCGCTCTCTAGACCTTGGCTTCAGGACTTTACCGCTTCCTATTTACCGGATGGCGACTGGATGGAATACGGCGCCGATGAAGTGGAGGCGCAAATCCAGGCCCTTTATGATAATGATATTTACGAGTTCCTCCTTTGGGATGCGTCAAATAATTATTCCGAAGGGGCGGATTACGAACTCGATGCACAACAGGATATCGTCGAGGAAGACACAGATTAGCGGAGCCCCTTCTACGGAAGGGGTTTTATTAATATCTGGCCTCTGTCGTTTGAGATCCAAAAGGTTAATTGGAGCAAACAACGACCCCCAGAAGGTAGCAATCAGCTGACTTGGGGTACAATGGAGCGAACAACGAACCCCAGAAGGTAGCAATCAGCCGACTTGGGGTACAATGGAGCGAACAACGAACCCCAGAAGGTGGCAATCAGCCGACTTGGGGTACAATGGAGCGAACAACGAACCCCAGAAGGTAGCAATCAGCCAGCTCGGGGTACGAAAGAGCGTACAACGAACCCCAGAAGGTAGCAATCAGCCGATTTGGGGTACAATGGAGCAAACAACGTACCCCGGAAGGCAGCAATCAGCTGACTTGGGGTACGATGGAGCAAACAACGCACCCGGAAGGCAGCGATCAGCCGACTTGGGGTACGATGGAGCGAACAACGCACCCCGGAAGGTAGCCATCAGCCGACTTGGGGTACAATGGAGCAAACAACGTACCCCGGAAGGCAGCGATCAGCCGACTTGCGGTACAATGGAGCAAACAACGTACCCCGGAAGGCAGCCATCAGCCGACTTGGGGTACGATGGAGCGTTCAATGTACCAATGAAGGTGGCGATCAGCCAGCATGGGGGTGCAATGTTTAATGGACATTCAGGTCGGCGTTCCATAGTGATATCAAATGGAGTTAAGGAGTGATTCATGGTTGTTTTTCGGGCTGTTGACGTCTGTGGAAACGGCATAGGCGTTCATCTTTTTTGATTCCAGTGGGAACAGAAGTTGATGGAGTGTGGCTGGGTCCCGATTGTTGGGATTGAGCCATGTTGTTTCGTGTTCCTTAGGCAAGATGACAGGCATGCGATGGTGAATGTCGTTCATCAGGTCATTTGCTTCTGTCGTTAAAATCGTACAGGAAAAAATCGTTTCTTCCCCGTCTGTCCATTTCTCCCACAAACCGGCGAACCCAAATAATTCTTCATTCATTTGAATGTGATACGGCTGTTTTTTTCCATCAATGGTTTTCCATTCATAAAAACCGTTTGCCGGGATGAGGCAACGCCGTCGTTTGAATGCGTGTTTAAAGCTGTTCTTTTCCGAGACTGTTTCTGCACGTGCATTTATCATTTTATTGCCGATGGATGTATCTTTTGCCCAATAGGGGATCAAACCCCATCGCAACCGCCCCAGCCGATTTTGCTCCCCGTCATTGATCACCGCGAGTACCGATTGGGAAGGGGCGATGTTAAAGCTGGGCGTTGCTTCCTCAATCGCACTGACGTCAATCCCAAAGCGTGCTTGAATGTTTTTAATTTGTTCATATAAAGTAAAACGGCCGCACATTTAAAAATCCTCCTCTATATCCAGGCGGGAAATCCGTTATCAGCTGTAAGTATAGCACTTCGAGAACGTTAAAGTGAATCATGGGTCGAGGTCCAAAGCTCTATCCTTATCGTCATATGGACGAGCTGGAAAAGGTGAATAAATCCATAAACGTGCGGAGAGCCTATGTTTGCGGAATAATATTTGACATTTGGAGGAGAAATATATGCAATTAGCCGGACATGAATTTCATGAATTAAGCGAACTGACCATGAGTTGCTTCAACACCGTTTCCTGTATGTCCACTTGGATGAAACAAGCCCAGGACCCGGAACTACAGCAAATGCTTACCCAACACTTCCCAAAGCATGTCGACGATTATAATATGAAGGTGGAGTTTTTACAAGGTGCCGCCGCACCCGATATCTCCACGTTTCAACCGGACACGTATACTCCGAATTTAACGAGCTATACGGAAACACCGGTAAACCCGCTTCCGCCGGCAGAAATGCGCTTGACGGAACAACAGCCGAATGATCGGGAAATCGCAACTGCCTATTTGCTCAATCAAAAGGCAGCGGGTACAAAATATGCACATGCAGCCTTTGAATGTGCAAACCCGGAATTGCGCACGTTTCTTGAGAATGCCTTTTTGAACAGCAGCCATCATGCGTATGACATTTGGCAATACATGGTGAACAAGGGGTATTATCCACTCGCGCCTGCCCCGGCCATGGATATCCAAAATGTAGGAGCGATATATCCGGTTTTGAAACAGCAAACCGTGTAGCTTTGGGGGACCCAGCGCAAGCGCCTTGTTTACTAAGGACGCTTGCGTTTTACTCAGAAAAAGACCTGCGGTAATATGTCAAGTTCAAAATCACAGTAAATGAAGTTGTCAAAGGACATTTAGGCGAAAAAAGCGCGCACTGAACAACACCAGTAATAAAATGTAAAATACTGGTAAAATGAAAGGCTAGCCCTCAGCCGATGTCGGTCAGAGGTTCACGCCCCTTTCTGGCGTAAAGAGTTGGTTTTTGCGTAGCAGCGCATCCACCAATCGCACGAGTTTTCTTGCCGTGAGCACGAGTGCACGTTTGTGTTGATGTTTCGGGACTTCTTGATACTTCTTCTGATAAAAGACTTGGTATTCCGGAATTTGCCTTCGTACCGAGTTGGCGGCTTCAACGAGGTAATAACGCAAATAATGGTTCCCTTGACGTGTCAGTGAAGTATCTTCGGCGGTAAACCGCCCGGACTGGTGTTTTCGCCAGTACAGTCCCGCATATTTAGCTATTTTTGTTTCATCGGGAAACCGGTCAATCTGACCGAGTTCGGCAATGATGCCTGCGGCGAAGACCGGACCAATGCCCGGGATTGATTCCAGCGTCTGCGTCAGTCCTTTCATGATTCGAGTAATGGACTGATCGATCGCCTTGATTTGCTTTTGGAAGGAACGAATGAGCTCAATGGACGTTCCTAAAAGTACATCGATGGAATCTTCGACCACTTTGTCCAATCGGTACGATGAACGGACGGCTTTCTGGATGGATGCGGCGACAGCTTCCGGATCGGGAAAACGATTTCTCCCTTTCTCTTGAAGAAACCGAGCCAGGTCCTCAAGCGGAAGCTGGGCAAGTTCATCCAGGCTGTATTTTTCAAGAAAGAGTTCCATCATAGCATGGCCAAACACCGATGAATCCACTTCTTTGGAAAAGGTGTTGCATTTATACTCCAAGTGCTGCAAGAAGTGTTGTTTCTCTTTCGTCATCGCTTTGGTCAAGTGATAACGCGAACGTGTCAACTGCTGGAGAGCCACGTATTGGCTTTCTTTGACAACGGACATCTGATTGCGCCCGAAACGCATATAATCGGCGATCACAAAGGCGTCAATCTCATCGGTCTTGTTCATGTCTGCGAAGCTCTTTTTAAAGTTGGCGATCTGCTTCGGATTGATCACAAAGACTTGGGCGCCATAGGGTTTTAAATCATCGTCATCATGCAAGAACATGGATGGATGAAAACTGTAGACGGATGTGGACTCCAGACCGATCTTTAGGATGTCAACCTCTGTATCGGCCAAGAGCTCGAGCAACCGTTCTTTGAGCACCTGGGCACCCGGCCAGTCATTGGAAACCGTAAAAACCGAAAGCTGATCACCTTCTTGATCAAGCACACACACTTTCATATCAAACGAGCTAACGTCAAGCCCGACAAACATTCGCATGGGGGGATTCCTCCTTTCATTGTAGAATCATTCGGTCGTTCTTTGGACGCCTCGAGATATCTCTAGTGTGAACGCCGATCATCAACCTCGTGTATCAGAACTCCATCGGCATTGAAAGCCGCCCCAGGGGCTGCTTCCCCTGAGTTCAAGAGGCCGAGGGCTCAGCCTGCGAGTAGGAAGTGCCGCACGTACACTGAGAGACAGTCTTTAGTTGTGGTCGAACCACAGGAGAGAAAAGAATTGTCCCAAATGATCCTATGATCATTATCTAGAAATATCTAGAGACATCCAAGGAAAAACCATATGAATCTACAAAATATCTTGTGGAATTTGCCCAAGATTTGAAGGGCTTAAACTTACTATACGAGGAGTGTGTCAATGTGACGGAGAAAAAAAACATCAATGAAGAAGAAGAAAATTTTAGCGAAAACAGCAAGAATGAACAGCTGGAAGCGTATCGAAGTTATGATAATCGAGACAAGCCACTGACGACCAATCAAGGGCTCAAAATGAGCGAGGATGAATTTTCGTTAACAGCGGGAGAGCGCGGGCCGACCCTGATGGAGGATTTTCATTTTCGGGAAAAGATGACGCATTTCGATAATGAGCGCATACCGGAACGGGTCGTGCACGCCCGCGGTTTTGCCGCCCATGGTGAATTTGAAGTCTACGAATCGATGAAGCCGTTTACGAAGGCAAAGTTTCTACAGGATCCAAGTGTGAAAACACCGGTATTTGTAAGATTTTCCACTGTTGTCGGCAATCGCGGCTCGAAGGACACCCCTCGGGATGTCCGCGGCTTTGCGACGAAATTTTACACAGAAGAAGGTAACTACGATTTGGTCGCAAATAATATGCCGGTTTTTTTTATTCAGGATGGGATTAAATTTCCTGATATCGTTCACGCGATTAAACCGGAACCCGATAATGAAATCCCCCAGGCGACCGCTGCCCACGATACGTTTTGGGATTGGGTGACACAAAATCAGGAAACCACCCATATGATTATGTGGCTCATGAGCGATCGCGCGTTACCGAGAAGTTTTCGCATGATGGAAGGGTTCGGGGTGAATACATTCCGCCTCATCAACGAGGAAGGCCAAGCATTCTTTGTGAAATTCCATTGGAAGCCCATGTTGGGTGTCCATTCCCTTGCGTGGGAGGAGGCGGAAATCATCGGCGGTGCAGACCCTGATTTTAATCGCCGCGACTTGTGGGACAACATTAACATGGGCAATCCTGCGGAGTTTGAACTTGGGATGCAGATCATTGATGAAAAAGACGAGTTCAAATTTGATTTTGATGTCTTGGATGGCACGAAGCTTTGGCCGGAAGAAGAGGTGCCGGTGCAAATCGTAGGAAAAATGACGTTAAACCGCAACGTAGATTATTTTTTTGGGGAGACGGAACAAGTGGCTTTTCATCCGGCGAATATCGTCCCGGGAATAGATTTTTCCAATGATCCTATGTTGCAAGGGCGGCTGTTTTCCTATTTGGACACCCAATTGATGCGTCTGAGCGGGCCAAACTTCCATGAGATCCCGATTAACCGCCCGGTTTGCCCGTTTTTCAATAACCAACGCGACGGCTTCCATCGACAGACGATCAATGTAGGAAAAGTCTCCTATAATAAGAATGCAATGGCTAATGGTTCTCCCTCCCCTGTCAGTGAAGAAAGTGGCGGATTCGCCCATCATCAGGAAAAGGTGGATGGCCATAAAATTCGCGCGCGCAGTGATAGCTTCAAGGATCATTTTTCGCAAGCAAAAATGTTCTGGAACAGCATGAGCGAACCGGAAAAACAGCACATCATTGATGCATTCCGATTCGAGATCGGCAAAGTGAAGAGCAAAGAATTGCAACAGAGGGTCGTTGACATGTTTGCCAATGTAGACGTGGACATGACCGCAGCCTTTGCCGAAACGATTGGCTGCACACCGCCAACATCCGGGGGATCAACGGAAACGAAGCAATCGCCGGCTCTCAGCCAAGCGAATACGACGAAAAGTGCGCAGACGCGTAAAGTGGCTATTATTGTCGCTGAAGGCTATGACGGCCAGAAAGTGGAAGCCGTGATGGACGGCTTGGCAGCAGCGGGCGTGGATCCAAGGGTTTTAAGTGATAAGCTAGGCCCTATCACGGGTGTCAACGACAGTAAAGTCGAGGCTAAGCATACATTTCAAACCGATGCTTCGGTCGTGTTTGATGCTGTCTATGTAGATGGGGGCAAAAATGCCGATGCTATGTTTGAAAGAGGCGCGACCAAATTTATGAGACAAGCATTTGAGCATTTCAAGCCAATTGCCGCCAGCAACGAAGGGTTACAATGGCTGAAATACGTAAACTTAGCGGATGGTCTCGGCGTCGTACAAGGGGACAATCATACGGATTTCGTACAACCGTTCATAGATGCGATTGCAGCCCATCGGTTTTGGGAGCGAAAATTGGTATAGCTAAGAACCCATGGGAAAGCTCCCGCTTGGTAAGCGGGAGCTTTTTGCTGACAGAAACAGTGATTAGCAATAACCATACCCGCCGAATCCTTTTCCTCCGCCAAACGAGGTTCCTACAATGATCAGAAGGATGAACAGCACAACAATTAGCGCAAATCCTCCGCCTGCTCCGTACATGATAATCCCCCTTTCAACAGGTTTCAGTACTAATGTATGATGGAGACTGAGATAGTGAAAGGGCAGTTGAACCATATAGAATAAAATAAAAAAGGCACTTATTCATCATGTGGTCTAGGTTTGACGCGCTTTGAGTGATCAAACGCATCGAAAAGAAATTGAGAAATGCGCCTATGGGGAATAACGCAAAAAGGGTCGATTAGCCGGACTTCCCTAAGCAACCTTATCTAGTAAAGCGTTCACTTTGGGTTGCAGAGGTGGCTGAAGTTTGCCCCGGTTCGGATATTCTCCGCGCTTTTATCAAGGATTTTTTCCGTATAACGCTACGAAAGCCAAGGCCGTGTGAATGAAAGAGGAGGAACTGCAGTGGGAAAAAACCGCAATTGGTTTTTAGGCGGATGCGTCACATGGCTACTCATTCTCGTACCTGCATTGGTTACCCAAGAGATGACCCTCATGTATACAATTTCCGGTTGGATAGCGATGGTGGGGATTGTTATCCTGGGTTTCGTGAGCATCATCACCATTCGAGATGAACACCAACATAAAAAAAAGATGGGCGGGCATTATAAGGAAACTGCCAAGGAAGGAAGCGGCATAAGTGTTAAATTATTTCTATTCCTCTTGCCGCATATGGTTTCCAGCAGTGTTCTTATTTATATGATATATTTGTAAATCTTGCAACATAAAGTGGTTTATTTCGACAAAAATTGGGTACATATCCTTGAAGGTTCTTAATCGAATCGTTATACTAGGATGAGTTTTCGTCATACTAAAACCAGGAGGTCTTAGGATGAAAAGTAGGAAGTTAAGCATCGTGTTTTGGGTGTCATTAATCATTGCAGCCGTCTTTATTGCATGGGGTACCTTTTTTCCCGAGAATGTTGAGACGATACTTGGAGCTATCGATGGCTTTATAGCTACCAACCTTGGTTGGTTTTATATGTTGGTCATGACGTTCTTTGTCCTTTTTGCCATCTTTATGGTTGTTACCCCGTTTGGAAGGATTAAACTCGGAAGGCCGGATGAGAAACCGGAATACAGTTATTTTACGTGGTTTGCCTTTCTTTTCACCGCGGGGATGGGCGTTGGCTTGGTATTCTTCGGTGTTACCGAACCATTGACGCATTACCACAATCCGCCATCGGAGGATCCTGGTTCGATGGCAGCTGCAGAGGAATCGCTACAACATACGATATTCCATTGGGGATTTCATCCGTGGGCTGTATATGCCGTTGTTGGTCTGGCCCTTGCTTATTTTAAATTCAGGCATCATTCTCCTATACTTATGAGTTCTGCACTGACCCCGCTATTGGGAGAGCGGGCCAAGGGGCCGCTGGGACATAGTGTTGATGTTTTGGCCGTTTTTGGCACTATCTTCGGGATCGCCACGTCCCTGGGTTTGGGCGCGACACAGATAACTGCTGGTTTAAGTTTTAGCTTTGAAGCAATAGACAACAATATATTTACGCAGTTACTCGTGGTCCTGATCATCACCGTGGCGTTTGTCACCTCGGCGGTCACCGGTGTCAATAAGGGGATCCGCTATTTAAGCTGGATGAACATCGTGGTCGCGATTGGCCTGATGGTATTTGTATTTGTGCTCGGATCATCGGTGCAGATGATTGATTCGTTTATGACAACAACAGGGAATTATTTACAAAATATCCCCAGCATGACGTTTGATATGAATGCCTTTACCGGTGAACGGGATTTTCTCAATGATTGGACGCTCTTTTATTGGGCTTGGTGGATTGGCTGGTCAGCGTTCGTTGGCAGCTTTATTGCTCGGGTATCTAGAGGAAGAACGATCCGGGAATTTGTCATCGGAGTTGTAACCGTTCCTTTCTTGTTTAGCGCGATTTGGTTCGCTATTCTTGGCGTTGCCGGCATTGAGACCGATAATGCGGTGGGAGGCGCGTTATATGAGCTCGTACAAACGGAGGGCGATGAAGTTGCCCTATTTGCATTCTTGGAGAGCCTCCCGCTTGATGTCATTGTGATCGGTATAGCAGTGTTACTGATTGCCTCGTTTTTCGTGACGTCTGCCGATGCAGGTACATTCGTGCTCGGCATGCTTACGACCGGGGGGAGACTTAACCCATCCTTGCAGATTAAAGTCATTTGGGGCGCAATCCTTTCCGGTACAGCTGCTGTCTTGTTGTTTTCCGGCGGTCTGCAAGCCTTGGAGATGGCAATGCTCATTGCCGCATTTCCATTCGCGTTCGTGGTGATACTGCTTGCTATATCTCTCGTCAAAGCGTTAAGCAACGAGTACGACATTTTACGTTTGGAAAGCAAACAGCAAGAGTTTGAGCCTGACTATCAGGAAGAATCCAAACGTGAACTAGAGGAAAAACGCGAAGAATTCGAGCAATCGCTCCCTGATGAAGACGTTGATATTGAAGGCGAAGAAAAACAATGACGAAATCGTAAATGATACAGTCCGTTATCGGGCTGTATTTTTTTGGCAGGATAAGAAGGTATAAGCCCCTTCGTGCTTGTCCATTCACCCGCAAACTGCTACGATAATAAAAAAGGATGTGATAGCGCTTCCATAATAATCAAGAAAAAGGGGAGAAGCAAATGGCAATGACGCTCAGCGGGATTCGAGTCCTCGATCTCACTCGTCTTTTACCGGGACCATACGCGACGATGATGCTTGCTGATTATGGCGCAGAGGTCATTAAAATCGAAGAAACACAAATTGGCGATTACGCCCGTGCGATGCCGCCGAAAATTGACGAAAACGGAGCGCTTTTTCATTCTTTGAACCGCAACAAAAAAAGCATCACCCTCAATTTAAAAGAGGAAGAAGAAAAAGAGGCTTTTCTGCAACTGGTTGAAACCGCTGATGTCGTAGTCGAGTCCTTTCGGCCACAGGTGATGAAAAAGTTAGAGCTCGACTATGAAACATTGAAAGAAATCAATCCCGGCCTTATCTATTGCGCGGTTACCGGGTACGGGCAAACCGGACCGTACGCCGATAAATCCGGCCATGACATTAATTATTTGAGTTATGCGGGCATTCTTCATTTAATGGGGGAAACAAACGAAAAACCGGCCGTCCCGGCTGTCCAAATTGCCGATATTGGCGGAGGCGCTTTGCCTGCCGTAGTTGGCATTTTGCTCGCTTTATTGGAGAAAAAAGAAACAGGCCGCGGGCAAATGGTGGATGTTTCCATGTTGGACGGGATCATCGCTTGGTTGCAAACGATTCTTCCGGAATATTTCGTTCGTCAAAAGCCTGTTCAAAAAGAAGAGTTGCCCCTCGCCGGAAGAAATGCCTGTTATGAAGTGTATGAAACGAAGGATGGACGTTGGTTGTCGGTCGGAGCACTGGAACCGAAATTTTGGAAAACATTTTGCGAGACGATCGGAAAAGAAGCATTGATTCCCCATATCAACGCTCCGATCGCGGAACAGCATCACATGAAAGCCGACGTTCAAGGGGTTATTTCTCAAAAAGAATTATCAGAGTGGATGGAAATTTTTGAAGACAAAGACGCTTGTGTCGCCCCGTTATGGACCATGGAGGAAGTGGGCAATGATCCTCAAGTGGAGGAAAGGGGGATGATACAAACCGTTAAACATCCGACGGCAGGAGAGGTAAAGCATATCGGTTTTCCCATTAAACTATCGAAAAGCCATCCCTCCATCCGGTCGACCGCACCAAAACTCGGGGAACATAAAGAGGAATTGTTGCAGGAGTTGAGGGATGAAAAAAATTTGGTAAAGGATGATGCCGAATGATGAACACACCATTAACAATCGCACCGATGTTGGAGCGGGCAGAGGCGTATTTTCCGAAAAAAGAAGTGGTTTCACGAACGTTGGACACCACGCACCGATTGACATATAAAGACATTGGCAAGCGAACACGCGCATTGTCGAGCGCCCTTGAAAAGTTAGGAGTGCAAAGAGGGGAACGCGTCGGATCTTTCGCGTGGAATCATCATCGTCATCTCGAAGCTTATTTTGGTGTTCCCGGCATGGGCGCAGTAGTGCACATGATCAATATTCGCCTTCCTGAAGAGCATCTCGTGCATGTGATTAACCATGCGGAAGACCGGGTGCTTCTCATCGACGAAGATTTGCTGCCTTTGATCGAACGGGTGAAAGATAAGCTTACGTCCGTTCATACGTACGTGGTGATGACCGACAAAGACACCCTTCCGGAAACGTCACTTGAGCCGCTGTATTCTTATGAAGCACTCCTCCATGACGGTGACGAAGCGTATGAATTTTTAAGGGATATCGATGAAAATGAACCGGCTGCCATGTGTTATACATCTGCAACGACGGGGTTGCCGAAAGGGGTCATGTATTCGCATCGCGGCATTGCTCTTCATACTTTATCTCTTGGGTTGGCCGACTCGGCCGGAGCCTCTGAGAACGATGTCAGCATGCCCGTTGTTCCCATGTTTCATGCGAATGCATGGGGGATGCCATTTTCATCGACGTGGTTTGGTTCAAAACAAGTGTTACCGGGTCCTTATTTTACCCCTAAATTATTGGCAGAATTAATTGAAGAGGAGCAAGTGACTATATCAGCGGGTGTTCCGACCATTTGGCTTGGGTTATTACAAGAATTAGAACAGGGAAATTATGATACAAGCAGTTTGAGGGCAGTTCTGTGTGGAGGATCCGCGGCACCTAAAGGCATGATTGAGACATTTGAAAAGAAACATGATATTCGCTTTGTTCATGCATACGGCCTGACAGAGACCACCCCTCTCGTCACCCTCGCTCGGATTAAAAGCCACCAACACGATCTCTCGCAAGAAGATCAGTTGGATATTCGCTCCACCCAAGGAATGGTTGTGCCGGGGATTGATATCAAAGTGATCAATGAGAATGGTGAAGTGAACTGGAACGGCGAGGATATGGGTGAATTGCTCATCCGTGGTCCATGGATTGCCGATGAATATTACAACGATGAACGAACCACGGAAGCCTTTAAAGATGGCTGGTTTCATACTGGGGATGTCGTAACCATTGATGAAGAAGGAAACCTGCGAATTGTCGACCGCACGAAAGACTTGATCAAAAGTGGCGGCGAATGGATATCATCTGTGGATTTGGAGAACGCGATTATGGCACATGATGCAGTACAGGAAGCGGCCGTGGTTGCCGTCGCCGATCCGAAATGGCAGGAACGCCCGGTGGCCTGTGTCGTGTTAAAAGACAGCCATCGTGCATCGAAGGACGACATTATTGACTTTCTCCGGCCCCAGTTTGCCAAATGGTGGCTCCCCGATGATGTCATGTTTTTGGAGGAGATTCCGAAAACATCAGTAGGGAAATTTTTAAAGAGAGCCTTACGGGAAAAAGTAAAACAATAAAAGAAGGAGAAAGGCAGGGCTTCATAGGCTCTGCTTTTTTCGCGAAACTTTTTCAAAACGATCGTGTTTTGTTGCACTTGCGGACTAATATTGACCCCGAGCAACGCAATCAGTCCGCAAAACATGATTCTGAGGACTAATCTGGTACTGAGCATGGGTTTTTACTTTTCATGCCATGGTAATTTATCATTAGAAACTCTCGATAATGTTTATGCTGGCAGGGGATTTCTGTCCGTTAATAACCTTCAGCGCCTACTTTACAAGTGAAATGCCGCCTTCTTTCTCGAGAATAAGATCAATGGCACGGCGGCCTTTTTTTATTACGGCTTGTCGCCATCCCCTGTTGATAGGGTCAAACATTTCGCGGAAATCTTCTTTGATCCGGGCGCTGTCTTTTCCTTTTTTGGCCCCATACCAATACCACTGGTTTTCTTGAACGACAGTGGCCAACGCCTTGATTTGATCAACCTTACGGTTGCCGATCGTGCCGAATTCCAGGAGACAGGAGAAAATATATGGAGAAGAACTGTTTTTGGAAAAAACATCTTTGATGTATTCCGCATCTTCCCCTTTTATCCGGCGGATGTCTGTTTTCTGTACATCGTTGATTTCGCTGTCTTTTAAGCTTTTATGCAGTTCTTTTTCCTTGCGCGGATCAGCGTCCGGCACTTGTATCCAAAGGTCATTTGCAGGACCGAGACCAGTATGAATGTCAATGTGGATAACTTTTTGGTAGCCGCGGGTCCACTGCTCCATTCTTGATAAAAATTTATCTACCGGTTCTTCATACGTTTCTCCTCCATAAAAGATCCCCGTCGGATGGTTATACTGCCCCATTGTTGCTGCTTCCTCCAAACCTGCCATTCCTTGGGAAAAAATACGCAGTGGGACTTTTCTATAAAATTTTCGTCTTTCTTTCTTCAAATCTGTGATAGAACCACTTGGAACGAATCGTTTTCGTTCCGCTTCGAATTTGTTGTTGAGATCATTTGAAATTCGTGACCAATCTTTGATGAAATTACGATTAAGGTCAACATTGTTTTCGCTCACACGCCGCCTATGCCGCATCCCCCATGGATTAACGGCGTGAACCAGGCGCAGGCCAACTGTATTGGGATTGAGTTGTGTCGTATAGTGGTCGATAAAAAAATCAAGCAAGGCGGCTCCCGCATACCCTTCTGCGCCGTGCACAGCTGTAGTGATTACGATCAGTGTTTGGGGATGATAGTGGGCGTCTGCTGCCAGAATATCAGTCGTGTTGTCATCATCACGTGAGCCGATTGAATCGGTTTCCAAGCGGGCACTCGGCCAAATTTTTTGCACTTCTTTCAAACGGTTCCGGAAATTAGCCCGTGACGTTTCATAGGTTTCCGAGAAATACTCCTCTGCCCCTTTCATCGAATCCCTCCCTTTCGACTTTGTTCTTCTATTTCCGTCATGAATAAAATGGTAAACGTAAAAATATCTGAGCTCCAGGTAAAGCCTATAATAACGGAGACAGCAACTGGGAGAAGTTTTCTTTCATACGAATCCAGTTAGAGCGTTGCTCGTACATATCAAGCGTGAGTTCGTGGCAATGGTTAAGATCATGCTGGAATGTTTTTTTCATGCGTAAAGCCATCGCTTCATCATACATAAATGTGTTGACCTCGAAGTTCAGGCTGACGCTTCTCTCATCCATATTTGTGGTTCCGAGGGTGCTTACTTGATCATCGACAACCATCGTTTTTGAGTGCAGAAACCCACGGTCATAAATATATACGGTGGCACCGGTTTTAATAAGTTCACCAATATAAAAGTACGTTGCCCAATAAATAAATGGGTGATCGGGTTTATTCGGAATCATAATTCTGACATCAATGCCACTTAAGATGGCAACACGCAAGTTGTCGAAAAGGCCGAGGTCGGGAATGAAATAAGGCGTTTGTATATAAATATAGTGCTTGGCTTTTTGGATCATTCGGACAAATCCATTCTTCACTTGATTTTGTTCGAGCCCCGGCCCGCTTGCCACAATTTGCATAGGGACACCTCTCCTTAAAGAGGAAGAGGCCGGCACTAGATAGTCGTGAAGATCAGAAGAAGTAAATTTTCTCCCTTTGTTCCAATCGGAAATGAATTGGTCATGGAGATGATGAACCGCACTTCCCGTAATACGCAGGTGAGAATCACGCCAATACCCTAATTTATTATTGTCACTTGTGTACTTATCGCCAATATTAAATCCACCCATGTAGGCGATGTCCCCATCAATAACCCCGAGTTTACGATGGTTACGGTGATTGAGGCTCCCGTACGAGAACATGGATCTCGGAGGGAAGAATCTCCTCACTCTGCCGCCGGCCTTGAGGTATTCGTTTAAATAGCGGTTTGTTAGCTTATAAGAACCGAGACCATCGGCAATCAGCATCACCTCTACGCCTTGTTCCGCTTTTTCAGTCAACAACCGGATGAAGCTTCCGCCCAAATCATCAGGATCAATGGAGAAATATTGTAGATGAATGTACTCACGCGCTGAACGGAGATCTGCAAATAAAGCTCCGAATTTCTCTTTGCCATCGGTTAACAAATCAACCGATTGAGCATACGTCAGTGGGGCATAGCTGTGGGTAAGATGCATATAAATTAAGCTTTCCACCCCCTCAAAACCCGGCGTATCTTGAGTCAGCGTCTGCTCTGCAAAGGCCTCCCGCTGATGATGAAGCAGCGCATTCGTTTTGAACAGGGCATTTTCATTCCAAGGGTTGTTCCTCAGTTCTCTTCCAAAGATAAAATAAAAAATCAACCCAATTACAGGCAAAAAAAGGAGAACCATCAGCCACGCCCACGTAGCTTGCGCACTTTTACGTTCTCGAAAAATGATAATAAAGCCAAGAAAGATATTTAAAATTAAAATACTAAGAATCAGCAACTCTGTCCAAGACATAAACGCATCTTCCCTTTCACTAAAACTATCCCCTCGAAACTTTCCATTTAAACTCAACGGAAAAGGAGAGTCGGAATATTTAGCAGCGGGGAGTTGCTGAGCAAGGGATGGAATATTATGTTTAGAACGGAATGATGCGTAAGAGGAAAAAGCGGGACAATCTTCGGTGCGCATTTAAAAGAAGGAGACGCCCGCTCAAAAAAGAGGGCCAAAACCAGACTGATGGGGCACTGCCAACGATCTGGTCTCAGGAAGAACCCCGAATGAGTGCTAAGCCCCATTATCTCGATTTTGTTTCACTTTTTTATTAATGACATCTTCTGGGGACTGTTCAGACACTCCGGCGCCGCCATGCCGGTCGTTTTCCATATTGATATCCTCCATGTCTTGCGGTTCGTCGCCTTCATTGTTTTGCATATCGTCGTTCATATCGCTGTCATCTACACCGCCACCCCCATTGCACGCGGCGATTAATGCGACGGTTAACATGCTGGATAAAGCGCCGTACAAGCCTTTTTTGCCCATGAGTAACGCCCTCCTTTTTCTCAGATACCTTCAGTTTTACCTGCATCTTTGATTTCATGTATCTTTTCAAAAAATTTTGGTTGTGATGTATGATTTTAACAAAACCACACATACTACAAATCAATCTACTTATAAAACCTTTAAAGCAGAGGAGTGAACATATGGCTGATAACAATAATACCGGCAACAACGCCGGCGGAGATTCAGGGATCAGTCGTCGTACATTTATCAAAAATACCGGTCTCGTCACCGGCGGTATTGTCGGCGGTGGGCTGCTTGGCGGTATCCTCGGAAATCAGTGGCAAACGCAAACGGATACCGGCGGGGCAACAGAGGAAGGGGAAGAAACGAATGATTTTGATGAAGCGCGAATGTTTTTCAGCCGCGACGCGGATTTTAACGTGTTAAGCGCGGCGACCGAGAGAATTTTCCCCGAAGATGATAATGGACCGGGAGCGATTGCTTTAGGTGCTCCATATTTTATTGATAAACAATTAGCTGGTCGGTGGGGTCTTAATGCAAAAGAATACATGCGCGGACCCTTTCAAGAGGGAGATTCGGAACAAGGGTATCAATCTGCCATGACAAGAAGCGAGATTTTCACGCAAGGTGTTCGTCGCATCAATGAAATCAGTGATGAACAATTCGAAGAAAATTTTGATGATCTGGAAGAAGAACAACAAAACGAGATTCTCAGCGCTTTTGACAGTGATGAAGTGGACATGGATGGCGTATCCTCGGCGATGTTTTTTTCCCTGCTCAGGCAAGCGACAATTGAAGGGGTTTACTCGGATCCCCTCTATGGAGGAAATAAAAACATGGACGGTTGGCGCATGAAAGAATACCCGGGCGCCCAGCCTGCGTACATTGACGTGATTGAAAGTGAAGAATTCGTGGAGATGGATCCTTTAAGTCTAAGGGATCACCATTAAGGCGTGCGAACGAAAGTACGGGAAAAAGCCTGTGAGTGTTTATATTCACAGGCTTTAAATGCTTTATGTTAATTGCTGTATATTTCTTCTTCATTATTTTGGTCATCCCCTGCATCTTCGGGGTCTTCATCAGGATCCGGTCCTTCATCCATCCCTTCGTCTTCGACATCTTCATCCAAATCATCGCCGCCCATGTCTTCCTCCGTATCTCCATTCATCCCGTCGTCTTCAGGCGCTCCGCCATTGCATGCGCCTAAAATACTGAATGCAAATATAGATGATAAAAAGACGTACAGCACTTTTTTATTCATTTTATTCAGCCTCCTTCCTTGCAAAATAATGCCCATAAAATAATTGTGCCCGTACGCATCCTTTCCCATGCGAAATAGAACATGAAGATGAATGGAAAAATGAGGGGGATGGCCGGGAATTTGCTCGCTTTGGCGGATCTAAACCCTAAACACCTACATAAAAAACGCCCGTTTTCGTAAAACGGACGAATTTTTTTATATCTATTTGATGCGTTCTTGACGCGTGTATGACATCGGACGGCTGTTTATTTATACCGTTACTTCCTGACGAATCGATTTTAATGCACGGCTCCAAGCTTGCACTTGATCAAGCATTTGGTTCGCGTTGTCTGCGTGGTACTCGGCCGGTTTGAACTCACTAAAGTTTTCAAAGTCGGTCATGATGGAAAAGTTAACAGTTGCACGTACATCAGCAACTTGCAGCTCGCCTAGAATGAGGCGCAGATTTTCGTGTGCGCGTACGCCGCCTAAACCGCCGTAACCGACCATCCCGGCAGCTTTATTGTTAAGTTCCGGGTTAAGATAGTCCAATGCATTTTTTAATGCACCGCCGACCGCGTGATTGTATTCCGGTACAACAAAAATGAAGCCATCAAAAGAAGCCATTTTTTCCGACCAGGCTTTCATTGCAGCGTTTGCTTCTTCCTGACCTGCTTCCGGAATCGCTGCGCCCAACATGGGAAGGTCGTAATCAAGAAGATCCACAATTTCATATTCGACATCATCATCGCGATCTTTGGCAAAATCGTAGATCCAATCAGTAACAGCTTCCCCGTTTCGACCTTGACGCACACTTCCGCTAATAATTCCTATTTTTAACACGACGGTTCCCCCTATATATCTTTAATATAAATATCTTGACATTAAGTAGAATACCATTGAGTTATAAAAAAAGCAAGCGTAATGCTCAAAAAAGAAAAATCATACATAAAATCCTTTTATTGTGAAACGCTACCAAAATAAATGAGGTTCTCAACTAAGGAGTGATACTATGCCAACAGAATTAGACCCGGTAGAAGTGCTTGTCGTCGGCAGCGGCTGGGCAGGCGGCATTGTCAGTGCAGAACTCGCCAAAGCCGGCCATGAAGTCGTTTGTTTGGAACGCGGCGAGGAAAAAGCAATTGAAGATTATATGCATGTGAAAGATGAACTGCGTTTCTCTACTCGATATGAGATGATGCAGGATTTATCAAAAGAAACGATTACTTCCCGACACCGAAGGGACATTACTGCCTTGCCCGTCAGAACACAAGATGACATGATGGTTGGCAATGACGAAGGAGGCGGGAGTGTTCACTGGTCCGGTGTTACCTTTCGGTTTTTGCCTTATGATTTTGAAATTTACAGCCAAACCGTTGAACAATACGGGGAGGATAAAATTCCGGAAGACATGACACTACAGGATTGGGGGATTACCTACGACGAATTGGAACCTTATTATGACCGTTATGAAAAAACCGCGGGGATCTCAGGGGAGCCCAACCCGGTAGGTCCGCCTCGATCAGATGATTATCCTAATCCACCCATGGTTGAGACCCCTAATATTCGTTTGTTTAAAGATGCAGCGGAGAATCTTGGCTATCATCCCTACATGCTGCCTTCGGCCAACATTACCGAGAACTATGAAAATCCGGATGGACAAACGATTGCCCAATGCCAATATTGTGCTTTTTGCAATGCGTATGGTTGTGATTATGGGGCAAAAGGCGACCCGATCGTAACTGTTTTGGCGACGGCGGAGGAGACCGGTAATTTTGAAATGAGGGCAAAATCTCATGTTCGTCGGGTCAATTATGATGGAGAACAAGCTACGGGTGTTGTTTATGTGGACACTACCTCGGGACAAGAATATGAACAACCGGCAGATGTAGTCGTGCTTGCAGGTTTTACATTTACGAACACACGGCTTTTGTTAATGTCTGATATTGGAACCCCTTATGATCCTGAGAATCAAGAAGGGGTGATCGGAAAAAATTTCACCGGCCATTTTCTCGACAAGTTAGCCGCGAATGCTTTTTTTGACAATGAAAAGTTTAATCTTTACATGGGAGCCGGAGCCTTGGGCGCAACGTTCGATGATTACGCCGGTGATAATATTGACCACACGGATCGCGATTTTCTCCATGGCGGCGAAGTTGAAATCAGACAGTACGGGGAGCGGCCGATTGAAAGCAATCAAGTCCCCGAAGGAACGCCTAATTGGGGGCGTGAGTTCAAAGAAAAATCGTTATTTTATTTCAATCGGTACTTGCGCATCCAATTCCAGGTGGGTACGCTCCCGTGGTCCTTTAATTACCTGGATCTTGATCCTACCTATACGGATGTGTATGGAGACCCGCTTTTGCGTGTAACGAACGAGTATACCGATCAAGATAAAAACCTTATGGCTTTCGGTCTTGATATTTGCGAGGAAGTCGCCGAAGAAATGGGAGCAGACATCGTTGACCGGGAAGAAATCCCCGAAGACTTTGATAATCATTATTCAGGGGGCCATTACGCGGGTGGTGCAATTATGGGCGATGACCCGGAAAGCTCAGCGGTCAATAATTATTTGCAAATGTGGGACGCTGAAAACTTGTTCGTGGTTGGCGCCTCTGCATTTCCTCATTTTGGAAATTATAACCCGACAGGCACCGTCGGGGCACTCGCATACCGAGCTGCCGAGGGTATTGAACAATATCTGGATAACGGCGGCGGAATGTTGGTGAAGGGGAACAACGTGAAAACTGATCAGCGGAAAGTGTAAAAAGAAGGTGTCGCTGCATGAAGGCAGGGACACCATTTTAATTTGAGGAATAGGGCGTGTGTTTGACTCTCATACTTAAGCATAAAAGGAGGGCTTTTCCATGAACGAAACCACGGGCCAATGGCTTGGCTGGATAGGGATTATAGCTGCTGTAATTGGCTTTTTCGCGGCGCCGATTTTTTGGGGGATTGTTGCTGTCGTTCTCGGTTTGATCGCCTTGGCAACGCCCCAGAAAGCATTAGCTTGGATCGCGATCGGACTTGGCGCCGTATCCTTAATTATCATACCCGTTCTTTTTTAAAAGTCCTCATCGGTTTATTGCCGTTGAGGTTTTTCTAATCCAGCTTGTATTGATTTGACAAAAAATTCTCTAATTGATCGGGATCGTTTTTCGATAAAAAACGGCGGCACTCCTTCATGTAAATCGTAATGGCTATGCTATACAACTCCATTTTGACTTTTTGCGGGCATTGGTGAACGCGTTTTTCTATCTCCCGGACGCTATCAAGTTTAAACATTTGCCATGGGTTTGTAGACATTTTTTTTCACAAAAAAAGCCCAAGGTCCAAGCGGCGCTTCTTTATGATAAAATGTTTCACTCGCACTATATATCCCCCAAGCCCCTCGTTAGTATTCGTTCCTTTTTGTATCATATCATCAGGCGCGTTGATTATCCAAATTTATCCGATAAAATAGCTTACACAAATATAACGTTTCGTGAAGTGAAGCCCTATTAAAGATGAAAAGGATGTTAAACATACCGTGTTTTGTTATTTGTGGACAAATTTGGTGTTCAGCTATTATTATGAGTCTTCTGAACGACACTTTGAGTCCGCAGGCCTTGTTCCTGAGAACTCATCTGATACTAAGCATTGGTTTCCGTTTCATACCGAAAGGTATTTCTATCATTAGAAACTTCCGATAGATAACATTTGCACAAGATGCCTTGGATTGATACGTGACCGAACATATAGGCCACCTATGTGAAGGTATTTTAAGGTAAATCAACGCGCCTGTCATATCATCTTCTCGTTATAGGTCCTAAAAACATATAAAAAATATACAAGCACGAAACAAGCCCACATTGCTTATGGTGGTAAAAGATTTTTATTTAGGGGGACGTTAAACATGCCGATCGTCAGAGGAACATATATCGTTTATACGGTTCAGCCAAACGATACGCTTTTCACAATCGCGAACCGTTTGGGAAGCAATGTGCCGGGTCTGTCGCAAATCAACGGAATTTTTCCGCCATTTCTAGAACCGGAAGGCATTTATCCGGGACAATGGTTGATCGCGCCGGTACCGGATTCAATCTATGCACAAAGCCGCGTGTTGTATGTCGTGCAGCCCGGCGATAGCTTGTATGGAATTGCTCAAGATTTTTCAATCCCGGCCCAAAACCTTATCAATGCCAATCCCCAGTTGGAAGCCTTGCAACCCTTCCAGCTGATCGAAGTTCCGGTCAATGTGTTCGCGGTCAGTACCGGAGATTCTTTATTTAGTATTAGTCAATCTCTCGGGGCCTCTCCACAGACGATAATACAGATGAATCAACGGCGACCCGGTTTTTCCCCTTCTGTCCTGCCTCCCGGATATGGATTGCTCGTGCCATAATCAACGTGCCGATGCTTCCTTGTGAAGCAGGTCATCACCGAACTAGTGGATATTATGTACAAACAGGGCTACCCTTTTGAGACAGCCCTGTTTGATAATTTTAAAAATAAGGCTTTTCATCCAATCGAAATACATTCATTAGATGGTTGGATAAGTCGTTGATTTGGTTCTCCGTCAGAAATGGTCTGCATTCATTGAGATAGTCCTCAATGACGTCCACAGTCGGATGTCCTGTTTGAGTTGACCTAACCTCGATTTCTTTGACGCTATCTCTGATGAACCATAGCCAGGGGTAACTAGTGGTTCTTTTGTTCCGAAAAAAGCTGGATGTCCCCTCATTTCTTCCCCGATTTACACCTTTAGGGAAATGTTTTTGGAGAAAATGTCTTGCACTCATGATCATTCCTTTCGATAATCAGTCTTTCTATTCTTTAGAACGGCAAAAAACGTTAACGAACATGGGGGCCTACATCCCAAAAATAACTCCGTATCACTGCCAACTGCCAAAGTGGTACGGAGTTAAAAAAGCGGGGGGTTGAAAATGGACACCCTGCCTCTACATATTCTCTGCCATGTGTGCTGACTATTTGCTAACGCCTAAGAGGAGATTCCTCGTTTTGCTCAAGCAACCATTCCGTGCTTCTTTCTACCAACCCAAGGGTTAAAAAGCCATTGCCTTCCGCTTGATTCGAATGACCAATGGGGGTTGTCCGCCGAATTAACTGCGCATAGATTTCAGCTTCTGAAAGGGAACGTTCAAAATCCCGTTCAGCTATGTTGATCAGCATAGCAATCCCTCCCGCGACATGGGGTGTAGACATGGAGGTTCCTGTTAATTCGGCATACTCGCCATTGTTATACGTAGATAAAATGTTTACACCAGGGGCAACGAGGTCAACCTCATCATTCGTATTCGTAAATGTAGTGGTTTCCAAATCAAAGTTTACGGCTCCTACGGAAATCGTTTCGTTATAAGCAGCGGGGTATGCAAACTCATCTGTGCTCTCCTCGCCATCCCCTTCATTTCCTGCTGCGCACACAACAGAAACCTCCTGCTCAACCGCATATTGTATGACGTCATGAAGTTGTTCAATATCTTCAGGGCTTCCGAGCGACATCGTTATGACACGAATGCTTTCTTCATTTGGCCCTCTCCAATCGACCGCGTAACGAACAGCTTCAATGATCCATTCCATCTGCCCGCTGCCATCCCCGCTTAAAGCTTTTAAAATAAACAGATCTGCTTGAGGCGCAACACCTAAAACGCCATTTCCGGTCTTTGAAGCAGCCACCGTCCCGGCTACATGTGTCCCATGTCCGTTATTATCCGAATAATTAGCTTCATCTCCATGGTAATCGGTCGTAAAGTTTCTTCCCCCAATAATTCTTTCTTGCAAATCAGGGTGATCCATCTGACAACCCGTGTCAATGACCGCTATGACCTGTCCTGCCCCTTTTTCTTCAGCTTCCCACAACATCGGAGCCTCTACCATTTCAATCCCTTTCGGAACTTCGGATGACGTAGTCACAACTTTTTCACGTTTAAATGGAATGAGCCGGGCTTTTTTCATTATTAACGCCTCCCTCGTAAATTGAGTTATGGAATATATTCCCATTTTCCCTCCGGTTAAAACATTAAAATTAGAAAAATTATAAATTTCTTTAGCTGTAAAACATCACTTGTACCGCGCGGGGCTAGTGTAGGGTGCTTGAATTCTTTACTCACCTCGATTGGCTCACCAAGGCGTTTCGCTTTGACGTTTCTAGAATAGACCGTTAAATCATCATTATGAACGGATTATGAAGCCATTCTGCACTAGAGGGAGCGGGATGCTCATATGTCGATCGTTTTTTAGTCAGACAACTTTTTTTAAACCTATTTATCCGAGGATGTAAACAAATACCGCTCCAACAGTGAATGACCAAGCATAACGTGCGATTGAAACTGGCAAAAGGAGGAAAAATATATGTTCAGTTATTCTACTAGGAATGTCGCGCGTTTGTCTTTGATCGATAGCTATTTAAGGCAGGAACTAGTCGGAGCGGGAAAGCCTCAATCCCATGCATTATCCTCCGGAATTTTCCCTGTTATGGTTCAATTTCAACCGGGGACTTCCTGCTTCAACAATGGTGTTAACCATTTGAAAAGCATCGTAAACAACTATGCACATTGTAAAATGAACCAATCGTTGCCGCGTTTTTCGTTACAAGGCGGAAATCTAACAGCTACAGCCCTTGAAGATCTTTGTGCAAACTGCGGAGATGTCAAAAAAATTTATCTCGATCGCGAATTTAGTGTTTTACTAGACACGGCCACCGAAACTACTCGAGCCATTGAGCTCCAAGAAGAAGACGCCACAGGTGAAGGGGTGACGGTTGCTGTTCTTGATACCGGTGTCCATCCAAGCCCGGATCTCATGGAACCTGAAGAGCGAATTATCGCATTTAAGGATTTTATTGATGACCAAGAAGAACCTTATGATGATAATGGCCACGGGACCCATTGTGCCGGCGATGTGGCCGGGAACGGGCAGCAATCAGATGGCGAATATGCCGGACCTGCACCGAATGCAAATATTGTAGGGGTGAAGGTGCTGGACATGAGGGGGGCCGGTTCCTTATCCAATATAATAGCTGGCGTTGATTGGTGCATGGAAAACCAAGAGGCATACGACATTCAAATTTTATCTTTATCGTTAGGGAGCCCGGCCATGGATCCTGAAGATGACGATCCGCTCGTGCAAGCAGTCAATCAAGCTTGGGACGCGGGAATGGTTGTATGTGCCGCTGCAGGGAATGAAGGGCCAAGTGAAGAGACCATTGCTTCACCAGGGATCAGCCAAAAAATCATTACTGTAGGGGCTTTGGATGAACAAGGTACGCCTGATCGCTCCGATGATGATGTGGCGGAATTCTCGAGCCGTGGTCCAACCATTGATGGCCACACGAAACCTGATATGCTCGCCCCAGGGGTAGATATTGTTTCTCTTCGTGCTCCTGATGCATTCCTTGATCAAATGTCCAAGGATGACCAATTGGACGACACCTATATCGCGATGTCAGGGACGTCCATGGCTACTCCGATTTGTGCAGGGGTTTGTGCTCAATTGTTAGAAAAAAATCCTGAGTTAGAGCCAGATGAATTGAAGGAACAATTACGCGAGGGGCAGAAGATTTAGGCCTTGAGGCTAACATTCAAGGAGAAGGATCAATAGATGCTATGGAAAGTTCCAATGATGAAGCTCCCTCCGGCGAAGCGTAACGGTCCAGGCTACTCCATTTATAAAGGCTGTGACCAATGGGTCAATAAGTAAAAATTTCTTCTGTCACAACCTCATTAGCTGGGGTTGTGACCATTCTTTTTAAATTTATGTATTTTGGAACACTTTCCTGTTTATGAACTGTGGGTTTCTTGGTGGAAGTCTTATTCTTTATTTTTCTGCATAGGCTACAATGACAAAATCTAGGGGAGTGGATAAGGGTGAGTAATATGGAATGGACGCTTAGTGATCCTTATGTGTACCATAGTTTGATGGATCTTGAAAATGAGATGGTCGGGGTGCAGACGGTACGTGGAACTTTGCGAGGGAGGCTAAAATCTGTGTACCCTGATCATATTATGGTGGATATGGGGGACCGTGAATTTTTCGTCAGAGTACAGCAGATCATCTGGTTTTTTCAGGCAGAAGAGGATAAGGATCATAAATAGAATAACATAGACATGAAAAGGATCAATTTTGATCGGGGGAATCGAATCATGATGAAGCGTGTGAACAAACTTGCAATTGACCTCCCCGTGCCTGAACACGGGACATTAACGGTGCTGCCGCGGTTCAGGATCTCCTGGGCGGGGAGTTTGGTGAAATGTCGACGCTGAACAATTACATGTTTCAATCCTTTAATTTTCGAGGCAAAAAGAAGTTTCTTCCTTTTTATAATCTCATCGCGAGTATTACGGCAGAGGAATTCGGTCATGTGGAACTCGTTGCCAACACGATCAATCTCATGTCTTATGGCACGACACAACCCGGGGACCCAGATACGGCTCCGTTGCAAATCGGAAAAGATGCCCGTTATTCCTATCATTTTACGACAACGGCCCAAACCGCACTGCCGGCTGATGGCATGGGAAAACCATGGGAGGGTGGTTATGTCCATGGCAGTGGAGCCTTAGTTGAAGACTTGCTTCACAATTATTTTCTGGAAATCGGCGCGCGACATCACAAGATGCGCGTTTATGAAATGACAACAAACCCCACGGCCAGGGAATTATGCGGCTACCTGCTTGTTAGGGGCGGGACGCATATTATTGCGTATGCAAAAGCGATCGAAGTGGCCACCGGGGTAGATGTTGGAAAAATGCTACCGGTTCCGCGTCCGGATAATTATGCGTTTGACCACGCCAGAAAATATATGGATCAAGGACTCTTTAATGTTCTTTATACTTGGGATGAATCTGACTACAGGAATATTAACCAAATTTGGAAGGGGGACAATCCGGAAACGGGGGAACCTTTAAGAGTGATTGATGGAATGCCCGAAGGGGCGCCAATCCCTGATTTAGAGGAAAAAACGGAAATGTTTTCTCCCGGCGTCGACGAAGGGACTATGAACGGATTTTGAAACGTTTGAAGGCGAATCTATAGATGGCGATGTTTTTTATGATAGGTGGATTTTTTGGGAAGGCCTGACCGGAAAACTAAGGAATGTCAAGTAGTGTTTCAAACGTAGAAAGCCGCATTGTTTCCATTGCAAACAGGCGGCTTTTAATTTTGCTTCATCGTGCTCTTTTGTCAGGTTTTTTCTTGCTTTTTCCCTTTGCTGAAAACGGGAGCGGACATATTTACCTTCGCTAAAGACAGCGGACAGGTCATGGTCGATAATGGATGGCTGGAAGAACCTCCGCAAGCCGAGGAGAGATATTCCAAAATTGGTGAACACGCTTGTTTGATACATCATCATTTTGTCCGAAGATGGCGCGTTGGTTGAATCTGTTGCTATGCCTGCCCACACGGAAGGGGTGTATGGCGGAAGTCTACGAAAATTTTGGTATTTTGGCTTGAATGAACGGATACATAAAAGGTAAAATTTTCTCATGTGAATATGATAAGAATGGTAAGAGGAGGGGATGCATTGTCTCGAAATATGATGATTGTTATGGCTCTTATATCTGCTTGCCTTATTGCTGTGATGGTTATGATTACTGATTTTGGGAATGGAGAATCTAAAGATTTAAGCGATAATATGGATGCAGATGAGTCAGTATCATTAGACATTGATGAAGTAACAGACGGAAAAGAAGAAGTACATTCGTCATATGATGAAGGAATGCTGGAAGATAAGGTTTTTGATTATGAGGAAAAATTCTCTCAAAATGATTATGCTGGCGATACGGATGCAGAAGATCAAGTGGCTTTTGAAAAGGGTTCGGGAAACGTTTTAGTATCAGCTCCGCATACAACCACACATGAACGTGATGGAAAGGTGAGGGATGCAGAGATATACACGGGTTCAATCGCTCTGTTACTACAAAAGTATAGTGATGTTCATGTGATTTACAATGTTTATGAAGGAGAGGACCATAATCACGTTATTGGTGGGGAATATAAAGAGAAAATAGGAGATATCATCGAGGAAAAGGAGATAGATTTGGTTGTTGATATTCATGGGAGCGACGCAAGCAGAGATTTTGATTTAGATATTGGAACGATTAACGGAGAAACCGTAAGCGCTGAGAATGTGGAACTTTTAAAATATAGTTTCAACAATCAGGATATTCATGAAGTTCATGAAAATGATACCTTCTCTGCAAGTGGCGAAGGAACGATTACGAACCATACGTGGAATCAATATAATACGGAAGCGATGCAATTAGAAATCCATAGAGACTACAGAGATCCAAGGAATGATTTTGATTCATACGTTCAAATATTGAAATCGCTGGTGTTTTATGTAGAGAATGCAGATCAATGAGATTTAGGAATAGAGGAAAAAAAGGTCGTGGATTTTTGTTTATCATTGGAAAGGGGGGTTTTTTGAGAAGTAACTATTGGTTTATTAGCTGTCTATAAGATGTCCGTAAATTCTGATCCATCGTTCATTATTATGACATGGCTTACCGGTTTTATAAAATTGTTTGGCGTAATATTATTGGTGATGCCTCTTGTTAAATGGAGAAAGCCTTTAATAACCAGGATGTTTTATTACGTGTCGAAAATAGCGGGAGTCTTTTTGTTTAATTGTACGGATTTCTAAATTTCTTTTGGAGATTAGTTTTTTGGGAGCCATTCTGGATGGTTGGTGGGGTGTTTTACTTTTTTGCTCAAAAAAAGCGACTATAATGGTATAGCATCAGCGAACGTCGGTTAAATCGCAAAGATGAATTTGCTTCACGTATTCGAGGTGTCCTCTCGTCATTATAAAAAGATTGAAAATTTCTTTTTAATCAGTCATCATGTATACTATATTTATAATCTTATGTGTAGGAGGGGAAACGATGCGCTTATATCAAAATATCCTGGTCGGGATTGATGTTCATGGTCCGAATTGGGAAAAGCCTTTTCAAAAAGCGTGTGCTTATGCGAAGAATCAGGACGCTACACTGCATATTGCTACTGTTTTGAATATAAAAGCAAACACGATTCAGGATCGTCCAGACCAAAAATCGGAAAAAATACAAAATGATGCATATGAGGTTCTCGAAAATTATCAGCAAAAGGCCAAAGCTAAAGGCGTCTCTCACGTTAATACGATTTTAAATGCTGGATCCCCACAGGCGCGGATCACCCGACACTTGACGCCAGAATATGACATTGACCTGATTATTATAGGAGCTACACGAGAGAATAGAATGGAGAATGTTATTGTTGGAAGTGTAGCCAACGCAATTGTCAGAGAGGCAAGATGTGACGTTCTAACGGTCCGATAAAACATATGTTGTAAATCAAGAACGATGAAGGCGAGTAATACAAGAGTATCCCAAGGAAAATTTTAGGTCACTCTTAACCTAAGGTGTACCCTTCCCCTGACATGAATTTGTCAGGTTTTCTTCCAGATTTCTCTAGACCTCGATCACCCCGGACACCTTGCCTGTAGTTAACGGCTACAACGATCGTCACTTGTCTATAAAACGGCCCATCGTCGGTCAAAGCGTTTCCACTTGATGCAGTCACAACATTGTAAGAGCATTTTGTTGTTGTGTTTCGCAGAACTTCAAAAGCACTTGAGATTTTCTCATTTTCTTAACAGAAATCTAAAGACCAGTCAAGATGAATATTAAAAAGCACGATCGTTTTATAACCGTGAGGGGGACAAAAAACGATGCCAAACCATCCGTCAAAATATCGGGAAGCCTTGCAAATCCAACGTGAAATTGCAGAAACGTTGAATAAAAGTACCAACCTTCAAGAAATGTTGCAATTATCATTGGAGCGCTTGCTCGACTTAATGGCATTGGAAACCGGATGGATGTTTTTAACGGAAGATGAAAAATCTTATGAACTGGTTTCTTCTCATCAACTTCCCCCTGCGTTAGAAAACAACCGGGAAGAACTCATGTATTGTTATGAAGGCTACACAGATTGTGACTGCTTGCAACTTTATTGGAAAGGGTATATGAATCAGGCTGTTAATCATGTGAAATGTGCCCGTCTTGAACTAGCCGTCGACTACGACATGGGTGAAACAAGGGGGCTGACCCATCACGCCAGTATCCCATTAACAATACGTGGAAAAAAATTAGGCTTACTGAACTTAGCTTCACCTGGACGCCGTCGTTTTCATGAAGATGAGCTCGTTCTATTAGAAACTGTTGCTTATCAAATAGGTTCAGCAGTGGAAAGAACGCGGTTACATTTGCAGCATACAGAAGAAGAAGTCCACGCCACTACGCGTTATCTTGTCGATGCTTATGCCAATGTTGAAAAAATTAACCGCCAATTTGGCAACATTCTTAACCGTTCTGAATTATTTCACGGGATCATGCAGGAGTTGCACGATCATTTGCCTTCTTGGACGCACACCGCAATCATTACGATGGAACGAGGAAGATTATCCGTCCAATCCCGTTCAGATCCTCACGGACCAAAAGAAGTTTTTGATGCTGAACAAGAAATCAACCTTTCTCAACCGGATCTCGTTCGAAGAGCCTATGTTCAACAACGAATAATGCAAGATCATGAACAATCGCTGCATTTTTCATCTTTAAAAGGCCATGAGCCCCTTTATTCCACCGCTTTTCCTCTGTTTATGCCCGAAAGGCCGGAGGAAACGTTCGGTGTGTTACTGCTTAGCCGAAGCACTTCATCATGTTACCATTTGGAAATGGGGATGCTGGAAGGGCTCGCCAACCAGGTTTCCATGGGCATCGAACGCATTCGCCTGCACGAAGAATGGGAAGCGTTGCTCGTTGACAAAGAAAGAAATCGACTTGCCCGGGATTTACATGACTCGGTTAATCAAAAATTGTTTGCCCTTTCCCTAACATCACGAGGACTACAAGGGCTCATTGATGAGAATGAGCAAACGATTACGGAAGCTGTCCAGGAAATTCAACAGTTATCGAAAGAAGCGCTGACGGATATGCGCAGCTTGATCTGGCAGCTGCGTCCCGATCATCTTGAGCAAGGGCTTATTCCTTCACTCACCGAATATGCGCAAAAAATTGGCGTAGATCTATTCATCGAAGCTCCTGATGCTGTAAACCTGAACCAATCATGCAAAGAAGCATTATGGCGGATTGGGCAAGAAGCGTTGAATAATATTCAAAAACATGCAGGGACCTCAAAAGCTACCATCATCATGGAATCGGATCCTCATCATTTCATGATGCACGTTGTTGATCAAGGCAATGGGGGCGCAGCTGAGACACAGCAATCCCTTGGGATTAGGAGCATGAAAGAACGAACTGAAGAACTTCAAGGTTCTTTTCACATGAATAGCGAAAACGGAAAGGGCACGACTATTACTGTCCGTGTTCCCATCCATAAAAAAGGTAGGTGATGTCCTTTGAAAGTATTGCTCGTTGATGATCATCTCGTTGTATTAAAAGGTCTGCGCTTCTTTCTACAAACGCGGCTTGATATCGAAATTATTGGTGAAGCCCGGGATGGAAAAGAAGCGTTGCAGCAAGTGGAGAAACTGCAGCCGGAAATCGTGTTAATGGATGTGATCATGCCGAATATGGATGGCATCGAAGCAACAAAACGTATCAAAACGGAACACCCTGACGTCCATGTCATTATTCTTACCAGTTCTTCAGACAGGGATCATGTATTACCCGCGATACGTGCAGGTGCCTGTGGGTATCAACTCAAAGATGTAGATCCAAATCTTTTGGAAGAAGCAATGATTGCTGTTATGGACGGGAAAACGAGCCTCCATCCGCAAGTGTCGAACCAGTTAATGACTCATGTGAAAACAGAAGAACACGATGACAGTTTTCATGCTTTAACTTTGAGAGAACGTGATATTTTGAAACACATCACTTACGGGCAGAGCAATAAGGAAATGGCTGCTGAACTTCATATTACCGAAAAAACCGTGAAAACGCATATTACGAGTATCCTCGGAAAAATGGAAGTGCAAGATCGAACACAAGCAGCGATTCGTGCATTGAAACATAAGTGGTTTGAAAAATAACGTGCGACAATGGTCTAAGAAAAGGTCTTATCGTTGATAAGGCCTTTTTTGTATGGAATGTTTAGACGTCCGTACGAGGCAATTGGAGCTGAGAATACGTAAGGTGAAGATGGATCTAATTAAGTTGAAAATGTCAATGAGATAATTGCGGGAATGGGGGATCTTGTAAATATAGGAGCATTCATGAACCATGTCATCGTATTTGGCGGAACAGGTATGCTCGCTGGAGCAACAAAATGGCTTATGGGGGAGAAATGAACACAGGTTAAAACAGCTGCAATCGGGGCATGACAACAGTGATCTAGTGAGGGGTTAAGAAAATTTTTGCGACAAACCATACAGCAAATCACCAAACAAGCCATGGCGTTTTATTCACATTAAAGGGAGCAGTCATGATTTTTCATCCATTCAAACCGAAATCACTGTCCCTGAAAATTGCCTATACCGTGATGTTTTGCTTGGATTTAAACTTGAAGGCGGTTTTCTCGGTGGTTGACTCATGAAGAAAACTCAAACGGTGTTATTTCTGCAAAAGAAAAGTCCATTAGAGGGGAGAAGATAGACGATGACTCAAAAACAATTACCACAATGGGCAATGGATTATTTACACTATATTCAAGTCCCGGTTAGAGAAACCTCCTATTCGTATTTAAAAGAAATTAGCACCGCTCATTTGAACCGAATACCTTTTGAGAATATCAGTACAATGCTGCATTACAAGGAATACCATGAAAAAGGAAAGCTTGTGCAAGATGAAAAAAGGTTTGTAAATCAGTTGTTTCAGTATCACATGGGTGGCACGTGTTATATGTTGAACAGCAGCCTTCATCAATTGTTAAAGCAGCTTGGTTTTCATAGCCGGTACACTTTCCTGGGTGGGGGACATGTAGCTTTGCTTGTTCGACTTCCAAATGAAGGGGAAGAACTGTATGTTGATGTTGGGAACGGTTCGCCCTTTTTTGAACCTATTCGATTAGAGACAGACTCTAGAAATGTTTCTCAATATGGAGGGATTGAGGTGAGAATTCGACAGGGTAATGAGCACGGAGCGTATAAATATTACCGATATGTGGATGGCAAGCTTCTCGCTGACATGGATTGGTCCTTTGACACAAATAAAACGTATCAATTTGATGATTTTCAATCGGCAATACGGGAATATTTCCAGTATAATGGTCCATTTACATCTGCCTTACGCTGTCAAATCTGGCAATTGAGTCAAAAACGTTCGCTGTCTTTGGTCAATAACGTATTAAGTATCCGCTATAGTGACGGGGAGGTTGAAAAAAGGGTTTTAACGGATCGTTACGAGATCCGGAGCGTCATCGATCATGAATTTAATCTTCCTAAACTGCCGGTCGAATCAGCGATAGAAATTTTGGAAGAATTAGGCGTAAATATTTTTCAAGATCAAAAAGAATATGAGGTTGATTGAGTGATGGCTGATTGCATGGGAATGCCGAGGGCATAATGGCAGTTCTATGTATGCTCGAATGTAAAATTGGAAACGATTTGGGTTCAACAGAGGGTCGAAAAACAACATACGACAATGGTCCAAGAAAAGGTCTTATCAATGATAAGGCCTTTTTTGTATGGAAAGTTCAGACAGCCGTACGAGGCGCCGGGACAGCAAAATCCGTACAGTAAAAGTAGACGATAAATGATGAAAAAACAAGGAGGCGTTGCAGATGTCAACGACATTATTTGTAAAAGCAAGTGACCGAAGCTCGAGAGATTCGGTAAGTATGAAGTTGTATGAAACTTTTCGAGCGTGTTTCACTGAAATCCATCCCGATGAAGAGGTTCATGACATTGATTTATATGAACAGCCATTGCCGTATCTTGGTTCCCAGATGATTGATGGCCATAGCACCAAGGTTTCGGGAGACTTTTTTCCGAGTCGGAACAAATCAGAGGAGCTGTCTGAATTTTATTTGGAACAATTTATAAACGCCGATCGGGTCGTATTTGGATTTCCACTTTGGAATTTAACTATCCCCGCGATCTTGCACACCTTTATGGATCAACTTCATTATCCTGGGAAAACGTTCAAGTATACCGAGGAAGGTGATGTCGGATTACTGACGGGTAAGAAAATTGTGTTGTTGAATGCACGAGGCGGTGTTTACGCAGAAAATGATCCATTTGAAATGGCGGTAAGTTTTATGAAGACACAATTTGCATTCTTTGGCATTACGGATATCGATACAGTGGTCATAGAAGGGCATCATGAGTTTCCGGATCGCTCCGAAACTATTATTGAAGAGGGCTTAACGAAAGCACGACATTTGGCGAGCAAATGCTAGCAGCGGTTCAACCATTACAACATGACATTGGTAGGTGATTAGATATGAAGAACATAGAGCATAACAAAAACGTTGATGCAGCCCCCGGGGCAACATGGCGCGAGTGGTTTGGTTTAGGCGCTTTGAGTTTGGCGGTTTTCATGCTCGCTACAGATGTGACCGTTCTGTTTCTCGCCATGCCCTCAATTGCTGCTGATTTGACACCGAGCGCCACACAAATGCTTTGGATTATTCATATTGGTGAATTGCTGACCGTAGGGTTTGTACTGACAATGGGACGTCTGGGGGACAAAATCGGGAGAAGGCGTCTGCTCATCATTGGTATATCGGTATATGGGTTAGCTTCTCTTATGGCGGCATTTTCAACGGCTGCTTGGCTGTTGATTGCTATACGAGCACTTCTTGGGATAGCTACTGCTACGGTGATGCCGTCCACGATGTCATTATTACGGAGTATGTTTCCAGAACCGAAACAATTCTCAGTAGCCATAGCGATTAATCTCAGTGCATTCTCTGCGGGCATGGCCTTAGGACCTCCGATGGGCGGTTTGCTCTTGGATTATTTTTGGTGGGGGCGGTATTTCTCATTAATGTTCCGGTTGCCATCGTACTGATCGCAACATCGCCCCTTCTTCCTGAGTATCGCGACAAGAATACAAAACGATTGGATGTTGTCAGTGTCCTGTTGTCTTCATTCGCATTGGCAATCTTAGTTTTCGGTTTGCAAGAAATGGCGAACAATGGTTTTGACATGCTGTACGGTGGATCGATAGCGATTGGTATAGCGCTCGGATTTCTATTTATTAAGCGACAGAGGAACTCGGAAGATCCATTACTGGATTTGCGCCTGTTTCGGATCCCCACTTTTTCTGTTTCATTGATTGTTGTGATGCTTACATTACTTGCCACTGTTGGTACAGATATGCTTTTTGCGCAACATTTGCAGTCCGTTTTAGGGCTTTCTTCAACAGAGGCAGGACTTTTGCTGATCATCCCTGCACTTTTGTCGATGGCAGGCACTTTAATATCACCGGTACTCATGCGATGGATGCGTCCTGCATACGCCATGGTGTCCGGCCTTATCGTTGCGGCAGGTGGCTCATTACTGGTCGTGTTCTCTGTACATGATGCGGGACCAGTGATTCTGATTACCGGGGTATCACTTCTTGCGTTGGGCGCAGGACCTACGATGACGATAAGCAGTGAGCAAATTATGTCCAGTGTCTCGAAAGAACGTGCCGGCACTGCTTCGGCGATGAGCGATGTCTGCACCGGACTCGGTAGCGCACTGAGTATTGCTTTTATTGGAAGTATAGGCATGCTTGTGTACCGTAGGTCATTAGCGAGTTCGATCCCGGCAGAAGTACCTTCGGACATCGCAAATACGGCTATGGAAAACGTAGGTGCGGCCGTTGCAGCAGCAGATAGGTTTCCCGAAATGCTGCAAGCCATACAATCGTCTTTTGCCGTTGCGATTCAATCTATATATGGAATAGCCACCGTTGGTTTGTTATCCATAATGATCATTATTGTATGGAAATTCAGATATGTAAGACAGGAAGATACAGCATTTAGCGAAGAGAAAATATCATTAAATGAAGAAGATTTAAAAAGAAAGGAATATACCAAAGAAGCAACATCGGGGAATTGACAGTTCAACAATACCAGCGGTTGGGGGTTGTGCAAACCATTGGTTCCGTGCTCGGGCGCAATATTCGCTTCATTGAGCATTTTGATTGCACTCATAATACAATGGGCGTAATTGCGGAACATTCCCTAAAAAATACCCTTTGGAATCATCTTATCCAAAGGGTAAACCTCGCAACTAATCCTTATTATTCTTCAAGTGTACCAACAGTTGGTAAGTCTTCTAATACATCAGTCCCATGTGGAGCTTCTTCAATTTCTTCTGTGTGGTCATCACCAGCCTCTAATCCACCAGCGGGGGCGTGTTCTCCACCCGCCCATTCTTCAACATCTGTAACGTCGTAAACGACTCCATCAACTGCTACATAAGCATCGTTTCCATCTTGCCCATCATATTCTCCAAGTTCTTCCAATGTAAATTCTTGATCTCCTTCAGCTTCATCTCCTTCATCCGTTGCTTCTTCTCCGCCGCAAGCAGCAAGTAGCATGACTGAGCTACCAAAAATCATTAATAATTTATTCACAGAAAACCCACTCCTTAATTCAAATAGATACTAATGGTTTCTCCATACATAATATAACATTTCGAATTTGGTCCTAAATAGGCATGTCATAGATTTGTCAGCTTTTATGTGCAAATGGGAATGCTGAATATGCCTTGACACGGTACACAAAGACCTCTTGGCAAGAATCGTGTTATGTTTGTCGCATGTGGGGGCAATTCCAATGGACCGCAAACTAAAACCGGACTAAAATCGACCAATTTTGTGGCGTGGAGGTAGGCGATTGCCTATCTTTTTTCATGGATACGGATGACTTAAAATGGATTAGTGTAGTAAAATAGGCATGCACGTAACATGAATAAAAAATAAATGTTTTATGACAAAAAATCAATAATCGGGACGTAAGGGAAAAGAATAATCTCCTTTCTAACAAATTACTTCTCTAAAATTTACTACATCCACATCCCAGCATCATGTACGGAGGATGAGAAATTTAATGGACTAATAAGGTGTGGTTGGAGAGATATGAAGTACAAATACATACTTAGAACTTTTTGTATTGGCATGATAGTATTATTAAATGCCTGTAGTGAAGATAGTGAATACAGTGGAGATATTACTGAAGATGACGAAGAGACACCGTTCATCGGTCGTGGTTTAGAAGAAGGTCACTGGGGGGCTCTTGGTGAATTTTATTTAATCGACGAAACAACAGATGCTGATTCTTTTGACATTGGCGATATGTCTTTATCGATTGAAAAAGTTCAACTGGTGCAAGGAAGGTTTAATAAAGATGAGAACGAATTAATGGATGAGGAAAGAGAATTTATTAGCTTGATCATGGATCTAAATATTCCGGATAATAAAGGTGAGGATTACCATGAGACTATAGATTTTGATATCGATTTTATGTCCGTAACGACGGATACGCGCGAACATATTGAAACGTCTGAAATGTATAGCAGTAAGATTATGCCATTGACGATGCAAATTTCAGATGCGTTGGTTTCAGTGTCCTATGAAATCGAAGAGTCTGATATAAAAGATATTAACGCTATAGAATTTGAGGTCGAGAGCCCTGTGGATATACACGGGGAGCCGCTCGGAGAAGACGTTGAGGTAGAAATAGAGATTTAATAGACCATAAATATGTTTAGGAGTTACAATTTTACAATATTTTTCATTAAGATTATTATCGACGGCGGGCTAAAGGGAATGGATTTCAATTATTTGTATCTATCTTTATTTAATGAGGTGGTCTGGATTAATGGTGCTGAATGGAGGCAAAAAATGAAAACAATTGGCACTTGTATAGGATTGATTTCATGTTTGATTGTTTCTGCTTGTGATTCAGGAGAAGAATCAAATGATCAAGAAACAACCGAAAATGACCAAGTTGAACAAAGGGATGAAGATGCAAAAAAAGTTTTCCAAGATGCGCTTGCCGAAGCAAATGAGGATCATGATTTTAAACCTGAAAATGATGCAGGCGAAGAACCTGATAGCGTTTTTGCTTTAATTCACAGAGGTCATCAGATTATGAACGGTTACAATGAAAATGGTTATGATGATCGTCCTTACAACGTTGAAAATTTAAAGGATAGGGCAGAATCAAATATTAAAGAAGATATACCGGAAGCCTATGTGAACACGGATGATGATGTACTTAAAAAAGACCTTGAAGATATTTTTTATATCACCTATGAACTAAAAGAGAATGTAGAGAACGATGAAGAACGTGATCATTTAGTTAGAAAGTTGAGGGACATATATGCCGATCTTGATTATTATTTTTTAGGGAATGAAACATGGGGTTCGATGGATGTAACCCATTATGCTGAGAGTCAATCGGAGAATGGACAAAGTGATTCCTGATTAATAGTAGATACCGAAAAAAGACTGCGGTAAAAGTCAAGTAATTTTTTAAAAGAATTTACCGAGTCAATTGAAGGAGTGATGCCATGTCAGCGAATTTTGGGTATACCTAACAAGCCTTCATTTTGTTATTGGAAAACAAAGGTAGTAAAGGCTATAAAAGGAACGATTGTCAGTTCACATGCGCTTGACTTCAATGCTGAAACTGTTTAGATTGAAGGCAAGTGAAGAGTTACGTGTTGACTGCGTATTGTTCCGGTGGGCTTTTGGACCCATTGAGTTCTTTTTGTCGCGATGACGACCTTGCAGCAGCCGTGCTCTTCACTTTTTTGTGTTCAGAGCTTTCAGAGCTATTGGGTTGCTGCGTAACAGGTGTTTCACCGACGACGGACTCATCAGGAGCCTCCGTTGACTCTTTCACCTCCTGCTTTTGCTCGGTGCGCTCCTCAGGGGCCATGTAAAGTTGATTATTTGAGAGCATGGCATATACGAGACGCACGAGCTTACGGGCTGTGAGCGACAGCGCTCGTTTGTGTGAATGGCGAGGGGCTTCACTGAACTTCCGCTGGTAATAGGCGCGATATTCCTCGTTATGGTTGACGAGGGATTGAGCGGCTATTAAAAAACCGTGTCTCAGGTAGCTGTTGCCTGATTTGGTCATAAATGTTTCTTCAGCACGGAAGTTGCCGGACGCTTGTTTCCTCCATGTCAGGCCGGCATATTTGGCTAGCTGAGCTTGACCGGGGAATCGGTGCACATCTCCGATCTCGGCGATCAATAAAGCAGCCGTGACAGATCCAATGCCGGGAATCGAAAGGATGCTGGATTCCCTTCATGATCTTCTCAATCCGTTTTTTCAGGCGCTTGATGTGCTTTTCAAGCAACTCGAGTTGTTGCAGCGTTTGCTTGACCAATAGGTGAACGGAATCCACTAACCCATCCGGGATAGTAAAGGAATCCTGGGCTAACTGATGAAGCTGCCTGGCCTTCTCTTCCGGATCACGAAAGGAATTGCGGCTAAAGTCTACCAGCAGTTCACGAAGCTCATCGGTTGTAAGATCAGCCATGGCATCTGCTGATTTGTATTTTTTCATCAGCTTGGTTGCCGTCACGCTGAAGCGATCAGAGAACGGCTGGGTTCTGACCCATTCACTGAAGGTGAGATACAGGAAGGATCCTGCATAATTCTTCAGGTTGGTCTGTTGCTCGGTCAGGTGAATATAAAACCGTGTGAGTCGTTGGAGGGCCAGATATTGTTCACTATGAACGTGTTGGGGAGCGATCCCCCGTCCAAACCGAACCCGATCCGCAATAATGAATGCATCCACGGGATCGGTTTTATCCACATCGGGATAAGCGCCGCGGAAGGCCTCCACGATCTTTGGGTTCATGGAAATGAGCCGGGTTTCCCACTGTTTGATTCGCTCATTTTCTTGAAGCGTGTGAAATAGAGGGAACCAATACAGACCGGTCGCTTCCATGCCAATAGAGAGGGCGGGGGAGCCTTGTTGCTCCAACAGTTCATCGAGATGGTCAACCAATTGGTCAGCACCTGTCTGATTGTTGGGGTAGCGTTTGGGTTTTCCCACCGCTTTCCCATCTTGATCCATGGCATAAAATTGGAAGGTCTTGAGTCCAATATCAATGCCACAAAAAAGCTGGTTCAAGTGAATCACCACCTAAAAGAAATTTATGATTGCAAGATATAGGAGTTCCCAGAGCCTCAACCGGATCAACAACCTCGCTGATACTAGAACTCAAAGGAACAAACTGCGCGTTAGAAGTACCGGAAGAGGAGGGGGCGCACTCTTAAGGAGAAGTTCACATGCAAAATGTGCAACAAGGAGGCGTCGCACTTCCCCTATATCCAACCGATATTATCAAGAAACTCCTTAGATCCTGCAATCCTTTTGAATCGCTCTACCCTTTTATCCCTTGAAGGATGATAGCTGCATCGTCCATTCCGTCAAGGGTAAAGGCTACGCCCGCGCTATCGCGCGCCCTTGACTGCATTCCCGCTGCAGCTGTTCAGTAGTTAAGGGATAAAAGGGAGAAAAAAGAGTAGGAAATTGAGTAACGAACAATTTCTGATTCAGTTTTCAAAGAGCAATAAAGCTTGATATCCCAAGGGTTATGCCCTTGTTAATCAACTGTATTTATTTTAGTACGAGGAGGGGATTAAAGTTAAAAAGCACATAATTTATTTCGGAACGGTCACTTTATTATTATTATCAGCTTGCTCTGGAGCAACGGAAGAATCCGATAGTTTAAGTTATCAAGAAAAAGAATCAGCCCAAGCAGTTGAAGAACAAAAAGAGAAATTAAAGGAGGTTGAAGATACGCGGGAAAAAGAACCGGAACAAGAATTCAGGGCATATGACCCTAGTATAGACAAAAATAATATTGAGCACCCTTCCATCTCTTACTTTGTGAGAGATAATCATGCCGATATGACGGCTTATGATTCGTATGGATATGATGATGAGGAGTATAATTTGCAGAAATTAAAAAATGATGTGGAAAGGGATTTGGATTGTGAACCAGTAACAGAACGAGAAAGAATCATCGAGGACTGTATTCCTGTTCTAATTGATAAAGTGGAGAATGACAACTTAAAAAAAGATTTTGAAGAAATTCATGAAATGACTTTGGATTTAAAAAATAACATTGATAATGATGAAAAAAGAGATAAGTTAGTTAAGGAATTAAGAGATATGTACCGTGACATTGATTATTACCTTAGAGATAATGACAATTTTGACCCGCCACATGTAACTAATTATGCTGACGAACAAACATAAAAAACGAATATATTGATTTTTACTGAGAGTGGAGTATGCTGTATCCAACATAATTCATCGCTTTAATTAGAGGCTGCTGAACAACTTGATCGCAAGGGCGGGATGTCGCTTCCATGGCTTCGCTTTCCGCGGACGAACGGCCAAGCCTCCTCGCGCAAGATCAGCGCTGCGGGGTCTTGGCTCGTCCGTTTTTCCGCTGGAGTCTTCGCCATTGCAGCGCCATCCCTCGCATGTTGATCATAAGGTGCAAAGGTTTAGCCGTGAGCGGCCATTTTTCCTTGCATTTCTCTTTCTACACATCAGGGGAAACCCCTTGCAACAGAAAGAATTTTTTCATTTCAGCAGCCCCTAATTAGATCTTTAACATCAGTCATTCATTCCCATTCTTTGAGCGTTGACAAACCAGTTTTGCCCTAAGATAAAAGATCACCATTAAGGCTGTCCGAGTAATGTTAGAGTTTTATCTAGTCTTTGAAGCATTAGAGCGATATAATAAAAAGTAGAACTTATAATATAGAATAGGTGGAATATCATGAATATTAATCATGATTTCATGGATCATTGGCTAGCTATAGATGCGGTACAAAATAAAATAAAAAAAGAGATGGAAGATGTCCTGCAAGCAGAGTACAACTTATCTTTAAAAGAATTCTACGTGCTCTACTATCTTTCTAAAGCACCTGGCAAAAAGCTCAGATTACAGCAATTGCAAGAGATAATAGGTTTAAGTCAGAGTGCGCTTTCCAGGATAGTAGGTAATATGGAAGCGAGTAGCTGTGGTGCACTAGAAAAGCAAGTTTGTACAGATGACCGCAGGGGCACCTATACTCGCCTAACCGACTTAGGTGAGAAGAAACTAAAAGGAAGTTTAGTCGCTTTCCATGAAATACTACAATCATCTCTTTCTACGGTTAATGTTGAACGATTAATAAAGCAGTTGACAGAAGTGTTATAAAAATGTCTAGTCAGTCAAAGTTCCCATCTAAGAAAGGATACTTTGACTTGACATAGAGAAACTATACCTTTAATTTATATGTATGCAGCATGCATATAAAAAACACGGTTGAGGATACATGTAAATTTATAGGAGGCATTGTAGCAATGGATGAGAAGTTTGAATCATTATTTGAAAAAGTAACATTACCCAACAAGGTAGAATTAAGAAATAGATTTGTCTTAGCACCACTCACCCATGTATCTTCTAACGACGATGGCACAATTTCTGATGTGGAAATTAATTATGTGGAACAACGTTCTAAAGATGTAGGATTAGCTATTTCTGCAGCTAGTAATGTGACTGATTTAGGAAAAGCATTTCCTGGTCAACCTTCCGTTGCACATGATTCAGACCTTGATGGTTTGAAACGACTAGCGAAAGCTATGAAGAAAAATGGAGCGAAAGCTATTGTACAAATACATCATGGTGGGGCACAGTCACTACCATATTTAACACCAAATGGAGATGTAGCTGCTCCAAGCCCTATAACTTTACAAAGTTTCGATGAAAAAGAAGAACATCATGCTCGAGAAATGACTCACGAAGAAATTGAACAAACAATTACAGCATTTGGTGAGGCAACACGTAGAGTTATCGAAGCAGGGTTTGATGGTGTAGAAATCCATGGCGCAAACCATTATCTAATACAACAATTTGTTTCACCATATTATAATCGTCGTGATGATGAGTGGGGAGAAAATAGATTAAAATTCCCAATGAAAGTTGTAGATGAGGTTGTTCATACGATTAAAGCTCATGCAGATGAGAATTTCATCGTTGGTTATAGATTTTCACCAGAAGAAGCAGAAACGCCAGGTATAACGATGGAAATCACCGAAGAATTGGTGAAAAATTTAATTGAAAAACCGTTAGATTATTTACATGTTTCACTAATGGATGTAAACGCTAAAACTCGTGAAGGTAGGTATCAAGGCGAAGAAAGAATTAAATTACTTCATCAATGGATTGACGGTCGTATGCCATTAGTTGGTATTGGATCAATATTTACTGTTGAACAAGCACTAGAAGCTGTAGAATCAAAAAATGTTGAATTATTAGCCTTAGGTAGGGAAATTCTATTAGATCATAATTTCATTAATAAAATTCAAAATGATAAAGAGAACGATATCATTTCAGTATTTGATCCTAATAGAGAAAATAAACATGATTTACCACCTAAATTATGGGAACAATTTAATGCCGGTTTCTATCCATTGCCAAGAACTGATGGTAAATAATCCTTTAAAGCCAACACGAATTATGCACGTATATTTAGAGGCTGCTGAACAACTTGATCGCAAGGGCGGGATGTCGCTTCCATGGCTTCGCTTTCCGCGGACGAACGGCCAAGCCTCCTCGCGCAAGATCAGCGCTGCGGGGTCTTGGCTCGTCCGTTTTTCCGCTGGAGTCTCGCCATTGCAGCGCCATCCCTCGCATGTTGATCATAAGGTGCAAAGGTTTAGCCGTGAGCGGCCATTTTTCCTTGCATTTCTCTTTTTACACATCAGGGGAACCCCCTTGCAACAGAAAGAATTTTTTCGTTTCAGCAAACCCTATTTATGTAGCCTTCTAGAAAAGGGCCATTCGTATTATGAGGTCAATCAGAATTTATTTTCTGATTGGCCATTTTTAATGGTTTTAGTTTTATTCCTGAATAGAGATTTTACTACCTGTTGTAATCGTATGATGATCGATTGTGTTGCTACTGTACTCTGTACTTTTCAGTATTTTTTCCCAATTTCTTTACTATACTACAATCGGTTTCTTATCTTTAATAACGATCATTCGGAATAGAAGCGCGATTGTTGAGGAAGAAAAGCACAAACTTTAAGGTTGCCGACTTGCCCCCTGGGGAGAGTAGAAAGTCTTGAAAACTAGTTTTTGAGCCGCCGGAGGCCTACACGATCAAACGTATTACGTTTGTCGCCTGTGGCTTTGCTCTAATGAGTGAGGTATTTCATTCACTGCAAGATGATAGTGAAAATAAAAAATATAATTAGGGGTTGCTGAACAACCTAGCGTTCATTCAAGCAATCTCGGGGCTGCCTTTTGAATATTGAATGCCCGCATCCAAATACATGAAAAAAATAAAAAAAGAATACTCCCGAAGGGCTTTCGAGAGATTCATGACGAGCACTTGAAGGGAAATCACCGTTTCACTGGTGTTCCGAAGGCATGCTCGAATAAGACCGAGGCCATAGGTGCGCTTTCCTTCACCGAATTTCCCTTCGATGGCATTTCGGTCTGCGGCATCCTGCTTTTCGATCTGTTTCTGCTCTTTGGATTCTTTTTTAGGAGGACGACCCAGCTTAGGGCCTGTGAGACGAATCCCGCGTTCTTTGCAGTACTTTCGGTTCTCGCGTGTGAGATAAATCTTGTCCGCCAAAACAGCCTCAGGATAGGCTCCCGCACGTTGCACATATGCTTCTACAGCACCCGGGAGATCAGCGGCTTCGTGATAAGCATCCCACTGCAAGTTGTCGAGAAACGCCCATCCGTCTACCAGACTCATGGACAACTTGGCGCCAAACTCTACGTTCATATGGGCTTTGCCACGAACAATTGGCCGAACATGGGGTTGATGAATGTTAACGATCCGGTCGTCAATGCGGTTGGTCTTGGATTCAAACATCTGTCTTTGCTGGCGATACAATTCCTGAATGACAAGAAGTTCACGATACTGCTTGCTGCTTAGGCGTTCGATCCCGGATGGACGGGACAGCTTTTCCAGATGGTTGAGATCTCGTTTCACGTAAGCCAGCTGCTTGCGAATCGCTTTCCGTACCTTTTTGCGTTTCGGGCTTTTCTGCTTAGCAATGGACAGGTATGACTGTCGGGCTTGATTCCGATAGGTTCGAGGCTTCTTCTGTGTTCCGCGAAACGGTTCATGCAACGCGTCAATCATCGCTTCCAACTTTTCACGGGATTCATTCAAAAGTTTCAAGTCCGTTGGGTATGTGATATCCGCGGGCGCACACGTAGCATCGATCAAAAGCTTCCCTTGATGTGTTCTCGGGGCGTCTTTCTTCTCCTCTTTTTCATCAGAGGGCGCAGAGGTCGATGGCGTATTGTGGTGATCATCATCGTCGTCATCATCGTCACCATCTGTTTGGGATTGCTGGCCTTCCACGATCCACACATTGACTTGATCGATCATCTCACGGGAAATACGTTTGCGAAAGTGCGTTATGGAAGAAGCGTCGAAAGGCGCTGTTTCCGTGAATTCGGGCAGTCCAAGGAAGTATTGAAGATACGGATTCTCGACGATCTGTTCAACGGTTTCGCGATCACTCGTGCCTAGTTTTTCCTTGATAATCAAAGCACCCAGAGCCATTCGGACCGAATACGCTTGGTTCCCTTGGGTCAGGTCTTTCAGGGTTTCCATATAGGCTTCTTCTACTTTCCACCAAGGGATCATGCTTGCCAGCACAACCCAACGGTTATCCGGATTCAGTTTACCTCCGAATGGTAGAAAAAAGTCATTAGGTAAAAGCATTTGATGTTCCGAATGGTCATACATGATTCCGTCCTCCAGGTGCAAGGTTTTTTCGTCTCCTAGTATACTTTTCCGTGCACTTCACTTCGACAAAAACAGCGAAAATCCTTGTTAATAAGGGAATTTTTATCTATTCAGCAGCACCTAATTATTCAAGACTATTTAAGGCGAATACACGCAAAGGCCACTGGCGTATTGCCTGTAGCCATATCCTCTACAGAGCCATCAATAACAAAATCCTTGAGAAAGTCGGTCCAAAAGACTTGGATCAACGCCTCGAAAAAGCACACTCAAACTATTGAACCGCCGTATACGGGTCCGTATGTACGGTGGTGTGAGAGGTCGGCTAATCAATTAATGATTAGCTTCCTACTCGATTTTAGAGTAAAAGAACATGAGGCTAAGATGGATAATACATAGACATTGATGTCTTCACTAATATATGAGTTAAAGAAAAGAAAGCGTTTAGAGAAACTATTTGAGGAGATAAGCACAAATAGCTAGACTTTTAGAACCATTTCCATTATTATGTATTGGTATGAAATTATTAGGGGGTTAAAATTTATGAAAAAATATTTAGTAGCTTTGGGAATCGGATCATTGTTGGTTCTGTCGGCTTGTAACGGCGAAGGAGAAGAAAGCAGCTCTGATGAAGCGGAAGCTGAAGAAAACGATGGAGACGAGGATGAGGGCAATGGAGAAAATGAAGAAGAGACAGAAATGCATGATATAGACTTTGAGCCTCAAAGTGGGATGAGAGACGATAGCATTATTGTTGAAGGCGAAACAAACTTTATGGATGGAACGGAGATTGAATATAGGGTTGCTGGCGTCAATAACACAGGTGATGAAAAAGAGGGGAGCGTAATTGTTGAAGATGGTTGGTTCGACCAAGATATAGACGTTAGTGGTTTTAGCGACGACGAAGTTGGAGTTACTTTGGGGTATTTTTCAGAATCTCAATCAGATGATGTCCAAGAAAAATACGGTCAAAATGGTGAATACATTGAAAACGATGATATTATGCAAGGGGAGATTATTTTTGAGGATTTTTACACGCTTCCAGCATCATCAGCAGAGGACGCAATAGATGAAGATGACACCGCAGAGATCGTCGAAGGTGAACCAATGGAGATTGATGATTACACCTTGACCGTTCAAGATTATAGATTAGGTTCCAGTTATGATGGCGAGGATGCCCTTGTTATCGAGTATGATTGGGTGAATGATTCCGATGAAAACGCTTCGCCACATATGACATTTAGCTTTACTGCTTACCAAGACGGAGTGGAAACGGAACGCGTCAGTATGGTCGAAGATGTTGATCTGGGTACTGGACAAAGGGATGTTCAGCCCGGTGGAGAAATAGAAGGGGCGGAAACAGTCGTGGGCATTGAGTATATGGACGAAGAACTCGAGTTAGAGTTGGACGTTCTAATTTCTTTTGATAGCGATCCGTACACAACAACGATTGATTTAGATGATATAGAGTAAAACGAATATATCCCTTTAGCATATGATTTTTTTAGGGGGGTAAAATGTTTATGCCAATGCAACAGCAAGGCGACCAGTTTTCCAGTATGCGAAAGGGAAAACGATATAGCTATCATGAACAAAACTGGCTCCTTAATCGTAAAAACGTAGGTTAACTTGGTTAGACTGCTAATAGGAAAACACCAACCAAATCAGAGCTACTATTACGAAAGGAGCCAGTATCATGAAGGATAACACAAAGTTTGTAGGTTTAGACGTATCAAAAGAAAGGATTTCTGTTGCGATTGCCGAGGTAGGTCGAGGAATGCCGCGGTATTATGGCGTCATCCCAAATACACCTGAAGCAATTAGGCAACTTATCAAGAAATTAGGAAACACTGAAAATCTGCAAGTATGTTATGAAGCAGGCGTAACGGGATATGGTTTATATCGGTTATTCCTAAAACTAGGAATTGAGTGTGAGGTAATTGCTCCGGGTCTCATTCCACAGAGACCAGGGGATCGAGTAAAAACAGACAAAAGAGATGCCATACGTCTCGCTCAATTATTTCGAGCAGGAGAGTTAACCTCTGTCTATGTGCCGACAGAAGAGGATGAAGCTTTACGTGATCTAGTCAGAGCTAGAGAAGACGCAAAAGAAGATGAATTGCGTGCGAAGCATCGCATAACCAAGCTACTTCTTCGATATAGTATTTCCCCTCCAAAAGAAGTCGGGAAAAACTGGTCCTATAAATATCGTAAATGGATCCAGACCTTAACGTTTAAGCACTCAGCTTTAAGCGTCGCCTTTCAGGAATATTTACAACATATCAATGAAATTGAAGAACGTGTCAAACGCTTGGAAAAGGAAATTGAACAACAATCGACCCAAGGGGTACACGCCCCTATGATTCAAGCCCTTCAATGTTTACGCGGCGTTGCCTTGATTACAGCGACAAGCTTGGTGGCAGAAATCGGTTCGTTTCAACGATTTCAATCGCCAAAGCAACTTATGGCGTACACGGGGCTCGTTCCGAGTGAAAGTTCCAGTGGAGATCTTCGGAAACAGGGGTCGATCACAAAGACTGGAAACCGCCATGTTCGAAGGCTGCTTATTGAATCCTCATGGAGCTACCGCTATCAACCTGCAGTAAAAGGAAAGTTAAAGAAAAGGATAGATGGCCAGCCCGGTTCGATTCAAACAATATCTTGGAACGCTCAGCAACGACTACACAAAAAGTATTTTCGATTATTATTAAAAGGAAAATCAAGTGGAACAGCTGTTACTGCAGTCGCAAGAGAGTTAGCTGGTTTTGTATGGGCAGTCGCACAGGAAGCTGATGAGCAGACGACAAGTAAAAACTAGTAAGAAAGATCGAGAAAGTATGACGAGAAAACATTACCTTTAAACGAGAACAATCCTAAACAAGAAGGTTGAGAATAGGGCTCGGAGGCAAAGTGAAAAACCGTAGGGGAAGATTCACGACCCTTGCTTGTGCTAGCTTTTAAAAGTAAACGCACGTCTATAGCTCGTGAAAGACCCTCAGACGGAAAGATAAATTGTGAGAACCCACGTATATCAGCATGCCAACCGGTGTGAAATATTTTGCCTTCGTGCCGTGTTCTTACCCTTTTCCTTTCAGCTTAGGTGAGTATTTCAAGTTGGGGATCGCTCGTCAAGGAAACCACTTGACAACCGTTCCCCAACTTGAAGAGTAATGGATAGCTGAGAGGAGAAAAAATAGTTAACCTCAAAAAAGAAGCGATCACCCTTCTGTGATTAAGTGTGCCCAAAAAGGAAAAAATGGAGCGAATCCTTGACAGTTTTGTTCATATCAGCAAGACGGGGGTTTATCTTTTTCGGAATACCAAAATGGATTATCCTCGTGTTAGCCGCTGCAATGTCGTTTATTATGGGTTTGGCATTAACGCTTACAATCATCGGGGCAATAATAGGGATACCTCAATGGGTTCAGCCGCCATCATTGAGAGTATGTGGGCGGGGTTTGTTAAAGTTCCTCGCCCACATTGTTCTAATGATGTGACAAAATTATCTTTTGTAACGGAACACGCCGTTTGTTCAGAATATAAGGATTTTACACAAAGTGGACGAATATGCTAAGAAAAAACAACAAAAATAACTATACATCCAAAGCAAAAGCATATTGGAATATGGATTAAATTATAAGAACGTATGTACTCTTTATAAAAATGAAAGACAATTGAACGACAAGTCAGCCTTATTTATAATCATTATAAAAAACAAAAAACGCCCAATCCCTTGCGGGCGTAGCGTTTAAAATGGTGTCCCGTGTTGGGCTCGAACCAGCGACCCCTACCCTATCAATTCTATCTATTTAATATTCTCAATTGGGTATATAACGAAACACCTGGAGGGAGAGAAGATTTGAATATGAGCAAATTAACTGGGATTTTTGTTTTTAGCTTAATTCCTGGAATCGTTGTGGCTCTATTCAGCATCATTTTGAGTTTAGCACAAAAACAATATAGCAGTATTTGGACATTGGGGAAGAATCGACGACTTGGAAGATCTACTCATGGCTGGCGTCGATGGCTTAGAGCATATCGGTGCCGGGGCTGTTCGAGACGGCTGGGAGGACGATTTATTGGAAGAAATCACTGAGCAAGGGGTCTCGATGACGCCCACGTTACGTGTCGAAACGCTGAACGGTGATCCAGAAATGAGGTCAGATCAGCTTGAACGTGTCAAGGAATTTCATGATGCAGGTGGGCAGATTCTGGCGGGTAGCGATGCTGGGATGCCCGGTGTCCTATTCGGTCCAAGTATGCACGAAGAATTGGCATTACTCGTTGAAAGCGGCCTAACCCCTAAGGAAGCACTTCAATCGGCTACATCTCATGCTGCCGATGCATTACAAAGCAACGAATTCGGCGTTATTGAAGAGGGAAGAGCAGCTGATTTAGTCGTTATAGATGGCGATCCATCACAGAAGATTGAGGATATTCAAAACGTGATCGAAGTATTTCGAGATGGAAGACTTGTGGTTGAAAATTAAAAGAGAAATATGGTTACTAAAAGTAAGACTTGCGATCGATCTGTGGTTGTTGTGGAACTGGCAGTGTGAAAAATATGTTGTTCAGAAATTAAAGGTGACAGTGAGGTTTTTCTCATGGAAAAACTGGAAATTTTGATAGATGTCCAAAAGCGAGCCGATAAGTTACGGAAAAAAACCTCGAACAGTGAGCAAGATATCTATCGTTATGCAATCAATGATTTTATGGTCAAGAAAAGAAAGAAAATTCTCCATGATGAGGTTGTCAGCTAAAAGCGTTTTTACATTGGTACTTTGATGTTGAATGAGGTTTTCTTGCAGATTTACAGTTTATTTTAGCCGGGTTAACGTTTGTTCCTTTAGCTCTTTCTCCAATACTTTCGTATTTGCCTTTTGTAAAAGGTGTCGACCTCGTTCGCGAACGAATGATTAATGGGGTAGCTCTAAACCCAATCCCCGCAGGAGACTTCGCCACTTTAGGGGTGTACTAACCCTACGTTGTGCGGACATAGGAACGTACATTCCACATTTTAAAATGGTCAACAACTGGTCAACAAAACAGTATTAATTATAATCACTCTAAAAAACAAAAAACGCCCAATCCCTTGCAGGAGTAGCGTTTAAAATGGTGTCCCGTGCTGGGCTCGAACCAGCGACCTCTACCCTGTCAATTCAACAAAGTCATTATTATCATTGAAGATGACATAATTTAAATGCGTTCATATCAGTATTTAAAAGCCTTTTTGTTTGTTTTTCCATGATGATTTTTAAGGTTGAATATTCATTTTGGTTGACAACTGGATGACAAGTTTATAAGCCGTTCTAAGTGGAAGAGCCAGTTTACCTCAGTTACTTGTGACTGTAAAATAAAATGAGCGAAACATATTTTTGTTAGATTAAAGGGTCAAATAATTGATAAGTGCCTCGTTAGTAATGTCAGAGAGGTTTTTTCATGGTTCATCCTTTAATAGTTTTATCTTTTTGTTGTTGCTACATACAGATGTTACTTCGTATTTAAAAATGATCTTAAAATTGGTTGAAAATTAGAAAGGAGCACTATCAATGAATAATGAAAATGAAAGCGAAGGCAGAAACGAAGAAGTTAGCAGTGAAAAATCAGGAGAAAAAGATGATACGGAAGGGAACGAAAGCAATAAAGACGTTGACTGGTCGCCTTCCTTTGAGAAAATCATAGATATACGTAGTCAATTACTTAATCCTATGCTAGATAATATTGCTAGTAATGAAAAATATTTAGAGATGGCTCTAAGCGGGTATCAACTCATGGAACAAAATAATGAAATAATCAGGAAAACCTTAATCGATCCTTTTCAACCCATGATAGAACATGTTTCTAGCCTTCGCATTCCTGATCCTTTAGAAAGAATGGAGGATTTATTAAGCGATGGCCTAAATGAGATTCTTAGGGATGTCGACTATTTATTAAAAAGCCAAGTAGACAATTTTTGGTGCTTGGATATGGATGTAGTTGATGCTATAAAAGATGAGATAGTTAGTATTAACGATTTAGCAGGTTATGTTGACCGTAATCTTGAAGAGTATGTGGAAACAATTGCAAATGATCCTATATATGAACTACATTCATCAACAATTCAAGAATCCTATAAAGCATATAGAGCAGGGTATTACAAAATCAGTATTTTCCCTTTATTGTCAGCCTGTGAACATGTGATCGCTTCATGGTTTGACGGAAACATCAATAAAAATGAAATAAATATTAAGGTTAAACCAAAGAGTCGTCTCTACACAAGAATGAAACAGGAACTTCCTAATGTTGAGGGCCAGGAGGAAGAAGCGACATTTTTAAAGGGAGTGAGTTCGATTTTTGCCAATAACTTGATGAGGATGTTCTTCAAATTGTTTGTAAGCACGTCAGAGCGCTTAAGCAAACAATTGAATCGACATTCCATCTTACATGGCTTTCACGATTACGATTCAATTACAAGAGAGCAAGCGCTGCAGCTGTTTCAGTTATTAAAATCTACATTAATCATAAAAGATATTGATTTCGATCAAATTTCGGAAGAAACCCAGTGATAGTTTTACGTCAGCGGATGCGCTCGTACCAAAGATGAATTGCCAGTGAAGTGACAACTTTGCCTATTCATGTTATGATAAGAAAAATATATTTGCTTTTCCACTAGGGGAGCCAGTGCTGGCTGAGACAAAAGGACTTCCTTTTAAACCCTTAGAACCTGATCTGTGTAACAACAGCGTAGGGAAGTGGATGCGTAATGGCTGACACGAATGTGATATCTGCCACGACGACCACTTTCTATAAAGAGAGTGGTCTTTTTGTTTACTGTAAAAAAGGAGGTGTTCGCCATAAGCTTGGCCTATGACGAAATAAAAGGGAAAGTGAGACAATTTATCATGCAAGAGGAACATACAAATTTTGCAGAAATGGCAAAAATGGTCTTTTTTTATCAATATCAGCAAAACAGTCCTTACCGGAAATATTGCCGGAAACGCCGTGTTCACCCGACCTCTATTCAGGATGTCACGCAGATCCCTCCAGTTCCGATCCAAGCATTTAAGGAGACAGTCCTGGTGTGTTCTCCAGAGGAAGAATTGGAACGAATTTTTATGACGAGCGGCACGACGAATCCTGATAAACGAGGCAAAAATGGTCATCGTGATCTCGAAGTGTACGATTTGTCAGCGACAATTTTCTTTAAAGAAAACATGATGCCCGACGTGAACAATATGAAAATGGTTATCCTGTTCCCAGCAGGGAAAGAAATGCCGCATTCTTCCCTGGCTCATTATTTACAATTAATGAAAAATACATTTGGGACGGAAGATAGTGAGTATGTTGCTTCAGAGAAGGGATTTGATGAGCTACGTTTAAAAGAGATCCTTGCCGAGGCGGAGAATAAGGATGAACCGGTCTTTTTGCTGGGTGCCACCTTTTCTTTTATTCATTTCTTAGATACATGCAAGGAAGAAAAGCTAACTTTCTCCCTTCCTGCTGGTAGTCGGGTGATGGATACTGGTGGTGCAAAAGGAACGTCCCGTGAAGTGGATCCCCTGGAACTGAAGCGACAACTAAGCAAGCTGTTTTCTATACCAGAGTATGCATGCGGGAATATGTATGGCATGACCGAGCTGAGCTCACAATTGTATGATCAAACATTGCGGCTACAAGGACCGAAAACCTTAAAGAAGCCTCCTCATTGGGTGAAAACGACTATCGTTGATCCAGAAACGATGAAAGAAAAGCCGGAAGGGGAAACCGGAATCATCGTCCATTATGATTTGGCAAATTTTCATTCGGTAGCTGCGGTGATGACGGAGGATCTTGGTGTAAAAGAAGGAGACAGCCTTTACTTGCTTGGACGGGCGGAAGGGGCAGAGGTAAGGGGCTGTTCGCTTGCGATGGAATCATTTTTACAAGCAGACCAAGGAACGGCTCCATGATGGTAAAAGGATATTTCCTGCCAACTCTTCCTCAGGAAGAAATAGAAACAAAAACACTTGCTTTTAGCAACAATACTCATTGTGCAGAAATAAAAGTGCCGCTGCTTTCCGAAGATCAGCTTACCTCTGTGTTAGCCAGTGTGAAAACCCAGCAGCACGCATATGTTCGTAAACTACGAACCAACGAAATCATTAACCGTATCGATCAAGCGGTACAAAAATGGCTGGATCCCTCCTATGAGAAACGACAACTTGCCGAAAAATGCCTTCCGGTGATCACAGGTTATGATGAAGAAATGGTTCGTCTCTTTTTATCACGCTACTTCCGCAACTTTCGAAAAGAGCAGCTGCAGCGCTTTGTAGATGAAGATTTCCTTAATCCACTCGTGTTGGATGAATTTCGCCCCTCACGATCAGGCGGTTATGTAAGAGCCTATGGTCCGACACTGATTACGCATGTTTTTTCTGGAAATGTGCCTGTCCTTCCGTTATGGAGCATCGTTTCCGGCCTTCTAGTAAAGGCGGGTGGGCTTGGTAAAGTGTCTTCGGCTGAGCCGTTGTTCCCGGCCATGTTTGCGGAAACGTTGCATGAAGTCGACCCAGAATTTGCAAAAGCATTGGCGATAACGTGGTGGAAAAGCGGCGAGGCACTATCAGAGCGGGCCGTTTTTTCAAAAACAGACACGGTGATCGCTTACGGGAACGATGCGACGATTTCCCACATTTCCGGCCAGCTTCCAGCACAAGTTCGATTTCATCCGCACGGGCATAAAGTGAGCACAGGTGTGATTACAAGAGAATGCTTGAGCACCAGTCTTGTATGGGAAGTAGCACATCGCGCTGCAAAAGATACCGCATCCTTTGATCAGCAAGGTTGCCTATCTCCCCATGTTTTTTATGTGGAGGCAGACGGCGACTACCATCCCAGGGACTTTGCGCGATTGCTAGCGCATGAATTGGAAAATACGGAGCATAGAATGCCGAGAGCCACCCTCACCAGCGAAGAAGCCAGTGCCATTATAAGGGTAAGGGCAGACGCGGAATTTAACAAAAAGGTTGACTTGTATGCCAGTGAACAAAGTACCGCCTGGACAGTCCTATATAAAAAAGAACAAAAGTCATTCCCTTTTTCTATATTGAATCGTGTCGTCACTGTGATCCCTATAGAAAACATGGAAGACATAATAGATAATATGAATGAGATTCGACGTTTTTTTCAAACAGCTGGAGTCGCTTGTCCACCACAAAGGTTTCATCGTCTGATCGAGGTACTTGGTGCTTGCGGCGTGAACCGAATCAGCTTTTTAGGGGAGATGTCGCAACCAGAACCAGGGTGGCACCATGATGGGCGTCCCAATCTTGGAGATCTCGTATATTGGTGTGACGTGGAATCCTCTGTGACAGCGACAATGGATCAATTTGATTTGTTCCGGGATTAACAAAAGAGGAGACTCCTATCATGACAGCATTTATGCAAGTAGAAAATGTTCGTTTACGTTTTGGCGATCAAACCGTTTTTGACAAATTTCATCTGAAAGTGAATCAGGGAGAATTTGTCAGTGTCGTTGGTCGAAGCGGTGTCGGAAAGTCGACACTCATTCAAATGATGGCTGGTCTACTGGAACCATCGGAGGGAAAAGTGCTTTTGAATGGAGAAAAGATTGAAGAGCCTCATCAGGATGTGACGTATGTTTTTCAAAAGCCTGTTTTATTGGAATGGCGAAATGTAATGGAAAATATACTATTGCCGGCGGAAATCATTGGTAAAGTTGGGGGTACCGAAAAAAAAACGGGTCCGGGAGCTGCTCGATGTGGTCGGATTAGGGGAGCACGGCCAAAAATATCCACACGAATGTTCGGGAGGGATGCTCTCAAGGGCAGCATTAGCGCGCGCGCTTTTCACCAACCCCCGCCTTCTATTAATGGACGAACCTTTTTCTGGATTGGATGCGATAACAAAAGAGCAACTACAACTGGAACTTACAAAAGTGGTAGAGTCTTATGATGTAGCCGTTGTTTTTATTACCCACGACATTCAAGAAGCTGTCTTTTTGGCGGATCGGGTCCTATTACTCAGTGATGAAGCGGAAATCAAAGAGTACAGTGTCCCCTTTCAAAGACAACGAGAGAAGCCGTTAAAGTTCACGTCGGCGTTTACGGAAATAGTAAAGAAAATACATCGTGGACTGGATCAGGGGGCGAGTGCATGAAACGAAGCTCCCTCTATTCTTTATTGCTGTTATTTTTCCTGTTATCGATCTGGGAGATGGTGGTATGGCTTCGAGATATCCCGGAATTGATTTTGCCGCGCCCTACAGTTATTGCCGAAAACCTATATACGCATCTGATGAGTGGCTTTTTTTTCATTCATATCTACACAACCATGGTGGAAGTGTTAGGTGGTTTTTTCATTGGCATGGTTTTGGGTATCGGGCTGGGTTTTCTCGTCGCTCAATCCAAACTGGTTCGTGATATTTTCCACCCATACATTATCGCATCGCAGGCGATGCCTAAGCTGGCACTGGCACCACTGCTAACACTATGGTTTGGTTATGGTTTCATGCCAAAGATCATCATCGTTGCTTTGGTCAGCTTTTTCCCTTTATTTGAAAGCACAGTGGCAGGTCTTACATATGTCGATCGCGAGAAGGTGTCTTTGTTCCGCTCGATGAGGGCCACTCCTTGGCAAATTCTTTCGAAACTCCGACTGCCGGTAGCAATTCCATATATGATGTCTGGCTTGCGCGTAGCCATTGTGCTGAGCGTGGTCGGAGCCGTCGTCAGCGAATTCATCGGAGCCAATCAAGGACTTGGTGCTGTCATAACGAATGCCATGGGGATGATGGATACACCACTTATGTTTTCCGCTTTTATTTTACTCACGATTATTGGTATTTTTCTTTATCAAACAGTAGAGCTTATTGAACGTGTTTTTCTGAAAAAATATATCTATGCAAGGGGGAATGGAAAGTGAGGAAAAAAGGGGGACTGACCATAGGAATAGTAGCGACGGTTCTATTATTCAGCGCATGTGGAGAAGAAAATGGGAGTGAAGAACAAGCAGAAGAGGAAGAAACAAATGAAGAGACGATAGAATTCAGAATGGCCTCATGGAGTTCGGCGATTGCAGAGCAAAGCAACCTTTATCTCGCTGAACAAGAAGGTTGGTTTGAAGAATCGGGACTTGATTTTGAGTACATTCCCGGTGAAGGTGGAGGTGAAGCTGTAAGAAATATAGTGGCAGGGAACGCGGACATTGCGTTTGCCAACCTGGAGGCTGTTCTGTTAGCCGCCCAGCAGGGGGAAGATTTTAAAATCATTTATAACATCTATCCAGACAATGTCTTTAATGTTGTCTCCTTGAAAGAAAATAACATCCAGTCCATCGAAGATTTGGAAGGAAAAGATGTTGGGGTTTACAGCCTGGAAAGCGGCACCTACCAAAACCTGCAAGTGATGCTTTATGACGCCGGAATGACAGAGGAAGATGTGAATGTGATTGAAACAGGTGTCCTAAATTTCGGTCCGTTAATAAATGAGCAGGTTGATGCTGCAGCAGCAACAGATACGGGATTATATGATGCGAAGGAACAAGGACTGGGCGACGTGAACGTCATGGAAGCCAAAGACGTGCTTAACACGCCAGCTGATGTATTTGTCGTGACAGAAGAAATCTTTGAAGAAGAACGGGAAACACTCCTTGAATTTCTGCAAGTGTACCGTGATAGCGCTCAGCATATGATGGATTACCCCGATGAGGCAGCAGCGGCAGCGGTCGGTACGGCTATTGATGGAGAAGATGAGGAAAGAAACAGGGCCATTATCGACATTCGAAATGAAGTCTCCATTAATGAAGAGATGGAAGAGAGAGGATTGGGGTGGCTCAATGCCAAAAAGATGGCAGAAGTAGAAGAAACGTATGTGGACATTGGCTTAATTGATGAACCGGTCGGTATTGCAGAGATGACAACGAATGAGCTCGTCGAAGAATTGGATTAAAGGAGCCCCCTTGGTATAGTACGGAGTGTCCGATGATTACTCATCGACCTCTAAATTGATAACTACCAAGGAGGACTCATCATGAATTATACACAAAATGAAAAGCTCGCTCAAATCACCCCGGAAACGCTCATCATTGGCGTCGACATCGCCAAGAACAAGCATGTCGCTCGTGCCATTGATGAACGCGGCTTTGAGTTTGGGAAACGCATCATGTTCACCAACGATCGTGAAGGCTTTGAAAAGCTTCTACGATGGGTTGAAGATCATCAAGCGAATCATCAAAAAACACATGTGATGGTAGGCATGGAGCCCACCGGCCACTACTGGTTTAGCTTGGCGGATTATCTTGACTCGTGCGGCCATCGGCTGGTGTTGGTCAATCCCTCGCACGTCAAACGGCTCAAGGAAATCGATGACCACTCACCAAGCAAAAACGACACCAAAGATGCGATGGTGATCGCAAAACAGGTGAAGGACGGGCGATACTCTGCCCCCAACCTTCTCGAAGGCATCTACGCTGAAATGCGAGAAGGCATCAAATTGAGAGATCAGCTCGTGCAATTAAAAAACCAGACCGAAGGCCGGGTTCAAAATTGGCTCCATCGTTACTTCCCGGAATTTGAGCAGGTGTTTAAAGACTGGGATGGCGTCTGTGCTTTGGCCACTTTGCGAACGTTTCCTCTTCCCCAAGCGATTGCGGGGACGACGCCGGAAACCATCGTAGACACATGGAAAGCCTACGCTAAGCGACACGCTGGATTCGCTCGAGCCCAAAAGCTTCATGAAGCCGCTGAAAAAAGTGTAGGCATCACCGCAGGGCTTCACTTTGCCCGCCAAGAGTTGGAGGCGTTACTGGATCAGTATGAGCTTTACACTCGGCAACTCGAAGCGTTGGAAGCGCAATTGACAGACCAGCTTGAGTATCTCCCTGGCGCCGAACAAATGAGGGATATCAAAGGCTTAGGTGACATGACGATTGCCGCTTTCTTCGCCGAGGTCGGAGATATTAATCAGTACCGTCATCCTAAACAACTGATCAGTTTGGCCGGCCTAGACTTAAAAGAGAACAGCTCAGGGGTTTACAAGGGCCAAACCACCATTAGTAAACGAGGACGGAGTCGATTACGCCGCATTCTATTTTTAGCGATTCGGCCGCTCGTCAATCATAATGACACGTTTCGCGCTCTTCATCATGAGCTCACACAACGTTCCGACCGACCTCTGACAAAGATGCAATCGTTGATCGCCCTGTGTGGTAAACTCCTGAAAGTCTTGTTTGTCATCGGGCAACGCGAATGCCCCTTTGATGGAGCCAAGCTTCTTCAAGATCGGAAACGTTCCCAGGCGCAAGCCGCGTAAAGCAAGCAGCAGGAATCATCCTTTGTGAAAACCAGCTCTGTCTTGTCTAAGGAACAAACACCAACAGTGCCGAGGCGGCGTTCATTATTTCCATTCGGGCCCAGACCCAGCAAAGGAGCATAGCCGCCCCCACCACATGGATACGCCGGACGAAGGAATGTGTGGATCATCACCATCCAGAGATATATGGGAGGTTAAGCGACCATGTATGATGTGGGCAAATGCAAGCGCACGGTCATCCTAATTTTTTCCAACCCCTAGGGGTTGGAGGAAAGGATAGACTCCTGGATGGAATATCATTCCTTTTATTCAAGAATATTCATGAAGCGAAGGGCACGCTCTGGTATTACTAAATCCTAAGGGCATGAAATTCTAAGAAATCAAGAGCATATGGAAGAATATTTAATTACAAAGAGGGAGGCAAACCATGGATCATTCTCTTGCAGGCAGAGTCGTGCTCATAACTGGATCAAGCAGAGGCATCGGAGCGTCCATCGCGGAGGCCTTTGCAAAAGCAGGGGCTCACCCTATCATTAATTATGTGAAAACCAAGGAGAAAGCTGAGCTTTTTGCCGCCTATTTGTGCGAAACCTATGCCGTAGATGCGGTTGCGATCAAAGCCGATGTGACTGATGAGGCAGCCGTATCGGCCATGATAGAAGCAATCGTCGAAGAATTTGATACGATCGATATTGTTGTGAACAATGCCCTATATCATTATACATTTGACCCCGATGCCCGTAAGAAAGCCTGGGAGGTAGAATGGAAGGATTACGAACAGCAGCTTCATGGCTCCTTAAAAGGAACCTATCATGTGTGTAAATATATAATCCCTGTCATGAAAGCGAACACGAACGGTAAAATAATTAATATGACAACCAATCTATTACACCGCCCGGTCGTTCCTTACCATGATTACAATACAGCAAAAGGAGCGGTAATGACCTATTCTCACAATTTGGCCGCCGACTTAGGGATGTTTGGGATTACAGTAAATTGTGTGGCTCCCGGACTTGTTTATCCAACTGATGCGAGTAGACGAACGAAAGAAGAGGTGAAGGAGGGGATTATACGCGAAACACCACTCCGGCGCATCGCTCGTCCTGAAGATATTACTGGCAGTGTGCTTTATCTGGCCAGCAGTTGGGCCAATTTTGTCACCGGTCAAACGATTGTTGTTGATGGTGGGTTGAATATGACGTAAAAAAAGTCACTAGCATTGCATTATTTAAGACAGAATGATCCGAAGACATCGAATGTTCAAAAATAATAGGGTTGGTGCACAAAAAAATCCTTTATAATGGAAAGACGGGTGGTATCCTGTCCAAATCCAATATAAAGGACCAAAACTTATGGACAAGCATACCCTATTTTCTTCATTTGGTAAATGGATTTCACCGATTAACTTTCAACAATTGCAAGAACAAGTGACGAACCTACGTCAAGATGCCTATACGAAAAAGCTGACAACCGAAGCTTATATTAAACTGTTTCTCCTTGCGCACTTACAAGAGACGGATAGCCTCGCGGCGATTTCAGATGGGTTGTTAGATGAAGGTCTGCAACAGGAAGTTGGGTTCCAAGCTATTAGCTCATCCCAACTGTCTCGGAAACACCGAGCGATCGACCCAACTTTGTTATCGACGATCTTTGTGGATCTCGTGCAACGCATTCGGTATTTTCACCGACAATCGTTCGCGCGCATGCCGTTAAAGATCATCGATTCAAGTACCATTCCTCTTGATCTGACGCGGTATAAATGGGCGGAATTCCGGAAGACGAAAGCAGGCGTCAAACTCCACTTGCGGCTCGTCTATATGGATCGGCACACCACCTATCCGGACAAGGCAGTGTTAACGCCGGCAAAGGAACATGATCGCGGCCAACTCGAAGTGCTTGTGGATGACAAGGAAGCCATGTATGTCTTTGACCGAGGCTACATTGATTATGAACGCTTTGATCGAATGACCGATGATGGTTACTTTTTCGTATCTCGCCTTCGGAAAAATGCCTTTGTACGTGTCCTTGAATCATTTTCGCTGACTGATGACAGCCCTGTGCTGTCCGATCAGATGGTGGTGATCGGAAGCCCGCAAAATCGCACCGAGAACGTGTTTCGTCTGTTGAAAGTCGATGACACCAAGGGAAATCAGCTTCTCCTCATTACGAATCGGTTTGATATAAGTGCCGAGGAAATCGCAGACATCTATCGAGATCGTTGGGCGGTTGAGCTATTTTTTAAATGGTTGAAACAGCATGTGAAAATCAAGGCTTTTTATGGATTCGATGAAACAGCTGTCCACAATCAAATCTTTCTTGCACTCATTGTGTATTGTCTCCATGTCCTTATCCAGCTGGAAACCAACAGTAAAAAGAGGATTTTACAGATCTCCCGGTGGCTCAAAGCTGCGCTTTGGAAACCATCAAGGGTGTGGATTCGCCGTTTTGACAATCGTTCCGTTCCATAAAAGGCAACGTTTGTCGTTGGCGCTAAAGGATGAAATGTATAATATTACCAAATGGACAGAGCGACCCTTTGTTCAGGGTTAGCTTTTTTTCACTCAATAACCATACACAATATAACTGAATTTTCTCTCAATATTTATGCGATGCTAGTGATCGTTATACCGCAAACGAGGCGCAAGAACGGTATAAAACTTGTGCCAGTTTTGCATATAAGGCCAGACGTTGAAAGGAATCAGGAATGCTAGGTGCTATCATACACGGATTTGTATTATCTTTTGGATTAATTTTAGCTTTTGGAGCGCAAAATATATTCCTTTTTAATCAAGGGGCTGCTCACAAAAAGTTACGGCATACCATGCCTTCGGTTGTAACAGCTTCGATTTGCGACACCATTTTAATTGTTTTTGCGGTTTTAGGCGTGTCTCTCATAGTCATGACTGTACCTGTTTTTCAAATCATCTTTTTTGCGGCTGGATTCCTATTCCTTATTTACATAGGGTGGTCCATTTGGTCAAGTGATCCAGTTGAAGTGAATAAACAACATGGTGCTATGAGTGCAAAAAAACAAATCCTATTCGCTATATCTGTTTCGCTTTTAAACCCACATGCTGTTCTTGATACGGTAGGAGTTATAGGAACCAACTCTTTAAGGTATTCTGCAACCTCCGAATTAATAGGGTTTACAATGGCGTGTATTGTTGTATCATGGGTATCTTTTATCGGGTTAGCGACGATTGGTAAAACCATTCGTACGATCGACAAAGAAGGCAAAATCGTCGTTCTTATTAATAAAATTTCAGCAGTAATCATTTGGGGAGTAGCGATCTTTCTAGGATACCAACTGTATTTGCTCACCCAATAGTGATTGCTTGCGAGGAAAAGGTAGTTAAAATGATGATGTGCCGCAAACGAAGCGCAAGAATTGAATAGTGATGGTCTGTTTAGCAATATTTTATACGATGATGAGGTGAGCAAGTTTTGAACCATTTAACCGAGGGGCTATACGGGGAAACTGCTCATGTTAACGTATTAACGATTTTCGATGGATTAGATGAGGGGCAAGCAGGGGAGGTAATTTTTGACCAACAATCTATCTGGCAACTTCTAAACCATATGATCTACTGGCAAGATTATGTTTTACGTCTGTTGAAAGAAGAAGAGACGGTACCGCCAAAGCACGCTTCAGAGACGTGGCCTTCAGAAGTGAGACCTCTTAATGAAAGGGCTTGGCTAGCAGCTGTAGACAAATTTACGAACGGACTTCATGAAGCTGTACAATTAGCAAAAAACGAGCATGGTGATTCAAACAGTCAAGAACATCTCATTTCGTTGATTTCTCATAACAGTTATCATGCTGGGCAAGTCGTATTTATCAGACGTTATCTTGACCAGTGGCCACCTCCTTCCGGTGGAGATACGTGGTAATTTTACATCAATTAGATTGAATAACGAGAAAGAGATTGTTCCAGTGATCATCAAGGAGGAATTTCAAGTTGGATTTTGAGCAGTTTCAACAGTATGTAAAAGCGTTCAGTAAAGAAAAAGGATTCGAGGAATTAACCATTGAACAGCGTTACCAATTTCTTGTCAGTGAAGTTGGAGAAGTATCAGATGAATTGCTTAAGCTCAACCTTGATCCAAATGTAAAAGAAGAAGAGACGAAGATTAACCTTGGAATGGAAATGTTTGATGTGGTCTGGAATGTGTTTGATCTGGCCAACAAACTTGATATTGATCTATCTCAAGCATTCGCGGAGAAAATGAAAATGAATGAGAGTAGAACATGGTAGTTTTACGACAAGGCATCAAATTTTTAACTTAAGCTTTGTTAAGCAAACGAGGCGATTCATGGAGTAATAGGGGGGATCACATGCGTAAACATCATGACGTTGAAATTTATTCGATTTTAACTGCTAATCAGGATGATACCTTTGTAACGAATGAAATTGAAGAAGCAGATTTAGAATACGGTGGTATTCCGGGTGATCTACATTTTGGTCTAACCAAATTTGCAGGTTCAAGAGAGTCGATGTATGAACGTGGCACGGAAATTTTTAATCGAAGACAGATATCCATTGTATCGGTTGAGGAATGTGCATTGATAGCGGAGGAACTTAAAGTTGAACAGATACTGCCTGAATGGTTGGGTGCTAATATTGCTCTAAAAGGCTTTGGAAATCTCACGAAGTTAACCCCGGGAAGCCGAATTATTTTTCCGAGTGGAGCTGGCATTTTGTGTGAAGGAGAGAACCTTCCCTGCACACAACCCGGCGAAGTGATTCAAAATAAATATCCAGATATATCTCGGTTAACAACAAGTTTTGTTAAAACATCGTTAGGACAAAGAGGAATTGTTGGGGTTGTTGAGTGTCCAGGAAAGATCGTAGCAGGTGACACAGCAAGGCTTATACTTAATCACACAGCTGATTAATTATGGGGGTAAAAATCACTCTTACGAACCGGGCACAAAAGTGAAATAATTGCGCCCGTATTTCTTTATAAGTTGTAATGATGATATTCCCTTTCCCTTTTTGTAGACATAGATGGAGGATTCTCTACATCCGGTTTTGTTCCTTTGATGGTTGTAAAGGAGACACCAATAAGCGTTAAAGTCCCTCCGATGATCGATATGATGGTTGGCACTTCCCCTAACCATATCCAAGCAATAATAATGGATAAAGCCGGGGTCAAATATAAAGTGCTAGTCGCCTCTGATGCTCCGTTCACGGACGTCGCATAAGCGATAGCAAAATAAGGAACGATGGTCGGTAATAACCCTAAATAAATGACAGTGATGGTACTCTCCATGGATGCGTTTTGTACGGCGGTCCATAAACCTGGGGTAAATACCAGCATAAACAACGTACCTGCTAAAATCGTATATGTGGCAAAGCCAAGAAACCATATTTTTGTAAATAGGATGATTGGAAAACAAAGTAAAAACTTTCTCCTAGGGCTGCTATCAAAATAATCAAGACGCCAATTTCTAAACGAAATTCACCGCCAACCCCAAATGTGATGATTGCAACGCCTGAAAAAGCAATGAAAGAACCGATCCACCCCCAACGATTAAATTTTTCTTTTAAAAAGATACCTGCTAAGATCGCTGATAACAAAGGGGTGGTGGACACTAATAAACTCGCGGTTCCCGCATCTACGGTTAATTCTCCGACGCTCAAAAACGTATGATAGACCGAGAATCCCAGAAAACCAAGCAACAATATGATGGGAAGGTCTTTTTTATCGGGAAGCTTCATTCGTATACTGACCGCAAAAATGAGCAACCCTACGGCTCCGATGAGCATGCGTAATAGGGCTAAATGAAAAGGCCCATACGATTCCAAACCTGCCCGAATACCTGGGAATGCAGAAGCCCAAAGGATAACGGCTAAGGTATAAGCAAGGAATACTTTCCAGTTCAATGCAATCTCTCCTTGTTTTCTGGGATGATCATATAACAGCATGATAAACTAGGAGGAAAGCCGTTTCTTCAACCAATTTGTTAAAATACCAGTCAACCAATTATGAAATTAGGTGGTTGAAAACATGCCGAGTATCAACCATGGAGAGCATCTGCCTCAATATTTAAAAGTGATCACCTTTATTCAAAACAAAATCAGCAATGGCGAATGGACCTTTGGTCAAAAACTTCCGAGTCAGCGAGCGATAGCTGCAGCATTCAACGTTAACCGAACAACGATTATCCACGCCCTGGAGGAGTTAAAAGCCCAAGGCATTCTCGAATCAAAACCCGGGAGTGGTACATATGTATCGAATCAGAGCTGGTCGAATATATCCAAACAAGTTATTAATTGGAACGCCATCTCCCAATATAGCTTTCATGCCGGCAATCCCAGGACGATTCAAAAAATCAATGACTATGAGACAGACTCGACCGTCATCCAGCTAGGCAAAGGGGAGTTACACCCATCGCTTTTTCCTACGCAAGCATTCAGAACGTCGGTAGAAAATATTTCAGGCTCCTTTAATCTGTGTGGGTATAGTGATGGCGCAGGCGAGATACCTTTACGAGAAGCAATTAGTGCTCGTTTGCAAGAAGAGGGGATTCATTATTCTTCGTCGTCTATCCTCATCGTTTCAGGTGCCCTGCAAGCTCTGCAACTCATTTCCATGGGGTTGCTCCAACAAGGGACGTATGTTTATTTGGAACAACCGTCCTATATTTATTCGCTGCAAGTTTTTCGGTCACTGGGCATGCATTTGAAAGGGGTTGCTTATACAGGCGGTGAGCTTGATGTTCATGATTTGGAAACTCAAATTAGGGCGAATAAGAAACCGTCCATGCTATACCTGAACCCGACGTTTCAAAACCCAACATCTAAAACCATGTCGTGGAACAATAAGCAAGACGTATTAGCGCTAGCGAAAGCCTATTAACTTCCCATCATTGAAGATGATGTTTATCGTGATTTATGGTTAAGCCAAGAAGCTGAGCCTTCGCTTGCGTCTATGGATGATGGGGATCATATTTTACAAGTCGGCAGTTTTTCGAAGACTGTTGCCCCGAATCTACGCATAGGGTGGATCGCGGGTCCGGAGGTTGTGATTCAGAAATTAAGCGATCTACGGATGCAAACGGATTTACGGATCAAGTGCTTTACCGCAAATGGCGATGTACGATTTTATAATTTCAGGAAAATACGACGAGCACCTTGCCTTCTTGCGCAAGCAAATTCGCAAACGCAGAGATTTTATGGCTCAGTTGGTCGATCATCATTTAGGGATTGGGCAGCATGGGAGATTCCAGAAGGAGGGATGTTTCTATGGCTGACGTTCTCTTCAGATGTAAATGTCAAAAAACTGTTTACCGAAGCGCTCCGTCGGGGTGTTCTCATCAATCCAGGTTACATTTATAGTCCATATAACAATCAAAATGTTCTTTTGTCATATGTGAGTTCATCATTTCAGGAAATCGAACCAGGGATCCTTATTCTTAAGGAAATTATAACCACTATGGAGGATGGGGCTCATCTTACAGAATAAGGCCATATTGTCGAACATGGAATAAAGTACTAACGCAGTTTATAAACCTCTGGAGTGAATACTAATGGCTAACACAAAACCATTGAATTATAAAAAGGCTAGGAACCGACTGCTTCTTTTTTTTATAATCCTTCTTCCTCTTTCAATGGTCATTGGTAGATATCTATCTGAATGGGTTCGATCAAATCAAATTGCAAATCTAAATGATATAGTTCCAACTGCAGTTGTATCTTTATTTATGTTTGGTCTGGTTTATGTGTTATTTAAAAATCGCCTTATTAAAAAAGTGCAGGAAAATGTAGCTAGCGATATCAGCCAAAAGAGAATTATATTTGCGTGGGGTGGCTTTCTTTTTGCTTTAGTATTGTTGTTTTATGGACTTCCACTTATTTTTAATGTATTCCAATAAACTGCGTCATACGATTTCGAATATTGCACCAATCGAAGCGAATAAAGGATAATTTAGAGGAATGACCACTTAGTTGGCTTCATGGTGTGTTTTTGGTTAATAACGAAAATTACAATGCTCCATTATACCAGCTAATATTAATCAATACCCAGACCTAAAAAAGCCCATAAAAATATGATAAGATAAAAAAAGACATGCCAAAAAACCTTCCTCTTTCACATTGGAAGGTTATGTAAAATATGGAATTATCAGCTTTTCTATTGTTCTACAAAAGCCTCATTACGCTTTAACATGGCATGAATCCAGTGAAGAAGTTTATTAGCACAAGCGATAACAGCCGTCTTGTGTGGTTTTCCTTCTTCTCTTTTACGATCATAAAAAGCTTTAAGCTTCGCATTGCGATTGTTAGTTAAACCGCACTGAACTGCTGTGAACAAAGCTTGTCGAAGCCTTGATGAACCCCTTTTTGTGATTCGATTGATGGTTGCCTTGAACTTCCCGGATTCATGAACGCTCGGGTCAATCCCTGCATAGGCAACGAGTTTCTTAGGGTGTTGAAACTGATGGATATCACCCATCTCGGATAGGATTGTGGCGGCAATCTTACGCCCAATGCCAGGGATTGATTTGATGATTTGGTATGCTTCAAAGGTTTCAGCCAGGGCGTCTATCTCTTTTTTCAACTTGGATAAATGCTCTTGGTATTGAAACAGCATTTGAACATACATCTGAAGGCTAACCAGATGACTTTGATAGATGTTTCGTTTAAAAGGATTTCGTTCAGCTGCGTCCTTTAACAAACGAGCCTTATACAAAAACCACGCATAGGAGCGTTTCGCCCCTGTCTTTTGCATCTCCGTAGCCAACTCTTCTTGCGTTGTGTTTTTGACATCGTAAGAGGTTGGGTAACGAAGCAAGGTGGTTAAGGAAATTTTGGCGTACAAATCGCTGAAAACGCTTTGATATTCAGGGAAAATCTGCTCCAATGTGGCTTGAAATTGAAGTTTGATTTGTACATAAGTTTCGGTTAATGCTTGATGTTGTCTGGTTAAGTTGCGTAAGTTCATGGTCTGTATCGTTTTCTTTTGAAACACTTCCAGGTCTTCTTTGTAGTAAAGCTCACACAGGTGATGCGCATCAATGGCGTCCGTTTTCACTTTGCGCAGGCTCGTTTTTTTCGCTTCATAGGAAACGACCGGGTTAATCAAATAGTAGGTCACCTCGCGTTCTTCAAGAAACTGAAGTACGGGCTCATGATAGTGCCCGGTTGACTCAAAGATGACGACTGGGGCCTGTCCAGACACACGCTCAACTTCTTGATAAAAACGGTGAAATTCATGTAATCCGTGAAGGTTGTGCGCGAACTTGAAGCTTTTCTGTAATTGTCAACTCAAAATCCGGCCAAATGTTCATTGAATTTCCGTCCAATCGTGAACTCTTTCACAATTTTTTTAGCCGAAAAAATGAAGCAAAATCTTCTGTGTTGATCAGCTTGTTGGTAGGTCAAAAGACCTGTTTGCAGCCAGCCGTTAGAATCGCATGCCTTTGAATGTTTTTATCCTACGTCTGTATTCAGTTGTCAAAGAACAGTGAATCAAAACCCTTTACGCTACCCGTTTGCCATAGCGAGGATCGTTACGAGCCTCGAATGGTTATCATCGCTTTTAGCTTTCTTTAGATGCCATTCCTCCTTCGTCTTCGTCGACCGGGATTACTGCTGAACGTCGTCCGCATCCTGGGTGCCCAGCCACTCTTTGGTCTCTTTCATGCGATAAGAGCTCCCATTCATATTGACAATATGCGCTTGATGCGTGAGGCGATCAATCATCGCCGCGGTCATGACCTCATCCTGAAAGATTTCCCCCCAACGTTCAAAAGAGAGATTCGTCGTGATAATCGTCGATTTGCGCCCTGCCCGGAGGGAGAGATGAGTGAAGAGTTGTTCTGCGCCTTCTTTATCAAAGGAGATATAACCCATCTCATCGGCGATCACCAGATCATATTTCTCGAATCGGCTTTGAAAATTTCGAAGGGTTTTCTCCGCCCGTGTTTCCTTGATTTGGTTGACAAGAATCGGCACCGTCGTAAACCATACTTTAAACCCTTCCAAACAAGCTTTCATTCCCAAGCCGATCGCCATGTGCGACTTTCCCGTTCCGGCATTCCCGGCAAAAATGGCATTCCGTCCTTCGCGGATAAAATCCAGGCTTTTCAAGGTATTGAGCTTTTTCTGGGCATCTTCGGGCAAGTCTTGAACCGAAAGATCCTCCAAGTATTTTTTCTGATTGAATTCAGCCCGGCGGATGCGGTTATATCGGGCCGATTCCCGCCGGGCATCTTGTTCTTTTTGTAGGAGTTGAGCTAGAAAGGCTTCGTAGCTGATGTCTTGCATACTGGCTTCTGACGCGTGCTCAGCCACATGTCTGCGAATCATGGGTAGCTTTAATTCTTTCGCGTATGATTGAACATCCGCGTGCCATTCTTCTTGGGTTTTAATGGTCAATGAATCCCCTCCTTTGTGGCTGTCATTTGAAATAACTGATCATAATCACTCATCTGGTTTCTGGCCTGTTCGGCAATAGCTTCCGTATCCTGAGACGACGGCGGCGTGATCGGCTGTTCGTTGTTTCTGGCACATATCGCTTTGATTTTATCGGTGGTCACGTGTTTTGGATGCATCGCCTCCAGTTGGTCGATGGCGGCTAAGACGGTGTCGAAATCGCCCTCGTCCCGCAAGTAGTGACAAAGCGCTATGAAATCCCGCTCCCTTCCTGTATAATGGGTCTCGTAAATAGCTTTGATTTTTTGATCCGCCTGGTGCAGGGCTAAGCTTCCCCCCAATGCACCGGGCTTTTTTCGTAAGGTCTCCAAGACGTGGGAGAGTTGAAGATTCCACCGATGGTGGCCACTGAGCCGTTCATGATTCGCGATACACGCCTCGTTGTAAAAGCAACGGATACGCTCCGCGTACACTTTCACCATGATCATTTCACCGACCAAATGATCAGGCACCGAATAACGGTTTTGCTCAATCACCACGGTCGCGTATTTATCCACGCGAGCGTACTTCACACGAGCCGCATCCCATTTCGGCGGTGCTTCTAAAAGGTGCTCACGTTCTTGCTCAAGGCGCTGTGTGGGCGTTTGACCTTCGTATTGGCTCATAGATTTCTGATTGAGTTTTTCCGAACATACCCCCTCGAGAAAGTGGTTCGCTTCTTCTAAACTCTCAAAGGTGTCTTTGATGGCGAATGCCTTGCGCCGAACGACGTCCACGCTGCGTTCCACATGGCCCTTTTCATTGCCGCGGCGGATATTACAGAACCGGTGTTGAAACCCGTAATACACCATCAGTTGCATCAGGCCTTCTGTGGGCCCTTTTTCCCCGGCCAGACCTCTAACAGCGACGCGCATGTTGTCATAGGTGAGTGTGGTATGAACGCCGCCGACATGGGCAAAGAAACGCGCGTGTGCTTCTTGGAAGCACTCCGTCGTTTGCTTGGGGAACAGACACGCCCACCGATAATTCCCATACGCCGATGTGAAGACGGCCATTTGGAACGGCTGTAGTCGTCCGTCCACCGTTATTTTTACCTCCCCCCAATCAAATTCACAAACATCTCCGGGCATGTACGTTTCTTTAATAAATGCCTCCTTGGCTCTGTGTTCCAACTGTCGAACCAACCGACGGACCGTACTGTAACTAATGTCCAGCTCTTCATCTTCTAAAACCTCATACATGTCCATGACTGTTTTTTGTTGTTTCTTCTGCCCCTTTTGGCGCTTATCCCGATTTTCCTCAAGGAAAGTAAGGATTCGTTGTTCAATCTCCGGTGTGAGTTTACGTTTAGGGCGAGAACCGGTGGTGTACGTCGGCTTCTCTGTTAAGGCTTCGATCAGCGCCTCGACATCGACATCTTCGCCTCCTTCCATGAGTTGGTTACGCTTCTGTTCGTATTCCTTGACGTATTTACTAACTGTTTCCCGGTGGGTCCCTATATCTCGGGCAATTTTTCGTATCGATTCCCCCTCGTGCATATACTTCATTAATGTTTGGTACTTTTGGCTCATGGTGATCATCTCTCCTGCCCCCACTTGTATGTATGACACAAGTGAGATTTTCGATCGTACTGGCCGGATTTTCAATGAACATGGTGGCCTATTTTTAAGTTATCAAATACACTTTTCCTATAAGGCTTTTTCCTTTGTAAAAAGGCTTGGACCTGGCTTTCTCCTTTGGCAATATCCAGGCCAATGACTGGATCCATCTTTTATCACCACTTATTCAATGTATTTGCCGGTGCTCCCCTCGATCATCTTGTAGTTTCATAGCTTCGCTTGTTATACGGGATCGCTGTCCCAACCAGCCTCAAACATGTTTCTACAAGGGAGGGGGTGAACAGTATAACGGACGGGATCGTGTCCCAGAGGCGCATGCGTTCTACCCCGGCTACCTCCATCATTAACTCCATTTAAAAAGAGTTCAACCAGAAATGACTGGTTAAACTCATAATACGATCGTGGCGCAATTGCGGAATAAGAGGGGAGAGATTGACGGGAGGGGGAGAAGATTTGAATATGAGCAAATTAACTGGGATTTTTGTTTTTAGCTTAATTCCTGGAATCGTTGTGGCTCTATTCAGCATCATTTTGAGTTTAGCACAAAATGAGCCTGTTACCTTTATATCAGTTTTTATGTATTTTCTCATTGGCATTGTCATCGGTTTTGTATTAGTGATCTTGCGTTACGGATAAAAGGAGAGCTTTGGAAATAATTTGGCTAATATCTTCCTCCACTGAAGAGGCGCACTAATTGAAGAATAGATCCCTTTAAATGAGGCTTTAAAGGGAGGAGATCAACGTTGTGACTGGTTCGATAAATGTTTATCTTTTGGCTGTTGTTATAATCTTCTTCATATTGACTGTTTTCGTGGCTCTTTTCAAACACAAAGTGAAAATCTATATACCGTTAGGCTTATTAGTGTTATTTTTTCTTTTCTCATATTTAGCAGTCACAATTCCATAATACGAACGGGAGTTTTAATGGAATAAAAGTTGTGCCAGAATCGACGCCTATAGATGAACAGTATCAAACAGGAAATCACTGATCTAAATGCGTTTTACGTTCGCTTTTCCATTTAAGGTAAGTATATAGTAACTGGGCAATTAAAAGAGAAAGCATCGTTATAACAACTACAATATTTATGGTGGTTAGGCCAAAGAAGGTAAATATCAAGATTGAAAGAATGATAGCAAAGGGAACGTGCCATAAGGTTCTTCTAAACTTACTTCTATAATTTAATTTCCAATAAACAAATCCAGTGTCACGACCATTTTTCAAAAAGGACACCACCTTCTGATATCACATTATGAACGTTCCGATAAGCACAATATTGAGCGCTGATTCTTTAATAAAGAGGCATTATTCAGAATCATGCCCAGTTGAAAGGTTCAATAGTGAGTTGTTTAAATTGTATTCGTGTCTATTCATTTTTGGGCTTTTGGAAACGAAGTACTAAATATATGAAAACAGTTGTTATAAAACCGCCTGTTAAAATGCCAAGAAAATTCATGAGGTTAATTGTATTTCCATTAATAAGCTGAGCCAAGCAGAATGTAAGCGTTAACCCTACACCGTAAAGTGTCGCTTTCTTCAGCATATTGATTTACCTCCGAATAAATGCAAATGTAGTGAAGAACGTAGTAGTATTTGCTTGCTTCAAGAAAAAAGCCCGTTATTTAACAGGCTCTTACAACATTCCATGTCTCACAACAACGAATTAATCGCTAAATTCAATTATTGATGCTATCGCTTTTTTTGTAGAACATTCACCAATTAATTGATTGAGGTCATCAGAGGTAGACTGAAATGCTCCTTCGGCTATATTTTTTTGAAAAGAAAGGACTAACAATTCTGCCCCTTCCTTGCTCACGCCTGAATCAGTAAGATTTTTAATAACTTCTTTATCGGAAGACTCCCTATATCCAATTTCTGTTCCAGTAATTTCAGTTAATATAGAAGCAATTTCGGGGTAGGTGATCAACTCCGAATTTACCAAGTTGTAAATTTTATTTTCATGTCCTTCTTCACTTAAGACCGTGGCATTTGCTAGAGCTAAATCGCTTCTTAAGACAAAATTAAAACCGTTACTTATTGTAGAAGATACTAATTCTTCTTTTCCAATTGCATTTTTAAGATCAAACTTAATTTCATCTAGATAAACACCGTTTCGCATAAAAGTAAAAGGAAGATCTACAGCACGTATCATGTGTTCCGTTGCCATATCGACATCTTCTAATCCGAACAATCGTTTATCTGCATCCGCTAAACTGACAAGGAAGGTATGCTTAACATTTGCTAACTTCGCAGCCATGACCACGTTATACTGTTGTTTTAGACGTTCTACGTTGTCTAAAGAAGGAGAGGATACTACTAAAAGCTTTTCTATACCAGTAAAAGCTTCTTTTAGTGAGTCCATGTCATTGTAGTCACCCACTCTGAGTTCGACACCTTTATTAGATAAATGCTCAGCTCGTTTTTTATCTCTAACCATTGCAACAATTCGTTCTGCAGAAACGTGCTTTTTATTTAACAAGTGGTCAATTGTTAAGCTACCTAAGTTACCTGTTGCACCAGTCACTAAAATTTTCTTCATTATCTCACCTCATAAACAGGGTTAACGGGAAATATGTGTAAACAGTATTTTTTGTCGTTGCTGTTCAGTAATATTCGCCCTATCATATTATTCATAGATTATACCATTAACGTGGCGCGATTGCGGAACAAAAGTAAGGCTTCCTGTCTTGCGGAAAAGGGATAGAGTGAAAGGGAGTGGTCATCGTCGCAAAATCACCTAGAAATATCTCTTATGTAATTTTAGGGTTGCTCATTTTACATTGGGTATTTTTCTTAACTAGTGGCTACACTCTGTTACCAACAAATATAGCATTTGCAATATTTGTTCCTGTTTGGTTAGTGCTATGTGTAGCTAGTGCGTTTACAGCTATCTATGAGTTCAAAAACAACAAATATTTTGCTATTCCAGTTGCTGGCTTAACAACGATAAGTTTGTTATTTAGTATTCTTGCCCACGGAATAGGTGAAATGTAAAAATCATTTCTATACAACTAACGAAGCGCTTTAATGGAATAAATAATCGCCCAAGTTGGATGGGATTAGGGTAATATATGGCCGTTTTAGTGCATTCCACCGTATTAATCGGTGGTGTTTTCACAGGCTTAAGAATTTGCTTCACTCAATCCATTTAGAATTGTCCCTTTCGCCATTCATAAAAGATTGTAAATTTCTTTTTAATCAGTCCATCATGTATACCATAATGATAATCCTACATGCAGGAGGAATGAACGATGCGCTTGTATCAAAATATTCTGGTCGGTATTGACATTCTGATTTTGATTTTGTCTTGGATAATTGCAGTGCGCGTTTACGTTGCGAAACAGTTTTAGTGATTTGAATGTATTTTCGATCATGACTTGTTAGGACGTAATTTAATGACATTTATCACTACTTTATGTAATGTAACCCTTTGTCAAGACACGAAAAATGATTTTTTAAGATAAATCCTCCCCTCTGAAATGGATTGCATTTGAACTTCATATAGCTCTTACTACTTGCTTCTGATATTTGTGGATTCCTCCCAGTTTCACCACTCGGATCCGCCGCCATTGACAGCTGTTTGGGTTCGTGGTGTGCATGTGATGGCGACTGGGTGAAAAAAGCTCAAAGAGCCATCAGCCGCATGCGAAGTTTACCACGAACCCATCGCTTCAAACCCGATCCTGCGGCGGGGCCCCGACCCCATCCGCCGGATCACGGAAGCGAACACAGCTGTCAATGGTACCCTTCGGCGGCTCCCAGCAAGGCGAAAACGAGCGATTTGTAGCGTCTGTTCCTTTCGCTAGAGTGGGTGCCTTAACGACCACATTCGCCAAAATAAATGCGTGCCGGTTCATAGTCTTCTAAAGCTTGATGAGGCCTGTTCCAGTTGTAATGAGACATATAAAGCTTGGTCATTTGCTTCAATTCCGAGACCGTTTCCGGACACAGGAGATAGAGTCTTTCCCATTTGTAACTCCGGAAAAACCGCTCTGTTCGGGCATTGTCTGTCGCTCGTCCCCTCCCGTCCATGCTGATTTTCACGGTTTCATAGCTTTTGATAAAGTCGATGTAATCGTTAGATGTAAACTGGCTTCCCTGGTCACTGTTGATGATGTCAGGTTTACCATAAGCGTTGATCGCCTCCGCCACGGCGCGTATGATAAAATCGGTATGCATCGTGTTGCTCAAGGCCCAACCCACAACGAGCCGTGAGAACCAATCGATGATGGCCACTAGGTACATAAAGCCTGTAGGCGTGCCGCAATACGTGATGTCAATGCCCCAAACATGATTGGGGTGGGTGATGCTCACGCCCCGAAGCAAGTAAGGATAGGTTCGTGCTTGTAAATCCCGTTTGCTCAAGTTCGGCCCAGGGTAAAAGGCGACAATGCCCATCTCTTCCATGTATCGGCGTGTACGTTTGAATCCTACATCGCTGAAGCCACGTTTATGCAGTTCTCCACGAATGCGACGACAGCCGAATGCAGGCTCATCATAGTGGATTCGGTCGATGGTATTTTTAATGGCAATTTCCTTCTGATCAGGCTGCTTAACGATGATCGGATGATAAGCCGTCGACCTGGATAGATCCAAAAGTTGACACTGGCGCTTAACGGAGATCTCTTTACTGTCAAAATCGATTACTGCTTTTTTCTCCTCCAATCCGAGACCTGTTTCTGTTTTTTTTGGAGCCAGTTCATTTCTACCGTAAGCTGACCGATTTGATTAATGAGCTCCTCCTTCTCAGCTTCATGCTCCTGCTTTAACTTTTCGGTTTTGGCAGCCTTTTTATCAAACACGGATGGCATATTATCCAGGAATTCCGTCCGCCATCGACTGATCAACTGTTGACTCACCCCATATTTTTGGGATATCTCTTTGAGGGTGCTTTCCTCTCTCAAAACTTCCAAAACAATCTTGGCTTTTTCTTCTGGGCTGTATGTTTTTCTTTTCTTACTCATAGCTATAGTTTATCTTATTTTTTCTCATTTTGTGTCCAACACCCTGGTTACAGTATATTATCCGCTGTCCTGTATCGTACATTAATGTTAGACACCTTAAAGATAGTGAGGTAATAATACGCATGGCTAAAGATAAGAAAAAAAATCGTGGAAGTTCCTTTTGGAGGTTTGTCAAGCGGTTATTCTTAACAGCAGTTATTCTGATTGTGCTGGTCCTTGTTGGTGGTGTTACGTACTATTATGCTACGATCTATAACGTTTCAGAAGAACAAGAGGGCTACCTGGCGCTTACGAATGCGACCGTACTCGTCGGTGAGGCGTTGGAAGCATACGATGATAGCACGATTCTGATTGAAGATGGCCTGATTGTCGACGTAGGTAACGATATTGATATCCCCGACGCCGCAGCCATTAAGGACTTGAATGGAAAAACGGTTATGCCGGGTCTGATTGATATGCATGTCCATGTAGGCATGCTCGAACTTGAAGAAGGGGAAGCATTCGGATTGTTATCGTTTCCGAAAATGATTGCTGACTTTGTAAGATTTACACCGGAAAAACGAAGTAACTTTTTAGAACATGGTGTAACAACGATTCGCAGTGTCGGTGATGAACATGAGTGGATCATGGAATTTCGTGATCTTGTGAATGAGAGGGAACTTGAAGGCCCGCGCCTTTATGCATCAGGCTCATTATTTACCACATTGGAAGGTCACCCCATTGCAACGGTTGGTACTGATCCCCATTCCGAAGTAGTGCTTTATCCCGATACACCGGAAAAAGCACGGGAAAATGTAGAACAGCTGGCTGATGACGGTGTCGACCTGATTAAAGTGGTTCAGGAGAGAGGCCCGGATGAATCCCAGTTAGAGCCGATCGATGAAGATGTGTTACAAAGCATCGTAGACGAAGCGCACGCTCACAATATAGCAGTATTTGGACAGTGGGGAAGAATCGACGACTTGGAAGATCTACTCATGGCTGGCGTCGATGGCTTAGAGCATATCGGTGCCGGGGCTGTTCGAGACGGCTGGGAGGACGATTTATTGGAAGAAATCACTGAGCAAGGGGTCTCGATGACACCCACGTTACGTGTCGAAACGCTGAACGGTGATCCAGAAATGAGGTCAGATCAGCTTGAACGTGTCAAGGAATTTCATGATGCAGGTGGGCAGATTCTGGCGGGTAGTGATGCTGGGATGCCCGGTGTCCTATTCGGTCCAAGTATGCACGAAGAATTGGCATTACTCGTTGAAAGCGGCCTAACCCCTAAGGAAGCACTTCAATCGGCTACATCTCATGCTGCCGATGCATTACAAAGCAACGAATTCGGCGTTATTGAAGAGGGAAGAGCAGCTGATTTAGTCGTTATAGATGGCGATCCATCACAGAAGATTGAGGATATTCAAAACGTGATCGAAGTATTTCGAGATGGAAGACTTGTGGTTGAAAATTAAAAGAGGAATATGGTTACTAAAAGTAAGACTTGCGATCGATCTGTGATTGTTGTGGAACTGGCAGTGTGAAAAATATGTTGTTTAGAAATAAAAGGTGACAGTGAGGTTTTTCTCATGGAAAAACTGGAAATTTTGATAGATGTCCAAAAGCGAGCCGATCAGTTACGGAAAAAAACCTCGAACAGTGAGCAAGATCTATCGATATGCAATCAATGATTTTATGATCAAGAAAAGAAAGAAAATTTTCCCTGATGAGGTTGATCAGCTAAAAGCGTTTTTACATTGGTACGTAAGCGTCAAATAGAATACACATAGGAATCAAAAGTCATCCGTGCCATAATCGCCTTAGAAATGATTGCGGGAGGTTATGTGATGACGCTGAAAGACAAGAGAATCGAGTGGAAAGCTCGGTATGATGCCTGGAAAGAAAGCGGACAACGTGTGGCCGAATGGTGTCGTGAGCAGGACATCAACGTCAATCAAATGTATTATTGGGTCCAGCGATTCAAGGATGACAAGATATCATCGGAACCGGATTCAACCCAATGGCTGACGGTCCAAGTCGACGATGATGATCCTATACCTTCCGGAGGATCGGAACCTATCTTTATTCACTACGGTGCCATCTCCGTCGAAGTAAGGCCGGGCGCCCATGTTGGGTTATTATCCGATATCATTCATGTGTTGCGAAGCCAATGTTGAATGTATCATTCGAGCGCGTGTACCTGGCTCGGGGAAACACGGATCTTCGCAAATCGATCGACGGTCTGGCCGTTATTGTCCAACAATGCTTTGATCTCGATCCTTTTTCCCCTTGTCTGTTCGTGTTTTGTAATCGGAAACGTGACAAGTTGAAAATCCTGCAGTGGGAGCACAACGGCTTTTGGCTCCATTACCGCAGGTTGGAAAATGGCACATTCCATTGGCCATCGGAAACAGAAACGGCACCCATGACCATCAGTCCGCGCCAACTTCGGTGGCTGCTGGATGGTTTGCCCATCGAGCAGAGGCAGGCCCATCGGGAGGTCAAAGCGCGTACCATTCTATAGAACATTGAAATTTAGAAATACGGGCATTCGACTGGGCAAGTTGGATGCTTTTCCGTATACTTATGGTATGGCACATACAGCGCAATCATCAAACCCATCAATTGCATATTATCGAGCGCAAAATGAAAAGCTTGAGCTGGAAAAAGAGGCGTTGGAGGCTAAAGTCCAATGGTACGAAGAACAATTTCGCCTAAGCCAACAACGCAGATTCGGATCTTCCAGTGAGAAGACCGATGAAGACCAGCTCTCTCTTTTCAATGAGGTCGAAGGTACATCCACCCCGACGGTTGAAGAATCAACGGTCGAAACGGTTACATATAAACGCAAGAAACAGCGTGGCCAACGCGAACAAAAGCTCGAAAACCTGCCGACGGAAACGATGGACTATCATTTATCCGATGAGGAGCAGGTCTGTTCGTGTTGTGGCGGAGCCCTACACGATATGAGTACGGACGTGCGAAAAGAATTAAAGGTCATTCCAGCGCAAGTGAAAGTCGTGGAGCACGTCCGCCATGTCTATGGCTGCCGCCATTGTGAACGCCATGACATCGAAACGCCTATCGTGACAGCGAAGATGCCGGAACCGGCATTTCCGGGAAGCTTAGCCTCTCCATCCGCCGTGGCTCATGCCATGACCCAGAAATATGTGGAAGGCATGCCCTTGTATCGGCAAGAGAAACACCTGGAACGTTTCGGTGTATCTATCCCCCGCCAGACTCTGGCCAATTGGATGATGTCCGGTGCCAACACGTGGCTCGAGCTGATTTACAACGAAATGCATGCCCAACTATTAGAGCTGGATGCCTTACACGCGGATGAGACAACCTTACAAGTGTTATCCGAACCGGAACGATCGGCAACATCGAAGTCCTATATGTGGCTGTTTCGCTCCGGACAAGCCGATGTGCCCATGGTGCTGTACGATTATCAGCAGACCCGGGCGAATAAGCATCCCCGCCGATTCCTGGATGGCTTTCAGGGCTACCTGCATGTCGATGGTTACGCAGGATACAATGGCCTTCCCCATGTCCGTTTGGTCGGCTGTTGGGCGCATGCGCGTCGTAAATTCACGGAAGCGCTGCAGGCATTGCCTGAATCCGCAGCCACGACGTCTGTGAAAGCGAAAGAAGGTTTGGCCTTCTGCAATCAGCTTTTTGACATTGAACGCCATTTAAAGGACGCAAGTCCACAAGAACGCTATGAAAAGCGTTTGGAACGCAGCCAGCCCGTACTGGAGGCTTTTTTGGCATGGCTTCAAGAACAAACGCCACATGTATTACCAAAAAGTGCGCTTGGCAAGGCGATTAAATATTGTCGTAACCAATGGGAGCGTTTAGAGGCATTTTTAGAGGATGGCCGATTGGAGATCGATAACAATCGAGCCGAACGATCCATCAAGCCGTTTGTGATGGGGAGGAAAAATTGGCTGTTTAGCAACACCGCAAAGGGAGCAAAATCCAGTGCGATGATCTATAGTATTGTGGAGACAGCCAAGGAAAACGGATTGAATCCATTCCACTACCTTAGCTATTTGTTTGAGGAACTTCCCAATATGGATACAACAGATCAAGCGCAATTGGCTCAACTTCTGCCATGGTCCAAAACACTCCCGCAAGAATGTTTCGTCCCTAATCAATCTAAATAAAGCATACATGACATCCCCGCCTGTTATTAGGTGGGGATTATTTGACGCTTACATTGGTACTTTGATGTTGAATGAGGTTTTCTTGCAGATTTACAGTTTATTTTAGCCGGGTTAACGTTGTCGACCTCGTTCGCGAACGAATGATTAATGGGGTAGCTCTAAACCCAATCCCCGCAGGAGACTTTTTGACTTCATAGTAAAATAATCAGTTATTTCAGAATAATATAGAAACTTCATGCCACAAAAGAGCTACTTTAACAGAATATAGGAAAGCTCATTTACCAATGGAAATCTCTAAAAATTAAATGAAAAGGAAGGGGTAGCTTGTGGATTCTATGGATGTTATAGCACCACTGTTAGGGTTTATCTTTTTTATTGGCATGTTTCTTATTCCGTTCCTTCTTTATCGCTCATTTAGTAGAAGAGAAGAGAACAATTCAAAAGACATTGATAAAAAATTGAATAGGATCATTGAATTACTTGAACAGAATAAGAAAGAATAGTCCTTCTAGTTATACAAACTATTGGTTTATTATTCTGGGTATTATTTGGACTGTATTTTTGCTGGTATGAGTTTCTATTGGGCAATGGGTGGTATGCTGGGTGTTAGACCCCTGGGTGGAGCTATCTATGAAATGTCCCTAAATCCTGAGCCATTGTTCGTTATTATGGTATGGCTTACTGGTTTTATAAAATTGGTTGGCGTAGTATTATTGTTGATGCTTCTTGTTCAATGGCGGAAAATGGTTACTTTCTAGAATAAAGAAAACCTTTTGAACATTTTATGTCTGATCGAATATAAGATATAATAAGAGTACAACTAAATGGAGGTGCTGACCTGGTGGGATAATAAGGGGGATGACATCTATAATGACCAAAGGGATGAATCAGGGTGATGTTTGGTTGGCAGATGTCCGTTTTAAAGGAACTCGTCAAACTAAGCAGCGCCCTGTTTAAGGTTTAAGGTGGGGATCGACCGGATAGGTCAAATGGGCACCAATTATATAAAAAATTAGGCTTTGGAGAAAAGAGTATCGGGTTTGCGAAAGCCCTTGTATAACAACATAAAGTTCGACCTTCAGTTAAAGGGCGGAAGAAAGCATTGAAAAAGTATGGAAATTTAGGGGGAGAGGAAAAAATAATATTGAGAGGTGTAGCAGGTCACTCATTCATGATACGTCGGAAATTCTGTAAATGACGATTCAAATTCGTTATAATAATGAAAAGTTCAATAACTGAGGTGAGAAAATGAGTATAAAAGAAGAGGTTATAAAAACGATAAGCGAACTTCCCGACGATGTCACTTATGAGGATATTATGGAGGAAATATTTGTTCAATCTAAAATTGAGGCCGGATTAAATCAACTTGATGAGGGAAAGCACCTTACTCATGATCAAGTGAAGGAGCGTATGGGTAAGTGGTTGAGTTGAGATGGTCATTATTGGCAGCTGAGGATTTAGAAAACATTTGCTTGTATATTGAAAAGGATTCAGAAAGGTATGCAAGGATTGCACAGGAAATTGTAGGTATGGCTGATTTAATTCCCATATTCCCATATTCGGGAAGAATGGTAGCAAAATATAATTCTGAGTTTATTAGAGAAAAAATGATAAAAAGCTACAGGGTTATCTATAGAATACATGGAGAATACATTGAAGTAGTTCGAATATTGAGGCAATCGAGGCAACTAACGGACAATTTAGAGGAATGACAGGTCGCATCTTTAAACCAAGGATTATGCGACTTGCTTTTTGTTACGTTATAATTCTATCAATGACGAGCAGCCGAAAGAACAGCAACAATATTATTGGTGGCGAGAATCTGTATTGTTCTGTATTATTTGATTTTTTTCGAATTATAGAATAAATGGTTATTCTGTTGGTTTCCTAGGTAAGTCATGTGTTCACTTTCCCAACATACATTTTCACGCATAAAGGGGATAACTCATGATATTTGTGATAAATAAATCTTAATTTTTAAAGTGCTACATGGTATAATATTCCTATAATCAATATTTTATAGGAGAGGGGAAGATTTTTTGTCTGAGGAAAAACCCTATGTTTTTGAGAAGCCTGGTGTTCACCTTAACTTGAATCAGGATTAGCTCCCTTTGGTTTAATAGTTCCCTAATAGAAGTGGGAATTTTCACGATTTATCTTAATCAGTATTGAGTAATAGAATAAAAACTTAGATATTTAGACTATGTTGCCGAATATTTTGTGTGGATGATAGGTAGCAAGCAAGTTTTTTAAGCGGGGGGAATTCGATATCGTTGAGAAAGGGAGAGAATTAGTATGTTGCAGGAAAGACTGAACGAACTGGGAAGTGCCATTTTAAATATAAAGAATCGCAAAGTGCATATCACAGGGTTCACGAGAGAGGAGATGTTACAGTCCTATTTGCATAAAGGGGCAAAGAATTGGAGTTCGATAGGCTTATATGATTTGCATGACGAAGAAGATTTGGAATTTCTTGATATCAGGGATGACGCTTTGATTATCGTACAAAAAAATGGAAATGAGATTGGCAGGCACCAGTATAAACATGAAGCCAAGCAGACGATTGAATTTAAAGATGAAGAAGGTAAAATGATTTCCCGTACATTTAGAATCAGAAAAAGTGTATATAGCGATCACTATCATTTTTATCTTGTGGCAGCAAAAGATGAGGAATCTTCAGAGTCTTTCGGGCGAAAGCAGTCATTGTTATTTGATGGCAAGAATGCGTTAGATTGCTTTTTAGCAGAAGAATATGGCATTAACTTGTAGGGGGCGGGATGGTATGCGAAATATGATTCTGTTAGACATAGAAACGATGGACTTTGGCGTAGAGTCGGGTATCTATGAGGTGGCTTTAATCGTTATTCAAGATAGAGAGGTGGTTTTGACTGAGCATATTGCAGAAGTCAAAGATGAGGCACTGATCCATTTGGGGATGGGAGAAGGGTACGCGGATATTTCAGAAGATGAATTCCAAAAGAATCGATTTAGAAATATTATTCATAAATACGATTATCCTGTTGTGGCTCATAATGTCTCTTTTGACCGAAAATTCCTTGTTCATTATGGCTGGTTGGACGAAGATCACCAATGCTTTGATTCCGCCCGGGCTATAAAGTATGCGAACCCAGATTTATTTTCGTACTCGCTAGGATATTTATTATCTTTTTATGATATCGAACGACCATTGACACACATCGCTTTAGATGATGTAAAGGCGCTTCACGAAGTTATTATAAAGGCAAACCCTGGATCATGGATCCCCTTGTATAAAGCATCTCCTAGAAAGCTCAAGAGCCTTGTAAAAGCGACCGCAAATGTTGAGGGACAAAGCACTATTTTCGAGGGAAAACGTATGGTTTTCACAGGTGAGAGTCCTTTCCCGAGGGTTCTCATGAAGGAAATGGCAGCAAAATGCGGAGCGGTTGTAACTGGGAATGTTTCATCTAAAACGGATCTGCTCGTTTGCGGAGATAAACCAGGGAGCAAACTGGACAAAGCAAGAGAAGCAGGTGTTGAAATTCAAACGGATGAGTGGTTTATAGACGCTGTTTCTCAAGATCTGAACTTAGATACAGCCTCAGTTACACGTGAAAGTATAGCCGTTTCAACGGATTCGTACGTTGAAAAACCAGAGAATAAGTACACGGAAGTCCCTGAATTAAAAGGGAAATCCGTAAATATTGCTTTGTTACCTTTTAGAATACAAACCAAAGTTGAAGATATACTGGTTGATCATATGGAAGTGGCAAAGATAAACAAAGGGTCAAATGGATACAATGTCGATATTGTTATTCATTCAGAAGGAAAAGACTACGTAATGCTGGAAAAAGCAAAGGAATTAAAAATAAAAACGATTCCGTTGTCCAAGTTCAATCAAATGATTTTAAGCAGCTTTGACTGAAAACATTTTTAAATTTCTTTTTGGTTCCTCGAAGGGAGAATCCAATGTAAAAAAGTTTGCTTTGCGTATTTCTTTTGTTCCAGAAAAGAAGCGCAAAAAAGGAGTAATACTTACACCCCTTTTGCTTTTGGAGGGCATGTTTTTTCAACGTACGGAAAAGAGGGCATATGATTACTCGAAAATTACAGACAGGGGTTTTATGTACGTTTGTGAGTTCAATTGGGATGAGTATAGGATTCCCTTTTTTTCTTAATGAATTAGGGTATATTTCTGCAGTATTATTTTCGTTAGTATTATATATTTTTTTTATTGCTTTAGGACTAATCTTAATTGGAATACCTCTTAGTTATCTGGTAGAAATATTATTTCAGTGGATTGGGTTAAAGAGTACGTTGTTAATCAATATTTACACATTAATTCTTTATATCATTGTTCCCACTCTCTTATTTAATATATTTACTAGGCCACAAACAGAGGTTATTGGAAATGTAACGATTACATACATTATTGCCATATGCTATTTTATTATTGATGTTGTTATTAAACATTACAACTTACCATATCAATCACTGTTTAGAAAGCTAATCCTAATCGTATTGCTGTCTACACTGGGATTATTTTTAATATCTTTGATATTAACCTCACGCCTTTAATTCCATTGGCATCAACTAGACCTTTCATCAATTACCACAAGCTAATATCAGTCCACATGATCTATCGCAAACGAAGCGCGTTTGTTGAGGAAGAAAAGCACAAACTTTGAGGTTACTACTGGCAGCCCTTTTCTTTTTTGGTGATGATTACGACTGTAAAGAAGAAAATAAGCGTAAGAGCGTAAGTGTCAAGTATAAATATTGCTTCATTGTAAAATCAAATGCAACACTAAAAAATAAACAAAACCATCGTGAGACCGTGTATCATTAATGTCACCACAACACTTAACACACGGGAGGTCTCAACGATGGCTAACACTGATTCTAACACAACCCAACGTACATTTTCACGTTTGTCCGAGACAGAGCGAGGGGCGTTCTCCGCCTATCTCACGATGGGGCTTTACGAGCCATACCCAAGAAAATGGACCGCCATGTCAGCACCCTCTCCCGCGAGAAAAACCGAGGGACAGTTCAACAGATGGATACGAACCGAAAATGGTATGAAAAGTATTATCCGGATGCCGGGGTGCGTGTTTATGAAGAGCATCGTCAAAACAGCGGATGTCCTTCTGTGCGCCCCAAGGCTTCTGCGTTTCTAGCATTCGCCGAGGAGAAAATCTTAAAGGACAAGTGGTCGCCTGATGTCGTCGTGGGTTACGCCCGTAAATGCCCGGAGTGGCAAGGTTGCTACATTCCCTGCGCCAAAACCAAATCCGCCACTATAGGGGTATACTAATCGTACGTTGTGCGAATTATAGGAACGTATATTCCGTATTTGAAAATGGTCAACAACTGGTCAACAAAAACACCTTATTTATAAATGTTATAAAAAACAAAAAACGCCCAATCCCTTGTAGGAGTAGCGTTTAAAATGGTGTCCCGTACTGGGCTCGAACCAGTGACCTCTACCCTGTCAAGGTAGCGCTCTCCCAACTGAGCTAACGGAACGTTATGATCAATAACCATAAAAAATCTTAACGTAATTTGGATGGGTTGTCAATGGTTCCGGCGAAATAAATCGTGGATGGATAAAAAATACGATGATGGCAAACATATAAAAAAAATAGGAGGGATAGGCTGTGTCGAAGACGTATGTTTGTCCGCGGTGCCAGACAAATCGGTCTAGATTTCACATCATGGAGCAAAGACCTCAAGCAGTGAAACTGGATCCGCAAAGCGGGGAAGTCGTCCAAGAGTTTGAGCAGGATGGGCTTGACCCCTTTCACATACCTTATGGTGGACCGAATTATCGAATTCAGTGCGGAACGTGCGGTTTAAATGAAGATGAACGTTTGTTTATGCGTTTCTAATAATTGCAAAATACCTTTATGGGGTATTAGAATAGAGAGGAGGATACCCTGGAAGGAGGTATTTGCATGGAACAGGAAACCCTTCACGTTAAAGGGATGTCGTGCGGGCATTGCGTATCGGCCGTTGAAGGAAACGTCGGTGAAATGAGAGGCGTTTCAGACGTAAAAGTAAACCTTGGCCAAGGAACCGTAGCGGTCTCCTATGATAAAAGCGATGTTACGCATGCGGAAATTGTCGACACGATTGAAGATCAAGGATATGACGTTGGTTAAGCAACATTAAAAAGCACAAATAAGCTGCCGGCAAAAGGCAGCTTATTTTGCGTATTGTTCGATGACTTTAAGGAGTTCATCGATGCTTTCTTCTTCTTTTCCTTTTTGAATGTCACTCACGACACACGTTTTTGCGTGATGTTCCAGTAACGTATACCCTACTTTTTTTAATGCCGATTGAACAGCGGTAATTTGCACGAGGACGTCGACACAGTAACGATCGTTTTCCACCATTTGCTGCAATCCCCGGATTTGCCCTTCAATTCGGCGCAAGCGATTTTGAATTCGTTCTTTTTCAGCCGGGGAATGGGGATGCACTGGTTTTTTTTCCGGTTGAGGGGAGATGGGCGGGGTTTCTTCCTCCATGACTAGTCCTCCTCGCACTTTTCTTTTATTATACCATTAAGGATCTCCGTTCATCTACGTTGGGAGTGTTTTCATGGAAGTTATTGATTTAACAAAGACCATTTTCGATGGTATGCCGGTCTATTCGGGGGACCCGGAAGTGAAGATTGACGTTGCAACAACTGTAAAAAAAGACGGGCATGAAGTCCGTTCGCTAAGGCTGGGATCGCATACCGGTACGCATGTGGATGCCTTCTCCCACATGCACGAAGGGATGGCTTCGTTGGATGACATTCCGTTAACGCAATTTTACGGCAGGGCAGTGCGCGTGACGCCAAAGATGGATTTTCCCGCTCATACCGGTCTGTTTTTTGGGGAAGATGTCGGGGAGGACGTATTGGAAAAAATAATAGCTGCTTCCCCGCCGTTTGTTGGTGGGTCTTTAAGTGAAGAATTGGAAAGTGGTTTATTGGCTCATAAAATTGTCACTTATACGGATCTGGTGAAGTTAGATTTAATTCCGTCGGGAGAGGTGTTTACCTTTTTCGGGTTGCCTTTGAAGATTGAAAATGGCGACGGCTCACCGGTGCGAGCGATTGCTGTTCTCGGGGAATGAGAAGGGGGCGAGTCGGGAAGCGCATGACACCACTGAAAGGGCATTATTATACCGCCGTCAATCATTATCAACGATGCCGGCATCCTCGCTATCACATTATGAAACTTTTCGCTTGCATTCGTGAAACGCTAGTGATAGTATAACGATAACAAAAAAATTAAAAATCTTCGGGGCAGGGTGAAATTCCCGACCGACGGTGATGCGTCTTTTATGGCGATAAGTCCGTGACCCGCGTTTGCGGTGGATGCCGGTGCGATGCCGGAACCGACAGTAAAGTCTGGATGGGAGAAGATTGCAGAGCATGTCCATGGACCAGTGTGTCCGTGTGATTTCCGTTATGAAAAAATGCCCCTAAGTGATAAAAACTTAGGGGCTTTATTATGGCAATGGATACGGAGAACTCTGCGTCTTCGTTCTTTAGGTAACCGAAGAACGGGAGGGCGCAAGCAATGAAAGAATCCAAGACGTTTCGTTTAGTGATGTACGCGGTGCTCGGTTCAATGGCAGCGGCACTTATGTTTTTCAGCATACCGATGCCGATGTTTCTATCGTTCTTAAGCATTGATTTCAGTGAGTTGCCCGTGTTGTTCGCGGCATTGTTATTTTCACCGGTTGCCGGCATAGCAGTTGCGGGCATGAAAATATTGCTGTATACGTTATTCATGGGGGCAGGAGACCCGATTGGCATGATTTCCAACTTTGTGGCCAGCTTGTTATTCGTGTTGCCGGTCGCCTATATGTATCGCCACTTTAGAAGCGCAAAAGGATTAATTGCCGGATTGGGGGCCGGAATCGTTTCGATGACGATCGGTCTGACTGTCCTTAATTACCTTGTGTTTTTGCCGGCCTATTCCTGGTTGATCGGCTGGGAAATGAGCAGCCAAGTGATGATGACGACAGTGCTCGCGGGGATTTTGCCATTTAATATCGTAAAAGGTTTGGCCATCTCGATTGTGTTCGTGCCACTCTTTTTCAAATTAGCCCCAATGCTGGAGAAAAAATCCTATGGGGGAAATCTACAGCGGAAAACACCGGCAGCCACTTACAACTTAAAGCAACATTAATCAGTAAGAAAGCACTCCTTTTACAGGTTTTTTTGCCCGAGGAGTGCTTTTTTAATCATACCCGTTTTAAAAGCGATTTTTTCGCCCGATTGGTAGAATACGCATTTTTTTCCCCGGAGAGCGTTTGCACGTTTGCGTTCTTCTTGAGCCATTGCCGGTAATTGTGATCGGAAAGAATCCCTCTTTTTTTTGCCGATTTGGCTGCTGCTTTGCGTAATATTTCTTTGCCGCTCATTGTAGACCCTCCCTCTCCATAATTTATTCATTTTCATTGAATTGTTGAGTAATATAACCGTCATCAATCATTTGACTATATTCAAAGAATGCAAGATCAATCACGCGCGCATAAATACGGCAAATATACATCACTTCATTTTGAAATGCGCGATGGGCATCAACGGTAAGTACGCCCCACTCGGAAAGAGGAATGCATAGAATGGCCCCGTAGCCGTTATGGCTTTTCGGCATGCCGTCTACATCAGCGCTTACATCAGGCACGAGTTGAATTTCTTTTTTGCGAAAAGACCGGCCGGCGATCGTTTCATTCATGGGCAGGATTTGGTTGCCGTCCCGGTCATCAAAAGCATTACTTCCGGTGAAATAAACGAGTTGCCCCGATTCTTCAATCCAAACGGCAGATCGGTGTTGCTCCCCCGGTTGAAATTTTATATCTGAGCTGAGGGCATGCACGATGCGAATAATCAAGTTTTCATAGGTTTGTAGATTTTCTTCAGCTTGAACGGTGAATCGACGCGCTTGTTGCAATTGCTCGAGGAAGCGTTCGGCGTTTCGAAGCGCGTGGATCGTTTGAAGGGCGATGTCTTTATGAATGGCAGCCTGATATTTTGTGTCGTGCAGCTCCTGCTGGATTTTCTGAAAACCCAGTTCTTTATCAATTTTTTCCGTATATTTCATCGCCGCCCGGCCGATGAGGATAAAGGTCGTGATGAGTCCAAAGACGATGATGATACCAGTCAGAAAATAAACCCAGTCCGGTTGGTGATTCAGAAAAGCTTCGACCGTCTTCAGCATGAGGATCACCTCTCTAATATGTAAGCAAGAGGCTTGGAAAATATGAGCGCCATCAACTTAGACGTCGGTTCATAGACGGATAACGATTTTTGTCGTTTCTTAGGTTCTTCCATTACAAGCATGTACGCTCATTACATATGATTTAGTGTGCGGCAATTACTAAGTGGAAAGGGGACCATCACATGGGTTATAATATGTGGGACTATATGTGGGGATTTGGCCATCACCACGGAAAGAAGAAAGAAGAGGAAGAAGCTGCAGATATGCATCATATTGAGTGTAAATGTCGGGTAGTGGAAGCTGAAGAAGACGATCGAAAAAATCACGGATGTGGCTGTCATAAATGTCAACGCCACCATGGACACCACGGCCGAAAACCTTCAAAGCCTGACTATGTGTTCGATAATGTCAAGGTGAAAGTCTATTTTGATTCTGACGACGACCGCTGCTAATCCATTAGCTCCGGGCGCGTGAAAATAAAACGCCGTACTGTTTCGAAACGTGTTTTCATTCTGCCGACATGACGGAGATCCTCCCTAATTGATCGTGATTAAGCAGGCAAACGCTGACAGTTGCCTGCTTACTTTTTAAAATAACTGAAAAATCATTGCATTGTTCGCGCGAATCGGATATCCTTAGTATACATATTTAATTAAAACGGCTATATGTAAACATTCACGAAAAAGACATACGTTTTTTAAATCATGAACAATGGATGGGGGAAGCGCTTCTTCATGGATGATCAAGTGGATGACTATTTGCATCAACTGTCGGATGCTGTGCATTCAGTATTGGAAGACCGTATGGTCGGGCTTTACTTGAGTGGTTCGGCGGTAGTGGATGACTACGACAAAGATGTAAGTGATCTTGATGTCTTTTGTATCGTAAGGCGACCTTTAAAGGCATCGGATAAGGAGGCGCTCGCACAAGCGTTGGCACATGATGTTTTGCCGTCTCCGGGGGCGGGGTTGGAATTTTACGTGGTGATGGAAGAAGAGGCTAGACACCCGCACTCGTTGTTATCTTACGAATTCGCCTTGTTAACCGGCCGGAACTTCGAAGCCAAAGTTTCGGAGGAAGACATGGATGAAGGATTATTGATGGACTTTGCGATGATTTTACAATCCGGGAAAACAATGGCAGGGCGTCCAAAAGAAAAAGTGTTCGGAAATGTCCCGAAACCTTGGCTGCAAGAAACGATGAAAGGTTCGCTGCGTGAGCAAGAAAATCAAATTTTTCATCCTTTTTATGATCCATATGGACATGAAGCAGTTATGAACGCGTGCAGGACGTGGTGTTTTAAAGAAACAGGGATTCTGACTTCGAAAACAAGAGGGATGATATGGGCACTGCAACAGCTCCCCGATTCCAACTTGATCCGCCATGCTTTGCGTGTTCGTCAGGGGCGAGCGCATGATCTATTGAATCACGGAGATGTTCGCAGCCTGATTCATTTTGTGATTAGCAAAACCCCGGTTAAGGTTCCATCGGCAATCTAATGCCCCCGTGTCAGCCTCGACATGGGGCTTTTCTTTTTCATCAAAGGAATAGCCGAGAAAGCGTTAGGATGTTAATATGAAGGAGGACTAGTTCAAAAATGTCCGGGAGAGCCCCAAAGCAAGAAAAGGGAAACTTTCGCTATCCCGGCGATGATACTTAGAGAAATTCAGCGATTCTACAGGAGGATATGAGAGTGTTCGATTGGTACTATGCATGGGTGGAAGCCTGGCCGTGGCTGCATTATGTGAGCGCGGCAGTGATCGTATTGATTTTTTTGCTGTTGCGAAAGCTATTTACCCGTTTTAGTTTTGCGATCATAAAAATGATCTCCAGACATGGAAAAAGTCCGTTGTTGGAGAATTTGCTCTATGCGTTTACAAAACCGATGCGCATGCTTTTCGTGGTCGTCGGCATTTACTTTGCCATTCTATATTTGGGGCCGCAACCCGACGTTATGTACGTGGTGAACCGGCTGTTGCGCACGTTTTTAATTATCTTTTTCGGCTGGGGATTTTTTAATTTCTCGGGAACGTCTTCGGATTTGTTTACCCGGTTGGGACGAAAAATCGATGGCGATAAAGACAGCATGTTGATCCCGTTTACCTCGAGAATTTTGCGCGGCCTTATCATTGTGCTTATGTTTACGGTTATCGCTATGGAATGGGATTATGATATTAATGGGTTTATCGCCGGTCTAGGCCTCGGCGGTCTGGCATTTGCCTTGGCGGCGCAGGATACGATCGCAAATTTCTTTGGCGGGATTATCCTCGTTACGGAACAGCCATTCAAACAAAATGATTGGATCGAAGTCATGGGGTATGAAGGGGTTGTCGAGGATATTACGTTTCGAAGCACCAAAGTCCGAACCTGGGCGGAAGGGGTGGTCATCATCCCGAATTCGACAATGGCCAATGAATCGATTACGAATTGGTCGGAAATGAGAACGAGACAAGTGTTTTCCAGTATTTACTTAAAGTACAATTCACCGGTGGAAAACGTACGAAATGTACTGAAAAGGGTCGATCAGGAGCTGCGGGACAGCCCTGAAGTACATCCGGAAGAAATTGAGGTTTACGTAAGAGAATTTGAAGAAAATGGCCTGGAAATGTTGCTTTATTATTTTACCTACAAGACCCGTTGGACAGAGTGGCTGCAAATAAAACAAGATTTTAATATGCGGATCCTGGAAATTATGGAAGAGGAGAACGTAGAAATTGCACTACCGGGCCGAGATATCTACGCGCAAAGCGATCGATCTTCCTTAACAGGTACGAAAAATGTCACAAACAGTCCGGAATAGATTTTGCTTTTTTCAAAGGAAAGACTATGGTAATCTGTAGGATGTGAAGGTAATGGACATAAGGAGGAAAACAACATGGAAATGATGGACGGAAATGAGATTGTCCAATTTATCGCGGATAGCGAAAAATCAACGCCTGTAAAGGTATATATAAAAGGGGAGGTGTCCGCGCTCGATTTCGGTGCGGATACAAAGGTGTTCCCATCCGGGGATTCTGCTGCAGTTCTTTTCGGCGAATGGAGTGCGATCAAAGACGTAATTGCACAAAATAAGGATAAAGTTGAAGACTACGTTGTTGAGAACGATCGCCGCAATTCGGCGGTACCCCTTGTTGATATGAAAGAAATCCCCGCGCGTATCGAACCGGGAGCAGTCATCCGCGATCGCGTAGAAATTGGCAAAAACGCCGTTATCATGATGGGTGCGATGATTAATATCGGATCTGTCGTTGGAGAAAACACGATGATAGATATGAACGCGGTGCTTGGCGGACGAGCAACCGTCGGGAAAAACTGCCACATTGGCGCAGGTTCCGTGTTGGCAGGGGTAATCGAGCCACCATCCGCGACACCGGTCATCATTGAAGATGGCGTCGTGCTTGGCGCGAATGTTGTTGTGCTCGAAGGAGTCACGGTTGGCAAAGGATCCGTCGTCGCTGCAGGCGCGATCGTGACCGAAGACGTGCCTGAAAACAAAGTGGTGGCCGGAACACCGGCGCGAGTTATAAAAGATATTGATGAGGGCACACGCGGCAAAACGGAAATTAAGTCGGAACTGCGCAAGTTAAAAGACGAATAGAATGTTAGCTCCTTGCTTGGTTGGACGAGCAAGGAGCTTTTTCTAAAGGGGAGACTCAGTAGTTATTTTCAACATCGGAATAAATCGAGGCATTATATGAAATCAACAAGAACCGTTTATGGTGCCCGAACCGGCGCAAACCACACGCCTAAGGTCATCGAGAACGGCTTTTAGAGACTGCTCCTGTACCGCTTATGTGTGGCGGTTTTTTTCAACCTGAGCAGTATTTTTCATAAAAGAAATCGAGGGATACATATGTACACAATAGAAGAGATGACTGCCATTCGCCGTCATTTGCATCAACAGCCTGAATTAGGATTTGAAGAATATAAAACCCAGCGTTTTTTGCTCGATAAGATCGGCGAGATGCCAGGCGACCACCTCAAGGTGGAGAAATGGCGGACGGGCATTCTCGTTTTCGTTGAAGGCTATGCGGCAACGCAAACGATTGGCTATCGGACAGATATGGATGGTTTGCCCATTCAAGAAGAGACCGGGCTCCCTTTTTCCTCCCATCACGAAGGAAAGATGCACGCGTGCGGACACGATGTGCACATGACGATTGCTCTCGGCCTTCTTAATTACTATGCGAAAAACCAACCGAAAGACCATTTGCTTTTTGTTTTTCAGCCGGCGGAAGAAGGACCGGGCGGGGCAGAACCGATGCTGGAGTCCGATTCGTTTAAAACGTATCAACCGGATTGGATGTTTGCCCTTCATATAGCGCCGAATGAACCGGTAGGCACGGTGACGACGAGAAAAGGACTGTTATTCGCGAACACATCCGAATTTATGGTCCATCTTCGCGGGCACGGCGGCCATGCCGCTTATCCGCATCTAGCCAATGACATGGTTGTGGCCGCGAGTCACCTTGTTACCCAAATCCAATCCGTCGTCGCACGCAGGATTGATCCGTTGGACAGTGCAGTCATTACAATTGGAAAAATTACGAGTGGAACAAAAGAAAACATCATTGCCGAAAAAGCCGATACGGAGGGAACCATCCGTACGTTATCTCAGGAAGCAATGGACCTTGTGCAGAAACATGTTCGGAAAATATGTGCCGGTATCGCGGCAAGCTTCGATTGTGACGTGGATGTGGAATGGGGAGCGCAGTATAAACAAGTATGGAACAGTGAAAAGGTAACGTCTTTTATGTCTTTTTCAGAGAAAAGCAAAGACGTACATTTTAGAGAAGCAGCCATGGCTATGACCGGCGAGGACTTCGGTTTTTTTATAGAAAAAATACCGGGATTCATGTTTTGGCTAGGGGTCGATAGCGAAAAGGGACTGCACGACCCAAAACTTACCCCCGATGAAGGGGCGATCCCTATTGCTGTGAACCATATCATTCAATACTTGGATGAGGAAATGAAATGAAGTGGATTGCGCATCGAGGATACTCCGAAAAAGCGCCGGAGAACACGTTCGCCGCGTTTAGACGTGCGATAGACAGTGGTGCTTCCGGTATTGAGTTTGATGTTCATGTTTCAAAAGATGGGGAATTATTCGTCATGCATGATGAACATGTCGGGCGCACCACGGATGGGGAAGGCCGGATTCGGGATATGTCGGATCCCGAGCTGGCCACATTGGATGCGGGCGCTTGGTTTAGCGAACAATATCGCGGCGAACCTGTCCCGACGTTGGAGGAAGTATTGGATTTTGTCCCGCCGAATATGTTGCTGAATATAGAAATCAAAAACATCCCACACGTTTACCCGGAGATCGAAAAGAAAGTAAACCAAGCGCTGGTGCACCGTGATCGCGAAGAAAACACAATCGTTTCTTCTTTTGACCATGCATGTTTATATCGGTTAAAAGAATGGAATCCAGCGGTAAACATCGGCCTGCTCATGAATTTTCGAGCAGTCAATTTGGAAAGCTATCTCCGCCTTTTTGCTCCGTTTGACGTTCATTCGCTCCATCCGCATGTGGCCGTTGTGCAAAAAAATGAAGTAGAGCGTTGGCAGAAGCAAGGCATGAGAGTTTTTCCCTATGCTGTTAAAAATAAGACAGATGCGAAAGAAATGGAGACATTAGGTGTAAGCGGGGTGATTAGTGACCTGCCGCCTGGCGATTTATAGAGATGGGGAGCTTCACGCTCGGTGTTCGGAAATCTTCACTGCTTGCTTACCTGAGGTTGAAGTTGCCAACGCACCTCTGAAGGACAGGGAACGCGAAATCGGGGTGCGTTGAAGTTGCCAACGCACCTCTGCAAGGCGAGGAACACGAAATCGGGGTGCGTTGTGGAGTTATGTCAATAATACGAGCACAGAAAATTGGTGCCTTTTTAGTCCTCAAGTTTCAAGTTGCTATTTCTGAATCCGCCGCCTTTGACAGCTGCTTCGGTTCGTGGTGTGCATCTGATGGCGGCTGGGAGAAAAAAGCTCATGGGCGCATCAGCCGCATCCGTCAGTGTACCACGAACCGATCGATGCTCCCGATTCGGCGGAGGGGCCCCATCCCCAACCGGTGAATCGGGGCATCGGGCACAGCTGTCAAAGGTAAACTTCACGGCTCCCAGCATAACGATCATATTTGCTATCAGCGTTTTTTCGTTACACCGTCATGTCGCCTCTTTGAGCTTGTCTATACTGCCGGTCGAATTGGTTAGGCGACATATAGCCAATGGTGGAATGGGTACGTTCTTCGTTGTAAAAGCAGGCAATGTACTCCCAAACGCTCATCTTAGCCTCCTCCCGTGTATCGTAGGTTTCATGGGCCAGCAGATCTTTTTCAATGGTAGCGTGAAAAGACTCGATGCACGCATTGTCATAACAATCGCCTTTCCGGCTCATACTTGTGAGCATGCCGTGTTCCTGGAGAATAGCCTGATAGGCATGGGAGGCATATTGGCTCCCCCGGTCTGAGTGGTGGATGAGTCCCTCTTGCGGAGGTTGAAGGCGCATCGCCCGATGTAAGGCAGTTATGGCCAGTTCTTTCGTGAGACGGTGACTGATATTCCAGCCAATGATCTTACGAGAAAATAAGTCCATCACCGATGCCAGGTAAAGCCAGCCTTCCCGGGTCCAGATATAGGTGATATCCGCCACCCAAGCCTCGTTGGGATGATCTGTATGAAAATCCCGTTGAAGCAGGTTGGGATACACCGGGTGATCATGATTGGAATCGGTTGTCTTTTTCCCTTTCTTCATGGCGGTCTTTGGGCGAAGATCATATTCTCGCATATAATTCGACACCGTTTTCTGAGTGACTGTAAAGCCGTGTTTATGCAGTTCCCTCGTTATCCGCGGACTCCCAAACGTTTTCCGGAATTGGATAAAGATTTGCTCGATGGCCTCAACGATGGTTTCTTTTCGCTGTTTTTGCGGGCATTGCGGGCGGTTGCGCCATTCGTAATAGCCGCCTCTGGAAACACCTAAAACCTCGCACATCTTCGCCACACGAAACTCTTGTCGGTGTTCCTCGATGAAGTGGTAGATCACTCCTGGTTTTTGGCGAAGAAGGCCGCTGCCTTTTTTAGAATCGCCACTTCTTCTTCCAATTCCTCAATTCTTTTCACGTCCCGTTGATGTTGCTCTTCCGCTGGCGTGAGATAACCGCTTCCGAAAAGGGAGTCCCCCTTATCCTCACGATAATTTCTCACCCAATTTTCCAGCGTGCTAGCGGAGATTCCATGCTCTCTCGCGACATCTGCTCTTTTTTTACCCTCATGAACGATAAGTTTCACCGCATACCGTTTAAATTCTATATCATGATGTTGCAAAATAGGCACACTCCTTTAGATCCATTTTAACAATGCACCAATTTTGTGTGTCCAACTTTTATTCTACTTCCAGTTGAAGGCACCAACGCACCTCTGCAAGGCGAGGAACGCGAAATCGGGGTGCGTTGAAGCAGTCATTGATGATTGAAAAAGAAGGGGGTAGATTGGTTAACACCTCTCCGACTGCCGGGCGAGTGATAGCAATGTATATCACGCTCGGTTTCTTTTGTGCATTTTTGCTCAATCAGCCCACGTGTTCGGACATTATCACGGTATCCCTGAAAAACTGTCAACGTAAAAAAGCCAAAGGCACTGGCACATAGGAACCTTTGGCTTTTCGCTATTTATCTATTTCTTACCGATCTCTTTCTTCTTGGAAATAAACTTGTTGTGGAACCGGGATTTCGATGCCGGCTTCGTCAAGTGCTTCTTTGCTTGCCTGGAGTATTTTCCGTTGGATGCCCCATTGTTGCAAGTTTCCGGTGTAGGCGAGAATTCGAATTTTCACATCGTATTCATCGATAGAGCCGACACCGAGCACGTCCGGACCTTCAAGAATACCGTCTTCTTTTTCAGCCAAACGATTCATGGCGTCTTGCAAGACTTTCATCGTTTCACTGATATTCTCATTAAAGGAAATTCCAACATCCACCATTGCTTCCATGTTTCCGCGGGAATGGTTGCTTACGCTCGTGATTTCACGATTGGGGATGAAATGAAGCGTGCCGTCCCACGCGCGGATGCGTGTCGTACGCAAACCGACTTCTTCGACAATGCCATCCAATTCAGAGATCGTTACATAATCCTCGACGTCAATCTGTTTTTCCAACAAGATGAAAAATCCTGTAACGACGTCACTGACGAGCCCTTGTGCGCCGAAGCCAATGGCAAGACCGACAACACCGGCGCTCGCGAGGATCGGTCCGATCGGAAGACCGAAGATATCGATCACAATCACGATGACGATGAACAGCAATGTATAGGAAAATACATTCATTGCTAATTTTTCAAGGGTTTGTGCCCGGTTATTGTTCATCTTGCGTCTTTCTTGCATTCGCTGAAACGTACGGGTAATCAGCGATCCTCCGATGGCTCGGAATATGAAATAGCCGACGATTGCCAGTAAAAGCTGCCCTACAATCATCAATGTAGTTGTGACGTACGGGTTTGTGAGTAGTTCGTCCATTACATTCACTCCTTTGTCGAATTCGGGCATATAGTAACACGTACGGAAGTATAACATATTTGCGAATGGATGGATGTAAAAAAAGATGTATTTTCCGCCCATTCGTCAAAATTTGCATACCCTTTCGGTACGAATGTAAAACAATAAAAATAAAAAAGCAAGGCTCCTTGAAAAGGAGCACTTGCCAAGCAACTTAAGCAGCTTACACTTCCATGATAATCGGCAAAATCATGGGTTTGCGTTTTGTTTTTTCATAGAGGAACGGGTTGAGCAATTCGATGATTTCATTTTTGATTTCAGACCATTGGCTTGTTTTTCTTTTCATTAATTCATCAATATGCTTCTCCAACATTTTCTGCGCATCATGAATAAGATGGCTGGACTCCCGCATATAGACGAAGCCTCTTGAGATGATATCCGGCCCGGCGGCAACTTTAAAGTTTTTCATATCGATGCTGACAACCACAACGACGAGCCCTTCTTCCGAAAGGATGCGGCGGTCACGCAAGACGATGTTTCCGATGTCCCCGATGCCGCTTCCGTCGACATATACAGTTCCCGCCGGAACTTTGCCGACCTTTTTGGCTTCATTTTTTCGCAGGGCGAGCACTTCACCGATTTCCATGAGAAAAATGCGGTCTTCCGGAATGCCGCAATCGACACCTAGCCTTTTGTGATTGACGAGCATGCGGTATTCCCCGTGAATCGGGAAAAAGTACTTTGGTTTCATGAGGCTGAGCATTAACTTCTGCTCTTGCTGGCCGCCGTGTCCAGAGGTGTGGATATCGTTTAACGGACCGTGGATGACATTTGCCCCGGCCCGGAACAATTGGTTAATAATCTTATTGACGCTTAAAGCGTTTCCGGGAATCGGCGAGCTGGAAAAGACAACCGTATCCCCGGGGATAATCTGGATTTGCCGGTGGGTGCCGTGGGCAATTCTTGAAAGTGCCGCCATTGGTTCGCCTTGGCTGCCTGTACAAAGGATGGCAAGCTCATTGTCAGGCAAGCGGTTGATTTGGCTGTTATCCACGAACGTATCCTTCGGCGCGCGAATATACCCGAGCTCTTGCCCGATCGTGATCGCCGATTCCATGCTGCGGCCAAAGACGGCAATTTTTCGCCCATAATTGACGGCTGCTTCCACGACTTGCTGAAGCCGGTGAATGTTGGATGCGAACGTGGCAAAAATAATGCGGCCATCCTCTTCTCTGAAAATATGGTCGATGCTTTCACCGACTTTTCTTTCCGGCATCGTAAATTCGGGCACTTCACTGTTCGTGCTATCGGATAAAAGACAAAGGACGCCTTCTTCCCCGATTTTCGCCATTTTTGTTAAATTTGCAGGCTCTCCGACCGGGGTGAAATCAAATTTAAAGTCGCCGGTGTGCACAATGTTCCCTTCGGGGGTGTGTACGACGACGCCCATCGAATCAGGAATGCTGTGGGTCGTTCGGAAAAAAGAAATCGATGTATGTTTAAATGTAATGACATCGTCCTCTTCCAACTCTTTCAGCGTTGTCCTGCGAAGCAGGCCGTGTTCTTCCAGTTTCCCGCGTAAAAGTCCGATGGCTAGTTTTCCGCCATAGACGGGCACGTTCACTTCCCGTAACAAATAAGGGATGCCGCCGATATGGTCTTCATGGCCGTGGGTAATAAAAACACCCTTAATTTTTTCCTGATTGCGGGATAGATATGTGTAATCAGGGATGACATAATCAATGCCGAGCAATTCATCTTCTGGAAACATGATTCCTGCATCAATAACAATAATTTCATCTTTATATTCAACTGCATACGTATTTTTGCCGATTTCGCCAAGCCCTCCAAGGGCGAAAACAGCTACTTGGTCATTTTGTAATTGTTTCATTTAGCGCTTTTCCACCTTAAAATCATCACTTTTTTGTTCATATTTAAGATGCGCGTCTGACAATTGCTGGATATATTCAATGTTCAGATGGTCCTCGGCAAGTTTATTACGCACATCTTGTTTTGATTCTGCCTCAATAAAGAGCGTTTCGGTTTTTTCGCGAACCGGCATTTCATCAAAATGCGGTTGGTACAATACTTTAAAAATCATGGAAAATCCTCCTTCGTGCAATCGTTTTTATAGGCAGACGAAATGCATCGTTCTCACGGAAAGAAGAACGAGTGCATTCAATGTATAGACATATGTTTGCGGCCGGGTTGTCCCATAAAGGCCCCCGGCGGGGGCCGGGTTTCAACCCGCGATCAATATCTACGTTCCGTCCTTGTCAGCGTCAAACATGCATACTAGCTTTCCATCATCAATATGCTTGGCCGAGATTCATGACGGGAGGGGGCTTATGCATGTTGAGCGACCCTGATTCCAGTTCTTCCAGTATAGCTCACTTTTCTAAAGAAAGCAAACGATTGCTAAAGGTTTCCATGTGACAAGCGGTTTACGTGCGAATGGAGCGATGCTTTGGAAGTAAAGACCGATATCGTTTACGCAGCTTTTCTTTCCATTTTTTAAGCATCTTATATCCCTCCTAACCGTTATTTCCGTAAAAGGTGCCACTGATCGAAAATTCCTTTTGGTTTATTTTGTGTAGATACCGTCGGAAATGTGTCAGTAAATTGATGGAAAAGCTCCTGGACTTTTCAAGAGACGAAAGTTAAGAGATAATAAAGAGCAGATAAACAAAGGAGAAGGAGAAAACCGTATGACGAAAAAAATGGTCTTTTTTGACATTGATGGAACACTTTATGATGACAGCAAAAAGGTTCCCGCTACCGCGAAAAAAGCGATTCGTGCGTTAAAGGATGGAGGCCATGAAGTGGCGATTGCAACTGGGAGAGCGCCATTCATGTTTGAGCAATTGAGAAAAGAATTGGAAATTGATACGTTTGTCAGCTTTAACGGTTCTTATGTGGTGGTTAATGGGGAGGTCGTTTTAGCCAGGTCATTGCAACGGCGGGCATTGGGAGAACTCCATGAAGATGCGATGAAAAAACAGCACGTGATGGTGTTTATGGATCATAAAAGCATGCTGACGGATGTGAAAGATAATTCCAGAATTGCGCAATGTTTAGGGGAACTTAAGATGCCATACCCGTCGATTAGCATTCACCCGCGTCAAGGAGATATTTATCAGGCCTTGCTGTTTACGGCGGAACAAGAAGCTTTTACGTACAACGAGTATCGGGATTTTAGTTTTGTGCGTTGGCATGAATTATCAGTGGACGTCTTGCCGGCTGCCGGATCTAAAGCTAAAGGAGTGCAGAAGGCCGCTGACATGCTTCAAGTGGATATAAAGGATACATTCGCATTTGGGGACGCGCTCAATGATGTTGAAATGCTCGAGCATGTAGGTACCGGGGTAGCAATGGGAAATGGGTTGAAAGAAGCAAAAGCATCTGCGGATTTTACGACAACAGCTGTTCATGATGACGGGATTGCCAATGGGCTAAAAAAGCTGGGACTTGTACCGTAACATTGGAGGAGAAATCGGTTTTTCACCGATTTCTGCCAATCCGACTTCCAATCGCTCACTTCTAAAAAAAACGCGGATAGTCTCTTTTTAGATGGTGGGCACCGTTTTTTTATACGGACCGCTGTAATCTTCAATGCGGTCATAAAACATGACGCCGTTTAAATGGTCGATTTCATGTTGGACGACGATCGCGGGCAAGCCTCTGAATCGCAACACAACTTCCTCATCCTCAAGTGTTCGCGCCTTCAGTTTCAAACGAGCATATCGGGGCACAATGCCTTCCACCTCACGATCAACCGAGAGGCAGCCCTCTCCGTTTTCCAAGTGCGTTTCTTCGAGGGAATGGCTGATAATACGAGGGTTGAAGAACCCATAGCTATGCAAACGCTCGCGTTCATCGGTCACATGCATGGCAAACATCCGCTTCGGAACCCCTAGTTGCGGTGCTGCCAAACCGCTGCCTGGCCGAAGGTCATATTTCTCGGCGATGTCAGGGTCTTGGCTGTTCATTAGAAAATCCAACATTTTCTTAAGCAATTCCCGGTCTTCGTTTGAGGGCGGATTTTCTACAGACCGAGAGACTTCTCGAAGCACCGGGTTTCCCTCGCGCACAATGTCTTTCATCGTAATCAAGTTGTTGCGCCTCCTTTTGGTGACTTTTTGATGTATGTTAAATGAGGCACAGGTGTAGGTTGAATGACCATTCCAGAACCTGTACAAATAAGCGTTTTCGAGCTATGTGGCAACGATTATTTTTATTAATTGTAACAGAAATGCATGCCCGGCAAAAGTCTAAAAGCGCTTGACATACATAAATACGGCACTCTGCACGGGAAGCAGAATGCCGATTCCTCGTGGTTTGTTATTTTTTAGCAGGAGCGTACGCGGCCCCAACGATGATAAGCAGAATGAAGAGAACAACGATCAGCGCGAATCCGCCGCCGTAGCCGCCATGACCCATTCCGCCGTAGCCACCGTAGCTCATTCCGCCGCATCCGCCGTAACCATATGACATGGAGAAACCCCTCCTTTTGTATTTACGCTCTGCTCTTTGTTGAGCGTTTACTCTACACTTTATGCAAAAGAACACACATTGTTTGGTTAAACACCCAATTTTGGATAAAGAATGTAGGCGGCTTGTTTTGCAAGCGCTTAACAATTGCTATATGATAACAACGAATACGACTTAGTGATTAGAGGAGGTTGGCTCGTGAATGCAAAGGTTAAGGCCGTCGTATCAGGGTTCATGCTCTTGGCACTAGCAGCATGCGGCGTTACGCCGGAGCAAACGGTACAAGCGCATTTGGAAGAGGCGGTGAATCTGGAAGAAACTTTTGTGAAGCAACAGGAGCCTATCATTGCTGCGGAAGAAGCAGAAAGAGAACGATTTGAGGAAATGATTGAATTAGGCCTGTCGGAGATGGATGAAATAGAGACCCTCGCCGAAGAAGCTGCTGCATTTGTTGATGAACGGGAAGAGCGCATGGACACGGAAAGAGAAAGCCTTACACAAGCATACAACGAGGTTGGGGAAGGAGCTGTCTACGTTCAAGAGATTGACGATGAGAAGATCCAAGCAATGGCAGCGGCCGTGATTGGTGTTATGGAACAACGCTATGAAGCGCACGGTGCTCTATATGAGGCGTACATGGATGGTGTGCAGTTGGACCGGGAACTTTATGAAATGCTTATGGATGAAGATTTAGCCTATGAGGATTTGGAAGCACACGTGGATGCCATTAACGATACATATGAGACAGTTGGCCATCATAAAGAAACGTTCAACGAATTCACATCCACCTTCAATAAAAAAAAAGAAGAATTTTATCAGACGGCAGGGTTAGTGGAAGAATGACTGGGAAACAGAAGGGCAGAACTGTTACACTAATGTTCTTCGTAAACCCTCGTTTGATGTATAACAGATAGATGCATGGATGGATGGTGAAAAATAGATAAATCTATGGTTTGACGGATGAAATGCCAGTAAGGTAGACTTGATTTAGAAATATTGTATTAGTCATTGCAGCGTAACAGTGAAACAGATAAAGAGACTCAAAAGGAAGATTGAAAAAAGGATAATTCGGGTAACTTATTGGTAAATCGACATTAAAGGTGGGACGGGCCTGCAACGGAAGCGACTTCACGGAACTTTAGTACGACGACAGGAAAGAAGAGGTGAGCCATTGTGGCAAAACATAAGTATGAAACGTTTCAAATCCTAGATGAAAACGGAAAAGTGGTTAACGAGGATGAAATGCCCGATTTATCCGATGAACAGCTCCAAGACATCATGTACCGAATGGTGTACACAAGGATACTTGACCAACGCGCCGTCTCGTTGGGCCGTCAAGGCCGACTTGGTTTTTACGCGCCTGTGGCCGGTCAAGAGGCTTCCATGATCGGTTCTCACTATGCCATTGATAAAGAGGACTGGATTGCACCCGGCTATCGCGATATCCCGCAATTGATTTGGCATGGGTATCCGCTTTGGCAATCCTACTTGTTTTCCAAAGGGCATTACAAAGGAGGACAAATGCCGGAGGGGCTTAATGCACTCGTCCCGCAAATCATTATCGGTGCCCAAATCGTACAAACGGCTGGCATCGCGCTAGGTTTGAAGAAAAAAGGAAATTCGCAAGCCGTCATCAGCTACACGGGAGATGGCGGGGCATCGCAAGGTGATTTTTACGAAGGAATGAACTTCGCGGGAGCGTTTCATGTTCCTGCAATCTTTGTTGTGCAAAACAACCAATATGCCATCTCCGTGCCTGCCGATGAACAGACAGCGGCGGAAACCATCGCGCAAAAAGCGGTTGCCGCCGGAATTGAAGGTGTTCAAGTCGACGGGATGGACGCGCTTGCTGTCTACGCGGCCACACAAAAAGCAAGGCAAAATGCGGTTGACGGGGACGGACCTACCTTAATTGAAACGCTTTGTTACCGCTACGGCCCCCATTCGCTCTCTGGCGACGACCCTACACGCTACCGAACCTCGGAAGAGGATGACGAATGGGAAAAGCGAGATCCGCTTGTGAGATTCCGCAAGTACTTAGAAAGTAAAGATCTCTGGTCCGAAGAGAAAGAAAATGAGATTGTCGACGAGGCAAAAGCAGATGTAAAAGCAGCAATGAAAGAAGTGGAAGAAACTCCTCGCCAAAAAGTGAGCGAGTTAATTGAAATTATGGGGAATGAATTACCGAATAACCTCCAGGAACAATTGGAGGAGTATCGTGCGAAGGAGTCGAGTGAATAATGGCAGAAATGACAATGATTAAGGCAATAACAGATGCCATGCGCACGGAATTGAAAAATGACGAAGACGTTCTGCTTTTCGGTGAGGACGTAGGCTATTACGGCGGTGTATTTCGGGCGACAGAAGGGCTACAAGAAGAATTTGGCGAAGACCGCGTTTTTGATACGCCGCTTGCCGAATCGGGCATTGGCGGCCTTGCCATTGGGCTTGGCGTCACCGGTTTCCGGCCGATTATGGAAATTCAGTTTATCGGTTTTATGTTTGAAGTGATGGATGGCCTTGCCGGACAAATGTCACGCATGCATTACCGCACAGGTGGCTACTACGACAGCCCCATTACGGTTCGTGCTCCATTCGGCGGAGGTGTGAAAACGCCTGAACTGCATCCGGACAGCCTGGAAGGGCTGATGGCGCAAACCCCGGGCATTCGCGTAGTCATCCCGTCAACCCCATATGATGCCAAAGGGCTGCTCATCTCCAGTATCCGCTCGAATGACCCGGTTTTTTACCTGGAACATATGAAGCTCTACCGTTCCTTGAAAGGAGAGGTTCCCGAAGAAGCGTATACGGTCGACCTCGACAAAGCCGACATCAAACGGGAAGGCGACGACATTACGTTCGTGGCCTACGGTGCCATGGTTCATTCCGCGCTAAAAGCGGCAGAACAGCTGAGCGAAGAAAATATTGCAGCGGAAGTCATTGACTTGCGAACGGTCAGCCCCGTCGACCTTGACACGATCATCGAATCGGTGAAAAAGACGAACCGCGCGGTCGTTATCCAGGAAGCGCAAAAGCAAGCAGGGGTTGCAGCGGGCATTTCCGCGGAAATTAGCGAACGCGCCATTTTGCATTTGGAAGCGCCGGTGGCGAGAGTTACAGCTCCGGACACCGTTTATCCGTTTGCATCCGATGAAGATGTTTGGCTGCCCGACCACAACGATATTATCGAAAAAGCGAAAGCGACCATCGATTTTTAAAAAGCTATCCAACCAATGATTGCCGAGGAAACGAGCGATCACCATAAAGGAGGCCTTGTGCGTGGCTTATAAATTTGAGCTCCCGGATATTGGCGAGGGGATTCATGAAGGTGAGATCGTCTCATGGTTTGTCAAAGAAGGGGACAAAGTAGAAGAAGACGATGTTCTCGTTGAAGTACAAAATGACAAATCCGTGGTCGAAATCCCCTCTCCGGTAGATGGAACGATATTAGACGTAAAAGTAGAGGAAAACACCACGGTGACGGTAGGGGATGTCATCGTTACCATCGATGACGGCAGCGGTTCCGAAGAAGAAGAACCGTCCTCCGATGAAGGCGAGTCGGATGATGCAGAGAAAGAAGAGGAAGAAGAGAAAGATCAAAAAACCGCCGAAAAAGAGGACAAAAAAGATAAGGATAAAAAAGAAGAGGGGCAAAAGCAAGACGACGCAAGTGACGATAAGCGAGTCATTGCCATGCCTTCTGTCCGCAAATACGCTCGCGAACAAAACGTAAACATCAGTGACGTACAAGGGACGGGCAAAAACGGACGAATCTTAAGAGAAGACGTGGATGCCTTTATGAGCGGCTCGTCTGAAACGGAAGAAAAAGAAGAGAAGTCTGCGGAAAAAGAAGCGGCTCCGAAAGCAGCAGCCGATGTATCGGAAGAACGCGTGCCGCTAAAAGGCATACGCAAGACGATCGCGAATGCAATGGTTCACAGCAAACGGACAGCGCCGCACGTCACGCACATGGATGAAGTGGAAGTGAGTGCCCTTGTCGCAAACCGGAAACGATTTAAGCCGGTGGCAGCCGAGAAAGAAATCAAGTTGACATACCTGCCTTATGTCGTTAAAGCTTACACGTCGGCGTTAAGGGAATACCCGGTTCTAAACGCTTCCATTGATGATGAAAACGAAGAAATTGTCTATAAAAAGAATTTCAACGTCGGCATTGCCGCGGACACCGACCGCGGACTAATGGTACCGGTAGTGCCGGAGGCGGATCGCAAGTCGATTTTCATGATCGCGGCTGAGGTTAATGAACTTGCCCAAAAAGCCAAAGATGGAAAATTATCGAGTGCGGAAATGCAAGGGGGAACGAGCACGATCTCCAACGTTGGCTCGGCCAACGGATCGTTTTTCACGCCGGTCATCAATCACCCGGAAGTCGCCATTCTCGGCATTGGCCGTATCGAAGAAAAAGCGGTCGTCCGAGACGGGGAAGTTGTCGTTCGTCCGATGCTTGCGTTATCGTTAAGTTATGATCACCGCCTGATCGACGGGGTGACTGCACAGCAAGCGCTAAATCATGTCAAACGTTTGCTTAACGATCCCGAATTAATAATGATGGAGGGGTAAACATGGTTGTAGGAGATTTAGCAGAAGAAGTAGATACGATTATCATCGGGTCTGGTCCCGGGGGGTACGTTGCCGCCATTCGTGCCGCGCAACTCGGACAATCTGTCACGATTGTCGAAAAAGGGGACTTGGGAGGCGTTTGCTTAAACGTTGGTTGCATCCCTTCCAAAGCCTTGATCGAAGCCGGGCACAGTTACGAAAAAGCGCATGGAAATGATGAGCTTGGCATTAAGGCAGAAAACGTCTCCGTTGATTTTTCTAAAGTACAAGAGTGGAAAGGCGGCGTGGTTGAAAAATTGACAGGCGGTGTCCAGAGCCTGTTAAAAGGGAATAAAGTGAACGTTGTACAGGGAGAAGCGTATTTCTCCGACAAGGACACCGTGAGAGTGTCCAGTGAAAATAACAGCGGGCAATCTTACAAGTTCAAGAATGCCATCATCGCGACAGGTTCTCAGCCGATTGAGCTTCCCAATTTTAAATATAGCGACCGGGTCATAGATTCTTCGGGTGCGTTGGCGTTGGAAGATATTCCGGAGAAGCTCGTCGTTATCGGCGGCGGCTATATCGGCATTGAATTGGCAGGCGCTTATGCCAATTTTGGAAGTGAAGTGACCGTCCTCGAAGGCGAAAAACGAATCCTTGGCGGATTTGAGAAGCAAATGTCCCAGCTCGTTCAGCGTCGTTTGAAAAATAAAGGGGTCACGTTCTACACGCAAGCGATGGCGAACGGTGTGGAAGAAAAAGAGGATGGCGTGACGGTGACGGCCGATGTGAAGGGCGAGGAACAAAAAATCGATGCCGATTATGTGCTCGTAAGCGTTGGACGCAAGCCGAATACCGAAGAGCTTGGCCTTGAGCAAATCGGTATTGACATGGATGATAGCGGGCTCATTCAAACCAACAAAGAAGCGCGTACGAGCGTATCCAATATATACGCAATCGGTGATATTACCGATGGTCCGCCGCTTGCACATAAAGCATCTTACGAAGGCAAAATTGCCGCTGAAGTTATTTCCGGCGAAGCATCTGCCATTGATTACCTTGGCATCCCGCTTGTGGCTTTCTCGGAGCCGGAACTGGCATCCGTCGGTTATACGGAAGAGGAAGCCAAAGAAGCCGGTTATGAAGCAAAAGCATCGAAGTTTCCATTCCAGGCCAACGGACGGGCCTTGTCCCTCAATGATACCGACGGGTTTATGAAACTTGTCACAAGGGAGGATGATGGCTTAGTCATCGGTGCCCAAATCGCCGGCCCAAATGCCTCCGATATGATCGCCGAAGTTGGACTTGCCATTGAAGCCGGCATGACTGCAGAAGATGTGGCCATGACGATTCATGCCCACCCGACCCTTGGAGAAATTACCATGGAAGCAGCCGATGTGGCGTTGGGCACGCCAGTCCATTCCATGTAACAAATAAGACAGAAAAACACCGGTGCTGATGACAGCACCGGTGTTTTAACGTTGGTTGAAATTATCCTGTAATATTGTTACGAGTTGCTCCGCGGTTTGTTCACCACTGACAACCGTGACGGATTGATCCTCGTGGACCAGCATAAGCGTGGGAAATTCCTCCACTTCATATTGATCAAATTCGGCCTCTTGCTCTCGAATAATCGTAACGTCTGTTTCTGTGTCACTTCTGTTTTGAAAATCAATTAATGCGTCATAGTAAGGGCGTTCGATATCACGCTTATTTTCATCAATGAACAATAATGCTTTGGGTCCTTCGGGGGTAGTGACTGCTTCAAGTGTTTTTATTTCGTCTGAATTGCTGCATGAGGATGAAATTATAATAATAGCAAAGATGCTGGCTATAAGACCTGTTTTTTTAGGCAGGTAAGAAAGTATAAAATTTTTTCCTGCATAAATGCAACGAAGGCTTTCGACATAAAGGCTTGGCGATAAGCCAAGTTTTCTAACTGTCATACTCTCTCACGACCTTTTTTCAGACGTCATCATCTTTAAATCGATGATATCACGGAAATGAAAACGAGAGGCGAAGGTAAAGAAAATGTAATGGAAAAGAAAGCATAACGTCAAAATATTAATATGGAAGGAAAAACCTTTCAATCTTTGAAAATTCATTGCAACTTTTGTAGAAATATGTAAGATTGAACGAGAACGTGGAATACATAGGCTGGGGGAATGGAAAATGCGTTTGTCCAAAACAATGCTTTGTTGGACGGCAGCTGGAATGCTAGTGCTCGCGGCATGCCAACAAGCGGAAGAAGAGGCTGGCATAGAGGAGAATGAAGAGGAAGAGAGCGCGGGGCCCGAAGAAGAAAACGAAAGGGAAGAAGAAGGAGAAGATGTTTCAACGGAGCCCGAAGAAGAGAATGAGGAACCTAAAGAAGAAACGCCTGAACCGGTGTACACACTAAACGAAAATGACTGGTCGTTAGAACCCATTGACGATGCCGAAGAAGAAGCGGTCTTAATTACCATTGATGATGCGCCGGATGAATACGCCGTTGAGATGGCGGAAACGCTCGACGAGCTTGATGTTGCGGCAATCTTTTTCATCAATCACCATTTTATAAATGATGAAGAAGGAGAGGAACAGCTCCTTGATATTCTCGAACATGGCCATGAACTAGGAAACCACACCATGACCCATGCAAATTTACAGGAGATCACCGAGGAAGAGGTCGAAGATGAAATTGTCGATTTAAACGATGAAATCGAACGGATTACTGGGGAAAGACCGGACTTTTTCCGCGCTCCTTTTGGAGCGAATACAGATCGCAGTTGGGAAGTCGTGGAAGAAGAAGGAATGCTGGGCATGAATTGGACTTATGGGTTTGATTGGGAAGAAGAATATACAGAGCCCGATGCCCTAGCGGAAATGATGGTAGAGACAGAACTTTTACAAAACGGAGCCAATCTTCTTATGCACGATCGGGAATGGACGAATGATGCCCTTGAAGATATTATTATAGACCTCGAGGCCGAAGGCTACGACTTTATCGATCCGGCAGAAATTGAACTAGAGAATGAGTGATCCCAAATGAACCTAAAAACTGAGCTCTGGCTTCTGCCATCCGATTTCCGTAATGTGACATACAATTCCTTCATTGACAAATGAATTATGACATCATATTATAAAGATACGAAATAAAAAACGCTTTCATGAGGAGTGCGATGGCATGGCAATGATCGTTTGTTCGGAATGTGACTGTACCATTGAACATTTCAAAGCGGATAAGATGGCAACGTTATACGGAAATTGCGAAGCATGCAAGAAAAAACGCGCGTCAAGGTAACAGCTGGGAGATCAAAAAGGTGGTGCAGGGTCGCTAAGGTGGCGGGTGCACCATCTTTTTTGCTGTTTGCCGTGCGTCGATTGCCTGCTATAATGGAGGCGAGGCAGGTGTGTCATGATGAAAGATGAAATAGCCATTCCCTTTTCCACCGATTGGACCGAAGATGAGATTGTCACGGTGGCGAACTTTTTTACGCAAGTGGATAACGCTTACAACGAAGGTGTGAAAGCCGGTGAACTACTACGGGCGTATAACCAATTTAAAGAAGTGGTACCGGCAAAAAATGAGGAAAAGACGTATTTCCGTGATTATGATCAACAAGCGGATCAATCGTGCTGGCGAACGGTTCGGCTGGCCAAGGAAAAAAAACCGGAAGAGATTATCAAGCAAACGTGAAAAAACAAGGCTTTGCTCGCCTTGTTTTTTTATATGTGCCATTGGGTTGTTTTGTCGTAAAAGGATTGGACATGTGAAAAAGTATCCATAATCGTTGCAAAGAGCTTGTCCCCATCTCCCAGGACAGGATCATCGTGGGGGATTTGCTGTCCGATCAAAAACTCCCCTTTTTTCACGTCTCGAAAACGAACGAGGCTTTTTTGCAGTTCCTCGGAATCCATTGCTTCCAACGTGCGTGCGTTTTTCTTTGTATGGTCGAGAGAAACGGCATAATGATTGGGTAGTTTTTCGAGTTGGTCTTGGTTGTCCAACAATAGCTGCGCAATTTCTTTTTTATTCGGAAGCTCATAAATGTACGCAAGCCAAATGAAAAGATGGTCATCAAACAATCCGACTTGGAAATGGGGATGTTTTTTATAGCCACGATTGTTATGGGCGACGGCAAGCCATGTATCCGATGGCGGGTTTGTTTTGCGCCGCGCGTGTTTAGCGATGTGCAAGAACATGTCATTCCCTGTTAAATCACTGAGTTGTTCAGCCAGTGGTTCCCCCAACGCTTTAAATTTCGGTTGAATTTTTTCCCGTATCGCTTCCATTCGTGGTTCGAGCCCATCGATATCAAAAACATGGAAATCGTCTTGTGTAAATGTTGGAAGATCCATCTGGAAAAACTCCTTTTTTCATTATGATAGCGTTTGTGAGACAAGGAATCAAACCGAAAGGAGTGACAGGATTTTTTTATATTGAAATGAACAGGACGCTTGAAATATGGAACGCATATGATATAATAATCGAAATCAGAATAATTAATCATGTCATTGCTTATGGTTGTCCGAGGCTCTAAAAAAAAGAGGGGTGTGTATGATGGAACAAGTCATCCAAGCGCTTAAGAGGACTGACGCTGAAGAAAGAATACCGGTGCTACGTCTGGAAATCGATTATGAACTCGTCACGCTCCATGATGCAATGAAAGGCAATGATGAAGAAGGCAAGAGTGAAACAAAACAACGCTTGAAACAACTTAGACAGGAGCTCATACGTTTAGAAGCGTAGCGATAAAGTGAAACTTCATTTCCTGTGCGTCGCGATCGGCCTGTTTGTGCTAACACCCGGGGAAAACGCATTCATAGGTATGAAAAGAAAAACGGGCATTTGCCCGTTTTTCTTGTTTATGGCAGCCGGAAAAGGGGAAAATAGTACATGTACATAGACGGGTAGTATGGATGGACACGCGACCCCCTTTCAAAAACAACAACAGATATGAGATACTACCCATATCCATTTTATCGAACATCGAAGGAGAGGGTCATCCCGTGGATTGGACAGCGATGAAAGATCACGCAATAGCATTTATAACAGAGGCCGCCCACCGTCTTTACGATCCTGCCATTCGAAAGCTGGATATTGACACGAAGGAAGACGCGGATGACCTTGTGACCGAGAATGATTATGCAGTGCAACGTCTTTTGACGAAAAAAATTAAAGAAACATATCCAAAACACTTTGTTGTCGGGGAAGAAGGAGAACATAAGGAACCAATCCCCGAAAATGCCGTGACTTGGTATATCGATCCAATCGATGGCACGACGAATTATGTGCACCAATACATGAATTTTTCGATCTCCATCGGGATCCATTATGAAGGGGAAGGCAAAGTCGGAGTGGTCTATGACTTGATTGCCGATGAATTGTTTACCGCCGTTAAAGGAGAGGGTGCATATCTGAATGGAAAGAGATTGCACCAGAGAAAGACGGTGGACTTATCGCGGGCAATTATCGGTTTTAACGCCCGCTGGCTCGTAGGGAGGGCAGACGCGAAAACGAAAGAAGTGTTCGCGGGTCTTGTTAGAGACGTGCGCGCGACCCGGTCATACGGCGCGGCTTCCTTGGAGCTGGCCTATATCGCGGCCGGGCGTCTGGATGCCTATGTAAATATGCGCTTATCGCCGTGGGACTACGCGGGCGCGATGGTTTTGCTTGCGGAAACGGATGCCGGCTGCTCCCCGCTGTTTGACCATGATACGTTGTTTAAAGATTCATGTTCAGTGCTCGCAGGCGAGAAAAACGTCTTCAAAGAAATTTATCAAAGATGTAATGCTGAACGATAAAAAAACGAACAGCCCTTCACAGAGGTGCGAGGGGCTGTTCGTTTTTTAGACCGCAGCGGCCTTTCAGCAAATCGGAAAATCGGCAGAACTAAGTAACCGGGTTCTTTTTCCGATAGATTGCCGCGCCTTTAAACGAAGAATACAGAACGATGGTTGCGACGATCGCGATCATGAAACTTCGTTCCGCCACTGCAACGCCATAAGACAAGATGGACGCAGTGGCAAGAAAGGCCAGAAATAAAAGGGTCCAGTTTATTTTTCGCATCAAATTCACCTGCTTTTCGTTTCCTGCGTTCAGTGTAAAGAAAACGGACAAGGATATCAATAGGAGTGAAGGGGGAGGTCGGGAAAAAGATGGGGCGTACAGAGCAATCGCTTGGGTGATTCATTGATTCATGGGAGGGGCGGGGGGCTTGTTGCGTCGGCCCGAATTCGTTCGCTAAGGACAATTTCGGTCACCATGGACGGTTTATCGGTCGCCATGAATAGTTCATGGAGCCTGAAATGCCAGCATAAACCCGCTGCCGGTCACCATAGGGAATGTATGACGCCTTAAAGCCAATTCCAACGCGTAAGTTTTTTGCTGATTCCGCCCTCTTTATGGTAAAATCGAAAAGTTAAAGAATCTGCTTAGACTAAGGAGAGAACTGCCCTGTGAAGAATATACGCAACGACTTGCGCAATATCGCGATTATTGCGCATGTGGATCACGGCAAAACCACGCTCGTTGATGAAATGTTGAAGCAATCGGGAACATTTCAAGCGCACGAGCGAGTAGATGAACGCGCAATGGATACCGATGACTTGGAAAAAGAACGCGGCATTACGATTTTAGCGAAAAATACAGCTTTACAGTATAAAGAAAAACAAATCAACATCCTTGACACGCCGGGACACGCCGATTTCGGCGGGGAAGTGGAGCGTATTTTGCAAATGGTGGACGGGGTACTTCTCGTCGTCGACGCTTATGAAGGCTGCATGCCGCAAACGCGGTTTGTGTTAAAAAAGGCGCTTGAACAAAAACTCACCCCCGTCGTCGTGTTGAATAAAATTGACCGGGAAAATGCACGGCCGGAAGAGGTCGTCGATGAAGTGCTGGATCTCTTTATCGAATTGGGCGCGACGGAAGACCAAATTGATTTTCCGGTGCTTTATGCATCAGCGATCAACGGCACGGCCAAACTCCCGGAAGATGAGACAGACCGGGGCATGGAAGTACTTTTTGACGCGATTGACGAGCACGTGCCTGCCCCTAGGGATACGAGTGATGAACCGCTCCAATTTCAAATCACGATGTTGGAATATAATGATTTTCTGGGACGAATCGGGGTTGGCCGCGTATTCCAAGGAAAAGTTGCCCATGGAGACCGCGCGGTTTTGATTACGAGGGATGGCGAAGAACGAAAATTCCGCGTCAGCAAGCTGTTCGGTTTTCATGGTCTCGAAAAACAAGAAATCAAAGAGGCCGAAGCCGGGGACATCATCGCGATTGCAGGTGTCGATGACATTAACGTCGGGGAAACGATTTGCCTCGAGGACCATGTGGAAGCTTTGCCTGCGCTCCGCATCGATGAGCCTACGCTCAAAATGACGTTTTTGGCCAACAACAGTCCGTTTTCCGGATTGGAAGGCGACCACGTCACGAGCCGGAAAATCGAAGAACGATTAATGCGGCAATTGGAAACGGATGTGAGTCTTAAAGTCGAGGAAACCGATTCGCCGGATGCATGGATGGTCTCCGGGCGTGGGGAATTGCACCTCTCCATCCTTATTGAAAATATGCGCCGAGAAGGATATGAGCTGCAAGTCTCCAAACCGGAAGTGATTATAAAAGAGACCGATGGGGTCAAACATGAACCATTTGAACGCGTGCAAATCGATGTCCCGGAAGCGTACACAGGCGCTGTCATGGAATCGCTCGGCGAACGTAAAGGCGAAATGCTGAACATGAAACAAGAAGGCGAAGGCCAGACTCGCCTCGAATTTCTCATTCCTTCGCGAGGGTTGGTTGGATATTCCACTGAATTTTTATCGCAAACAAAAGGGTACGGCATCATTAATCACTCTTTTGATTCCTATCAGCCACTTATTCAAGGGCAAATTGCCGGACGAAGGGAAGGCGTCCTCGTGGCCAAAGAAAAAGGAAAAGCAACGACGTATAGCATGTTGCATTTGGAAGGCCGCGGCATGCTGTTTGTTGAAGCGGGCACAGAGGTTTATGAAGGCATGATTGTCGGCGAGCACAGCCGGGAGAACGACTTGGCGGTGAACATTACGAAAGAAAAAGCGGCCAACAATATTCGTTCCGCCACAAAAGAACAGACGGAGAACTTAAAAGAACCGCGTATTCTAACCCTTGAAGAAGCGATGCAATACTTGAATGACGATGAATATTGTGAGCTTACTCCGCAGGCTATACGCATTCGCAAGAAAACGTTAAGCACGTCTATGCGTGAGCGCGAACAAAAACGCAATAAGAAAATTTCAACGTAAGTAGGAGGTAAGCGAAGTGCAAGAAGGAGGGCAACTCTCTCAAGGTGATTTTTCCTGGTTTGCACAGTTGTTTGGGATCTATGACGATATGGCCCTCGGCTTTTGGCTCCTGTACTTCTCCGTAGTCGTCCTAAGTGTGATCGTATTTAACCTAGGCTTCGCGAGAAAATTGCCGTTGCTAAAAAATGTGGTCGTGTACACCGGTCTCGTCATCGGTTGCTTTGTCTTAACGTTTTTTGCCATTTTTATGCCCGTCGCCGAAGCTCTGATTGTGATAGCGGCAGTGCTTGGCGTTTACCGGATTCGTCTGCGAATCCATAAGAAAAAAGCAGCCTAAAAAAAGAGCCACTGCAAATCTTCTGCAGTGGCTCTTTTCTATGATTGTTTTTCCCCTCGCCGGGTTTTTGCTTTCCGCGAAATCCGGTCGTAACATTCAGCGCATGTGTACGTGTGAATCGGGCGGTTGCGCAACTTTTTTGCGAGAGGGTCATCGTCGGAAATCCGGTCAATTCGACTGCATAATAAACACTTTGTTCGCATATTTCAACGCAGCATCCTGCTGCATGTACAAAATACAGCGGTCTGCTTCACTCCTTTCCCAGCCAAACATCTCCTTCTATTTTAACATGTCTGACGGCATGGATTAAAAAGACTTGTCAATTTTGCCTCTCCTTTTGCATAAACAAAAGTAAGAGGCAATGCTTCATGCCTCCGTTACCGTTATTCGCAAACCGGGAGGTAACGAATTGAAAAAAACCTATGTTCTTGATACAAATGTCCTGTTGCAAGACCCTCGTGCCCTTTTTTCTTTTAAGGAAAATGATGTTCTCGTTCCCGCGATTGTGTTGCAAGAGTTGGATGCGAAAAAAAAGCACATGAACGAAATCGGACGAAATGCCCGGGAAGTGGCGCGACTCCTTGATCAGCTAAGGTCCCGCAAGCCGTTGCATCAAGGGGTGCCTCTAGAAAATGGCGGTCAATTGCACGTGGAGTTAAACCACCGCTCTTATGAAAAGTTAAAAAACATTCTGCCTGATGCAACAAATGATAATCGGATTATTGCGTTGGCTTTAAATGTTGAAGCCGAAAAAAAGAAAGAAGCGCGTGATGAACAGGTTATTTTAGTAAGCAAGGATGCGCTCGTGCGTATTAAAGCGGAAGCCTTCGGCTTAAAGGCAGAAGATTTTCTCAGTGACCGCGTGATTGTCGATGATGATCTATACAAAGGTTATGAAAGTGTTCACGTGGAGCCTGTTTTGTTGGAACAATTTTATAAAAACCGGGAGCTCCCCGTAACGTCCATCCCTTGTCCCCCCCTGTATCCAGGATCTTTTGTCATTCTTAAGAATGAGGTCAAACCTTCGATGTCCGGATTGGGACGTGTCGATCATGAAGGAAAGGTGCTGCGGCCGCTCACCCATGATCGAGAAAGTGTATGGGGGATTAAGCCAAGGAACGTTCAACAAAAGATGTCTTTTGATATTCTGTTGGATCAAACGCTGCCCTTGGTGACGTTGACAGGGAGAGCAGGTACCGGAAAAACACTGCTTTCCATGGCGGCAGGTTTATTGCAAACAGAGGATTTAAACATTTATAAAAAGTTGCTGCTTGCGAGGCCGGTCGTACCGATGGGAAAAGATATCGGATATTTGCCCGGGGAAAAAGAGGAAAAATTACGTCCGTGGATGCAGCCGATTTATGATAATTTGGAATTTTTGTTTAACGCAAATAAACCCGAAGAAGTGGCCAATATTTTATCCGGGTTAGGCTCGATTCAAGTTGAAGCGCTCACGTATATTCGCGGGCGCAGCTTGCCCGGGCAGCTGATCATTGTGGATGAAGCGCAAAATTTAACGAAACATGAAGTGAAAACGATCCTAACAAGAGTCGGCGAGAATACGAAAATTGTGTTGATGGGCGATCCGGACCAGATTGATCATCCGTATTTGGATGCCTATAACAATGGGCTTGCTTACGTGGTGGAGCGTTTTAAAGACCAATCGGTCAGCGGCCATGTGTCGCTTGCGAAAGGAGAAAGGTCTTCGCTTGCGCAACTGGCGGCGGATTTGTTGTAGAGAAAGGGCCGAACGACGGAGTGTTCAGCCCGGGGGTTGAAAGTCGATAGGCACGCTATTCTACCCGCAGTTCAACTACATGGGTCACCGGTGAACGCTGGTTCGTGCCATCCGCAAAATAGATATGGATTGGACCATCTTCTTTTAGCGCCATGCCTGCGGATGAGAAACCGGCGATCCATGTTTTTCCGGTTTCCAAAGGGGCTGTGACTTTTTCCCCTGATGATGTGACAGCGACAAGGGTGGTTGCGGATGGGGATGGTTCGGCATTGTCAATAAATGGTTCAAGTTTCATGCCATAGGAGCCTTCAATCAAGGCTTCTTTTTTCGTGCGAATCTGATTGGTTTGCCAACGCCTCGGACCGATGTTTCCCCTCTCTTCCTCCGACGCTTCTCCAGATTGATTTTCCTGAAATAATGCTTCCAGATCGACTTTTCGATTATCAAAGATCCAGACGGTGGGGTCAAGGGTAATTCGATGTTTGGCGTTTCCCGATATGGGGACAATAAAAGGGTCCATTGCAGTAGCTCCTCTATGTTTTTTTCTTTTATGGTAACATACCAAAAAAAGAAGAATAAACGTAAACGTGTAACCGGGAGGCGGTAGCATTGCATGAAGATTTTGCGCAGTTTGAAATTGAGGTTGAAGAAATCGTTGAGGAGATGCGTGCTTTTACTGGCGAAGGAGAGGTTGCCACATACATTCCGGAATTGCGGCGTGCGGCCCCTGATGCTCTTGGGTGCGCTTTATATACAAAAAACGGGATATGCATAGGCTTTGGGGACAAAGAGCGGATGTTTACATTGCAGAGCGTCTCAAAAGTGGTGGCGCTCGCGCTTGCAGTTATGGATAGCGGGGAAGATGAAGTGTTTGGCAAAGTCGGGATGGAACCGACCGGCGGGCCGTTCTATTCCATGGCACGACTGGAATTAATGAATCGCTCAAAACCGCTAAATCCCATGATTAACGCCGGGGCGCTTACCGTTACGTCCATGATCGGCGGCCGGACGGCAACGGACAAATTGGAGCGTTTGCTGCGGTTTGTACGTGAACTAACCGGAAATGAACAACTGACTTATGATCGTGCAGTAGCCGCATCGGAATTGGAAACGGCAGATCATAACCGGGCGCTGGCGTATTTTTTAAAAGGGGAAGGGGTCATCAACAGTGATGTGGAACCTTTGTTGGATGTGTATACGAAACAATGCGCGCTTAGCATGACGTGTTGCGATCTCGCGAGAATCGGTTTCGTCTTTGGCCACGAAGGCCGCTCCCCTGAGACGGGAGAACAAATTGTTCCGGTGCCGGTTGCAAGAATGGTTAAAACGTTTATGGTCACATGCGGGATGTATAACGAATCGGGAGAACTTGCCATAAAAGCGGGCATTCCGGCAAAAAGCGGAGTATCCGGAGCGATTCTCGGAAGCGTTCCGGACGGCATGGGCATCGGGATTTACAGCCCCCCATTGAATGAAAAAGGAAACAGTTTGGCAGGGGTCGAGCTTTTAAAACGTTTATCCCGGCACTTCCATTTGAGTATTTTTTAACTTTGGTGGAGTAGGCTGGTAATAGATCAGCCAAATGAAGATCCTGGTCCACCGAACGTTTTGAAAAGTGTTCTTGCAATTTAACGGCATAATCGATAAGATAACAATAGGAGTTTTACCTCGGTGATAAGCGTCCGGCGCTAACACCCAGATTCGTTCAACTAACCATCAAAGGGGGTAATCCTTGCGCTGATGGTAGTTTCATTTTATCTGGAGGGATTCATGTGCATATGGAGACCGTAACCGATAGCAGAGAACAGGCCTATGCTGTCCTCAAGGCAGATGCTGAAAAAATCAGGCAACTGATTGAAGTGCAAATGAAAAACTTAACGATGCCGCAATGTCCGCTTTATGAAGAGGTGCTGGACACGCAAATGTTTGGGCTTTCCCGTGAAATAGATTTCGCCATTCGCTTAAATTTAATCGATGAACAGGCCGGCAAACATATCATGAATGAGCTCGAAAGAAAATTATCCGCCTTACATGACCGAACGGTAAATCAATAAGCCAATTCTGCAAAGTGGAATTGGTTTTTTTTAATTTGGTGAAAAAGTTGGCAGCACAAGGCGTTTGATGGTTAATGCTTATCGGGTCGCCAACAATTATATAAAATTTTTTGTAGATTCAAGTTGTAAGAAATGCTATTATAGTGAAACACCTTTTTTAGATAGAAAAATGGAGAATGGAGGAACCGACGTGAGTGAACTGAAAAATATTCAAAAGGTACTCGTTGCAAACCGCGGCGAGATTGCAATTCGAATCTTCAGGGCTTGTACGGAACTTCATATTCGTACAGTGGCGGTTTATTCCAAAGAAGACACAGGTGCATTTCACCGCTATAAAGCGGATGAAGCTTATTTAGTCGGGGAAGGAAAAAAACCGATTGACGCTTATTTGGACATTGAGAATATTATTTCGACTGCGAAACGGACAGGCGTAGATGCCATTCATCCGGGATACGGGTTTCTGGCGGAAAATACGCATTTCGCGGAGCGTTGTGAAGAAGAAGGCATTATTTTTATCGGGCCGAAGAGCGAGCATTTACATATGTTCGGCGATAAAATTCAGGCGCGCAAAACCGCGATTGAAGCAGGCCTCCCGGTTATTCCGGGAAGCGACGGCGCCGTTTCCGGTGTCGAAGAAGTGGAGAAATTCGCCGCGGAACACGGCTATCCCTTTATCATTAAGGCGAGCATGGGCGGCGGCGGACGCGGGATGAGGATTGTCCGCACCCCGGAAGAAGTAAGGGATTCATATGAGCGGGCATGCTCGGAAGCGCGCTCCGCTTTTGGCAGCGATGAGGTCTATGTGGAAAAACTCATTGAAAACCCTAAGCATATTGAAGTGCAAATTCTCGGTGACCATGAAGGCAACACCTTGCATTTGTATGAACGGGATTGTTCAGTGCAAAGGCGCCATCAAAAAGTTGTTGAAATCGCTCCCAGCAGCTCGCTAAGCGAACAGCTCAGGGATGATATTTGCCAGGCGGCGGTGGACCTTGCCAAAAACATTAATTATTTGAACGCGGGTACTGTCGAATTTCTCGTTGGCGATGATGGGACCTTTTACTTTATTGAAGTCAATCCGCGCATTCAAGTCGAGCATACGATCACGGAAATGGTGACAGGCGTGGACATCGTGCACACGCAGCTATACATTGCCGATGGCCTCCCTATACACGGGTCCGTTATCGCGCTGCCCGAGCAATCGGAGATCCGTACCCATGGGTACGCGATTCAGTCACGTGTAACAACCGAAGATCCGGAGAATGGCTTCATGCCGGACACGGGAAAAATTATGGCGTACCGCTCCAGCGGCGGTTTCGGTGTGCGCCTGGATGCAGGAAACGGATTCCAGGGCGCGGAGATCAGTCCCCATTACGATTCGCTGCTCGTTAAAGTATCGACATGGGCACTCTCCTTTGATGTCGCTGCCGCGAAAATGCTCAGAAACTTACGGGAGTTTCGTATTCGCGGCATTAAAACAAATATTGCCTTTTTGGAAAATGTCGTGCAACATCCACAATTTTTAAACGGAGAATACAATACGTCGTTCATCGATGACACGCCGGAATTGTTCGTTTTCCCACGCCGGAAAGATCGGGGAACGAAGATGTTGACGTTTATCGGAGAAACGGTGATCAATGGGTACCCGGGGCTGGAGCAACAGAAGAAACCGGTCTTTTCCGCGCCTCGCATGCCGAAGATAGATGAAGACGCGCCTATGCCGTTGGGAACGAAGCAGGTGCTGGATGAGCGCGGTGCCGACGGGCTTGCGAAATGGCTCAAAGACCAGGAACGCACGCTTTTAACGGACACGACGTTCCGCGATGCCCACCAGTCATTGCTCGCGACACGCGTGCGCAGCCATGACTTGCTAAAAATTGCCGAGCCGACAGCACGCATGTTGCCTGACCTGTTTTCCACGGAGATGTGGGGCGGAGCAACGTATGATGTGGCCATGCGCTTTTTGCATGAAGACCCATGGGAGCGTTTGGTAAACCTTCGGGAAAAAATGCCGAATGTATTGTTCCAAATGCTTCTTCGCGGGGCGAACGCGGTCGGATATAAAAATTATCCCGACAACGTCATCGAACAATTTGTAGAAACGTCCGCTAATGCAGGCATCGATGTCTTCCGCGTTTTCGATTCCCTCAATTGGCTTGAAGGGATGACAAAAGCAATCGAAGCGGTCGGAAATACGGGTAAAATCGCGGAAGCGGCGATCTGTTATACCGGTGACATCCTTGATCCCAATCGTTCGAAATACAATTTGACCTATTATAAAGAGCTTGCGAAAACGTTGGAAGCCGAAGGAGCTCATATTCTCGGCATCAAAGATATGGCAGGCTTGCTGAAGCCGGAAGCGGCCTATCAATTGGTAAGCGAGTTAAAAGAAACCGTAGACCTCCCCGTGCATCTGCATATGCACGACACAAGCGGTAATGGCGTCTTTACGTATGCAAGAGCGATCGACGCCGGCGTCGATGTTGTCGACACCGCGATCAGTGCAATGGCCGGGTCCACTTCGCAGCCGAGCATGGAAAGCTTGTATTACGCCATGAAAGGAACGGGCAAGGAACCGGCATTGGATGTGGAATCCGCCAGTAAACTAAGCAATTACTGGGAAGATGTGCGCACGTATTATCAAGGGTTTGAAAGTGGTTTGAGCGCGCCCCATCCGGACATCTACGAACATGAAATGCCGGGCGGGCAATACAGCAACTTGCAGCAGCAGGCAAAAGCGGTCGGCTTAAGAGGGCGTTGGGATGATGTGAAAGACATGTACGCGAGAGTGAATACACTGTTCGGCGACATTGTAAAAGTCACCCCATCCTCAAAAGTTGTTGGTGATATGGCGCTTTATATGGTGAAAAACGATCTAACGGAAAAAGATATTTTTGAACAAGGGAATACGCTCGATTTTCCGGAATCGGTTGTGGAAATGTTCCAGGGGGAAATCGGTCAACCGCCTGGAGGTTTTCCGCCTGAGCTGCAACGCATCATTTTGAAAAACCGGGAAGCGTATACCGACCGCCCGGGCAAGCATATGGAACCTGTTGATTTTGATGCGCTTGAAAAGCAGTTGTTCGAGGAGCTGGACCGACAGGTAACGACACACGATCTCATGAATCATACGATGTATCCGAAAGTCCACAGCGAATATGAACAGTTTAGCAATTATTTTGGGGATGTTTCGGTTCTCGATACACCGACATTTTTCTACGGTCTGCGATTAGGCGAGGAAATTGAGGTGGAAATCGAACCGGGCAAAACATTAATCGTGAAACTTATTTCTATTTCCAGGGCATCGGACGCAGGGGATCGCATTGTCTACTTTGAACTCAACGGCCAGCCGCGAGAGGTGATCATTAAAGACCGAAGCATCGAGAGCACCGTGGCCGAGAAACAAAAAGCGGATAAGAAAAATCCGAATCACATTGCCGGTACGATGCCGGGGACCGTCTTGAAAGTGCTCGTAAAAGAAGATGAAGAAGTGAAAAAAGGCGATCAGTTAATCATCACGGAAGCGATGAAAATGGAAACAACGGTACAAGCCCCTCGTGATTGCACCATCAAGGCCATTCATGTCGATAACGGGGAAGCGATCGACAATGGTGACTTGTTGATCGAAATCGATGATTAAAAGGTAGGAAAACGGGAAATCTATGGGTGAGTGTTTATCGAAGGGAAGAAATCAATTGGACATCCGTAAATTGAAGCAAGAGGAAAAAAGAGAAGCGGTCAAACTCGGCTCCTTTGCGTTTCAACATGAACCCACGGAGGAACAAACCGGGGAGATCATGCAACGGATGGTTCCGGACAACATCTGGGTTGCAGTGGATGACGGACAAATTCTCTCGAAGGTTGTGATTCTTCCTACGCGTTTGTGGGTGTACGGCACATCCCTTCCTGCCGGCGGCGTCTCCGGCGTCGCCACCTGGCCGGAAGGACGCCGGAGCGGCAATGTCCGCCAACTTCTAAAGGAAAGCTTGCGGGATATGAAAGCAAGAGGGCACGTTTTGTCGCTCCTTGCCCCATTCGCGGTCCGTTATTACCGAAAATTCGGCTGGGAATTGTATTGCGACCAAACAACCGCGATTTTGAAAAAAGATGCATTTCCTACGCCACAAAAAGGTGGAAGCGGCAAATTTCGCCGTGTGCAAGACGAGCATTGGCACGTGTTTAAGAACATCTATGACGATTACGCCACCAGGTATACCGGCATGATCGACCGGGATGAGGGCTGGTGGAAAAATATCTTGCTGAATCCCCGTTTTAAACACAAACGGCGAATCGTCTACCAAGACGAGGCAGGGTTGGACCGCGGCTACATTTTTTACACCGTAAAAAATGACGTTATGAACGTTTCCGAGTTCGTCGCTGTGGATCAAGAGGCGGGATCCGCGTTGTGGCAATTGATTGCCAACCATGACTCCATGGTGGAGGAGATGCGGGTCATTATGCCGAACGATTTGCATTGGCGCTTCTTTATGGACAACCCCGAAGCCAAGGAAGAAAGATCCATTCATTTCATGGGACGCATCGTCGATATGGAAGGGTTTCTCGCCCGGTTTCCTTTCGAACTTGAAGAAGGCGAGCAACTGTCCGTTTCGGCGACTGACGCGTTTGCGGAGTGGAATGATGGTTTGTACCAAGTGGAAAAAAAGAACGGGCAAAACGTGGTCCATAAAAACCCTTCATCCCCGGGGCTTGTGTTGGAAACCGATATTAAAGGCTTAATTCCGTTTTTGTTTCGGTACGTAGATGGAGAAACGTTGCATGAACGGGGGATTATTAAAGGCTCCAAAGCTGCGGTGACGCTCTGGGAGAAGGCGATTCCTTCCGGAAAGCCATTCCTTTATGATGCTTTCTAGCAAGCAAAAAGTTGGCAGGACATGGTCCGTGCCAACTTTTTGTGTCACACGCTAAGACGCGAGTAGTGGATCGGCCGCCATGCGTTTTGTTTTCGTTAATAAGCCCGGTTCCGTGTCACGATCATCGCCATGTAACAGAGCAAGGTGAACACTAATGTGATCACGATCGTGTGGGTGAGCGCGGCACCTAAATACGCGTCCGGGAAGAAAACAATCGCGACGCCGGCTGCTGCTTGTATTAGGATGAGCACAAAAGCACTCAACCCGCTGCCCGCGAGCATTTTACTTTCATATCGATAACGGAACGCTTGGATAAACAAGATAAAAAGCATCACAACGAGAGCGATCGCCGCGATCCGGTGTGTCATTTGCACGCCGGCTTGAAAACCAAACGAAGCCACCTCCCCGCAATGAGGGAACTGCTCACACGCGTATGTGGATCCGGTATGTTTAACATATGCCCCGCTATAGATGACCAAATATGCGTAAGCCAGAACAAAAAACAAGTACCTGCGAAAGCCCTTTTTGACACGGGGGGCAGGCCTGCGTTTGCCATCTTCAAAGGCGAGCACTGTCAACAGGATCACCGTCGCGAAGGAGATCGCCGAGATGCCGAAATGAAGCGCGAGCACAAGATTTGAATGGCCGAAAACGACGGCCGCGGCGCCCATTAACCCTTGAAAAATAATAAACAAAACAGCCATCAACGCCCAAAATTTTGTCTCTCGTAAATGCGGGATTTTTTTCACAGCCCAAATCGCCAAGATTACGACCATCAAGCCGACAACCCCGGAAACGAGACGGTGGCTGTATTCAATAATGGTAGCGAGCGCGGGGGAGGAGGGAACGAATTCCCCGAAACAAAGCGGCCACGTTTCGCCACAACCGTCGCCGGAATCTGTTTTCGTCACGATGGACCCTTGCAGTAAGACAATCAACATTCCGATCGATGTCAGAATGCCGAAAATCTTTAACCCTCTATTCAAAACATCACCTTCTCTATAAATAACCTGGATTTTAAACTAGAAACCGTAGCGATTGACAAAAAAATGTTCTCTGTATACGCTATATTCGATGTCTTCGGCATGTCTATCTTCAATTCATAACATAAAAATAACCCTTAATGAAAATAGTAAGAAGTAGCGGATCAGAAGTCAATTTATCACCGGTGAAGATTTCATGTCGATTTCAGGCGGAAGATGTGAAAAAAATGTGTAGTGTAATGAAAGAATACCTATTTTCAGCTATAATGACAATAATGGACAAAACCCTTCCGAAATAAGCTGAAAGTATAGTAAGATAGGGAAAGGGTACCAAGAAGATGCCGCCATTGTTAAAACATGGCAGGATGAATGGGGAAAAGGGGGTGAAGAGGATGAAGTCAAATACGGCAATGAAGGCAGCCGAAGCGGTTGAAGAAAAAGGAAGCTCGGCTGAAAAGACGGTGGACAAACCGTGGAAGGCTTATATTGAGTTGTCGAAGCCCGGCATTGTTATGTCGAATTTGTTGACGGCCTTCACCGGATTTTTCGTAGCAGCACAATATACAGCCGGGTTTAGCCTCGGGACCAACATACACATCCTTCTGCTTACAATGTTCGGGATAGCGCTCGTGCTTGCCGGAGGTACCACATTAAACAATTATATAGACACAGATATCGATCCATTGATGGAAAGCAAAAAAGAGAGACCGACGGTAACGGGAGCGATCGCGCTCAGGAAAGTTCTATACTTCGGTTTACTCCTGTCCGCGGCAGGAATAGCGATTTTGCTGGCCATCGAACCTGTTGCGGCAGTTATCGCGGCAATTGGGCTCTTTGTCTATGTGGTTGTGTATTCCTTGTGGTTAAAGCGTACGCATTCATTAAACACGATCATTGGCAGTATTGCCGGAGCCACGCCCCCGTTAATCGGTTGGGCCGCCGTTGACCCTGGTCTGCATATGTATGCATGGTTAATGTTTGCGGTGATGTTTATTTGGCAACCTCCTCATTTTTTGGCTTTGGCAATGATGAGGGTGGAGGAGTATCGTAAAGCCAATGTACCGATGTTACCGGTCGTCGCGGGCTTTACAATGACGAAAAGGCAAATTCTAGTTTATATCGCGGCGTTGCTACCTATTTCGTTATTGCTCTATCCGTTTGGAATGATTTATACCATTGTGGCTGCAGCCCTTGGCATCGGTTGGTTAGTGCTAAGCCTGAAAGGGCTTCGCACGAAAGATGACATGGAATGGGCGCGTTCTATGTTTATGTACTCTCTCGTCTATTTGACCGTGATTTTTGTCGTAATGGTTGCCGTTCATCTGTGAACGCGGCTGACAAACACCCGGACGTTCAGGGTGGGCTCCTTTACGGGAGTTACATAGAAAACGTGCTGAAAACGTAACACAGGAAAAAAGAACATCATGGAAAGAGGGGTTTGAAAGCACATGAATGCAAGGAAGAGCTTCTTGCGGTTTGCGCCGCTGATGGCCTTAATGCTGTTGCTCGCTGGGTGCGGTGAACAAGGGCTGACAGCATTGGACCCGATGGGGCCCCAATCACAATGGATTTTTGACAATATGCTTTTGAGTCTTTATGTCATGGCGCTTGTGATCGTTGTCGTCTTTGTTATTTTCTTTATCGTGATCGTGAAGTTTCGTCAAAAAGACGGGGATAATGAATATCCGGAACAAACCCACGGGAATACAAAATTGGAAGTGGCTTGGACGGTCATTCCCATCTTCTTGTTAGCGATCCTCGCGGTTCCGACAATTACGGGACAGTTTTACTTAAGCGTTGATGCGGAAGACATTGCTGAAGAGGAAGAGGAAACCGAAGGCATTGGCGACGTTGATGAAGAAGTTGATGAAGAAGATCTGGACGAGGACGCATATGTCATTGAAGTCACCGGCCATCAATTTTGGTGGGAATTTGATTATCCGGAAGGATTCACAACCGCTAACGATGTTTATGTTCCCGCAGAGGAAGAAGTTGTCTTTCAGCTGGAAGCTGAAGATGTCATTCACTCCTTCTGGGTGCCGGCTTTGGGAGGCAAAGTGGACAATATCCCCGGTGTTACGAACCACGTGTGGTTAGAGGCTGATGACCCCGGCGTCTACATGGGTAAATGTGCCGAGCTGTGCGGTCCATCCCACGCGTTAATGGACTTTAAATTAATCGCCATGGAAGATGAAGACTACGCTGCTTGGAATGAAGAAATGCAGGAAGAGGAAGAGGAACCGGAAGATACGATGGCTCAACAAGGCCGCGAGGAATTTGAAGATCAGGGATGCATTGCCTGCCACGCCGTCGAAGGCGAAGGTTCTGCACAAGGGCCGACCTTGACGAACTTCGGTGACCGTACGACGATTGCCGGCTTCCTCGAATACAACGAAGAAAATCTGCGAGACTGGATCCGTGACCCGGGCGCCTTAAAACAAGGGGCAAATATGCCGGCGGCACCGGGGATGGAAGATGAAGAACTCGATGCGATCATCGCTTACCTCGATTCGTTAGAGAAACTAGATGACGAAACAAAAGAAGATCTCGATATTCAATAAGGTCCATCGATTTAAAGGAGGGAACAAAACGTGGTAAGTGAGGCTACAAACACGCGTAAAAAAAGCGTGCTTTGGGATTGGTTAACGACGGTTGACCACAAAAAAATTGCCATCTTGTACTTAATTGCCGGTGCACTCTTTTTCGTTAAGGCCGGCTTGATGGCCGTATTGTTCCGTATACAGCTCATCGCACCTGAGATGGAATTCATCAGTGGTCAAACCTTTAATGAATTGGTGACCATGCACGGGACAATCATGTTGTTTCTGGCGGCAACGCCTTTAATATTCGCGTTTGCAAACTTTGCCGTTCCGCTGCAAATAGGCGCCCGGGATGTGGCTTTTCCGTTTGTGAACTCGCTCGGCTTTTGGCTATTTTTATCCGGGGGAATCCTTTTAAGTATCAGCTGGTTTTTCGGTGGAGCCCCGGATGCCGGTTGGACGTCTTACGTACCCCTTGCCAGTCGTGAATTTGGCGGCATAGGCATAGACTTTTACGTGCTTGGTCTACAAATATCAGGTTTCGGGACGCTCGTTTCCGGGATTAACTTTATCGTTACGATCATTAACATGCGTGCGCCCGGGATGACGATGATGCGTCTGCCGCTATTTGTTTGGACGATGCTCATTACGTCCATGTTGATCGTATTTGCATTTACACCACTTGCTGCCGGACTCGCGCTTTTAATGTTGGACCGGATCTTTGATGCCCAGTTCTTCATCCCCGGCGAAGGTGGAAATGTCGTTCTTTGGCAACATATCTTCTGGATTTTCGGGCACCCGGAAGTCTATATCCTTGTACTGCCGGCTTTCGGAATTATATCTGAAGTCATCCCGGCATTTTCGAAAAAACGCCTTTTCGGCTACACGTCAATGGTATTTGCCGTTTTGATTATCGGCTTCCTCTCCTTTATGGTTTGGTTGCACCATATGTTTACGGTTGGTGTCGGGCCGATTGCCAACTCGGTGTTTGCGATTGCAACAATGACGATCGCCGTACCGACAGGGATTAAAATCTTTAACTGGTTGTTTACGATGTGGGGCGGAAAAATCAGATTTACGACGGCTATGCACTTTGCAGCGTCCTTTGTCCCTACATTTGTTCTCGGTGGTGTAACCGGCGTTATGCTCGCGATGGCACCGGTGACCCATTTGTATCACGATACGTATTTCGTCGTCGCCCACTTTCACTACATTATTGTCGGCGGTATCGTATTAGGCTTGTTTGCCGGATTTTTCTACTGGTATCCAAAAATGTTTGGGCATAAGTTGAATGAAACGCTTGGGATCATTATGTTCTGGTTGTTTTACATTGGATTCCACCTTACGTTCTTCATTCAACACATCCTTGGACTCATGGGCATGCCGAGACGTGTGTACACGTTTTTGGAAGGCCAAGGCCTGGATACGATGAATTTCATCTCCACCATCGGCGCGTTTTTGATGTCTGCCGCGATCATTGTATTAGTCGTAAATATCGTCTACTCAGCGCTTAACTCAGAACGGGTTACGGTTAAAGACCCATGGGATGCGCGTACACTAGAGTGGGCAACGCATACGCCGATTCCGGAGTATAATTTTGCCCAGACGCCGCAAGTGCGCTCGCTTGACCCGGTCTTTTATGAAAAGATCCATGGAAATGGAGAAATGAAGCCGGTAGAACCACTGGATGAAATCCATATGCCTAATGGCTCGATCCTCCCGCTTATCATAAGCATCGGATTGTTCATTGCAGGATTTGGATTCATTAGCTTCCACTTGGACCTATTCATTTCGCCATATGTATTTATCGCGGTTGGCGGTATCCTTACTTTCGGCGCGATGGCGGCACGTTCCTTGCAAAATGATCACGGTTACCATATCGACAAAGAAACCGTGGAATCAATGGAAAAGGAGTTGAGCTAAGCCATGGCAGATTCAGTTGATGTGAGCAAAGGGCTTCCCGCCAATCCAGAAAAAGCGACGTTAGATGGAAAAAATAAATTTCTTGGGATGTTTGTGTTTCTCGCGGGGGAAACAACGATGTTCGCGACGTTCTTTGGCACCTACCTTGGGCTGAGAAGCGGTACTGCAGATGGTCCGGTAGCAGCGGACATCTTCCAGCTTCCCCTTGTGTTTATTATGACGATGATTCTTTTGACGAGTTCATTGACGAGTGTTTTAGCAACGTTCGCGATGAAAAAGAACCAGTTTGGCAAGCTTAAATTCTGGATGTGGATGACGTTTCTTTTAGGGGCAACATTTCTCGGTTTAGAGATCTATGAGTTCGTGGAATATTATGAGCACGGGCTAGGATATACCACGAGTGCATTTGCATCATCCTTTTATACACTCGTTGGTTTACACGGGGCGCACGTATTGTTCGGGCTTGGATGGATCTTGCTTTTGCTCCTTCGCAATCGAAAGGCAGGCATAACGTTAACCAACGCACCGAAATTTTACGCGTTCAGTCTCTATTGGCACTTTATCGATGTTGTTTGGGTGTTTATTTTCACTGTTGTATACCTCATGGGGATTGGAGGATAACCGTATATGGCTGAACACTTGGATCAATCCTTTGAAGATAGTGCAATGAATAGTGAAGAAAAACGGAAGATCAATCGGGAACAACGCACACAAATCATTGCGTTTGCCTTTATGATCGGGCTTACGATACTGGCCTTCTTGGCGGTTGGTGCCGAAGGCTTGCCGCCCATATTCACGACTCCGTTTATTCTTTTGCTTGCGTTTGTTCAATTGATTTTACAGCTATATTATTTCATGCATCTGAAAGATAAAGATCATGGCTGGCCGAATTCTTTTATGATTTCCGGACTTGTTCTGGCAGCGCCGATGATCGTTGCTCTTATCATGTTGCTTGGTGTCGTGAAGTATTAAATAGCAGAGGTGAATCGGGCTAGCCGTGGGTTAGCTCGATTTTTTCATCGACGGAATGTCAGAAGATCGTCAACAGGCAAGTTTGGAGCTTTTACTCCATCTTTAGTATAATGATGGGCAAGGAGGTTGACCGATGGATCAATCAACAGAATCACAAATGAAAGGAAAAAATTATATTCCCCTCGTTGTCACGTTGACGATCGTCATCAACGGGTTAATTGCCGTTGTTTTTTTGATGGATGGGGCCGCATCTTCAGCTTCTTTTGATGTTACGTTGCTGCCGATGTTAAACGCCATTTACAACAGTTTCACAACGGTTTTTTTATTGGCCGCCCTTTATGCTATTCTGAAAAAAAATGTAAAGGCTCATCGCCGTTTTATTTATGCGGCGTTAACAACGACGACCCTTTTTCTTGTTACGTACTTGACCCACCATGCGATGACAGACGCGACAACCTATGGCGGTGAAGGAATTATGGCAGGCATTTATTATTTCATCCTGTTCACACATATCCCGCTTGCTGCACTCATTGTGCCTCTCGCGTTGTTGTCCGTAATCTGGGGATTTACGAACCAATTGCGTAAGCATCGTAAAATTGTTCGCTGGACGATGCCGTTGTGGTTGTATGTAAGCATTACCGGCGTTCTCATTTATATCTTGATATCGCCTTACTACGCGTAGCAATTTGGGCAAAAGAAAGGAGGACTCCCTCGTTCTGAATGGGAGTCCTCCTTTTGTTTTGTTATCCATTCAACGCTTCGTCGATGGCGGATAGTTTTTGTTTGCTTCGGTTGATGATCTTGTCCGGAAAACCTTCCTCTTCGCCATATTCGACTCCGTGTGGATAATAATGGCGCCCCAACATGGGTGTCATTAATTTTACAAGTGTTTCATCATGAGGGATATCTCCGTTAACGGTGAAAACAGGCACACGCAGATAAAACGTTCCGGGATCGCTTTCATCCGGCATTTTAAAATCAAAGGTGGCCCGTTCGTAATCCCATTGCTCTCCGAAAATAAACCCATGGTCTCTCATGACATCTAATAATGGACCGAATCCGACTTCTTTGTCAGGAAAATGAAAATCTGTCAGCTTCAACGTTTTACCTCCTCAGAAACTCTATCTCTTCTTATCTTATTATGAAATCAGTAAATATGCAATGCGCAAGATTGGGCGAACGTACACGGGTAGGCATGCGTATCGTGATTAGTAAAGATCCATCCTTCCGGATGGAGAAGCCGGGAGCGTTAAGGAGGAGATGCCGGTGGAAAAAAAGGCGCAAATGGATCCCTCGTTGCGTGATTTCAAGGCTTTCGTGAAGCAGCATCCGAAACTTGTCCAGGAAGTTCGGTCTGGGAGAGCAACCTGGAATGGATTATATCAGGATTGGGTTATTTTGGGGGATGACGACCAATATTGGGGCATATACGATCATAACCCGAATGAAGCCAATCCTTCGGATTCGGAATCGTCTTCTATCTTTCCTTCATCCGCTCAAGGCTTGTTAAATTCAAATCAAACCGTGAGTTCGATCTTGAAAACATTGGGGCAAATGAACGTGAACGATTTGCAAAATCATTTATCCCAATTTAGCGGAGTGATGGGAAACGTCCAAGAGTTACTGAATCAATTTCAGTCTAATCCCAATCAATCGCGCGATGATCGACAAGAGAATCCTTTTTCGTTCAGAGGGTTTTAATGAGGAAGAGGTGGGACGATGCATCATCGTCTCGCTTTCTCCGTTTTACTTCTAAAAAGGGGAGGATGCGATGATGCGTGCCGATTTAATGGAGTATTTTTCTGTAAGGCCGGATTTGAAGCGGTATTTACGGGCAGAGCCTTATTGGTATCGAATATTGGCCAGGCGCCCTGAACGTTTGGAGGAAATGGAAAAAGAAGCGCGTTATTTTAACGGCCAGACTTGGCCCCAGCGTGTTTCCCGGATGAATCAGGGCTTAGGGATGACGATTCAGCTGCTGAACCTGTTAAAACGATAATCGGATAATATGCACCTCCTTTTTGCATACTACGCGAAAGGAGGTTTTTAAGTTGGGCAAAGGAATCGTAGCAATCGCGATGGTGTTGATGGTGGCAAATTCAGCGTTGCAGCCTGTGTTTGCTGGGCCTGAAGTGGAAATCGAACCGGTACCGGTCATGCAAGCGGATCAACAAGATACCGAGAAAACTTTTGATGTGAAGCATGTCGTGAACGAGGGAAATGTGTATGTGGAAAGTTACATCCCCGCGTTTAGTTTTTATGCGAATCAACACCAAGATAAAGATATACAAGGATATCTAAAATTAAGAATAAACGGCAAGGATGAAAAGGACATCCACCAAGCTGCATTTATCATAAAAGGGCTTGAACAGGGAGAACATACGATTGAATTGGAAGCTTACGATGAAAATGACCGTGCGCTCGGGCTAAAAGAAACCTTTTCCATTACGATTCCCGAGTGATATATCTGGATATTTCGCCAATGGATGCCAACGCGCAACCCGAGGGGTACGATAAAGGAGGGATTGTCCCTCAACATGCGGTTGATCTGCATCGAGAGGTACGATCAAGGGGAAATTGTCCCTCAACATGCGGTTAATCTGCATCGAGGGGTACGATCAAGAGGAAATTGTCCCTCAAAAAACGATTAATTCGTCTGCAGGGGTTTAATAAAGTTTTTGTTTTATCATTTTTTCAGGTTCTGGCAATTTCCGAGTAAACAAATGAAGCTTAAATCTGTTACAATGGCAATGCGGAGGTGTTAACGTTGCAAACTGTAGTGTCAACCCCAATAGAGCTCTTGGACGCATCCGATGAATTATCCGGGATGATCCGCTCTTCCGATATATATCACCATTATTTTGAGGCACGCCAAATCATGCTGGAAGATGAAGAAGCGAAAAGGCTGATCGAAGACTTCAATCAACATAAAGAAAAATTTGATGAAGTACAGCGCTTTGGCAAATTTCATCCGGACTATAGCGAGGTAACAAAGGCTTTGCGAATCGCAAAGCGGGAAATGGATCTCCATGAAAGCGTGAGTGCGTATAAAAAGGCAGAACGAAGCTTGGAAAAGTTACTGACAGAGGTCAGTGAGGCATTGGCTGCATCCGTTTCTCCCAATATTAAAGTGCCCTCCGGAAATCCATACTTTGACAACTCCTCTTGCAGCGGTGGCTGCGGAAGCGGAGGAAGTTGCAGTTGCTGACGCGATAAAAAACCCGCTTACGTGATTGTAAGCGGGTTTTTTATCATTACTGAAAATATCGGTGGACCAAGGCGAGAATCGACCTTCTTGTTAAAATTCCGACAAAAGCTGCTTTTTCGTCTTCGATACAGATAAAAGGGTGGTTAATGGAAGTTGTTAGCGCTTTTAAAAAAGTGGCGTCTGTTTTTAAACGCGGAATTTTTTTATTCATGACCGTTTCAACGGTAATGTCGTGAAGCCGCTCGATTTCCAAGCGCTCTAGGCCGAGAATAGAGTCAAGAATCTCGTTTTTGCTGATCTGCCCGCGAACTTTGTAATCGTTGTCCAGGACCGGAATGGCCGTGTAACCGGATTTAATTAAAATTAACAACGCATGATCGAGTGGGTTTTGAAGCTGCACATGGGCAACTTTTTCGTGGGAAATGATCAAATCACTGATTTCTTTGCTCATTAATTGGCTCTTTTTTAAAGTATCGATTGTCATCGTCTCCCTGCCCCCATAAAATGAACCTTCTGTCGAAAGGGAAGATTAAGCCGATAAGCATATCGCCATCTCAAGGCTGTCTTTTTTCTTTTGTTCATTTCTGTTAATGCACCATACTTTTTCATATTTATCGTAGAAGTGATTAACCGTTTTGTCAAGCAAATGGGCTTAATCATCCCCTCCCCCTAGACCGCACGCTTAAATCCACGTATAATAATGACGTATAATCCCCACATAAGGAAATCCGCCAGTTGAGGTGATTGGATTTTCAAACCGAAAGGCGAAGGGAAAAGTATGATTAAGAAAGATCGGAAGCTCGTCTTTGGACTGCTTCTTACGTTGCTGGCATTGCTCGTCGGCGGTTTTGTCATTCCTGTCGACGTTGGGGCTCCGTCGGATACAAGGACGATCCTTGATCATTCTACGCAAGAGTATGTCTCGCCGTCTTGTATCGATGACGCTGAAGTCACAAACTATTTGCAAGAAACGACTTACGGGCACGCGCTTTCTCTCGACTATGAACCGGAATCCGGTTGTTCGGGTGAATATTATCAGGAGTCCGGTGTCCCGTTATTTATAGCGATGCTGAAAACGATCGGCATTGTTGATCAGAAGTGGTCGGAAGAAGATATGTTGCAAGAAGGGCAAAATGCTTAAACTTGTAAGCATAAAAGTATTAAAGGTATTTTTTACAAATGAAATAAAACAAGGGAGCGTTTTAACAGCTTATGAAAGTCTCCAAGTTTGGTGGCACATCAGTAGCAAGCGGAAATCAAATTGAACAATTGGCAAACATTATCTCGGCCGATCCCGAGCGCAGAATCGTGGTCGTTTCCGCGCCGGGAAAACGGGACGATAGTGATTTGAAAGTAACGGATATGCTGATTACTTTGGGAGAAAAACGAATCAAAGGCGAGTCGGTCGAAGATGTCTTGGCGCAAGTCGTCGAGCGCTATCGTACGATTGCACAAGAGCTCGGGGTTGAAAAAACGGTTATGGAAAACATTGAGGCGGATTTGCAAGCGCGTGCCGCTTTTAGCGTTGAAGACGAAGGGGTCTTTATGGATCAGATAAAAGCGGCGGGAGAAGATAATAACGCGAAGCTAATCGCGGCGTATTTTCATCATACAGGCATGAAAGCCAGTTATATGAACCCTCGGGAGGCCGGTCTTCTCGTTAGCGGCGAAGCCGGTAACGCCCAAGTGCTGGATGACGCTTACGAATCGCTGGCAGAATTAAAAGATAGGAAAGAAATCCTTGTCTTTCCGGGCTTTTTCGGTTATAAAAAAGACGGCCAGCTGGTTACATTCCCCCGTGGTGGTTCAGATATAACCGGGGCAATTGTGGCTGCCGGGGTGAACGCAGAACTGTACGAGAACTTCACGGATGTCGATTCGGTTTGCGTCGCCAATCCGAAAGTGATAGATAATCCCGAAGAAATTCAGCGCATGACGTACCGGGAAATGCGTGAACTTTCGTATGCCGGATTCGCAGTGTTTCACGATGTGGCCTTGATCCCTGCTTTTCGGCACGGCATCCCCGTTAAAGTGAAAAATACGAACAATCCGGAAGGAAAAGGAACATTAATTACAGCGGAAAAATCAGAGGCACACGATCTTTATCCGATTACCGGGATTGCCGCCGATAGTGGTTTTAGCATTATTTACGTTCGTAAGTATTTGATGAATCGGGAAGTAGGTTTCGGGCGCCGATTGTTGGAAATGGTGGAAGATGAGGGCATTTCCTATGAACATCTGCCTTCAGGCATCGACGACACGTCCGTCGTCCTGCGCACATCGGAGTTTTCCTTGGACAGTGAGAACCGGCTGCTCACACGGATCCAGACAGAAATGGATGTGGATGACGCATATATCGAACACGGTTTTACCATGCTTATGCTCGTCGGCGAAGGCATGAAGGAAACCGTCGGTATAGCGGCCCAGGCGACGAAGGCACTGTCGAAAGTCGGCATTAACATTGAAATGATCAACCAAGGGCCTTCGGAAGTATCCCTCGCATTTGCCGTAAAAGAACGCGTCGGGGATGAGGCGATCAAAGCGATTTATGATGAGTTTTATGCAAAACAGCTCAATGACTGATCAAAAGTTTGCGGCGGGTTTGTTCGTGTCAGAACAGCCCGCCGCAGTTTTATTCACGCTTCTCCAGCATCTCTTTAAGTTCTCTGATTTCCGACTGCAAAGCCTCTACATCCCGTTTTTTGGCAGGAGGCGCCTCTTCTTCATCGGCGCGTTCCACATTATTGACAATGACACCGATGAATAGATTAAAGATGATAAAGGTGCCGACAAGCACAAACGAAACGAAATAGATCCAACTCAGCGGCTCCGCATCCATGATCGGCCGCATGACGGATTCCGTCCAATTATCGAGGGTCACGATCTGAAACAACGTCAAAACGGAACGTTGCAAATTACCGAAATACTCGGGGGAGACGGTGGCAAACAACATCGTTCCGATGACCGCGAATATGTAAAAGACGAGCCCCATCAAGAATAAAATATTAAACAAGGAAGGAATCGTACGCAAAAGCGCATCGACGAGCCGGCGCAGGGAAGGGATGACCGTGATTGCCCGTAACACTCGCAACACCCGAAGCACCCGTAATACGGTGACAAAATGCGCGCCGGCAAACAAGTGCCCGGCGGCAATGATTAAAAAGTCAAACCAGTTCCAACCGCTGTGAAAAAAATGATAAAACGGTTTGGCCGCGACCATGCGCAAAGCTATTTCAATGGTGAAAAGCCACAACAACAGGCGATCGGCAAACTGAAACCATTCAGGATAACGGCCATAAAGTTCAGGATAGGTTTCCATCCCGACCACCACAGCATTGATAAAAATCAACGCCATGATGACGATTGTAAAATAGCGGTGTTCCGTCAGAAAAGCGAGGCGTCTGCGCCATTCCGGCTTGTTTTCCTCGGTCATGCTCTCATTCGACCTCCAACATGATCAGCTTCGGCTACAACACCAATCATTATATCAAGTTTTTCGACACAGACATAATAGTACGTCCCGTGACTCAGAAGGGCCATAAAAAAAAGAACCCCGATAGAGGTTCAGGGTCCATTTATACATGCTTCTTTACTTTTCCGAGTCTCGCGGACTGGTCGATGGCAGCTTTCGCACCCTCGGTCACGTGTTCCTGCACCTTTTGTTCCTGAAGGACGGAGAAGGCCGCTTCGGTCGTCCCCCCGGGGCTCATCACTTCTTCATACAGCGATTGGAGCGATTCGGACGTTTGCGACCAACGTTCGGCAGCGCCTTGCATCGTTTGAATCAACAGCGCCTTCGCATCCTCTTCCTTCAATCCTGCTTCAACGGCAGCTGTTTGCAACCCTTCAAGGAGGTAGTAAAAATAAGCCGGACCGCTCCCGGAGATGCCGGTCACACTGTCCATTTTTTCTTCTGGGACGATGGTGGCCGATCCGATGGAAGAAAAGAGGGACGCGGCCAAATCAACATCTTTGGCGGTGGCGAATTGCCCACCGCTTATGGCGCTCGCGGAAGCGCCGACGCTTGCCGACGTGTTCGGCATGATCCGTATGACCGGGCACTCAGCCTCGATAAGCGAGGAAATATAGCCCGTCGTCGTACCTGCCAATACGGAGAAAATGGTGTGATCATCACGGATAAACGGTTGCAGGCGTTCGAGTGCTTCATTCACGTCTTTCGGTTTCATCGCGAGGATCAGTAAACTGCTGCGTTCAACGGCATCTTGTTTGTTCGACGTCGTTTGAATGTGATAGCTGTTTCGCAATTCCTCGAGCCGCTCGCCGTTGTTTTTATTCATGACGGTGATTTGTCCGCTGTTTACGCGATTGTTCGCGAGCAGTCCTGAGACGATTGCTTCGGTCATAGCTCCGGCACCGATAAAAGTGATCGCTTGATCGGCCAGCGTCATTGCGCTGTTCCTCCTTTCACATGTCCGTGTCCCGATATGACATATTTATTGGTAGTGAGAGCGCCCAGTCCCAAAGGGCCGCGCGCGTGCAATTTTTGGGTGCTGATCCCGATTTCCGCTCCGAAACCAAATTCCGCGCCATCGGTAAAGCGGGTGGATGCATTGTGGTAAATGCTGGACGCATCGATTTGATTCTGAAACGCGCGAGCTTTGTCTTCGTTTTCCGTGACAATCGCTTCGGAGTGGGTCGTCCCGAACTGGCGAACATGGGCAATTGCCGCCTCTGTGTCCGGAACAGTTCCGAGGGCAACGACGGGCGCGAGGTACTCGGTCGCCCAATCTTCCTCACTGGCTTGTTTCACGTCGTCATGCAGGCGCTGGATGTTTTCATCGCCTCTAATGGCAACCCCTTCGGCGAGCAAAGCTTCAATGAGCGCACTCCCGTTGGCAGTCGCCCATTGTTCATCGACGAGAATGGTTTCTGCGGCGTTGCAAACCGAAGGCCGATCGGTTTTTGCATCAACAGCAATGGAGATGGCCATCTCTTTTTTGGCGGAAGCCTCGATGTATACATGGCAATTGCCGATGCCGGTTTCGATTACCGGCACGGAGGATTGTTCGAGCACCGTCTGAATAAGCCCGGCGCCTCCGCGTGGAATGATGACGTCGACAAGGCCGCGCATTTGTCCCAGTTCCCGGACGGTATCGCGATTTTCGGGGTTCACGAGCTGCACCAACGTTTCCGGCAACCCGCGAGCCTTTAATCCGGCTTTCATCGCGCCCACAAGCGCCTCGTTTGAATGAACGGCTGACGAGCTACCCCGTAAAAGAGCCGCATTCCCAGCTTTTAAACAAAGCCCGGCAGCGTCGACCGTAACATTGGGCCTGGCTTCATAAACCATGGCGATCACCCCGAGGGGAACGCGCCGGTTTTCGATGACGAGTCCGTCTTGACGTGTCCATGTTTCCGGTTCAACCGCCAGCGGATCCGGCAGCTCCATGAGTGCTTGCAGCCCTTTGCTCATCGACTGCAACCGTTCGGGACTTAGCCGCAAACGATCGAGTAAATAGTCGGACAATCCCTTTTGTTTTCCTGCCGCGACGTCTTTGTCATTGGCGGCGAGGATGTCTTTTTCCCTGTTTATTACTTCGCGTGCCATCGCTTGCAGTGCTTCGTTTTTTTCCGATGTTGTACTTAACCCCAAAGCTTGGCTTGCTGTTTTGGCTTCTTGCGCCAGTTGTTTCACTTCAGTCACTGAAAACACTCCCTTTTGAAGTACTTACCCAATGGTCCCGGTGAATATATGTGACAGCCGGTTGTTCTGAGAGCCGGTTGCGCATTTCGTCCGCAGCTATCGTGGCACGCCCTTTGCCGACCGGTTCATTCTCTTCGTCAAAGACAGCGATGACGGAGCCTTTTGCAAAAGTCCCTTGCACCTCGCGGACGCCAACGGAAAGCAAACTTTTTCCGCCATAGAGAAGGGCTTCTTTGGCGCCTTCGTCGATGACGAGCTCTCCTTCCACGGGGGAATAAATGCCGACCCACTGTTTTTCTTTTGGCCATAGATGGTTCGGTTTGGCGTATACATAGGTGCCGTCGCCGTTTTCTTCCATGATTGCTTGCAGCCCTCGCGGATCATCGCCTTTTCCGATGAACGTTTGAATGCCGAAGGTTTGTGCATTTCGTGCCGCCTCCAGTTTCGCCCGCATGCCTCCGCTTCCCAACGTGGAGCGGTGACTGTCTGCTTGCGTCAGCATATCCGCTGTGATGTTGCCGATGGTTTCTTTTTTATGGGCATCCGGATGATGAGGGTGCCGGTCGTACACGCCGTTGACATCCGTGAGCAACGCGAGTGCATCGGCTCTGAGCAGTCCGGCCACCAAACTTGCCAGCCAATCATTGTCCCCAAACGTCAACTCTTCCACGGCAATGGAGTCATTTTCATTAATGATGGGCAGGATGCGGCGTTTGAGCAATTCTTGCAACGTTGCATAGGCGTTGTTGTATTGATGCTCTTCCTGAAAGCTTTCCCGGGTCAGCAACAGTTGACCCACTGTAATACCGTCTTTCATAAAAGCGTGTTGATAGGCTTCCATGAGCAATCCTTGCCCGACTGCGGCCGCTGCTTGTTTTTTTTCCGTCGTGACCGGCCTAGTGGCGTAACCGACGCGTTGAAAGCCGGCAGCCACCGCTCCCGACGTGATCAAAATAAGTTCATGGCCTTGATTGTGGAGATGGGAAATCGCTTGGCTAAACCGCTCGAGCCGGTCAATGGCAATGCCACCCTCGCGATTGGCGAGCGAACTGCTCCCGATTTTGACGACCATTCGTTTACGTTCCAATGTCTACACCCTCCCAAAACTAAAAAAACCTCTTTTCGCCCTTCGGAAAAGGACGGAAAAGAGGTTCCGCGGTACCACCTTCGTTGAAATCCCGGACGGGATCTCCACTCAACGCTTTCTATCGCAAAGCATAAACGGTCAGGTTGGGGTCCTGACAGCTCCGGGATGGGTTCAAGGCGTCAGTGGCGCGAATGTTTCAGCCAGCCATTCGCTCTCTGGTGCATGACGGTCCTTTACTATTTCCTTTCAGCGCTTATTCGTATATCTGGGTGCTGCAAGACGGATTTTCTAGCGCCCGCCTGCATCGTGCATTTGTATTTATGAAATTGTTGCTAATATATCATGTTCCTCGGCGGATTGCAAGGAGATTTTATGTGCGAATGGATGGATCGATGTTTCATGGCGACGCTGTGCGCCCGGCGCTTGCCGATCCGGGTATCATGCTTATCGACGTATGTTGTCATTTTACGAAAATATTGTCCATTCCCTATCCCCGTGATACACTACGGTTGAAACATGAATTTTTTGATCCGAGGAGAGAGGATCTATGTACGAACAACGCCAAGGTTTGGTCGTTTGGTTCCGGTCCATGAAACATGTGCGCCAGCTTCGAACGTATGGGCATGTGCAATATGTCTCCAAGAAAATGAAGTACGCAATGCTTTATTGCGATCAGAAGGAAGCAAAGCATCTAAGTGAACAAATTGAACGATTATCATTTGTAACCGAAGTAGAGTGGTCGAAACGGCCGCAGTTGGATATGAATTTTAATAAGGAGCCGAGTGCTTCCAAGGTATCTCAAACAAAGGCTGACAATGTTCACGTATAGGTTGGCATAAGGCCTGGCGAATAAATCCTCGCCGGGCTTTGTTTTTGTGGCGGTACAGGGGGAGAGAAAATAAAAAACCGCGCACCAATCCGGTACGCGGCGCCTGTTGTAAACATTACAGGCAATGGGAGAGGAGAAACCGGAGGAAGCGCTTATGGGGAAATGTAAGCGTTCTCCGCGGTTATCTGCAACATGGGATCATGTTGCTATCCATAGTCTAGCCCCGTCCGATAGGAAATATACACAGACATCCGAAGAAAATATTAAATCTCGATTTAGCCGAAGTTTCCGAGACACAGATGGCATACATGTTGCCGTTCGCCCCGATAATTTTCACTGTCCTTTTGCCTCTGACACCTGTTTGTCGAATATGGTAGGATGGAATCGAATAAGGAAAGGCGGCGAAGTGATGCGTATCATTGCAGGGAGCAGAAAAGGAATACGGCTTAAAGCTGTCCCGGGGTCAGAAACGCGCCCAACTTCCGACCGCGTAAAAGAAGCGCTTTTTCAAATGATCGGTCCTTATTTTCAAGGCGGGACGGGCGTTGACTTATACGCAGGGAGCGGGGCGCTGGGAATGGAAGCGCTCAGCCGCGGGATCGATGAGATGTATTTTTCCGATACTTCCGGTGCTGCCATCAAGGTTATCCGGGAAAATGCAAGAAAGTGCCATTTTGAAGGCCAGGCCCACATCTACAAGCAAGGGGCCGTGCGAATGGCAAAGAAGCTTCTCCATGAAAAGAGAAAATGTTCGCTCATTCTCTTGGATCCGCCTTATAAGCAGCAGCAACTTGAAAGGGACATTACGCTTATCCAAGACTTGGAGATCGTCACTCCCGAAACGGTTATTGTTGCGGAACATGCTTCCTCTTTGAATCTGGCTCAGGAGATCGGCAATTTTTCAAAATCCCGAACGAAAACCTTCGGAGATACGCAAATCAGTATTTTTACCACTCCAAACATGGAAAGGAACGAACAAGGATGACAACAATAGCAGTGGCCCCGGGCAGTTTTGATCCGGTGACAAACGGACATCTTGACATCATTGAACGAAGCACAAAAATATTTGATAAAGTGATTGTCGCCGTGCTGATTAATAGAAACAAAACCCCGCTCTTTAATATTGAAGAGCGAGTGGAATTATTGCAAGAATCTTTCCGGGATTATCCCAACGTCGAAGTGGATTCTTTTGACGGACTTTTGGTTAATTATGTGCGTTCGAAAAATGCAAATGTGATTGTGCGCGGATTGCGGGCGGTCACCGACTTTGAATACGAAATGCAATCGACGTCCATTAACCGAAAGATGGACAAGGACATCGAAACCTTTTTCATGATGACAAATAACCAGTATTCATACTTAAGCTCTAGCATTGTAAAAGAAGTGGCGAAAAATAAAGGCGATGTAAATGGACTGGTGCCTTCGCACGTCGAAGATGCATTAAAACAGAGGTATAACGTGCCTTAAATGGATGCCTTCATTCTTCGCTTATGAAAAATACAGATGGATATCACCAACATTCCAAGTGTGAAGTAGGGGGAGCCCAAAAGGAACATCTCCCATATTTCCCGGATAACCGTTGGATGGCCCCACCCCGTGAAAACGGCGATGCCATCAGGCCGGTATAATGCATTCCAGCATAAGTAGGTGAGAATAGCGGCAATGACTCCTTGTAAACAACGGGCAATGAAGAAAGGACGAAACCTTATATCGGTTTCTGCCATTAAACTCCCTGCTTGTGCCTGCGCGGAAAAACCGGCAAATGCAAGCATGAAGCTCGTAATGATGATCTTTTGTTTCAGCGGTGCATCGGTAAGGCTCGCCAGTTGGCTGCCGAGGGTCATTTCAAACAAACCGGAGATCATCGGTACGCTAAGTTCGGATGAAAACTGAAAGACAGCCAAGATCACGCCGACGATCATGGCGAGGACGGCGGTTACGTTAAGGAGTGACAAAATTTCATTGATCACCGAGAACAAAATGATAAAACCGCCGATCATGAGCAGCGTTTGCACAGAAGATTGGACCGCGTCGCCTAATATTTTCCCGATCGGCCGATCATCGCGCAATCGTTCCTCGTGAAGCATTTGAAAAGCCGCTTTCACGGAAGGGAGGGCGAGCTTTTTTTTTGAGCGTGAAGAAGCCTCCTCCTTTCCATGGAATCGCATGATAATCCCTACGAAAAAATTTGCTCCATAATGCGCAACAGCTAGCAGGATGCCAAGGGCGGGATCATGAAAAAAACCGACGGCAATGGCCCCAAATAAAAACAACGGGTTCGAAGCGTTCGTAAAAGAAACAAGCCGTTCGGCTTCGATGGTCGTGATCCGTTTATCTTTCCATAATCGCGTAGTCATTTTGGCACCGGCAGGGTAGCCGCTCGCGATCCCCATGGCCCACACAAATCCCCCGGTCCCGGGAACTTTAAATAGCGGGCGCATAAATGGTTCCATAAATGCGCCGAGAAAGCTTACGACTCCAAACGAAATCAGTAATTCTGATATAATAAAAAAAGGAAGCAAAGAAGGAAAGACGACATCCCACCAGATGGAAAGGCCTCGTAAGGATGCATCAAAAGCCTCTTGTGGAAAGACCATAAGGGAAGTTGCAAGAATTACCGCGCTTATGCCCAGCAATAGGGACTGCCAGTGGGAACGTGTCATCTTTTTTCTCCTTCCGGTGATGGGACAGGTTCTTCATTACTACAATACGAGAGAACGTTTCAATTTAGACCATTTAAGTATGGAGTCACAAAGCAACACCTCGATTCAAGGAGGAGACCATTTTGAACGATCAACCGTCCGTCGGCCTCGCGCTAGGTTCAGGAGGCTCTCGCGGATTCGCGCATATCGGAGTGTTGGAGGTGCTTGAGGAAGAAGGCATTCCGATCGATTTTATCGCCGGAAGCAGCGTGGGGGCGGTTATTGGAACATTAGCCGCTCTTGGGCGAACCGCTGATGATTTAAAACAATTGGCAAGTCTGTTTCGCAGAAAATATTATATTGATTTCACGGTCCCGAAAATGGGACTTGTGAGCGGCAAACGTTTGGAAGAATTATTTTATATGTTGACGAAAGGGGAAATGCTGGAAAACCTGGATACGCCCGTTACTGTGGTCACGACAGATCTGAACAGTGGGGAGAGGGTTCTTTTTACGGAGGGCTCTATCGCGAAAGCCTTGAGAGCCAGCATTTCCATCCCCGGCATTTTCGTCCCGGTCCGATACGATGATTATCTGCTCGTAGACGGAGGAGTGATCGATCGCGTTCCGGCAAAAATTACAACCGACATGGGGGCAGATCTCGTTATCGCGGTCGATGTTTCTTATTTTCCCGAAAGTCCATCGACGTCGTCGATTTATGATGTCATTATGCAAAGCATGGAAATTATGGCTCGGGAACTCGTCAAAGCCAAAAAAATTAACGCGGATATTCTTATGAAACCGATCATCCAGGGGAATAATGCGATTGTCTTTGATGATACGGAATCGCTCATTCAACAAGGACGGGAAGAAGCATTGCGCCAGCTGCCGCAAATCCGGGAAAAGATTGAGGCATGGAAGGGGAAAAGATCGTGAGTGAGGAAAGGAAAGAGCGAAGGTTTTCAAGAACATGGTTGATTGCAGGGCTCGTGATCGTTTTATTGTTGGTCTATCAAATTCCGATGCCATATTATTATTCTCAACCAGGAGATGCCGTAGGATTGAATGAATTCATTACGGTAGAAGATGGGACTGGAGAAGAAGGGGAATTTTACTTAACAACGATTCGGCAAAGCCAAGCCAACCTGATTCTTTATGCGTGGTCATTTTTAAGTCCGTACCGGGTACTAACACCTGAAGAGGCAGTTCGCATGGAAGGGGAAACGGATGATGACTACCATAACCGGCAATTGCACGCGATGCAACAATCCCAGCACGCGGCTACAATCGCGGCTTATGAAGCAGCCGGGGCTGAAGTGCATGAAAATGGGGTGCTCGTCACACAGTTTGTGGACGGAATGGGTGCCGAAGAGGAGCTGGAATCCGGGGATGTTATTACTGCCGTTGAAGGTGAAACCATAGGCAATATTGACGAATTGAACGAGTCACTGGCGGAAAAAGAAGCGGGAGATTATGCACAGTTGAGTGTTAATCGGGAAGGCAGTGCCATGGAGTTGGATGTAGAGATGGTGGAGTTTCCGGAAGAGATGAATCATGCAAATGAACCGACGGTTGGACTCGGGATTGAATTTCCCGTCAATCAACGGGAGTTTGAACCCGATGTAACCATGGAAACCGGCGATATCGGCGGACCATCGGCGGGGTTAATGTTTGCCCTCGAAATGTATAATCAACTGGTCGAAGAGGATTTAACGTATGGTTTGAACATTGCCGGCACCGGCTCGATAGATGAGGAAGGGAACGTGGGGCGTATCGGCGGTGTTGGCCAAAAAGTGGTGGCCGCGGATAATGCGGGCATTGATGTCTTTTTTGCGCCACAAGACACCGGTTTAAGTGATACATCCGACTATGAAATGGCAGTGGAAGCCGCAGCGGACATTGACACATCGATGGCGATCGTTCCTGTACTGGAGCTTCAAGACGCCGTTGAATACTTGGAGGATGAAGGTTAGAAAATGGGGCAAAGACTGCCTGCAAGCGCTGGGCGCCCCGATCCCTCTAGGGCTCGGCCCCGTCGCCACATACTCCATGAATTTGGGCGACTTTTATCGATCTAAAATCCGAGCAATCCCCGAAAGTAGAACGATAGACAAGGTCAAACTTGCCGCGGATCCCGTTGGGTTGTCTATCAGAGAAAGGACTTTTGAAACGTTACACTAGTCTTCCTTCTCCAAATACACCGGTGGTTGGGCATATTCGTCCTGCCATTTCTCGACTCTTTTCGTTCCGCTTAAAATTGCGAAATACGCCCGTGCCGCTCGTTCGTCCAGCGTTTGTTGGGTGTTTTTCCTCTTCGGAGGGCGATTATACAACGATAATGGCGTGCGGTTTTTAACTGCGTTCAAATACTTCCGTCCGGGTTCATTGAATCCGAGGATACGAATGTCACGGGGGCGCGCCTCACTCCCGAAAACTTTGTCGATATCTGTTTTGGTCGTGCCGGTAAGCATGTGTACAGCCAAACGTTGGAGGCGTGTCCAAGTGTAGCGTTTTGTTTTTGCTGTATTCATGAAGTTCTGGAAGGTTGGTTGTTTTAAGGCGGTTTTTATAAATCGATTCTCAAGCCCTTCCTCCGCTTCATATATTTGGGCAAGGGCATCGGAAGAGCGTGTGCTCAGCAACAATTGCAAGAATTGGTAGTAATCATTCCATGTGTGCATCGGCTGCCCTTTTTCGTAAAATTGTTCCATTTTTTCATAAACCATTGGCGGCACATAGGGACGAATCAGGCTTACGTCTGCATGTTTGGAAAGGATTTTGCGAATCGCGGTCGCGCTAGCAATCGATTGCCCCTCCGGTAAAACTTCGTCATGATATTGGGCGTGGATGCGGGGGATCGTATTGGCGTTGATCGTTGCTCCCAATTGACGGGCGGCTTTGACGTAATGATACCCGAGGATGTTGTTTGGCTTCGATAAATCGGGAAGGTGTTCGGGCGGGTCGACGTCATGAAAGGCTTTCGCTTGTGCGGCAGGAAAAGAAACGCCACTCGCTAAATGGTCACGTACATTTTTTTGCAGTGGGGAGTGGTGATTTTGCATAAAGGCGTCAAGTTCATGGAAATTTTGAATAGACCCTGCCTCACTGCCAAAATAAAATTCATCGGCGAACAAATCGTCGAGAATGGAGACGGCGCCTCTGGCAAACCAATGGGCATGCTGGGTAGAGTAGGCATAGGGGAGCTCAACCACGAGGTCCGCCCCTGCTGCCAGCGCCATTTCGGTTCGCGTGCGGCGCGAGAAGCTTGCCGGTTCGCCACGCTGTAAAAAGTAGCCGCTCATGACACAGATGGCAACATCGGCTCCGGAAGCTTTTTTTGAAGCTTGCAAATGATAAGCATGTCCGTTATGTAAAGGGTTGTATTCAACAATGAGACCGACGGATTTCATAAACATACGTACAGAACGTTGTTGCGGGCGGGGAAGGACGCAACCGTCTGCTTCTCTCCTTTCGGCGTTTTTGGCGAGATGGTTTTTCGCGATTAAGGATGCGATATGTTACACTAATGGTTAGTGTATCGAGCGTTCACTACGCCCAGTATAATGTAAAGAAATTATGTTGACAAATCATGAATAGGACCGCTATAATTATTTTTGTTGTCTTGAGGTGAAGCAATTGCGCTGGACGATTCAACAACTATTGGCTAACAGTGCAACTGGCATTGAAATTGATCGTCACGTTGATGTAAGTGAACTTACAGAGCGGGATAAAGAATTAATAGCCATTTCAAAAGCTCATGTGACCGGCAATGTTGAGATCGAAAATCAACACGCTCATTTTCATCTGACGGTTCAGGGGACGATGACCTTGCCGGATTCCAACACATTGGCCGATACCGACGTTCCTTTTGATCTTTCAACGGTTGAAAGTTTCCGGCTTGATGGATGGGAAGTCCCAGAAGGTGATGAAACCGTGAATGCTCCGGAGAATGGGTATGTGGACTTGCTTCCATACATTAAGGAACATATTTTATTGGCCATTCCCATGCGAGTGATAAACACAGCAAAAAAAGAAGGGCCGGCTCCACAGTCCGGTACCGATTGGGACGTTGTAAACAGGGAAGAAAGAGAAGATTCGGATGCAAAAGACAACGTTGATCCTCGCTTGGCAGATTTGGCTAAGTTCTTTAGAGAAGAGGATTAATCGTTAGAAGGAGGTGGCAGAAATGGCCGTACCAAAAAGACGCACGTCTAAAACGGTAAAAAGACAACGGAGAACACACTTCAAACTGGATGTTCCCGGCATGGTGAAATGCCCGGAATGCGGAGAGTTGAAAAAATCCCACCGCGTATGCAAATCATGCGGAACGTACAAAGGGGAAGAAGTGACCGAAGCGAAAGATTAAATGAAAGAAACCCTTGTTGGATAAAAACGAGGGTTTTTCGTTTATTTAGCCCCAGTGAAAATTGATCTTGTCTGTGAAAGGCAAGATTTTTTTGGTGTATCGGGACGATCGCCGCTCCATTATTTTCCACCCCTAACTGCTACCCCAAAATTAGGTCTAGCATGTAAGCATGCTCTATTTTCTTCCAAACAACTGAAATTTCAATCATAGAAGGATAGAGTCGCGCATAAACGTACATAATGAGTGATAAGCCGTAAATGAATTCTATGAATCGTGATCGATTTATCCCGCGCAAGATGTGCTAGTGCCGGCGTTGCCGCAGGGCGTGACGGTCTTATCTGGCGTACATTTTTACCATGGAAATCTCATTTTATTAAAGTATTGGAGGGAAATGGAATGACTGCATTGAGGCAGGACGCATGGAGTGAAGAGGAAGACTTGATGTTAGCGGATATTGTGCTCAAAAACATTCGCGAGGGAAGGACCCAATTACAAGCGTTCGAAGAAGTAGGCAAAAAGTTGGAACGGACCTCGGCGGCATGCGGTTTTCGTTGGAATGCGACCATTCGAAAGAAGTATGATGAGGCGGTGAAAATCGCAAAGCAACAAAAGAAAAAACATGGGAACGATAAAAAGATAGAAGCCATTTCGGCAGAAGATCCTTCTCCTGCGCCAAGTACACCGAAACATAAACAAAGGCAGGCCGAAACGGACCAAAGTTTAAATTTAGGAGATGTCATCACTTATTTAAGAAAACTGGAAAAGGAGGAGCGAGACAACAGCTCGTTGCAAGAATCGCTTGCAAAAGAACAGGAAAAAACCCAGGCGTTAACGTTTGAAAAAGAAAACTTGCAACAAGAATTGGAGCGCTTGCGTGACGATTACAAATCATTTTTATCCTTGCTGGATAGAGCAAGGGAATGGAAGGGAGAAAAAGAGACCTAGATTCCCGCGAAAAAATGAAAGAATTGCCGGTTCTGTCTGCCTGAGCAATATCCTTAAACAAAAATCCCGTGCTCCGCGATGCGTAGTGGAACGGGATTTCCATTCGTATCAAGCAGATCATAAGCAAACGTATGGTTCTTGTGCTACACTAAAATCAAATGCTACCCAAGGCTTACATGAAGGGGTTAACGGGCAGGGGGGGAGAAAATACTCCTCTCTTCATCAATGTGTCTTTCTTTCCCTGGTTTCTTTTTTTTGCTATGCTCATTTTGGCTCCTTCAAAGCAGGAGCGTCAGATAATGGGTGTCGCACATTCCGGTGTCTGCACATTGAAGATCCCTAGTGGCGCATCCCATTTCACTTTATACATACGCATGTGCCAAACCAAACTAGCTGCAGCTTTTATACATCTCTTAGAATAGAAGAAAGGTCGGTAAACATGACGGTAGAATCATTCCCCGTGCAACTTCAGGGGTGGGCCCATCGTTATGCTCAAGGGGATCCAACCATTCGGGCATTTTACGATTATCCTCCTTTTGGAGAGGAGGAAAGGCGCTGTCGTGAGTTGCAGAACTACGATTTTAAACGTGAGCATTTGCGAAATGCGCTTTACCAATATCACAAAAAATATGAACATCGAGAGAAGGCACTCGAACAAATTGATAAACTTCAAGATGAACGAAGCGTTGCGGTTGTCGGCGGGCAACAGGCCGGTTTGTTAACGGGGCCGATTTATACGGTTTCCAAGGCGCTCACTGTGTTGTTAAAAGCGAAAGAAGAAGAAAAGAATTTGGGGGTTCCCGTTATTCCGGTATTTTGGATTGCCGGTGAAGACCACGATTGGGAGGAAGTTAATCACATTTACGTTCACGGCAATGATGGGAAGCTATCAAAAATAAAATATGAAGGGCGCACGAATACCGGCGCCCCTGTCTCTGAACAACCCATTGATCTTCCTGCCATGCAGCGGTGGTTACATACCGTGTTTCTCAACTATCGGGAAACGCCGTATTCACGAAAATTGCATAATCAACTGGCGTCTTTCGCAAAAAAATCTTCCACCGTCTCCGATTTTTTTGCGGAAGTAATGCTTTGGCTTTTCCGTAGGCAAGGCCTTGTGCTTATTGATCCGCAACAACCGCTGTTTCGCCAACTGATGACCGATACTTGGACACAATTGATCGAGGGCAATAATCAGGTAAGAGCATCGTTTGCCGCCGGGAAAGCGAAAGTGGAGCAAGCACATGATGCCGGGGCGTTCCTCGAAGCCTCGGAAGACCACACCCATTTATTTTATAGCGCGGATGGTCGAAGGGAAAAATTGATTGTCCATTCAGACGGGGACCTCTCCCTCCAAAACGGCCAATATAAAATGTCGCGGACGGACTGGGCACTGGAAGCTAAAAATTATCCGGAAAAGTTTAGCGCAAATGTCTACACACGCCCGTTCGTACAAGAAAAGCTATTGCCGGTATTAACGTTCGTCGCTGGTCCCGGGGAAGCAGCTTATTGGTCCATGGTCGGGCCGCTTTTCCATCATTTCGGAAGACGGGTCCCTCCTGTGGCCCCACGCGACCACCATACGTATGTCGATCGCAAAAGCGAAAAAACGATGAACGCGGAGACTTTATCGGTGCACAAGGTGGCGAATGAAGGAGCAACCGAGTATGCCCATGACCTGGAAGGAAAAACCCGGCAATTGGATACGGAAAACTTGTTTCAAAAGAGCCTCGCGGTTGCCGGTGAAGGCCAGCAAATGCTCGCCAACGCTTTATATGAGCTGGCGCCCAGCGAAGAAAAATACGCGGATAAGAACTATCAACGGCTGCAACAAGTGCTCAAAGAGTTGCAAGAGCGCATTGAGCAAAAACAATTGGAGGCCATCAAGCCCAGAGTGGATAATGTAAAACAGCTGGAAAAACGCTTGTTTCCAAATGCGCAACCGCAAGAACGCGTGTTGAACATTATGCAGTTTCTTAACGAATATGGAGAAGAACGCGTGCTGTCCTTGTTTGAACAAACAGAATCGGAAACATTTTCCCACCGGTTTATGTATTTTTAAAAGAGGGTGGACCCTTGTCCTGAATCCCCCCCACTTCTCCCCACCCACCATTCCCCACGTACGTGGGGTTTTTTCTGTCGATAGTCGTTTTTTTCTTCATTTCGTTTGGCAGCTGTCGGCTTTCCTAGACATGTATCCCCACGCAGATATACGGATGTGCAACCTTTTCATCGACAGAGAATCCCTTTACGCCAAGGCACCCGCCTCTACTATTTTCACCTCTAGTAACTGCCATTTAGGGTGTAATCAGCCCTTAAGCAAAAATGTATCACTAAAAAACAAATCGAGGAGAGGATGCGCCTGGAAATCTGCATGGCCATCCTTTTTTACTTGCAAGGAAAAGAAAGATAGAAATAAAAAAAATTCACCGCAAAAATCGCCATTTTTCGCATGTTTCACGAGTTAGCCCATTCCAAACGCAAAAAAATCCAAAAAATAACGTGGTGTAAAGTGGGGGTTTGTGGTAAATTAGGGGTACCAAATGGAAGGGAACGGCGAGCCATGTTCATGGGAGAATATTCACACACCATTGACCAAAAAGGCAGACTGATTATTCCTTCTAAATTTCGAGAAGAGTTGGGCGATCAGTTTGTCATCACAAGAGGGATGGACCAGTGTGTCTTTGTATACCCAAGAACAGAATGGGAGCAATTGGAACAGAAATTAAAATCGCTTCCCTTTACGAAAAAGGATGCGCGCGCATTTACACGTTTTTTCTTTTCCGGGGCTGCTGAGGCCAGTTTTGATAAACAAGGCAGGGTGAATATCCCTTCCACGCTTTGTGAGCATGCAAAATTGGAAAAGGATTGCGTAGTGATTGGCGTATCCCGACGTGTGGAGATTTGGAACAAGTCAATTTGGGAAGACTACTTTGCGGAATCTCAAAGCTCCTTTAGCGATATTGCAGAATCCCTGGAAGATCTGGACTTGTAAAAGGGGGGATTTTTATCAGCCCGTACAGTCATGAAACCGTGTTGTTGCAGGAGGCAACAGCCGGCCTTAACATCACCGGAAACGGCACCTATGTGGATTGCACGTATGGACGGGGCGGCCATTCGGCGGAAATTATAAAACAGCTCAATGAGCATGGCCATCTATACGCCTTTGATTCGGATCAAGAAGCAATTGAAGCCGGCCGGGAGCGTTTTGCGGCGGAAGCAAAGGTGACGCTTACCCAGGGGAACTTTCGTGACGCGCCGGCCAAACTGGATACATACGGGGTGGACGGGGTAAATGGCGTATTGTTTGACCTCGGCGTCTCTTCCCCGCAACTGGATGATAAATCCCGTGGCTTTAGTTATCGAGGGGATGAACCACTCGATATGCGTATGGACAGGCAGCAGGCCCTTACCGCTGAAGAAATTGTCCACACGTGGCCGTTCGAATCCCTTGTGCACATCATCTCCCGATACGGAGAAGAGAAATTTGCAAAACCTATTGCCCGTGCCATCGAAACGGAACGGGGGAAAAACAAGATTACCTCCACGGAACAATTGGCAGAACTCATCAAGAAGGCCATTCCCGCAGCAACACGAAGAAGCGGCGGCCATCCGGCAAAACGAACGTTTCAGGCACTCCGAATTGCTGTCAATGACGAACTCCAGGCATTTGAAGATGCCCTCACCGCATTTATTGCCAAGCTGGAATTAGAAGGCCGGATAGCCGTCATTACTTTTCATTCTTTAGAAGATGCCATTGCAAAACGAACGCTGAATACGTATTGCCGAACACCCGAACTTCCATCCGGACTTCCCGTCATTCCCGAACATATGAAACCGACAATGAAGTGGGTCAATAAAAAAACCATTGTACCCGCACATGAGGAGATAGAAAGAAATCGTCGGGCAAGATCGGCACGGTTGCGTATTGTTGAAAAAATAAGGTAGAGGAGGGCGTAAATGAGCAACCTAACACAAAAACAATATGTAAGAGAAGAGCAAAGGCAAGTCCAAACCGTACAAAATCGAATTGAAAAGAGATTAACCCGCGGCGAAAAATACTTAATGGCATTAATTGTAATGGCGGTCGTTGTTACTGCAGTGCTCATGGTTTCAAATTATGCAAGCATGTATGGACAACAACAGGAAATCTCTCAACTGCAAAGCGAAATTAACCAACAGCAGCAGTATAACGAAGGATTGGAACACCAAGTTTCGGAACTTAGTGATCCTGAGCGCATTTTGGAAATCGCGCAGGACAATGGAATGGAACTGAATGAAAATAACGTCACTGTCCTTCAACCTTAAAAACATTTATTTAGCAAGGTAATTTTGCCGGAAAAATTCATACGCGGGTGGTGGGACTGTTGAAGCGAACAACGATTATTTCCAGGGCATTCCTTCTCTTCGGGTTGGCAGCCATCATCATCGCTGTATTGGGCGGAAGGTTTTTGTTTGTGCAAGTTTCCAAGGAAATCGACGATGTGGATTTAGAAACACTTGCAAATGAACGCTGGACGAACAATGAGCCTTTGCATGGAGAGCGCGGCGCCATTTACGCGAGCAATGGAGAGGCGATTGCGGAAGAAGTCACCAGTTATACCGCTTTTGCGGTTCTTGAAGATGGATATGAAGGCGCAATTGATGATCCCGAAGGGACAGCTCAAACCCTCGCGCCTTACATTGACATGGAGGAAGCGCGCTTGGCCGAACTTTTGACGAGTGACCAGTTTCAAGTTGAATTAGGCTCAGGCGCGCGCCAACTTAGCTACGAAGAGAGAGAAGAAATCGAAGACTTAGGGTTGGAAGGGATACATTTTCGCCCCGAACCAAAACGCTATTACCCAAATCAAGCATTTGCCTCCCACGTCCTCGGCTATATCGACCGGGGCTCCGATGAAGCGATTATGGGGCTGGAAGCCGCCTTGGATGAAGAGCTCGAAGGCGGAGGCGGCTCGATGAGCTACCAGGTGGCCCGCAACGGTGTTCCGCTCCCCGGAAGTGATGAAGAAATCACCGACGCTTATGACGGAAGCGATGTTGGGCTGACCTTGGATTCCAATATCCAATTGGCGTTGGAACAGGCGATGACCTCCGTCGACGATGAGTACAATCCGGAGCGGATGAACGCGATCGTTGCCAATGCGAAGACGGGTGAAATTCTTGCCATGAGCAACCGTCCCGACTTTAACCCAAATAACTATGAAGATATTACCAATCATACAAATTTTACTGTTTCCGACCACTATGAACCGGGCTCCACGTTTAAAATGTTCACCATGGCCGCGGCCATTGAAAGCGGGGAGTATGATGGCGATGAGGAGTTTGAATCCGGCACCTACGACCCCGGTTATGACGTTACCATTAGCGATCATAATGACGGGGAAGGTTGGGGGGAAATTACGTTTGATGAAGCAATGGAGCGCTCTTCCAATGTTGGTTTTTCAAAGCTTGTCAACGAAAAAATGGGCGCAGACACTCTTTATGAATACCTTGACCGGTTCGGGTTCGGCAGAGAAACCGGCATTGAACTCCCCAATGAAGCAGCAGGTTTGATGAGTGAAAGTGACCTCGACGCCATGTACACCGCCTTTGGCCAATCATCCGCAGTGACGCCGATTCAACAAATCCAGGCGGCTACAGCGATTGCCAACGACGGACAAATGATGCAGCCATATATTGTGGACCGTATTGAAAACTCGAACGTCAATGAAACGGTCTATGAAAGTGAACCCGTGCTTGCCGGAGAGCCGATTTCCGAAGAAACGGCAAAAGAAGTCCGAGAGCAACTGGTAGAAGCGGTATACGGGGAAAACGGCACCGGCGGTGCCTTTCAAGTTGACGACATGACCATTGCCGGTAAAACGGGAACGGCACAAATCCCGTCAGAAAACGGTTATCTATCCGGCCATGATCAAAACATCTTCTCCTTTTTGGGGATGGCCCCGGCCGATGATCCGGAAATTGTCACTTATGTGGCGGTGGACCGGCCGAATCTATCGGCAGATGAGTCCGGTACACAACCGGTATCGACGATATTTAACACCGTGATGCATCAAAGCATGCAATATTTACAGCTTCAACCTGATGAGTCGTCCGTTCACGGAGAAGAGGGCTCGTCGGAAGGTGGCGGCATTGAAGTAGAAGATGTCACGGGGGATCGTGCAGAACAAGCGGCGGAAACCGTGAGCGAGCAAAATCTCGAACCAATTATTTTGGGAGAGGGAAATCGAATTGAACACCAATATCCATTTGCCGAGGAGGATGTCATAGACGGAGAAAAAATCTTTCTCGTCAGCGACGACAGCTGGGAGATGCCCGACATGACCGGGTGGTCGGCAAGGGATGTGGTGAAATTCAGCACAGCTACCGGCATGAACATTGATCACTCCGGCACCGGTTATGTGAGCGACCAAAGCTTGGAAGCCGGCAGTGAAGCGGGAAGCCATGATTCAGTCACCGTGGAATTTGTCCATCCTGATGATGAAGAGGAAACGGACGCTGAAGAAGAAAGCGATGAGCAAGAAGAACAAGAAGAAACGGACGAAGATTAGATAGCAAATGCATGCTCCACGTTCATAAAGCAGGCGTACAAGCATAGATTTGAAAGGGAAGTATCTATCAGATGAGGTGGCCTTTCATGTCTAAAATCACAAGAACGCTCGTGCGCCGGCGCTTGCTCCTGGCTTTGCTGGCCGGTATCGCGTTAACGCTATTGCTCATGGTGAGGCTCGGCTATGTACAGTTTTCCCTTGGCGGCTGGTTGACCGAAGAAGCCGAAGAGTCTTGGAGCAGGGATTTGCCTTTTGAAGCGGAGCGCGGAGAAATATTGGACCGGCATGATGAAGTGTTGGCAACGAATGTCAGTGCACCTTCTGTGCTCGTTGTTCCGAGACAGATCGAGGATCCGGTCGAAACAGCAGAGCAACTCGCGGATGTTTTGGACGCCGAGCAGCAAGATGTATATGAGCAAATTACGGAAAATAGCTCGATGGTTCGATTGACCCCTTTCGGGCGCAAGATTGACCAAGACCGTGCCTCGGAAGTACGGGAACAACGTCTGCCCGGTGTCTACATTGTTGAAGACAACAAGCGCCATTATCCGAATGGCGAGCACCTTTCGCACGTATTAGGGTTTGCCGGCATCGACAATCAAGGCCTCACAGGAATCGAAAAACAATACGATGAACGTTTGCAAGGCGAGAGTGGACACGTTTCTTTTTTTTCCGATGCCCAAGGCCAGCGGTTGCCGGATATGGCAGATCAATATCAAGCTCCGCAAAATGGGATGAATGTACGGCTGACCATTGATGATCAAGTGCAAACCATTATCGAACGAGAGTTGGACAATGCCGAAGCATCGTATGATCCGGACGGAGCACTAGCCATTGCCATGGATCCCGACAATGGGGAAATCCTCGGAATGGCGAGTCGGCCGCACTATAATCCAGATGATTACCAAGCGGTCTCCCCAGAGATTTATGACCAGAATCGCCCCATTTGGTCCACGTATGAACCAGGCTCTACGTTCAAGATCATTACACTAGCGTCTGCCCTTGAAGAAAACGAAGTGGATCTCGACGCAGATACTTTTAACGACCCCGGATATATTGAAGTAGCCGGAGAACGCTTGCGATGCTGGAAAAAAGGCGGGCACGGCCAGCAAACGTATTTGGAAGTAGTGCAAAACTCCTGTAACCCCGGGTTCGTGCAATTGGGAGAACGATTGGGAACAGAGACGCTCTTTGATTATATTGATCAATTCGGTTTCGGTGAACGAACCGGCATTGACTTGGAAGGCGAAGGCACCGGGATTCTATTCGATGTAGAAAATGTGGGACCGCTGGAACGTTCCACGACAGCTTTTGGGCAGGGCGTGTCCGTAACGCCAATCCAACAAGTGACAGCTGTTGCTGCTGCTGTGAACGGCGGGACCCTTTACCAACCTTTTATCGCGAAAGATTGGCTTGACCCTGAAGACGGCGTAGTTCTGGACAGCCAGACGCCGATGGAGAAACGGCAAGTCATATCCGAAGAGGCGTCGTCGGAAGTTCGCCGGGCACTGGAACACGTCGTTGCGCAAGGCACCGGTGGAGGAGCGTTTGTCGACGGCTATCGTGTCGGCGGGAAAACCGGAACTGCCCAGAAAGCGCAAGGTGGCCGGTATTTGGAAAACAATCACATCGTTTCGTTTATTGGTTTTGCGCCAGCCGATGACCCCGAAATCGTCGTATACGTCGCCATCGATAATCCGAAAGAAACGGTGCAGTTCGGTGGTGTCGTAGCCGCGCCGATCGTTGGAAATGTCATTGGCGACAGTTTGCAGGCGATGGGTGTTCCGCGGCGGGATGATCAAATAGAAAAGGAATTGACATGGTCGGATGTTCCATATTTAGACGTCCCTGATGTCACAGGTTTAACCTTAAGAGAATTGCATGATGCCAACTATCCGCTTAACCTGGAAGTTTCAGGGGATGGGGAAGAGATTTACCGTCAATCCCCAGCTGCAGGCGAACGCGTGGAAGAAGGATCAACAATGCGTCTGTACATGAGGGAGAAAAGCGATTAAAATAGTCTATGGACGCTCAGCCAAGGAAAGCCTTGGCTGTTCTCACATGTAGGTAACGGAAGCCATGGGGCTGAAAGGAAGAAAAAATGTATGGAATTACATGAATGCTTGGCGGGCTTGCTCGCATATACCAAAACGAAAGCTGAAAATCCGTTTGTTACTTCCGTGGAAATGGATTCTCGCCTTGCTCAAGCAGGGACACTATTTGTTGCCATTCGAGGATTTACGGTTGATGGCCACCGCTATGCGCAAGAAGCTGTCGAAAAGGGGGCAGTTGCCGTTGTTGCCGAGGAAGATGTCAATGTTGACGTTCCGACCGTGATTGTCACCGACACCAAACGGGCGCTTGCGCAAATCGCCAATCGTTTTTACCATAGCCCGACTCACAGTCTGAATCTCATCGGTGTTACCGGAACGAACGGGAAAACGACAACAACGCATCTGTTGAATCAAATTTTACAAGATGACGAGCGGAAAACAGGCTTGATCGGCACCCTTTATACCCAATATAATGACGAAGTCCTGGAAGCGAAAAATACAACACCGGAATCATTGATATTGCAGCGAACCTTTTCGGATATGAAAGAAAAGGGTGTCACCGATGTGACGATGGAAGTCTCTTCGCACGCATTATCCCTTGGCAGAGTTCGTGGAACGGAGTTTAATATCGGTGTTTTTACAAATTTAAGCATTGATCATTTGGATTATCACGAAACGATGGATGATTACAAACAGGCAAAGGGACTCTTGTTTTCACAACTTGGCAACGCTTATGATAAGGATTTGAAAGTCGCGGTTGTCAATAACGACGATCCTTATGCGCGTTATATGATCGATGTATCGGCAGCGCCGGTTCTTACGTACGGCCTGCAGGACGGGGCGGATGTTCGTGCCCGTGATTTGCGCGCGCGGCCGACGGGGACTTTTTTTACCCTTGTGGTCGGCGACGAATCGATTGAATTAAACTTGAAAATGATCGGACGTTTCAGCGTATACAATGCCTTGGCTGCCGCTGCGGCAGCGTATGTGTCAGGGGTTTCCCTTTCGGTGATTAAACAGAGCCTGGAAGCCGCGAAACCGATCCCGGGACGGTTCGAACCGGTTGAAGAGGAGCAGGAATTCGCGGTTATCGTTGATTATGCCCATACGCCGGACAGTCTGGATAACATCTTGCAAACGGTACGGGAACTGACAGAGCAAAATGTCTACGTGATCGTCGGATGCGGCGGAGACCGTGACCGTACGAAGCGCCCGGAAATGGCAGGGATCGCTGCCGCCTACGCCGATGAAGCGATTTTTACGACGGACAATCCACGCAGTGAAGACCCGCGTACCATTCTTCGTGATATGGAAGCAGGGGTGGAAGGCCAGTCTTTCCGGACGATCGAGGACCGAAGAGAAGCCATCCGTTACGCCGTTCATAAAGCAAAAAGCAAAGATGTCATCGTTATTGCCGGCAAAGGACATGAACCCTATCAGGAGGTTGACGGAACCTTTCATACGTTCGATGATCGCGTGGAAGCAAAAGAGGCGATCCGAGACCGGCGGGAACGTGAAAAATAGCAATCGGCATTGAATGAGAGAGGCACAAAAAGGCCGCACGGTTTGATCGCCGTCGAAAAGTTATACCAAATGACGAAACAACGCACCTCTAAAGCACGAAAACTTGCGCTCCGGGGTGCGATAGATGGTCCAACGCACCTCTAAAGCACGGAAACTTGCGCTCCGGGGTTCGATGAAAGGTCCAACGCACCTCTGAAGTGCGAAAACTTGCGATCCGGGGTGCGATGAAAGGTCCAACGCACCTCTAAAGCGCGAAAACTTGCGATCCGGGGTGCGATGAAAGGTCCAACGCACCTCTGAAGCGCGAAAACTTACGATCCGGGGTGCGATGAAAGGTCCAACGCACCTCTGAAGCGTGGAAACTTGCGATCCGGGGTGCGATGACTGACTTCTTCAGGCTACCCGCCTCCGAAACCTTACTGAAGTAGAAACGAAGGGAGTGAACACCTTGAATGAACCATCGATTTTAGCAGCCATCGTAGCAGCTTTTGTGCTAAGCGTACTCCTTTCCCCTTTGTTCATCCCGATGCTGCATCGGTTGAAATTTGGGCAAAGCATTCGCGAAGAGGGCCCCTCCAGCCACCAAAAAAAGAGCGGCACACCGACGATGGGCGGTATTGTCGTTATCCTGGCAATGGTTTTGTCCGTGCTTCTCGTTACTTTCTTTTTCACCGACTTGGACTTCAATTATCAAATCGGGCTGTTAATGCTCGTGACCATCGCCTTTGGCCTTGTCGGTTTTATGGATGACTTTATTAAAGTCGTGTTAAAGAGAAATCTTGGCTTAAACTCGAAACAAAAATTACTCGCGCAATTAGTCGTCGCTGCCATTTTCTATTTTGTTTTACGAGAATATGAATTTTCCACCGTCGTGCAAATTCCGGCCACCGGTTTCAGCGTGGATATCGGTATTCTTTATTTGTTACTCGTGGCGGTCATGCTCGTCGGAGCTTCCAACGCCGTCAATTTAACGGATGGCCTGGATGGGTTGCTCGCCGGTACGTCCGCGATTGCATTCGGGGCCTATGCAGTGCTTGCCTGGTATGCAGGCTTCCCCGAGGTCGCTGTTTTTTGTGCCGCTGTCGTCGGCGCGGTCCTTGGTTTTCTCGTATTCAATGCCCATCCCGCGAAGGTTTTCATGGGAGATACGGGTTCCCTCGCCCTTGGCGGGGCTATTGCCGCGGTCGCGATTATTTTGAAAATGGAAATCCTCTTAATCATTATCGGCGGTGTCTTTGTCATTGAGACCTTATCGGTCATTATCCAAGTCATCGTGTTTAAATGGAAAGGAAGACGCGTGTTCAAAATGAGCCCGCTGCACCACCATTATGAATTATCCGGCTGGTCGGAGTGGAAAGTGGTGGTCGTCTTCTGGCTTTGCGGCATCGTCTTTGCAGTAACCGGCGTTTATATAGAGGTGTGGGCCATATGACGAATCATCCATCACTTGCTAATTTAAAAAATAAAACCGTCCTCGTTCTCGGATTTGCCAAGAGCGGAAAAGCAGCAGCCCACTTGCTGGTTAAACATGGGGCTCGAGTCATCGTAAATGATGCAAAACCGTTCGGGGAATTAACGGAAACAGAAGAGTTGGAAGCAGCCGGAGTAGAATTTGTGACCGGCGGCCACCCTTTGCGCATGTTTGGAGAGTCCATTCACCTTATCGTTAAAAACCCCGGCATTCGGTACGATAATCCGGTCGTCAAAGAAGGTCTGCACCGGGATATCCCCATCGTAACGGAACTTGAGTTGGCGTATTGGTTGGTGCAGGGCTCCCTTGTTGCCATCACAGGTTCGAACGGAAAAACAACGACTACGACAGTCGTTCATGAAATGTTGCTTGCTGATCAAAAAGAAGCGAAAATCGCGGGCAATATCGGATTGCCAGCTTGTGAGGTAGCCGAATCCGTGGGCGAAAACGAATACATGGTAACAGAAGTCTCCAGTTTTCAACTGAAGGGAACCATTGATTTTCGGCCCCATATCGCCGTGCTTTTGAATATTTTCGATGCCCATCTCGATTACCACGGGACGCGGGCCGATTATATCCAGTCAAAAGCCAACATTGCCGCCAACCTGAGTGCCGACGATTATTTTGTGTACAATGCCGATGATCAAGTGGCCAAAGAAGTTGCCGTGAGACATAAAGGAACGAACGTCCCGTTCTCCGTCACAAACAGACTAGCAGAAGGCGCCTCTCATGAAGAGGGGACGGTGTATTGGCAGAACGAGCCGTTGCTGCAAACGGATGATATTGCCCTCCCGGGCATACACAATCTCGAAAACGTGTTGGCCGCCGTCGTGATTGCCAAACTGCTGGATGTATCCGATGATACGGTGAAAAGCGTACTGGCTGCATTTACAGGCGTTGAACACCGCTTGCAATTTGTAAAAGAGATGAGCGGGCGTAAAGTGTACAATGATTCCAAAGCAACGAACATCCTGGCGACATCGCGAGCCTTGAGCGCTTTCGGGCAGCCTATCGTTCTGATTGCAGGCGGATTGGACCGGGGCAATGATTTCTCTGCATTGGCCGAAAGCTTAAGCAATGTAAAGGCAATGGCTGTGTATGGCGAAACGGGCAAAAAATTGAAGGATGCGGGCGCTCTTGCCGATGTTCCGGTGATCAAACAAACCGTCCGTTTGCAGGAAGCGGTAAAGGAAGCGTATGCCGCTTCCGAAGAGGGAGATATTTTATTACTGTCCCCGGCTTGTGCCAGTTGGGATCAGTTTAGAACATTTGAAGAGCGTGGAGATTGTTTCGTTAGCGCTATCGAAGAGCTATAAAGAGGCATTTCCAACCTCCAACCTCTCACCTCCCACTTCTAAAACGGACAAACCGTCATACGTATGAATAAAGCCTTGTCTCGGGACAAGACTTGAATCGCGGGTGGCGGGGTGAAGATGTGAAAAAAAACAAACAAACGGTTGATGGAATATTACTGTTTGCCATTTGCGCATTGTTGATCATAGGGGTCATCATGGTATACAGCGCGAGCGCGGCTTGGGGAGAATATCGTTTTTCCGACCCTTTCCATTTTGCTAAACGGCAAATGCTGTTTGCGGGAGCCGGATGTGTCGGGATGCTTCTCATGATGCGTTTCGGATACTGGCAATGGCGCAACTATGTGCTCACGACGCTCTTGGTCTGTTTTGCCCTCTTGGTTCTCGTATTGATTCCGGGGGTGGGATTGATCCGGGGAGGCGCGCAAAGTTGGATCGGCGTCGGCGCCTTTTCAATCCAACCGTCGGAATTTATGAAGTTGGGCATGATTTTGTTTTTGGCCCATTGGCTGGCGACAAACCAGCAGAAAGTCTCACATTTCCGTACAGGCATGTTGCCGCTCCTTGCCATTATTTTTACTGCATTTGCATTGATCATGCTGCAACCGGACCTCGGTACGGGAGCGGTTATGGTAGCCACTTCGTTTATTATGCTTTTCATTGCCGGCGCGAAAAAAGCCCATTTTGCCTGGCTGGGAACGATTGGAGCGGCAGGCTTCGTCGGTTTGATCGCTTCGGCGCCGTACCGGATCGACCGGATCACGTCTTTTTTTGACCCTTGGAACGATCCACTCGGGAGCGGGTTTCAAATCATTCAATCCCTCTACGCGATTGGTCCCGGTGGTTTATTCGGCATGGGCTTCGGGGAAAGCAGACAAAAATATTTTTATCTGCCCGAGCCACAGACAGATTTTATTTTTGCCGTGATCGCGGAAGAAGGTGGGTTTATTGCCGGCGTCTTTGTTATCCTTTTGTTCGCGGTCATCATGTGGCGAGGGTTGCGCACGGCTTTGCTTGCCCCAGATTTATTCGGAACGCTGCTGGCTGTCGGGATTATCGGCATGTTGTTTGTGCAGGTGATGATCAATATCGGTGTCGTCATCGGTTTGTTTCCGGTGACCGGCATCACCCTTCCTTTGCTCAGCTACGGCGGTTCGTCCCTTACGCTCATGCTCGTCGCGCTCGGCATATTGTTAAACATCAGCGCGCATACACGGGTCACATGATCCGTGGGTAAAGAGGAAAGGGGGTTATCCAACCTCCAACCTCTCACTTCCAACATCTAATACCTGAGGTGAAACAGATGAAAGTTTTGGTCACCGGCGGAGGCACGGGAGGGCACATTTACCCCGCGATTGCCATGATTAAAGCGATTCGCGAGGAGGACCCGTCGGCCTCTTTTTTATATGTGGGAACGGAAAACGGATTGGAAAACGAGATCGTCCCGAAATACGACATCCCTTTTCAGACGATCGAAATCAGTGGTTTTAAACGGAAGCTGTCTTTTGAAAACGTAAAAACCGTCCGGCGTTTTTTGAAAGGAACCTCTCGGGCAAAGAAGTTGATCCGTGAATTTAAGCCTGACGTTGCCCTCGGGACCGGGGGTATGTGGCGGGCCCCGTCATGTATGCGGCCGCCCGTTTGGGAGTGCCGACGGTAATTCATGAACAAAACAGCATTCCGGGTCTGACGAACAAGTTTTTAAGCAGATATGCCACAAACGTCGCGGTTTCTTTTCAGGAAGCCTCCGGCTATTTTCCAAAAGATAAAACAGTGTTCACAGGGAACCCGCGTGCCTCCGAAGTCGTTAATGCCGAAAAGACCAACTTGGCAGCTGAATTCGGGTTGAAAAACGATCTTCCCGTCGTGTTAATTGTAGGTGGGAGCCGCGGGGCACAGCCCATTCATGATGCCTTTTTGCAAGCTTTACCTCAATTATCCGACAAACATTGTCAATACTTATACATCACAGGAAGCGTTCATTATGATAAAGTGAAGACAAGCATATCCAATGAGGAAACGAGCGCAAGGGTTGTCGTCCGTCCATTCATCCACAATATGCCTAACGTGCTCGCGAGTGTAGACGCGGTCGTCAGCCGTGCCGGCGCTACAACATTGGCAGAAATTACAGCGCTTGGCATTCCCTCCATCTTAATTCCCAGCCCCTACGTCACGAAAAACCATCAGGAAATGAACGCCAGAGCGTTGGAAGACGTTGGCGCTGCAATTGTGCACAAAGAAACGGATTGGTCAGGGGAGGCACTCGAGGCGGACATTAGAACCCTTTTTCAAAATGGCAAAGCGGCCGAGATGCAAACGGCGGCAGTATCCATCGCCGTTCCGGAGGCAGCCGGTCGGTTACATGAAGTCATGAAAACAGTCGCGAACAAGCGGTGAAAATACACGACAAACGGCTCCGTGTCAAAGAGGAGGTTGGCGAGTGGCAGAACGAAAAGTTGTATCCGCACATGAACGAATCCCCGCGTTAAAAGAACAACGAAAAAAACGTGCCAATCGCCGGCTGATCATTTCTCTCATCACGATTTTTTTGTTGATCGGAATCGTCGTCTATTTGCAATCCCCTTTAAGCGACATTCAAGCGATTGATGTGGACGGAGTTGTCACCGGGGAAGAGGAAGAGATAACTGCTCAAAGTGGCTTGGAAACAGGGGATAATATGTGGGCAGCCGATCTTGGGGAGGCGGAAGAAAGAATTACTGAGGAACTTCCGCATGTGATGGAAGCTTCTGTTTCGCGCTCATTTCCGAGCACGGTACATATCGCCATCAATGAGCAGGAACGAGTCGCTTATATAGAAGAAAGTGAAACGTACGTCCCTGTATTTGCAAATGGGGAACAAAGCCCCGATCAGCGTGTGGAGCAACTTCCAGGAGATGCGCCCGTTATTTATGATTGGAACGATGAATCCCGGTTGGAAATTTTGTTGGCAGAAATGGAAAAACTTACAGACGGGGTCGTTAATCGGATATCGGAGGTGCACCCGCTCGATGAGCAACATGACGGACTGCGATTATATATGAATGATGGGGTTGAGGTGGAAACGACGGTCCCCAACTTTGCCGAGTACATGTCCGGCTATCCTTCTGTCGCCGAAGAAATTGATCCCGAAGAACCGGGAGTTTTGCACATGAAAATGAGGCCTTATTTTGAAAGCCACGCAACCCCTGAAGAAGATTCCGACGATTCCGATGACGAGGAGAGCGAATAAATGAGCCATCGATCCGCTTAAATGCGTGTGACGCATGGGGGATAAAGCCCTGGTTTGTGTTCAGCAGCGAGGATCGGTGACATCATTCGCCACAGGCTGATTTCTCATAAACAGTGGGTTTCAGCCGGCATCTATCTCAAAAATAAGGATGTTAAGGTCACTGTTAATTAAGCCTTTTAGATGCAAATTCATTATTCTTTTGGCCTAAAGGCTGAATTGTAGCGATTTTCGCTTTTCTCCAAGCCTATATTGGTGTAAACTTGTACATAGGATCCTTATTTCAACAAAAAGGCAGATATTGGATCTTTCTATTTCTTGAAAAGATGTTTTCATATCCCCCTAAATAGGGGATTGGATTATGCGTTGACTCGTCAGCATCATTCGTGAACAGATGAAAAGCTGTGGAGCTATCCAGTGAAACTAGTAATCAAGCATGGCAATGAACCGGAATAAATATTTGCTGATGTAGTCACGGCTTTAAAGAATGGTGATGACCCGCTTTGCTGCGGTTACCTCCCGTCCGCACGGGCGCGCCCAACACATTACAAGCCTGGCATGTTATGGGCAGAACATTATTGCAGTAGGAGGTGCCATTCGTGGACAATAATGAGATTTATGTCAGTTTGGATGTTGGAACAACTGAAGTAAAAGTAATGATCGGCGAAATGTCAGCAGGAATGCTCAATATTATCGGGGTCGGAAAAGCACCTTCCACCGGCATAAAAAAAGGCACCGTTGTTGACATTGACGCCACGGTCGCATCCATCCGGCAAGCCGTGGAAGAAGCGGAACGGATGGTTGGCGTATCCATTAATCAAGTCGTTGTCGGCATTACTGGAAACCATATTGAATTGCAGCCTTGTCACGGAATCGTTGCCGTTTCCAACCCGAATAAAGAAATCGGCCATGAAGACATCGACCGGGTCATGGATGCAGCGCAAGTGGTGTCCATCCCAAGGGATCGGGAAGTTGTAGATATTGTGCCGAATCAATTTATCGTAGACGGTTATGATGAAATCAACGATCCCACGGGGATGATCGGTGTTCGGCTTGAGATGGAAGGGATGCTTGTTACCGGATCAAAAACGGTCTTACATAACCTATTGCGTTGTGTGGAGAAAGCGGATTTGGCCATCTCTGATATTTATCTGCAGCCACTGGCGGCAGGTGAAGTTTCCGTATCAAAAGATGAACGGGCACTCGGTGTCGCGCTTGTCGATATCGGGGGAAGCCAAACGACGATTTCCACCTTTAAAGACGGTTCACTGGAATCGTTGAAGGTTGTCCCTGTCGGGGGATCGCATGTGACAAACGATATATCCGTAGGACTTCGCGTCACCCAAGCAGAAGCGGAACGTGTGAAGATGGAACATGGGCATGCGTATATCGATGACACTTCCGATGAAGTGCTCGCCACCGTTCATCCGATGGGAGGGCATGAACCGGAGGAGTATTCCCAACAGGATCTGGCACATATCATTGAGCCGAGAATGGAAGAGATTTTTGAAATCATTGCCGAAGAATTGGCCGGCATCGGGGATATCCCCGGCGGAGTCGTATTGACCGGCGGTACGGTCATGATGCCCGGCACGCTTGAATTGGCAAGGGAAATTCTCGGCCGCAACATTCGCATGGCGATCCCGGACTATATCGGGGTAAGAGAGCCAAGATACACCAATGGCGTTGGGCTCATTGAATTTGCCCATCTTCATGTTAGAATGGACGATATGGATGAAATGGTTGTCGCCGCTCAGGACGAAGAAGAGCAGCCGGCCTATCGCAAAACAAGAAAATCGGAAAAGCAGCGGGAAGAACGAGAGGAAAAAGATTCACCCGGAGTAAAGAAGCGAGTGCGCAGTTTTTTCAAAGTGTTTTTTGAATAATAACGATAAAAAAGGATATACCAGACAATTGACTGATGAGGGGGACCCGAGATGCTAGAGTTTGAAATGGATATGGATCAACTCGCTCAAATCAAAGTCATTGGGGTTGGAGGCGGCGGCTCCAATGCGGTGAACCGCATGATAGAGAACGGTTTGCAAGGCGTGGAATTTATCGCTGTAAATACGGATTCTCAAGCGCTATCCCTCTCCCAGGCTGATACAAAACTTCAACTGGGCGGGAAGCTGACACGTGGGTTAGGCGCAGGCGCGAACCCCGAAATTGGCAAAAAAGCAGCGGAAGAAAGCAAAGAACAAATGGAAGAATCACTGACCGGTGCAGATATGGTATTTATCACAGCCGGAATGGGCGGAGGAACCGGAACCGGTGCTGCTCCCGTTATTGCGCAAGTGGCAAAAGATATAGGCGCCCTCACCGTAGGTGTCGTTACACGTCCATTTACTTTTGAAGGAAAAAAACGATCTACACACGCGAGCGAAGGAATTGAAACACTGAAAGAAAATGTAGACACCTTGATTGTCATTCCGAACGACCGACTGCTGGAAATTGTTGATAAAAGCACGCCAATGCTGGAAGCATTTCGGGAAGCGGATAATGTACTTAGACAAGGTGTGCAGGGCATTTCAGATTTAATCGCGACGCCCGGTCTTATCAACTTGGACTTTGCGGACGTAAAGACAATTATGAGCGAGAAAGGATCCGCGCTCATGGGAATCGGCATCGCTACCGGCGAAAGCCGTGCCGGAGAAGCAGCGAAAAAAGCGATCTCAAGCCCATTGCTTGAAACGTCCGTCGATGGCGCCCAAGGGGTGTTAATGAACATAACCGGCGGTTCAGATTTAAGTTTGTTTGAAGTGCATGAAGCGGCAGAAATTGTCTCCGAAGCATCCGATCCGGAAGTCAACATGATTTTTGGTTCCGTAATCAATGAAAATTTGAAAGATGAAGTTTTGGTTACGGTAATTGCAACCGGATTTGAAGAAGGAACGGAAAAACGGGGGCGTCCCGGCAAAAGCCAAGAAGGAAGCAGCAGACGGACAAGCCCGCAGCAACAACAGCCAATGGGGCAACGCCCGCAAGCTCAAAATCAACCTCCCGTTGATGAAGAGCCGGAGCGTCCAAGCGCCAGTCAAGAAGAAGAAGATTCCCTCGACATCCCGGCCTTTTTACGCAACCGCCGCCGGCGTCGGTAAAGTGTTAGCCGCCCGTTATCACCCGCTTACGGGTTTGAAGTGGGTGATTTACGGCGCTTACCACCGGGATAAGGCAAGGGAAAGAAGGAAAGCCCAAACGGGATACCATCTCCGTTTGGGCTTTTTTTATTTAATACATTTGATTGGATGGCGTGAAGCGTTTATGGTGCCCGCACGGAAGAGAAAAGGGAGCATTAGGTCGTCATAAATGCTGGCTTCCCAGTCATCCTACAGATGAAACGATACAGAAATCTATTAAAAGCAGAAAATTAAAAAATAAATATAATCCCCACCTCACAGTCCCTCGACAGTTTTTTATCAAATCAATGAAAATCAGAGTGTGACAACCACTGATAAAATGACATAATTCGAATGCACTTACACTTATACTGATTAAAAGAGATCAAAGAAAGGGGGGCCGAAAGGTGTTTTGACGCTGTACATAGATGTCATCTATACACTAAATACGGTCGTGACCGCCAGTTTGCTTTATATGGCCGCTAAATGGCTCGGTTACCCCATAAAAAAAAGACGGCTGTTCATTGCCGCGGCTGGTTCAGGCCTCCCTTTATTCATGTGGGTAACGGCTTACGGAGAGCTTTTGCTGCATCCTTTTGCACAGGCGGCCATTTGCATTGGCACGATTTTGCTGGCTTTCGGTTTTCAAACTTTTACACGCTTTGCAAAAGCCGTCTTATTGTTTTATTTTATCTCCTGGCTTACAGGCGGTGTCGTCATGGCTATGGCCATGTTTTGGCAAACGTCTGAACTTTTGGAAACATGGCGTTCTTCTGCCCGTTGGGTACTGTTTGATGATATGCACGGACTGCTCGTCTTATCCGCATTACCGGTCGTCATCCTTTTTGCTGAATTAAGCAAGCGCGTGCTTAAACAGGAAAAGAAAACGGCTGCCCAGTTCGCGAATGTGATAATAAAAATGGATGGTCAAAGTGAAGCGGTTAGGGCGACAACGCTTATCGATACCGGCAATCATTTACGCGATCCCATCTCAAGGGCACCTGTTTTGCTGGCGGAGATCTCCTTGTTTCAACCGCTACTTGCGGAGGATGAATGGAAAAAAACAATTGAATGGCTCGATTCCCAAGGGAGTAAAGGCAAAATGAAATGGGAGGATCGGATGAAGTTGATACCCTATCGTACTGTCGGCCGTGAGCACGGCTTTATTTTCGCGGTGCGCGCAGCGGAAGTTGTGATGATTGCCGACGGCCAACAGCAGAGTCACCAAAATGTCTTGATCGGATTTGAACATCGCAAACTTTCTGCAGAAGGACGCTTTCAATGTATAACACCGCCGGACCTGCTTCCGGATACATCGGATTTAGACTCTGCATCGTAAGGGGGAAAAAGTTTTGTGGAAAAAAATTAAATTTCACTTCTTAAAGCGTTGGTATAAAATCCTTGCCTTTTTCGGCATCAAGTCGGATAGCATTTATTATATCGGTGGGAGTGAGGCCTTGCCGCCGCCGCTCTCAAAAGAAGAGGAAGCGGAACTGCTTGCCAAGCTGCCGGATGGCGACGAAGAAGTGCGCGGCATTTTGATTGAGCGCAATCTCCGGCTCGTCGTCTACATTGCCCGTAAATTTGAGAACACCGGAATTAATATCGAAGATTTGATCAGCATCGGAACCATCGGTCTCATTAAAGGGGTCAATACATTTAACCCGGAAAAAAAGATCAAATTGGCCACGTACGCCTCGCGCTGTATCGAAAATGAGATTTTGATGTATTTGCGGAGAAACAATAAAACCCGCTATGAAATATCTTTTGATGAACCGCTGAATGTCGATTGGGACGGCAATGAACTGTTGCTCTCGGATGTAATGGGGACAGATGAAGATATCATCACGCGAGGCATCGAGGATAAAGTCGATAAAACCTTGCTGCGGCGGGCATTAACGACACTCAATCCCCGGGAAAAACAAATCATGGAACTTCGATTCGGGCTTGCCGGCCAAAAAGAAAAAACCCAAAAAGATGTGGCCGACATGCTCGGGATCTCACAGTCCTATATTTCGAGGCTTGAAAAACGCATTATTCGGAGGTTGAAAAAAGAATTTAATAAAATGGTGTAAAACAAACAGGCGGACGCACGCGGGTTTTGCTTCATACAGACACCCTTCCATCGGTTAGGCGGACGTAGACCAACGCATATTTTTTCCTCACACGGACATACTGAACGTGTAAGCAGGAGGAATCGTAGTTCTCCGTAAGCCACCGTGGGAGGGAAGACATGACACGCAACAAAGTAGAGATCTGCGGTGTGGACACATCGAAGCTGCCCGTTTTGAAAAATGATGAAATGCGAGCGTTATTCGAACGCCTGCAATCCGGTGATGAAACAGCAAGGGAAACATTGGTAAATGGAAACTTGCGTCTCGTCCTTAGCGTCATTCAACGTTTCAACAATCGAGGTGAGTTTGTTGATGATTTGTTTCAAGTCGGCTGTATCGGCTTAATGAAAAGCATTGATAATTTTGATCTCAGCCATAACGTGAAGTTTTCTACTTACGCGGTGCCCATGATTATCGGTGAAATTCGCCGTTACTTACGCGATAACAATCCGATCAGGGTTTCCCGTTCTCTCCGCGATACGGCGTATAAAGCGTTGCAAGTTCGCGATCGTCTCATGTCCGAAAAAAATCGGGGAACGGAACCGACCGTACAGGAGATTGCGAAAGAGCTGGACACGCCGAAAGAAGACATCGTTTTTGCGCTGGATGCCATTCAAGATCCGGTCTCCTTGTTTGAGCCCATTTACAACGACGGCGGGGATCCGATTTATGTGATGGACCAAGTAAGCGATGAAAAAGTAAGCGACAAATCGTGGGTCGAACATATTGCCTTGCAGGAAGCGATGATCCGACTCAATGACCGTGAAAAAAAGATCCTCGACATGCGTTTTTTTCAAGGAAAAACACAAATGGAAGTTGCCGAAGAGATCGGGATTTCCCAAGCCCAAGTTTCCCGGCTGGAAAAAGCGGCTGTCCAACAAATGAATAAACATAGCCAATAAATAACGAGGAAAGAAAATAACCAGTATACTCTCCGGCGGGGCGCCGTGCCTCGCCGGAGTTTTTTGTTTCGCGGAGGGGTTATAACTGCACAGCATAGGCAAGAGGAGAGATCGGACAAGGGTTTTGCCCTGAAAAAGGCTGAACCTCCCTTTGTCGTTCCTCTCGAGACGAGTCGATCCCCCTCAGAGGTATAACTTTCCCCTGATAGAACCTCTCGGAGCGTGTCGCTCACCTTTAGGGGTACAATTTCGCCTTTATTGTACCTCTAAAAGTGCTTCGATCCCCTTTAGGGGTACAACTTTTTCTTTATATGCAAGGGAACGGACTGGAAATCTGGGAGGTAGCGACTTTTGAGCATGTTAATCAGAAAGCAAAGAGATAAACGGTTGTCTTCGCTCATACAAATAAAAGAGGTGGATCGATCAGGAAATGAGGGAGGCGCCTACCATGTTGAAAATCACCGATCTGCAATCGAAAGAAGTGGTGAATGTCCAAACCGGAAAAAGATTGGGTTCGCTGGGGGACGTGGACATTAATTTGTCGACAGGGAACATAGAATCTTTGATCATTACCGGTTCGGGACGGTTGTTGGGGATGTTCGGACGCGATGATGAGATGAGTATTCCTTGGAGTCAAATCGCAAAAATCGGAACCGATGTCATCCTCGTTTACGTACATGGGACAGAAACGTCCAGTTTTCAATAATAACTATCGAATATGAAGGAATATGTGGTAAAATAAAGAGTAACAAAATAACCAGAGGCAGGCCATGTATGAATAGAGAACCTTTTGCCTTACATGCAACGAAAACATTGTTTGAGCACCGGCCCTTGCAACAGGCGCGTGCCGGGTTTACCACACGGCTTGGCGGCATCAGCCGTGAACCGTATCACGAAGCAAACTACGGCCTTCATGTCGGGGATGACCCCGCCCGTGTCAAGGCTAATCGTGAGCAGCTGGCCGACACCCTCAATCTTTCGCTTTCGCGCACGGTGCTTGCCGAGCAAGTGCACGGCGGCGCGATTCAAAAGGTGGATGAAACCGACGGCGGCCGTGGAGTCTACGCCCTTGACGATGCAGTTCCCGATGTGGATGGCTTGTATACGACAACGGCCAATCTGTGGTTGATGAGTTTATACGCCGATTGCGTGCCCCTGTATTTTTTTAATCGCCAAGAAAGCATTGTGGGGATTGCCCATGCCGGTTGGAAAGGAACCGCCCTCAATATCGGGGGCGAGATGGTCAGGATATGGGAGGAAATGGAAGGGGTCCCCGCCGAGGCCATTTATGTGGCGATCGGACCATCCATTGGGAAGGCAGCTTATGAAGTGGACGACAAAGTGATTTCCGCTTTAAAACATGTGCTGCCACAAGGAAAAGAACCTTGGACGCAAAACGGGTCCTGCAGCTTTTGCTTGGATTTAAAAGAAGCAAACGCACTGCTACTTGAAAACGCAGGCATCAAGCGTGCGCATATGGAGATAAGCAACGCATGCACCTATGAAAACGAAGCACTATTTTTTTCACATCGGCGCGACTCCGGACAGACGGGTCGCATGATGGCTTATATAGGGTTGTTGAACGCGAGGAGTGACGAAGGGTAGAATGGACATTAAGGAAAATGTTGAATCGGTCATGGCGAAGGTGTCTGCGGCTTGCGAACGGGCAGGCCGGGACTTACAAGACGTCAGCGTCATGGCTGTTACAAAGTATGTATCGGCCGAACGTGTGGAACAAGCGGTGGCCGCTGGAATAAAACACTTCGGTGAAAGCCGGAACGATGGTCTGCTGGAAAAAAAACAAACCATACAAACCCCTGTGCATTGGCATTTTGTCGGGCGTCTGCAAAGTCGGAAAGTAAAAGAAGTCGTCCATGAGTGTGACATCATTCACTCCCTCGACCGCACGTCTTTAGCAAAAGAAATCAATAAACGTTATCAAGGAGAAACACCGATCGCTTGTATGGTTCAGGTGAATGTTTCCGGTGAGGAAACAAAGGCGGGAATTGCGCCCGAGGGATTGGAAAATTTTGTTCGGTCCCTCGCATCTTATGAACATATCCAAGTGAAGGGATTAATGACGATGGCGCCGCACGCGGAAAACCCGGAAGACGTTCGGCCATATTTCCGGCATTTGCGAGAGCTTCGCGACTATATTCAACGATTGAAATTGCACCATGCCCCCTGTCATCATTTGTCCATGGGGATGTCCAATGATTTTGAACAGGCCGTGGAAGAAGGGGCTACGATTATTCGTTTAGGGACAAGCCTCGTCGGCAATGAGACGGAAAGGGAGGGGTGAGCATGGGCTTTAAAACACGATTTAAACGATTTTTTGATTTCGATGAAGAGTATTATGAGGAAGAAGAGGAAGTTCCGGCAGATGAAGAAAAGCAGTCAACGGCCAAGAATGGGAAGAATGTGGTCAGTTTGCAAAGTGTGCAACAGTCTGCGAAGATGGTTTTAATCGAACCGCGCACGTATGAGGAAGCGCAAGATGTGGCGGATCATTTGAAAAATCGGCGTTCGGTGGTCATTAACATGCAGCGTATCCCGAATGATCAGGCAAAACGAATCGTAGATTTCCTGAGCGGAACGGTTTATGCGATCAGCGGAGACATCCAGAAAATAGGTACGGGCACGTTCCTGTGCACCCCGGAGAATGTGGATGTCAGCGGCGCGATTTCCGATTTTCTTCACCAGGAAAATGCAGAATGGTAGATAAAGATAGAAGGCAGGTGAACACCCGATGCAAATGATTGGCCAACTGTTAAGCATGGGCATTAATTTATACACCGTTGCTGTTTTCATTTACGTATTATCCAGTTGGATTCCTAACTTGCGGGAGTCGAATTTCGGTCAAATGCTAAGCAAGATTGTAGAGCCGTATTTGGAGCCTTTCCGTAAAATTATTCCTCCGCTCGGCGGCATGATGGACTTTTCCCCGATTGTCGCGTTGATTGCTTTGCGGCTTGCGCATACTGGCGTCCTTGCCATATTCGGTGCCGGTTAATGGAGATTTATCAACATTTTCGAAAAGAAGAATTGCCGTTTATCCAACAAGTGGAAGATTGGAAATCTCATGTGGGCACCATGTATGAGGCAAAATTAAGCGGCTTTTTGGACCCCCGTGAACGAGAAATCGTGACAGCGGTTGTTGGCGCGGATGAAACGGTCCATGTCGCTTTTTTCGGAGGAGTGCCGGGTGCAGAACGACAACGTGCGCTTCTGTACCCCTTCTATGAAGATGCGGAAGAAGGCCGGTTTCAGCTGGAATTGTTCGGTGTTGATTATGCGCGCAAATTTGCGGAGATTCACCATCGTGACCTCCTCGGCGCGCTCACTTCGCTCGGAGTGAAACGGGAACTTTTCGGAGACATCACGGTGACGAAAGATGTGCTGCAATTTATCTGCGCCAAAGAAATCGCGGACTTTATCCTATTGAATCTGACGAAAGCTGGAAACACTTCGCTCAACATACATCCAATCCCTCTTTCGGAAGCCGTGCGTGTGGAAGAGGAATGGCAGGAAGATACCGGTTTCGTCTCCTCGTTGCGGCTGGATGTGGTGATCGCGGCAATTTACCGGCTCCCTCGTTCGAAGGTGAAACCATACATAGAACGGGAACGCGTGAAGTTGAACTGGAAAACGACTACGCAACCGGCAACGTTCGTGGAAGAAGGGGATGTCATTTCTGTCCGCGGCAAAGGGAGGAGCACGCTCATCGCTTTAGAGGAACGTTCCCGCAAGGGGCGTGTGCGGATCATATTTGGGCGGAAAAAAGATTAGGAAAACATATTTGGAGGTGGCCGGCATTGTCACTAACCCCGGTAGATATTCATAATAAGCAATTCACAAAATCGTTTCGCGGTTACGATGAAGATGAAGTCAATGAGTTTCTCGATCAAGTGATCAAGGATTTTGAGAGCACCATTCGACAAAAAAATGAATTGTTTGAAAAAGTGAATGAACTGGAAGATCGACTGAATCATTTTTCAAACATGGAAGAAACATTGAATAAATCCATCTACGTTGCCCAGGAATCGGCGGAAGATATCAAACGCAATGCGAACAAGGAATCGCAGCTTATCATTCGGGAGTCGGAAAAAAACGCCGACAGAATCATTAATGATGCACTTGCAAAATCCCGGAAAATCGCATTGGAAACCGAAGAACTGAAAAAACAGGCATCGGTTTATCGCATGCGTTTTAGAATGCTGATTGAATCACAGTTGGAAATGCTGAACGATGAGGACTGGGACAAGCTCGCCGACTCGATGGAGGAAGCAGAAGGAGACGAAGAGGGCACAGACGAACCGACGGCGGAAGAAGCGGAAAGCCGCTAACTTGACGAAGGCGGTTATTTCCCATATAATTTTTTGACAATCATTAATAACGGCTAAAACCGTCACGTCCTGTGACAACGCCGACGCAATGACAGGGACAGTAGTGAAGGAATACGTTGCCAAGCGAATCAGGGATGGTGTGAGCCTGATCAACCCCCTTCATGAAGATCACCCTTAAGCTCCGGTCCGAAAAGGCTACTCCATAGTCTCAGTAGGCGCCGGCGTCCATCAAACGTTACTTGATCCGAGCGGCTGCGTATTTTTGGCAGCCATCAGGGTGGTACCGCGGGTGAACCTCGTCCCTACGCAGGACGGGGTTTTTTATGTATATATAACCGAACGGAGGAAAAAATGCCATGAATTACAAACAAACACTTTTAATGCCAAAAACCAGTTTTCCGATGAGAGGAAAGCTTCCGAGCCAAGAGCCGAAGCGGCAGGAGACGTGGGAAGAGGAAGGGTTATACCAACAGCTCGTTGAAAAAAATGCCGACAAACCGCTTTTCGTTTTGCACGACGGGCCAATTTATGCGAACGGTGACATTCATGTCGGTCACGCGTTGAATCGGATTTTAAAAGACATCATCGTTCGCCATCGTTCCATGGATGGCTATAACGCCCCTTATATCCCCGGATGGGATGCCCATGGATTGCCGATTGAAACGGCATTGACGAAGAATAAAAAAATCGACCGCAAAAAAATGTCGGTCGCCGAGTTTCGCGAAGCATGCGAAGCATATGCCTGGGAGCAGCTCGAAAAGCAACGAGAGCAATTTAAGCGCCTCGGTATGATCGCCGATTGGGACAATCCTTATGTGACGCTGACGCCGGACTTTGAGGCGAACCAAATTCGCGTTTTTGGCGAAATGGCAAAACAGGGGCACGTGTATCAAGGGAAACGGCCGGTGTATTGGTCGCCATCATCCGAATCTGCGCTCGCGGAAGCGGAAATTGAATACCATGACAAGCGCTCGCCTTCGATTTATGTAGGCTTTTCGGTGACCGATGGAAAAGGAGAGTTGAATGAAGGAGATCAGGTGATCATCTGGACGACGACGCCTTGGACGATTCCCGGAAACATGGGGATTTCGGTTCACCCCGATTACGACTATTGCGTTTTCACGCACGAAAACAAACGCTATGTCGTTGCCAGCAAACTGTTTGAAACTGTAATTGAAGAATTGGAATGGCAAGATGCGGAAATCGTAAAAACGGTAAAAGGGGAAGCGCTTGACCGAGTTGTCGCTAAACATCCGTTTTATGATCAGGATTCGCTCGTCATCACCGGCGAGCATGTGACGTTGGACGCAGGAACGGGCGCCGTCCATACAGCCCCCGGCCACGGGGAAGAAGACTTTTTCATCGGGCAGGAATACGGGCTGGAAGCCATCTCCCCGGTTAACGATAGAGGGGTATTCACAGAGGAAGCTCCCGGGTTTGAAGGCGAGTTTTACGACAAGGCAAATAAACAAATTACGGAAAAGCTTGATGAAGTCGGGGCCTTGCTGAAACTCACGTTTATCACCCATTCGTATCCCCATGACTGGCGCACGAAGAAACCTGTCATTTATCGTGCCACAGAGCAATGGTTCGTATCGGTGGACAATATTAGAAATGAGCTGCTGGAAGCCATCGGCCGTGTGAAATGGCAGCCGAAATGGGGAGAAACGAGACTGTATAACATGGTTCGCGACCGTGGCGACTGGTGCATTTCCAGGCAGCGTTCCTGGGGCGTGCCGATTCCGGTCTTTTACGGCGAAGATGGGACGGCTATCGTTGAGGACGACACCATCGACCACGTCGCCCAATTGTTTAGAGAACACGGCTCCAATATTTGGTTTGAGTGGGAAACAAAAGCGCTGCTGCCGGACGGTTACACGTCTGAGCATAGCCCAGGCGGAACGTTTACCCGGGAAATGGACATTATGGATGTTTGGTTCGATTCCGGTTCCACCCATGAAGGGGTGCTCATGGAGCGAGAGGATGCCCGGCGGCCCGCCGATCTTTATTTGGAAGGATCGGACCAATACCGGGGCTGGTTTAATTCTTCCTTGACTACCGCGGTTGCTGTCACCGGCGAAGCGCCGTATAAACAAGTGCTAAGCCACGGATTTACCATGGATGGCCAAGGGCAAAAAATGTCCAAATCCTTGGGGAATGTCATTGATCCGGCAAACGTCATGAAGCAGCTGGGTGCCGATATTTTACGGCTTTGGGTCGGTTCGGTGGATTTTCAGGCCGATGTCCGTCTATCGGATGACATTTTAAAACAGGTATCGGAAAATTACCGGAAAGTCCGCAACACCCTTCGTTTTCTGCTCGGCAATCTTCACGACTTTGATCCGGTTAATCACCGAGTGCCGGCACATGAATTGGAAGACATGGACCGCTACATGCGGGAAAGACTGAATAACGTGATCGAACGCGCGCAAGAAGGTTACCGTAATTATGTGTTCAGCAACGCATATCAAGCGATTCACCAATTTTGTGCGGTTGAATTGAGTGCATTTTATATGGACGTCGCCAAAGATCGTTTGTATTGCGATCATGCCGATGATCCCCGGCGCCGCTCCTTGCAGACGGTCATGCATGACACCGTGATTGCCCTTACGAAATTAATCGCGCCGATCACGCCGCATACGGCGGAAGAGACATGGGCGCACATTCCGGGAGTGGATAAAACGGATTTCGTACAATTGACGGATATGCCTGAACCAACAACGGTTGAAGATCGCGACGCCCTGATTGAACGTTGGGAAACGTTGCTCGCCGTGCGCGATGATGTGCTTAAAGCGTTGGAAACGGCCCGTGAAGAGCGGGTGATCGGCAAATCCTTGGAAGCGAAAGTGACGATTTCCGTTCCGGAAACTGCTTATGAACTTCTTTTGGCGCAAGAGGAACCGGAGAAATTGTTCATCGTTTCCCAAGTAGAACTACGCAAAAGCAATGATGTGCCGGAAGGGCAAACGGCTGTGGTTCACGTTAAAGAAGCGAATGGAAGCACGTGTGCGCGTTGTTGGCACGTAAAAGAAGATGTCGGCGCGGAGCGGGAACATCCTGAAGTGTGCAAACGTTGTGCTGACGTTGTCGCGACGTATGATCCGGCGGATTTGGAAGTGTAACCAATGATCCATGCGTGTAATCCTTTTCTTTTCATCAGAAGCTAAAAAGGCGGGTGAAAGGAAGGGGAGGGTTTGCGGTGAGTGATAAAAAAGCGGCCATTCAATGGCTTTACGAGCGAAAATCCGAATTGGATCACCACGAAGCGGTAAAAAACCAAGACAGCCGGGATAATGAATTGTCCGTCTATGATAACCATCCTGCCGACTCCGCCGATATTTTTTATGAGGCAAGCAAAGATAAGGCGTTACGCCGCCACCGTAATCACGAGTACGCGGAGATCGTGCATGCCCTCGAAAAAGTGAAAGAGGGCACGTACGGCATTTGTGAAAAAACGGGGGGCGCGATCCCCGCCGAGCGGCTGCGCGCCCACCCGATTGCGCGCACAGGGGGCGAAAAAATGGAAGGGGTCGTCAGCGAGGCACATTTCTTCGTCGATCCACCGTCGAATGAAGCAAGCCCCTCGGTTAATCCCTATTACGAAGTGAACGGGGATGCCGCCCTTGATGGCATCGATATGTGGGAAGCGCTCATGAACACGACCGAGGACGATGGATATCGGGAAACGGCAACGACGGATTTTTGGGTGGAAGAAGCGCCGGGTTATACAGAGGAGATGGAGCGTTTTCTTTCGACCGGCATCGAAGGATATACAGGGAGCGACCAAATTGGTATGTTCCGTAACGAAGCATACGATTCGCTAATGGAGGAAGATGAGAACTGGCGGTAACTCACCGCCTGTTCTTTTACGCAGGAGAATAAGGGGGGAACCGGGTGATTATCGTATATTATTTGCTGGCACTGGCCATTATCATCGCTGATCAGTTTACAAAATGGCTCATCGCTGCCTATATGGAGATTGGCGAGTCGATCCCAATTATCGAAGACGTTTTACATATCACTTCCCATCGAAACGCCGGTGCAGCTTTTGGCATCTTGCAAGGGCAGATGTGGTTGTTTTTTATTGTGACAATCATCGTCACCGTCGGGGTTATTTATTTTATGCAAAAAATGGGACGGACGAGCCTTTGGATCGGGATGCCGCTCGGCATATTGCTTGGGGGCACGATAGGCAACTTCATCGACCGTGTTTTGCATGGGGAAGTCATCGATTTTATCGATGTGTACATCGGCACCTACAGCTTCCCGATTTTTAATGTTGCCGACAGTGCACTGACCGTCGGGGTTATTTTGCTCATAGGAAAATTATTTATCGATGAGCGCAGGGAAAAAAAGGAGAAAAAGGCCAATGAATCCTAACACATGGATCGTGTCAGAAGAGGAAAAAAATGAACGCATCGACAAAGGCTTGGCAAAAGCGATGGAAGCATCAAGAACAGCGGTTCAACAATGGATCAGCGATGGGCATGTGTTGGTGGGAGGCAAACGGGTGAAAAGCAATTACAAATTGCAGGCCGGAGACAGCATTGACGTGAATCCTCCAGCTGAAGAGCCGCTGACGATCTATCCCGAAAACATTCCCCTCGATGTCCGTTACGAAGATGATGATTTGCTCATCGTGAACAAAGCGCGGGGGATGGTCGTCCATCCGGCTCCCGGCCACTTTACAGGCGGAACGCTCGTTCATGCGCTTCTTCATTACACGGATGCATTGTCTGACATAAATGGCGAATTGCGGCCAGGCATCGTTCATCGAATAGACAAGGATACGAGCGGCTTGATGGTCGTTGCCAAAACGAATGACGCGCACACCCATCTCGTGGAACAATTGCAAACACGATCACTATCCAGGGAGTATCGGGCGCTCGTGCACGGGGTGGTATCCCATGAGGAGGGGACGATTGATGCGCCGATTGGAAGAGATCCTCGCGACCGTCAAAAAATGACCGTTACCGATGTTTATGCCAAAGAAGCGATCACGTATTTTCACGTGCTGGAACGCTTTCATGATTATACTTTGGTCCAATGCCGTTTGGAAACGGGACGTACGCATCAAATACGCGTGCATATGGCCTACATTCGCCATCCGGTCGTCTCCGATCCAAAATATGGAAAAGGAAAAGCGATGCCGATTTCCGGCCAGGCGCTGCATGCAGAAAGTCTTACGTTGGTCCATCCGCGCTCTCGTGAAACATTAACGTTCGAAGCATCCCTTCCTGCCGATATGCAAAAGTTGATCGATAACATTCGCGAAGGAAAGTCAAACTAATCTTGGGTGGCCAAGGCTTACAAAGGGTTCGCTTAGATACCCTTAGGCCAGTTTTTCGTCCTTGTTCTGGCGCTAACTGTGTGGTTAGATACCCTCGGAATGGAATTTTCCCCTCTGTTCGGTTTCTAACTGCTGTTCGTGACCTAATCCTTCGTTACCGTTCCAACGGACGTGAATTTTAACATGATAAAATTCGCGATTTCCGTTGACACTTTCGTTTTTTTCTGTAATAATAACTACAATTAAATCAATCCCTTTAACACAGTCCCGTGAGGCTGAGAAGGAACCGGTCGAGTGCCGGAGCGCCGTGGCACTCGTATGCAATAAGACTGGACCCCTCTGTCCCGCGTGGATGGAGGGTTTTTTCATGGGGGCATGCAAATGACGGCAAAAGAACAAACGTTATTGGATGAAGACGCGATTCGCCGGACGTTAACACGCATTTCACATGAAATGATTGAAAAAAACAAAGGAATGGATCATTGCATCTTGCTTGGCATTCGCACACGCGGGTATCCGCTGGCGGAACGCTTGGCAGCCAATATCAAGCGGATTGAAGGAGTTGATTTGCCGGTCGGCAGCGTCGATATCACGCTTTACCGTGATGACCTTGAAAAAAAACAATCCGATCCTAAAATTCAAGATCTGGAATTGCCCGCATCGATCGAAGGAAAAAAAGTCATCCTCGTCGATGACGTTCTCTATACGGGACGCACCGTTCGCGCGGCCATGGACGCATTGATGGACAAAGGGCGTCCGAATCAGATTCAACTCGCGGTTCTCGCCGACCGCGGCCATCGCGAGTTGCCGATCCGGGCGGATTACGTTGGCAAAAACGTGCCAACAGCCCGGTCCGAACAAATACGCGTGCAGTTGCACCAAAGTGATGACATCGACAAAGTAAGCATCGTCCAACACAATTAAATCCCCCTCTTTAAAACGGTCCCGTGAGGCTGATAAGAGGAACTCGGCATGGAAAGCAACACCCGTGTGGTGCGCCGCACGACCGTTGCTATGCCATCTTCCTCTTTGCCCGCGGGTAAAGGGGTTTTTTTGGAGATTTTCCCGCTCACATCCAAAACAGGAGGCAACGACAGCATGACAAACAAACACCCGGTACTCGACGTACATGAACGGCCCGCTTGGAATCAATGGATCCTTCTCAGTTTGCAACATTTGTTCGCTATGTTCGGAGCGACGATTCTCGTGCCGGTTTTGACGGGACTTAGCCCGTCGATTGCGTTGATCGCGAGTGGATTGGGCACCCTTTCCTACATCCTTGTCACCCGCGGGCAAATCCCGGCCTATATCGGCTCTTCATTTGCATTTATCTTTCCGCTCATTGCCGCCATGTCCTTTGGCGGGACGGCAGCCGTCATGCTCGGGACATTTACCGCCGGGGTCGTTTACGGCATCACCGCGCTTCTCATCAATATTTTTGGTGTCGGGTGGCTGATGCGTCTCTTGCCCCCGATTGTTGTAGGTCCCGTCATTATGGTGATCGGATTGGGGCTAGCTTCCACAGCGATTGACATGGCCATGAATTTCGATGAGGAGACCGGCGAATACGTGGACACTGCCCGCCATTTGAGCGTCGCCCTTGCCACGCTCGCGATTACGATTGTGACTTCGGTTTTTTTCAAAGGTTTTCTCCGGGTCATCCCGATTTTAACCGGCCTTGTTGGTGGTTATATCATCGCGTATATCGTCGGCATTGTGGACCTTTCCGCTGTGGCAGAAGCCCCGTGGGTTCACGTTCCGGAGTTCGCCACCCCGTTTGTCACGGTAACGCCAACATGGTCTTTGACCGTCATTCTCATTATGGCGCCGATTGCTCTTGTCACCATGGCCGAACATATTGGCGACCAAATGGTGTTAAGTAAAATTGTCGGAAGGAACTTTTTGCGGGAACCGGGATTGGACCGTTCCTTGCTCGGGACGGATTGGCTTCCATCATTGCTTCCCTCGTAGGCGGGCCTCCGAATACGACGTACGGAGAAAACATCGGGGTGCTTGCCATCACAAAAATATTCAGCGTGTTCGTGATCGGCGGCGCAGCGGTACTCGCGATTTTGTTCGGGTTTTCGGGAAAAATCGAAGCCTTGATCGCCAGCATTCCGGATGCGGTGATGGGCGGCGTTTCCATTCTCTTGTTCGGCATTATCGCGTCTGCCGGCATGCGCTTGCTGATTGAAAACGAGATTGATCTCGGTGAGAACCGCAACCTCGTGATCGCCGCGACCGTCCTTGTCATCGGCATCGGCGGCGCGTTCATCCCAATTACCGAGTATTTGGAAATCCCCGCGATGGCGCTGGCAACGATTATCGGCATGATCCTCCATGCGATTTTGCCGAATAAATCGCTGGGATATGGAAATGGACAATTGTTCTCCAGTCTTGAGGAAGAAAATACTACCGCGGAGGTGGGCCGAAATGACTCAACAAACACATCATTTTACGACCGTTGATGAATTATCGGAAGGATCGATTCACGCGTTGCTGCAAGACGCAGCTGCTTTTAAGGAAGGGGAGAGGTGGATAGCTCCCGAACGCCCTTACGTCGCCAATCTATTTTACGAGCCGAGCACACGAACGAAAATGTCTTTTGAAGTGGCGCAAAAGCGCCTTGGCTTTCACGTTCTTGATATCGATGCCGATACTTCCAGTGTGCAAAAAGGGGAGTCCCTGTACGACACCGTGCGCACCTTGCAAGCCATTGGCGCTTCCGCGGTCGTCGCACGGCATTTTGAGAAACAGTTTTACGAACAGCTGGGCGGGATAACCATCCCCGTGATTAATGCCGGCGATGGAGAGGGGGAACATCCGTCGCAGTGTTTGCTTGACTTAATGACGATCAAAGAAGAATTTCAAACATTTGCCGGACTAAACGTGGCCATGATTGGCGATATCCGTCATAGCCGGGTCGCCCGCTCCAATATCGAAGCGCTCAAACGGTTGGGAGCGAACGTTCAGTTGGCCGGCCCTGAAGATTGGATGGACCCCTCCATGAGGTGCCCGCACGTTTCCGTCGATACAGCGGTAAAACAAGCCGATGTCGTCATGTTGCTGCGGGTGCAACATGAACGTCACGCGGCCCGGACTGCAAGTCAAAATGCCGAACGGTATCATGAGCAGTTCGGTCTCACGGAAAAACGGGAAAAAAAGATGAAACCGGGCGCGATTATCATGCACCCTGGTCCGTTCAACCGCGGGGTGGAAATTGCTTCTTCCCTCGTTGAAGCGCCGCGCTCCAGGATTTTTAAGCAAGTGGAAAACGGAGTGTATGTGCGGATGGCGATTTTAAAACACGTATGTGAACAGTCGAAAGCGCACCAATGCGCTTTGAAAGGGGTCTTATAATGAAACGCAAACTTATCTTGGAAGACGGTCATTATTTTCGCGGAAACGCCTTTGGCAGTGAGCGAGAAAAAAGCGGGGAAATCGTTTTCAACACGGGGATGACCGGTTATCAGGAAATCATGTCCGACCCTTCTTATTGCGGGCAAATCATTACGTTTACGTATCCATTGATCGGCAATTACGGGGTGAACCGCACGGATTTTGAATCCCTGTCCCCTGCTTTGCACGGCGTTGTTGTAAAATCGAAATCCCCGTATCCGAGCCATTGGAAAAGCGAGGAGTCCTTCGATCAATTGCTTCGCCGTTTTGATATCCCCGGAATCGAAGGAATTGACACCCGTCGGCTTACGAGATTAATTCGCGCAAAAGGGACGGTCAGGGCAGCGATCGTTAGCGATGATGCAAATGTGGAAGATGTTATGCATCAGTTGCAATCAGAATTGCCATTTACGACGCAAGTCGCAAATGTGTCGACAGACAGCGCTTATCACGTCCCGGGAGGCGCCGGGCCAAAAATTGCGCTCGTCGATTATGGCGCAAAGCAGCATATTTTACGAGAACTTCTTAAACGTGGCTGTGATGTGCATGTCGTTCCTTACAACGCGACAGTGGAAGAAATCATGGCACTGCAACCGGATGGCGTCATGCTGAGCAACGGGCCGGGCGACCCCCGTGATGTTCCTGAGGCCGTTGAAACCGTGCGTGTTTTGCTGGATCAAACGGTTATCTTTGGAATTTGTTTGGGCCATCAACTTCTTTGCATGGCGTGTGGCGGTGAGGCGACCAAGATGAAATTCGGGCATCGCGGTTCTAATCACCCCGTTCGCCATCTTCCGACAGGCGAAGTGGCAATGACCGCTCAAAACCACGGCTATGCGATTTCCGCGGAATCACTTGCACAAACTCCTCTTTCCATTACACATCTTGCCGTCAATGACGGGACGGTCGAGGGGGTGGCGCATAAACACGCGCCCGCGTTCAGTGTGCAATACCATCCTGAAGCGGCGCCGGGACCCATGGATGCCAATGACCTGTTTGACCAATTCCTCGCTCGCGCTCGCGAGCCTCAAAAGGAGATGAAATAAATGCCAAGACGTGACGATATCCGCAAAGTGCTCGTTCTCGGTTCCGGTCCGATTATCATCGGCCAGGCGGCAGAGTTTGATTATTCCGGCACGCAGGCTTGCCAAGCGTTAAAAGAAGAAGGGTATGAAACAGTTCTTATCAATTCCAACCCGGCGACAATAATGACGGATACCAACATGGCCGATACCGTCTATATCGAACCGCTCACGTTTGAATTTGTGAGCCGCATCATTCGCCGTGAACGCCCGGACGGGCTGCTCGCCACAATGGGCGGGCAAACAGGCTTGAATTTGGCGATGGAATTACATGAACAAGGGGTTTTGAAATCCTATGGGGTCGAGTTGTTAGGCACTGATCTCGATGCCATACGTGAAGCGGAAGATCGTGAAGCTTTCCGCTCACTGATGCATAACCTAGATCAACCCGTTCCCGCGAGCGACATTGTGCATTCCGTTGAAAAAGGGGAGGCATTTGCGAATAAAAATGGATTGCCCGCCATTATTCGGCCAGCCTATACGCTTGGAGGAACCGGAGGTGGGCTCGTCGCGACGATGGATGAACTTCGGGAGATTTTGGAAAACGGGCTGGCGAATAGTCCGGTCAATCAATGCCTTGTCGAAAAAAGCATTGCCGGCATGAAGGAAGTAGAATATGAAGTTATGCGTGACGCCAATAACGACGCCATTGTCGTCTGTAACATGGAGAATATCGACCCGGTCGGCATTCATACGGGGGATTCCGTTGTCGTTGCCCCGAGCCAGACGTTAAATGACCGTGACTATCAGCGTTTGCGGCACGCGTCTCTGACGATTATTCGCGCGCTTGGCATTGAAGGGGGGTGCAACGTTCAGTTTGCCCACGATCCTGACGAGGATGAATATTACGTCATCGAGGTTAACCCGCGTGTTAGCCGTTCGTCAGCACTGGCGTCAAAAGCCACCGGCTATCCAATTGCGAAACTGGCGACCAAAATCGCGGTCGGATACCATTTGCAAGAGTTGCAAAACCCGGTGACGAAACGAACGTATGCAAGTTTTGAACCGGCTTTGGACTATATCGTTACGAAAATCCCCCGCTGGCCGTTTGACAAGTTCGCGTCTGCCAATCGCAAACTTGGCACGCAAATGAAAGCGACCGGCGAAGTGATGGCGATCGGCCGCACATTCGGCGAATCGTTGTTAAAAGGCATTCGATCCCTTGATACAAAAGAAAACCATTTGCTCGTTGACGCGTACCGGCAGGTGAGTGATGAAGCGTTGGAAGGCCGATGGGAAAATGCCGACGATGAACGGATGTACGCACTTGCGGAAGGGTTTCGCCGCGGCTACTCTGTCGAAGCCATTCACGCTGTCACGAGGATTGATTGTTTTTTTCTTTTGCATATCGAAGCACTCGTGCGCCTGCATGAATCGCTCGCGGAGGCACCTTGGAACGAAGAAGGGTTAGAACACGCGAAAATGCACGGGTTTTCCGACGAACAGATCGCCGGGTTATGGGAAGCATCAGAAGCCCAGGTTCGCGAATTCCGCAAAGAAAAAGCGATTGTCCCCGTATTTAAAATGGTCGATACGTGCGCGGCCGAGTTTGCATCTGAAACGCCGTATTTTTATAGCACGTATGAAGAAGAAAATGAATCGAAGAAAAGCAGAAAACCTTCGGTCCTCGTCCTCGGGTCTGGCCCGATCCGCATCGGGCAGGGAGTGGAATTCGACTATGCCACCGTTCATACGGTATGGGCCATCCAGGAAGCCGGTTATGAATCGATCATTATGAACAACAATCCCGAAACTGTTTCAACCGATTTCAGCATTTCCGATAAATTGTATTTTGAACCGCTCACGTTCGAAGAAGTGATGAATGTGGTCGATCTTGAACAACCGGAAGGCGTTGTAGTGCAATTCGGCGGCCAAACGGCGATCAACCTTGCCGAACAACTGGCCGAAGCAGGCGTGCCCATTCTCGGCACCTCCCTTGAAGCGATGGACCGCGCGGAAGACCGGGACAAGTTTGAACAGGCGCTTAGGCACCTGGACATTCCGATGCCGCCGGGGAAAACGGCCACATCGGTGGAAGGGGCGGTTGATGCCGCGGCCACCCTTGGGTATCCGGTGCTTGTCCGACCCTCTTACGTACTCGGCGGGCGGGCGATGCAAATCGTCGCGAATGAAACAGAACTCAAGCGCTATATGGCGGAAGCCGTTCACGTGCACGCGGAACATCCGGTGTTGATTGACCGGTACTTTTTCGGAAAAGAAATAGAAGTGGATGCCATCTCCGATGGGGAAAACGTCTTTATCCCCGGGATGATGGAACACATTGAACGGGCAGGCGTCCATTCCGGGGACTCGATTGCCGTGTATCCGCCGCAAACGCTTGCTGAAGAGGTGAAGGCAAAAGTTATCGATCAAACCGAGAAGCTTGCCAAAGGGTTAAACATCATCGGGCTTTTAAATATTCAATTTGTCCTCTATGAAAATGAAGTATACGTTATTGAAGTGAATCCGCGGGCGAGCCGGACCGTGCCGTTTTTAAGCAAAATGGCCGGGGTGCCGATGGCGCAGATTGCCACCCATGTCATATTGGGCCAAACATTGGAGGGCCTGGGCTATCACGAACGTATCCACCCGGAACCGGATCGCGTAGCCGTAAAAGCGCCCATGTTTTCGTTCACGAAACTCCGCCGCGTCGACATTCATCTCGGACCGGAGATGAAATCGACCGGTGAAGTGCTCGGGCGGGATCTCACGCTGGAAAAAGCATTGTATAAAGGACTGGTTGCTTCCGGCATGAACATCCCCCGCGAAGGGCAAGTATTGTTCACAATCGCCGATAAAGATAAGGAAGAAGCAGTAAAACTGGCCGCCCGTTATGAACGTCTCGGTTTTCAAGTCCTGGCAACGGCAGGAACGGCTGCCTATTTAAACGAGCAGGGCATCCATGCGGAAAGCGTCCAAAAAATAGGCGAAGGCTCTCCGAACATCGTCGAACGCATCCGCTCCGGCGGCGCACAACTCGTCATCAATACGTTAACGAAAGGCAAACAGCCAGCCCGTGACGGGTTCCGCATCCGCAGGGAAGCGGTGGAACATGAAATCGTCTGCTTAACGTCCATGGACACGGCTTTTGCACTGTTGCACGTCCTGGAAATGATGTCTTTTGCCACGGAACCGGTGCCGGCATTGCAAGACGTTGCCGGAAAAGAGAAGGTGAATCAATGAAAAACGAGAGCTTGACGGTCGTGGAAAATAAAACAATTGCCGCAAAGACACATGAAATGACGTTATCCGGACCGCTCGTGGACGCCATCGATCAACCCGGCACTTTTTTGCATGTCGCGGTTCCTGGAGAGGATCTCGTGTTGCGCCGCCCGATCAGCATTGCCGCGGTCAATCAGGGCGCGGGCACATGCGCGATTGTGTATAAAGAAGAAGGAGACGGGACCGAACGACTCGCCCGGTGCCGTGCCGGGGATCAGTTGGAAGTGCTCGGTCCGCTCGGCAACCAGGGATTTCCGGTTGAGGAGCCGCTTCCGGGCGACGATGTGTTACTCATCGGCGGTGGCGTCGGCGTGCCTCCGCTTTATTTTGCAACTTGTGAATTGGTGAAACGAGGCGTGTCAGTCTCGGTCATCCTCGGATTTCAAACAGCAGCGGCCGTTTTTTATGCGCGGGCGTTTAACGAACTTCCGGGCTGTGACGTGCATGTCATGACCGATGATGGCAGCAATGGGCGCGCGGGAACGGTAATAGATGCTTTAAATGAACGTCCGTATGCGCCTGATTGGCTGTTTTCCTGCGGCCCGCGCGGGATGTTGCGCGCGATTGAAACAAATGCGGCTGATTCGAAAACGCACGGATATGTCTCCCTCGAAGAACGCATGGGTTGCGGCATCGGTGCTTGCTTCGCCTGTGTCTGTGAAACAAATGACGGCGCGTCTTATCGAAAAATTTGCCGTGACGGCCCGGTATTTGCCTTCAAGGAGGTAGTGCTATGATGGAAACGGATCCTCGATTATACGTCACATTGCCCGGTTTACCGATGAAAAATCCGGTTATGCCTGCTTCCGGTTGTTTTGCCTTTGGACGGGAATACGCGGAATTGTTTGATTTGGAGGAGCTCGGGGCAGTCGCGATCAAAGGGACAACCGGAGAAGCGCGCATCGGAAATCCAACGCCTCGGGTTGCTGAAACGCCTTCCGGCATGCTGAACGCCATTGGGTTGCAAAATCCGGGGGCGCAAGCGGTGCGCGACGAAGAACTCCCTTTTTTGGCGAATTATGATGTGCCCGTGCTTGCCAACGTCTCCGGTTCAACGCCCGAGGAGTACGTGGTGGTCGTACAAACATTGAACGATGCGCCAAATGTGGGGGCGTTTGAATTAAACATCTCTTGCCCGAACGTAAAAGAAGGCGGCATACAATTCGGAACCGATCCCGACGCGGCGGCAGCCCTTACGGAAGCGGTGAAGCGGGTAAGCACGAAACCGGTTTACGTGAAGTTGTCTCCAAACGTGACCGATGTCACGGCTATTGCACGTGCCGTGGAAGCAGCAGGCGCAAATGGTCTGACTTTGATCAACACCCTGCTCGGCATGCGGATCGATGCCGGCACGGGAAAACCGGTCCTCGCGAATGAAAAGGGCGGCTTGTCCGGACCGGCGGTAAAACCGATTGCACTCCGCATGATTCATGACGTACGGCAAGGGACAAAACTCCCGATCATCGGCATGGGCGGCGTTCAATCAGCAGAAGATGTGATTGAATTTTTGGTTGCCGGAGCCGACGTGGTCGCGGTCGGAACCGCCAATTTTTCCAATCCTTTTGTTTGTCCGACGATCATCCGGGAATTGCCGGAGTGGCTGGATAAATTGGACGTTGCCCATATCGGTGCCCTGCGCTGGCAAGGAGAAAAAATATGAAAAAACCGTTATATATCGCCTTGGACATGGAAACGAAACAGGAAGCACTGGCGTTTCTCGATCGCTTTGCTCCCGCCAGACCGGCGGTGAAAGTGGGCATGGAGTTGTTTTACGGGACCGGACCGGGGATCATTCAAACGTTAAAAGAACGAGGACATCCGGTTTTTCTTGATCTGAAATGCCACGATATCCCGAAAACCGTGGAACGAACGATGCGGACCCTTGCAAGTTTTCGTGTGGATCTTCTTACGATTCATGCCACTGGCGGAAAAGCGATGATGGAAGCAGCAAAAGAAGGGCTCATGAAAGGAACGCCGCCTGGGCAAACGTTGCCGAAATGCGTGGCGGTGACCGCGCTGACGAGCACGTCCCAACGCCAATGGAACGAGGAACTGTTTATAAAAGGGGAGCTTGGGGACGGAGTGTTTCATTTTACGGACTTGGCTTTGCAGGCAGGGCTTGACGGTGTCGTCTGTTCCGTTCGGGAAGTCGAGGGCTTGCGAAGACGTTTCGGGGCGTCCGTTTATACGGTAACCCCGGGCATTCGCATGACCGGTTCGGACGCTCATGACCAAAAACGGGCGGCAACACCCGTGGAGGCTCACGCTGTCGGAAGCAACGCCATCGTTGTCGGTCGTGGGATTACACAAAGCAACCGCCCTCTGGAAACTTATGAAAAAATATACAAAGAATGGATGGGGGAATAGCCGTGGATAGACAAATAGAACTGGCAAGCGAGCTGATCGGTATTGGTGCCGTTTCCTTGCAACCGAACGAACCGTTTACGTGGTCCTCCGGGCTGAAGGCGCCTATTTATTGTGATAATCGCTTAACACTGTCGTTTCCCGCGTTGCGGACGAAAATCGCCGAGGCATTTAGAGATAAAATCCGTGCACATTTTTCGGACGCGGACGTCGTCGCCGGCACTGCTACCGCGGGAATCCCCCACGCGGCACTCGTGGCCGACCGATTGGAACTGCCGATGGTGTACGTACGCGGGAAAGCAAAAGGGCATGGGAAACAAAATAAAATCGAGGGGATGTGACTGCCGGGCAAAAAGTGGTGGTCGTCGAAGATCTGATCTCCACGGGGGGAAGCGCGATTGAGGCGGTCAAAGCGCTTGAAGCTGCAGGTGTGAAGGTACTTGGCATTGTCGCGATTTTTTCCTATGGACTCGCCATCGGAGACAGGAACCTCGCGGATGCAAAGTTGCGGCTGGAAACGCTAACGGACTTCGACGCGCTCATTGACGCGTCCATTAAAAATAGGGAGATCCGAGAGAAAGATCGGGAAGTTCTTCGCGAGTGGCAGCGGGATCCGGAAACGTGGGGCAAATCGGTTAAAAATTTAGGGTAGCGTTTTTGAATGATTGGGTTGATAAACCTAAATCATTAAAACTGGTTCGGACGGTTGCTAGCATTTTTCTGTAAATATGTCCGAAGTTGTCCGCAACTCGGACATTATCCTCTTTATGATCAAGGGTTTTGTCCGTATATTCATTATTTATTTTATTTGGTTCTTCATAATTTCTGATATCGTGTGCAGGGCATCGGCTGTCTTCTGATGGGTTTCTTCGATCTTCGATAGACGTACGCTCGTATCGATTTGTGCCGATTCCAGGTTTCCGATGCGGCGGTTGTGTTCTTTTTGATTCGTTTCTATATTTTCCAGCCGCTGGTCAACGTTATCGAATCGCTGGTCCATATTCGCAAACCGCTGGTCAATATTTTCAAACCTTCGGTCAATACTTTCAAACCGGCGATCAATGCTTTCGAACCGCCGATCAATATTTTCGAATCGTTGATCGATCTTATTAAACTGCTCGACCATCAGTTTTCTGGTATCAGTCATTAATTGGAAGAGTTGATCAAAATCATGATTGTTTGTCGACATTTACGCTCACCTCTTTCGAATTATTTTACCATACTTGCAAATGAATCAGCGTGGCATACGGAACGAAAAAGATTAAACAAAAAGAATTTTGTCTAATTTGATTAAACGGGCTTGAATCGAGCCTTCTGTTCGTTTATGGCGGGAGGCTAATTGTTTGATAGAGGTGCCGTTTTCATAAGCTTTCGCGAGGGTTTCGTCTTCTTCATCCGTCCATGATTTTCCGGCGTTTTCGGGAAGTTGAAGCGCGCGGGTTTCATATCTTTCCAATCTTTCCAGCCCCTTAACGGCTATAAATAGAGCGCGGACAGTATCCGGATTTTGGTAAGTGTTGTTGTCCGGAAGCATTTTCCTTGTTCGAGGGTCCTTGCCGTCGGCCAGTAAAGAAACGATTCTCCTGGCTTCCTTTGTTTCCACGGTTGTATCACTCCTTAGAAGATCATTCATCCGTATGCCACTAACTTTTACTATTCGACACGCCAATCGATATTCCTGCTAAAAAAGCGAAGGCCTTTTTAAAGGCCTTCGCCTGAGTGTTTTTTACTTTTCTTTCGAAATAAAACGGTTAATCACAAGCGCGATAGCGCCGTCACCGGTGACATTACATCCTGTGCCCAAACTGTCTTGGGCCATGTAAAGCGCGATCATAACTCCAACGGCTGCTTCATTAAAGCCAAGCATCGATGTCAGAAGCCCGGACGCGGCAATAATCGCTCCGCCGGGTACACCCGGAGCCGCGATCATGATGACACCGAGCGCGAGAATAAACGGAAACATCTCGCCGAATGTCGGAGATGGCAAACCATCGAAGAGCATCATCACCGCCATGGTCGCGATCGTGATCGTCATGGTGCTGCCTGCGAGGTGAATGTTCGCCCCGAATGGAATGACCGAATCGGCAACACTGTCATCGACGTTATTTTTTTTCGTTTGTTCGGTTGTAACGGGTATTGTAGCTGCGCTCGACATCGTACCGATCCCGGTAAAATAAGCGGGCAGCATCGTTTTTAATAGCTTAAATGGATTGCGGCCCGTAATCCCCCCTGTGATGGAAAAGGCGCCGAGCAAGTAAAGCCAATGGGTCGCCAGCACGAGCAGCAGGACGAGACCAAAAGATGCCAGCGTTTCCCAGACGGTGCCCTCAGCCGATAATTCAGCGAAAATGCTCGCGATGTAAAAAGGCAATAGAGGAATGACGACAGCCCAAAGCAGTTTGACGATGATATGTTTTCCCTCTTCGAAAAATCTTTGTAATGTGGTTGCTTCTGTTCTCGCGATGCCAATCCCAAAAATAAACGCTGTAAAAAGAGCGGTTAGGATATCCATCGCGGGCGGAATTTCAAAATCCAACAAAGAAGAAAAACCGTTGCTTTCATCGATGGCCGAGGCATCGCCGCTGATGAATAAGGGAAGGATCAATGCGGCTACGGCAAAGGCTAGCACACCTGCAACAACGGTTGAGCCGTACGAAATCCCTGATGCCCAACCGAGAAGCTTGCCACCATCTTTTCCCATTTGACTCACGCCGCTCGTGATAAAAAATAAAATGATGAACGGCACTACATACTCCAGAAATTGGCCGAAGATGAGCTGGAATGTCATGATGTACTCCATAATCGTTTCATTAACAATGAGACCGATTACAATACCAGCCACAATACCCGCCAACAATTTCAGGATAAGCTTCATTGTACCCCTTCTTTCTGGCATTAATTTTCAAAAAATCAAAATATATACAATGCATAGATTACCAGAGAAATGATGGATTGACTAGGAATTTATTTTGCTTGCGTTTAAGTTTTGGAGAGAGGCCGGGCAGGAGCAAGTTCCATGGAACATTCATGGAACCCGCATTGGAGGGGAGGACCTGGGATCGGTCGCCATGAAGCGATCATGAAGCCCAACCATGCCGCCTTTCTCCATCACAACCCGTCCCTCTAACACTTATTTCCTTAACTTCCGCACGGTATCCGCATCCGGGGTGACGAATACGGTTTTTTGCTCGTCATAGGTGACAAAGCCCGGCTTGGCACCATTTGGCTTTCTTACATGTCGGATGTACGTGTAGTCCACCGGCACGGATCCGGATTCGCGCGCTTTGGAATAATAGGCAGCGATGCCGGCCGCTTCTTCCAATGTTTCGTCATTAAAGTCTTCCGCACGGATGACGACATGGGAGCCCGGAATGTTTTTCGTGTGCAGCCACGTGTCCGACCGACTCGCGAGTCGACCCGATAAATATTCGTTTTGCTTGTTGTTTTTTCCGACGAGAATTTCGATGCCCTCGCTGGATTCATATCGGTCAAGCGTCGGCTTCTGCTGTTTCTTTTTGCGTTTTTTCGTGCGCTTCGTTTTCAAGTATCCCTCTTCTTCCAACTCCTCTCGGATGTCGGCAATATCTTTCGCTTCAATGCTGTCCAACTGCTGCAAAAGGCTGTCAAAATAATCGATTTCGCGCAGGGCGGTCCGCCGTTGTGTCTCCACCGCTTGTCCGGCATTTTTTGCTTTATTGTACCGTTGAAAATAGCCCTGGGCATTGTCGGCGGGTGATTTTTCCGGATCAAGTTCAATTTCGATCGTCGGCGCTTCTTCGTCGTAGTAGTCGATCACCTCGGCAACGCTGTCTCCGGGGCGGATCGTGTGCATATGGGCGGTGAGCAGTTCGCCGAGCTTTTGGTTTTCCAAATCTTCTTCCGCCTGTTCGGCCGTTTCTTTTAGCTTATCCAACTTTTTTTCGTTGCGATTTCGCTGGTTGCGGATAAAGCGTTCCAGATCAAACGCTCGCTGTTTCACGCGATCGCGCTCTGCTTTTCCTTCATAAAAGGCAAACACCATCTCATTGGCGCTCGCGTATGTCTCTTTTCTTCCTTCTTTATGCGTCAAAGCAATGGCATGAAAAAACTCTTTCGATCCGCCGTAAACGATCATCGGCTGCAAACGAAAGTCTTTCATCGCACGCATCATTTCCATAAAGCTGTCCACGAGCCGTTGCTGTTGCCCGATCCCGGCACGGTGAACAATTTCGCTCGCGAAGAGCGGCGACACACCCGTAAATTCCTTCACCAGTTGCCGGTCCAGTTTGCCTTGATTAAAATCGAGGGCGCCCAGCACGGTATCTCCGTCTGCCTCCAACGGATTTTTTTTCTGTTGGTCGGGGGGTGTCTCGTACGCCCGCCCCGGCAAAAGCGTACGGTAACGGTTGAGGGACGCTGGTACGTGTTTCATGCATTCCACGATTTTGTCTTCATTATCAATGAGCAACAGGTTGCTGTGTTTGCCCATTAGTTCCATGACGAGCCGCTTGTTTTCCCGATCGCCGATCTCGTCCGTTCCTTCAATGTGCAACGTGGCGATCCGTTCGAGCCCGTCTTGTTTGATCTCGCGAATAAAGCCGCCTTCAAGATTTTTTCTAAGCATCCGGCAAAACATCGGTGGTTCCGCAGGGCCCGATTCCGGAGCAGGACTGAAGTGCAAGCGTGCAAAACTCGGATGGATGGAAAATAAAATCGTATGGTTTTGCCCGCTTTTGCGGACGGTCATATTTAAATCAGTAGCGGTCGGTTGTTTAATTTTCGTGATTCGTCCGCCTATAAGCGTTTCCTGCCATTCATGCAGAACGGCGCGCAGGACAAACCCATCAAAAGACATGGTCTCACCCTTTCTAACCTCTAACAGTATAGCATGTTTCCCCCACCCGCTGAATAGGATGAATCAGAAGTCCAAGCTGTGGGGTGTAAAAAAGATGAAGTGGCATCAAACCGATCCTTATGCATTGTACAAGTCATTAAACACCGATATCAGTACAGGCTTAGATGAGCACGAAGCCTCGCGCCGTTTGCAAAAACATGGCGCTAATCAATTACTGGAAGAAAAACGAACGCCATGGCCGATTCTTTTTCTCGAACAGTTTAAAGATTTTATGGTCATTATTCTGCTCGTGGCAACTTTTGTGTCCGGGTTGCTCGGGGAGTATATCGATGCGCTCGTCATTATCGGGATTGTCACGGTCAACGCCCTTCTTGGCTTTGCGCAAGAACGAAAAGCGGAGAACTCGTTGCACGCGTTGAAGGAGTTGTCGGCACCTGAAGTCAATGTGTTGAGGGACGGAAGGTGGCAAAGCCTCCCATCGGCGGACGTAGTGCCGGGCGACGTCATTCAACTTGGCAATGGCGACCGCATCAGCGCCGATATTCGTCTCGTGGAAACGATGCGCCTCGCCATCGAGGAATCCTCGCTGACGGGAGAATCCGTGCCTGCCGAAAAAGATGCCGACCCGATCAGCGGAGATTCGGCACCGCTTGCGGACAGGCATAATATGGCCTTCGCCGGCACCATGGTGAGCCGGGGACGAGGCAAAGGCGTTGTTGTGGATACAGGCATGAAAACGGAAATGGGAAAAATCGCGCACTTGTTGCAGTCGACGGAAACGACGATGACGCCATTGCAACATCGATTGGCGCAACTCGGAAAAATATTGATTGCCGGCGCAATTTTACTAACGGCGCTCGTCGTCTTTTTAGGGATTATTCAAGGCCAGCCGGTGTATCAAATGTTTATCGCCGGTGTATCCCTCGCGGTAGCGGCGATTCCCGAGGGATTGCCGGCGATCGTTACCGTCGCTCTCGCCCTTGGGGTCCAGCGGATGATCCGCCATAAAGCGATTGTCCGGCGCCTGCCCGCCGTGGAAACGCTCGGCTGCGCATCGGTGATTTGTTCCGATAAAACAGGGACGCTTACAAAAAATGACATGACCGTAACCAAACTATGGACATGGTCGGAAGAATGGGAGGTAGATGGAGAGGGGCTCGACGCTTCTTTCAGCAGCGACCGAAACGCTGAAAACCCCGCAAAAAGCAAAGAGACGAGCGATTTACTCATGTACGGGCTCCTTTGCAATAATGCGGAGATGATAAAAAAAGAACCGGCCCGTGACTCGAAAACGAAAATCCAAAAGCACGAAGAGGTTGAAATTTCCGGCGAGCCGACCGAAGCAGCCCTCGTTTTGGCAGCCGCCCGGGCGGGGCTGTTTCCGGAAGATGCAGCGCGAAAGTTTCACCGTCTTGATGAAATGCCGTTTGATTCAACGAGAAAACGCATGACTGTGATTGTGAAAGACCAGAACGGCCGGCGTTTCGTCATTACGAAAGGGGCACCCGACGTTTTAATTTCCAAATGCGCCACCGCACGAATAAACGGAGAGGATCGTCCTTTGACACCCGCGCTAAAAGCGCAGTGGGAAAAGACGGTTTCACGCATGGCAAAACAAGCGTTAAGAACGATCGCGATTGCCGTGAAGCCACTGCCGAAGGATGTGAATCATGAGGCTGCCGATGTGGAGAGGGACATGACATTGCTCGGCCTGCAAGCGATGATGGACCCGCCCCGTCCGGATGTGAAAACGGCGATTAAACAATGCCGGGAAGCAGGAATCAAAACGGTGATGATCACTGGCGACCACGTGGAGACGGCAAGAGCGGTTGCGAGCGACTTGGATATGCTCCCTGCCCACGGAGAAGTGTTAACCGGAGAGCAACTGGATGCCATGGATGATCAAATGCTTCACACGGCTGTCGGAAAAACGTATGTGTATGCACGTGTTTCCCCTGAACACAAGCTGCGGATTGTCAAAGCGGTCCAACAAAACGGGCATGTCGTGGCCATGACGGGGGACGGCGTGAACGATGCACCCGCCTTGAAAGCGGCAGATATCGGGGTAGCAATGGGAAAAAGCGGTACGGACGTAGCCAAAGAAGCATCGGCGTTAGTGCTTGGGGATGATAAATTTTCCACGATCAAAGCAGCCATTGAGGAAGGCCGAAACATCTATGATAACATTCGCAAGTTCATCCGTTACATGCTCGCTTCCAACGTCGGGGAAATTCTCGTCATGTTGTTCGCTTTGTTGCTCGGGCTGCCTTTGCCGCTCGTTGCCATCCAAATCCTATGGATTAACCTCGTCACGGACGGACTGCCGGCAATGGCACTCGGCGTCGACAAGGCGGAAAGTGATGTAATGAAACGGAATCCCCGCAATCCACGGGAAGGCATTTTTGCACGCGGGCTGGGAACGAAAGTGATGACACGCGGGTTGTTAATCGGGCTCGTCTCGCTTGCCGCCTTTGTCATCACCCTTTACGGCACCGGCATTCCGGAACTCACCCATGCACAAACCGTAGCTTTTGCCACACTCGTGATGGCCCAACTCATTCATGTGTTTGATTGTCGAAGTGAATATTCCGTCTTTCACCGTTCACCTTTTGAAAATAAACCGTTGCTGTGGGCCGTTCTGTCATCTGTCGTATTATTGTTGATCGTTATTTACGTCCCGGTTTTGCAACCGATTTTTTACACAACCGCACTCGGTTTGTACGACTGGCTCCTCATTCTTGGCCTTTCCGCGATACCAACCGTCGCGCTCGCGGGTACGGGTCTGCGAAAAAAATAAAGGGGAACCAAATGTAATTTAGGCAGTTTCTAGTTTTTTACGCCAATATTGACAGCGATGTAATGTCAACCTATTATAATTATAACTTGACAATTAGAAACATGATAACAGGCGCGTTGATTTACCTTAAAATACCTTTCGGTATGAAACGAGAAACCAATGCTTAGTATCTGATGAGTCCTCAGGAACAAGGCCTGCGGACTCAAAGTGTTGTTCAGAAGCCAGATGAGTCCTCAGGCTCGGGTTTTGGGGACTCATAATGGTAGCTGAACGCCAAATTTGTCCACAAATAACAAAACACGGTATGTTTAACATCCTTTTCATCTTTAATAGGGCTTCACGAAGCGTTATATTTGAGTAAGCTATTTTATCGGATAAATTTGGATAATCAACGCGCCTGACATGATAAAAAGGTAGAAAACTGGATCGCCAATCCCGGTTAATTTTCTACATCCATTGACGGAACGCCACTAGAAGGGGTACACGAATTGAACCCCATGTATTGCTTGAAAGTTTTAGCGTTATTCCGTTTTGTGAACCCCACTAAAGAAATTCGAATCTCTGGGGGTCGGGAAGTTAACCTTCGTTCTTTGCAACCGTTAGGACTATATGCTGCGAACTCCATTTTTGTAGGCAACTACTTAACCACAGAGGGGCAAGAGGATACAGAAGATCAAGACATGTTGGTCGATTTAGGATTTGAAATTGAATCAGTAGCAGAGATGAAAGCTAGTTTGGCAGCTAAATGATGTGAGCATGCATTGAAAGAAAAGATTCTGGTATATAAACCACTGGGGTTGAAAAATGAATATTTAATCTTTTTCATGTTTCGGGAATCGAGCTAAACTTGAAACATACATCAGAAAGTGATATGTTGGAAATAGAAAAGGAAATTTCATAGTTTCTGGGTATGAAGGAAGGTGAAAGTCCTGGTATCGCCCGTGCACAGGACAGAGCAGCAGTTTGCCAATATGGTGCGTTCATACAGAAAAGAGCATATTGGCAAAGGACCTGAACACATTAAAGTTTCCTTCCACGGGAAGTGGGCCATTGCTCATATGAGCGGCAACCTAAGCCCGGTGGAACAATTTATTACCCGTACTGAAAAAGGGCGCACAATGATTTGGCAAGCTCGCACACAAATGATTAAAGAGTTGTACAATCAGGAACGCCCTGCTGATATGGAAGAATTGGTCGGAGCCAATTTCGTGAAACTATTTGCAGATATTCACGTGGAAAACGATGAAGCGATTTCGATTTTCGTCTTCGACGAACCTATAGATAAACCGTAAAATTGAACACCTGTTTTCGTTAATGGAGGATTGGTTTTAAGTACGTACGTGCTGAACACTAACCACCATCGTTTCGGAGCAAGTCTGATCTGAAACGATGGTGGTTTTTATTTTGAAAGACCTCCGGTTATGTAGGAAATGCAACCAAGCGTTTATTTCCGAATAGCAAAGAAAGAGGTTGCGAGAATCAGTTGTCGAACACGAAACAATAAAGTTTTCTTCGGGGCATCGAAAATGACTCAATTTAGAAAAATGCAATCAGAAAATCAGCATGTAACAAATTTAGCTAGCCTTTTCATCCAAACAAAATTGGCACATTGGAATGTAAGTAGGCTTTGGCAGCATAATCTTCATCATGAATGGGATGACACACTAAAAATTGATAACTTGCATAACACTGAAAAAAATGATAGTCTGTTTATCAAACTGACAACCATTCACGTAAGCACTATTATGGTGGGTTGGTCCAATGGTATATGTATGCTAATGGCTAACCACCATCATGATACTAATATCGAGTACTTTAAAACTATCTATAAAAACTCATGGCGGATTGGCCAATGGTACCGTATGTGCTAATAGCTAACCACCATTCTTTTTAGATCAGAAATGATCTTGAAAAGGATGGTGGTTTTTTAGTGGGTAAGAAAGTATAGATCAACTTTCTTACCTACATAAGTGCAACTAAGGCTTTCTAATGTTTAGGGGGTGATAACCTGGTTAAACTCAAGGTGCAAAAAACGAACGTAATTCATTTAATTTGGACTAAATAAGGAGAGATGTAAAATGAAAATCGTTGCATTATTCCCGGAATCTACGAGTTCCTCACAATTATTAACGAAAGAGGAATCATTAGGCTTAGTGGATTTCTTAAAAGAGACGGATCATGAGCTCATCTTGGTAACTGATGATACGGAAGTTAATCAGCACGTTGAAGATATGGAAGTTATTATATCATCGCCATTTTTCCCTGCGTATATTACAAAAGAACGTATTGAAAAGGCAACAAACCTTAAAATGGCCATTACTGCGGGCATTGGCTCTGACCACGTTGATATTGAGGCAGCAGCAGAAAATGGAGTTACGGTGGCTGAAGTAACGGGCAGTAATAACGAAAGTGTTGCTGAACAGAATGTGATGGAAACATTACTGCTTTTAAGAAATTATGAAGAAGGACATAGACAAGCAGAAGAAGGCGAATGGGATTTACCGAAGGTAGGCTCTGGTGCCTATGAGTTATTAGATAAAACAATAGGCATTTTTGGTTTTGGGCGAATCGGACAATTAACAGCAGAACGCTTAAAACCTTTTGATGTTAAATTACAATACAATGATCCATTTAGAAAAAAAGATATAGAAAACAAGATTGGAATCCAATATGTTGATTTTGACGAACTTATTCGAAGTTCCGATGTAATCATTGTTCAATCCCCATTAACAGCAGATACCGAAAACAAATTTGATCAGGAAGCATTAAGTCAAATGAAAGAAAATGCTGTCCTTGTTAACTGTGCCCGCGGTGCCATTGTAGACAAACATGCAGTTGTGGAAGCGGTCAATGAGGACCGTATAAGATATGGCGGAGATGTTTGGGATCCACAACCAGCACCTAAATCTCACCCATGGCGTTCACTTAAACAAACAGGATTAACTGTTCATTATTCAGGTATGACTGTTGAAGCACAAGAAAGAATCCAAAAAGGTGTGCAAGAAATGCTTGAAAACTTAATGTCAAATACACCAATAAGAGAAGAATATATCATTGTTAATAAAAATAAGGTTTCACATCAAAGTTATCAAACCAACAAACGGTAAATAAGTAAAACGACGTAAATCCATGTCGTCAAAGGATATTCTTACAAAGTTCTTTCAAAAGATGTGATTGCAGAAGATGGAAACATCACAGGCTCAAGCCATTGTGTGAAAGCAGCCCATTTTGCAGTGTTTATTCTTAATTCAAAGCGTTCCAGCTTTGTGCGAGCTACTAATTGTTACTCCCCCATAGGGTTACTTGTTGTCATTCAGCCTGTATGCCTGTGGAGGAGTTTTTTATAAAATGGGGGGTGTGTGAAAAGTTGTCTTGGACCGTTTTACACATCATTGGCATAATGGCATATGCAATTAGCGGGGCCCTTGTAGCAATCGAAGCGAAATATTCATTTACAGGAGTATATGTATTAGGGTTAACGACTTCTTTTGGAGGAGCGACCGTAAGGAATCTTCTAATTGGAGCTCCTGTTTCCGAGCTTTGGGATTCCGGTACGATTACCATAGTGTTTGTGACACTGACTATAATCGTACTACTGCCGTTAAGATGGACTCAGCACTGGAAGAAGTGGGGGAACCTCTTTGACTCAATTGGCCTTGCCACTTTCGCATTGGATGGCGCACTGTCAGTAAGGGATTTTAATGGTCCTTTAGGTCTCATGATTTTGGCTGCAATGTTTACCGGATTGGGCGGGGGAATGATTCGGGATCTTTTGGCCGGACGGAAGCCCCTGGCATTAAAAGAAGAAATTCATGCTGTGTTAGCCATCTTTTGTGGAATTTACGTGTGGCTAGATTGGACAAACCCCCTTCAACTTTCCCTGGCTGTCTTTGCTGTAGTAACGATTCGTATGGCAGCCGTTAGGTTTAATTTAAATTTTGGTCTCCCAGGCACCATCAAAAAAAACAACTTTTAAAAACAAGTGTTTTCGAGAATGTTCCCGTGAAATTTAGATACTTTCGCGGGAGCTTTCTTTTTCAGGACAGCCCCCCGTACCTGTCTATACAGTTGCTGCCTCATACGCCTTTTATGTTTCGGAAATCATGGTTCTTCCATCGGAATTAATGATTTTTTGCCTTGACACCTTGTCCTTATCGTTAAAATTGTTTAAAATGAGAAAAGTGGATGTGATACACAATGGTCACGAGTATGACCGGTTACGGATTTGCGGAGGAAAGGCTTGGAGATGGACGGATCAGCGTTGAAATAAAAAGCGTGAACCACCGCTTTCTTGACGTCCGCTTTCAGTTGCCTGCGCCCCTCCGAGGCCGGGAAGAAGACGCACGTAAAATCGTAAATGATATGGTGCTGAGAGGCAAGGTGGATATAACCGTCACGTTTACCGGAACTCCCTCCGCCCTTGGCGTAGAAAAACGTCTACATACTGATTGGCATCTGTTGCGCCAATATGTGCAGGAGGCAGAACAATTACAAGCGCTCGGTGTTTTTGATGGGAAGCTTTCATTGAATGATTTTTTGCTTAATGAACAAATCGTCTCCATTCAGGAAGAAACAGAAGAAGTTCCTGCCGTCCACCAAGCGTTCTTGAACACAATGAGAACCGCTTGCAACAGGTTGACGGAAATGCGAAATAAAGAGGGGCGGTTGCTTTCCCATGATGTAGAAAATCATTTGCAGCATATGTCCCAATGCTTGGATAAATTGGTAGCGCGGGTTCCCGAAGTGCAAGCCCGTTACCGGCAAAGGCTCGAGCAAAAAATGAAAGAGATCGCCGGTACGGTTGATGAAGAGCGTTTGCTCACGGAAGTCGCCGTTTTTGCAGACAAAAGCGATGTAAGCGAAGAGTTGGCCAGAATGAACGCGCATATCAAGCAGTGCAAAGAGACATTAAAAGAGACGGGAGCCATCGGCCGCAAACTAGATTTTATTACGCAGGAAATGAATCGCGAAGTGAATACGGTTGGAGCCAAAGGCAATGACCAAAATTTTTCAACAGTAGTCGTCGAGATGAAAAGCATCCTTGAAAAGGTGAAGGAACAGGTGCAGAATATCGAATAGAAATTGGAAAAGAGGGTTACCATTGAGTATTAAATTGATTAACATCGGTTTTGGAAATATCGTTTCCGCGAACCGTATCATTGCCATCGTTAGCCCCGAGTCTGCGCCGATCAAACGCATCATTCAAGAAGGCCGCGAGCGCAATATGCTCATCGACGCGACATACGGGCGGCGCACACGAGCGGTAGTCATTGTAGACAGTGATCACGTGATCCTATCGGCTGTCCAACCTGAAACCGTCGCGCAACGATTAACGACGAAAGAAGAGAACGATGACGATTAATCCCCGCGCCGAGGGTATAGCGCTTGCCACGATGGGATATGTTGGGAATAATGTACGCCAAGAACGCCGATGGAAGGATGAACAATGGTGAAAAAAGATGAAGGGCTGCTCATCGTTCTTTCCGGACCCGCGGGAGTAGGAAAAGGAACGGTTTGCAATGCATTGCGCGCCGTCGATGATTCGATCAACTACTCCGTTTCCGCCACTACACGTGCACCGCGGGAAGGCGAGAAAGACGGGGTGAATTATTTTTTTAAAAGCGAAGCGGCGTTTAAGGAAATGATCGCCAACGGCGAACTGTTGGAATGGGCAAAGTATGTAAACAATTATTATGGAACGCCCTTGCAAAATGTCACCGACACCGTGCAAACGGGGGCTGACATTATATTGGAAATTGAAGTCCAGGGAGCCGCGAAAGTAAGGGAACGTTACCCGGAGGGCGTGTTTATCTTTTTGGCACCGCCGGATCTCTCCGAGTTGCGTAAACGCATCGAAGAAAGAGGCACCGAAAACAGCGAACTCATTGATGAACGCATGTCGGTCGCCCAGGCAGAAATTGAAATGATGGCACAATATGATTATGTCGTGGAAAACGATGACGTGGCCAAAGCGGTACAAAGAATCCGCTCCATCGTGGAAGCCGAACATTGCCGCAGAGACCGTGTCATCGACCACTACCGAGAATTCGTGGAGGTGAAGTAAATGATTAATCCATCCATCGACGCATTGCTCACAAAGATCGATTCGAAGTATTCCATCGTCACGATCGCCGCGCAACGGGCACGTGAGCTCCAAGAAACCGAAGACCACCAGTCGACGCTCGAAAAACCCCGCTCAAACAAACTCGTCGGCATCGCCCTTGAAGAAATTCATGAAGGGCACTTGACGATTAAAAAAGAGTAGTTGGAATGACGCCCCGTGTTGTTGGATGAAGCACGGGGGTTTATTTTATGGCACAATTGAATTTTCGAAAATTAAAAATGTAAAGAGAGGACGTGGGCGATGAAGCTTCTTAAACCGCGTGACACACCTGTCGAATTAAGGTTTTTGCGAATGTTACGTGCGCGAATGACCCTCCCGGATGACCAGCATTATATGAATCTCGAGCAAGGTTATGCCGGAGAACGAATCATGGATGCCTGGTTGGAAAACTTATCCTCTGATTGCCTCGTTATCAACGACCTGTTACTCGAACAGAACCGCCGGATTTTTCAAATCGATTCGCTGCTTGTTTTTCAAGAAAAGATTTATATGTTGGACGCCAAACATAGTGCTGGAGACTTTTACATTGATGGTGATAAGTGGAAGACAATATCCGGCGTTGAGATCCAAGATCCTCTGCTCCAAATGAGACGGAGCACAACGCTACTTCGAAAGCTGCTTCAACAACTTCGAATCAATATCCCGATTGAATACTTCCTTGTTTTTACCCACCCTGAATTTTACCTGTACAGCGCTCCCCCGGACCTCCCTGCTGTGTTTACGCCTCAAGTGCCCCGGTTTTTGAAACAATTAAACAGAATGAATGCTAAAATAAATCGAAAACACGAACAGCTCGCCAAGCAATTACTCGCGTTACATTCAACGGATAACCCTCATATGCGACTACCTGAGTATGATTTCGACGGGTTGGAAAAGGGTGTGGTATGTGCAGGGTGCCGGTCGTTTATGCAACATCGGAGAAAAAAATTCTTTTGTTCCAGATGCGGAATGGTGGAAGACACCGAAACAGCCGTTATGCGGAGCGTAGCCGAATATCGATTTCTTTTTCCGGATCGGAAAGTCACAACCAAAGGGCTTTATGAATGGGGCGGGATGCAAGGGTCCAGCCAAAAAGTCAGACAGATATTATTGAATCATTTTAAACGCGTTGGTGATGGAAGGTCATCCTATTATGTTGATTGATTATAGTAAAGTTTACCAGTATCCGTGTCTTGCGATTGTATATCGTGAGATGTATCCAAAATTATATCGTCAAAATACTGTTTGCGATGTTATTTCCCGAATTATGTCTAGTATTATATCGCGAGAGCTTCCTTTGCGAACGTATTTTATGCATTGTTTCCGAAATTATATCGTATGAGCGTTGGAGTCCTCCCATCCCCCCCACCCAATATGATAAATCATCATAAAACGCTGTAATTCGACAACCGGAATGATATAATGCGTGTAAAAGCATATGGGAAGGAGCTTACGATGAAAGACAGAAATATTATTCTCGGTGTCACCGGCGGGATTGCTGCATTTAAAGCGGCCGCGCTTGCTTCCAAATTGCACCAGGCGGGCGCGAACGTAAAAGTCATCATGACCGAGGGTGCCCGTGAATTCATCACTCCGTTAACGTTCCAGGCTTTAACGCGGGACCGAGTCTATATAGATACATTTAGTGAAGAAGAAGTGGACAAGGTTGCCCACATTGATGTCGCCGATTGGGCGGATAACGTTGTGGTCGCGCCTGCCACGGCCGACCTCATCGGAAAATATGCGAACGGGATTGCCGATGATATGCTCACGACGACGCTACTGGCGACACGGGCGCCTGTCTATATCGCGCCTGCCATGAACGTGAACATGTTTGAACATCCGGCCGTTGTTGAAAATATCCACAAATTGGAAGCGCGCGGTGTCGGTTTCATTGAGCCCGGTTCCGGTTATTTGGCTTGTGGTTGGATCGGCAAAGGGCGCATGGCGGAACCGGAGGATATTTTCGCGTTTCTGGAGAACGGTAAACCCCCGTCATTGCCGTATTTAAAAGGAAAAAAAGTGCTTGTTTCCGCGGGGCCGACGCGAGAAATCATTGACCCGGTGCGGTTTTTGTCCAATCGGTCCTCCGGAAAAACAGGCTTTGCCGTCGCCCAAGCGGCCCAGGCGCAAGGGGCAGAAGTGACCCTCGTCACCGGTCCGACGGAATTGCCGACGCCGCCGGGGGTGAGGCGTATTGATGTGACGTCCGCCCAAGACATGCTCGACGCGATTGCGCCATTATACGATGACGTCGATCTCGTCATCAAAACAGCGGCAGTGGCCGATTACACGCCGGACGAGACGTTTCCGCACAAAGTGAAAAAAAGCGATGGTGATTTATCGATCCACATGGTCCGCACGGTCGACATCCTCGGAGAACTCGGCCGCCGCAAGGATAAGCAGATTCTCGTCGGGTTCGCCGCCGAGACCGAGAATTTGGCGCAATATGCTGAGAAGAAGATCCAGGAGAAAAACCTTGACATGATTGTCGCCAACAATGTCAATGAAAAAGGCATCGGTTTTGCAAGTGATGATAATCAAATCACGATCTTTCGCCGGGATCACGAAAGCATCGAATACGAAAAACAGAGCAAAGAAGACCTCGCGCATCATTTGCTGGAAGAGATCCGACCATTTTTTGAGGGAGACGGTGAACGTGTACGCGAAAATCATCGTTGATGTTCCGAGCGGCGGAACCGACCACCCTTTCGATTATCATTTGCCCGATGCGCTCGCGCAAACAGCGAGCATAGGAATGCGCGCGCTCGTTCCTTTCGGACAGCGAAAATTGACCGGTTTTATCGTGGACATTGTAAGCGAAACAAACCTTGAAAAAGTAAAAAGTGTTGCGGAACTGCTCGACATTACGCCTGTTTTGAATGAAGAGTTATTGGCGTTGGGCGCGTGGATGTCGAAAGAAACGATCTGTTTTCAAATTACCGCTTTTCAAGCGATGATTCCGGCGGCGATGCGTGCGAAGGCTGTGAAAAAAATAGCCGTTGTTGAATCCGAGCGATCGGACTTGCCCATGAACATACAAGCGTTTTTTGGCCAGGCGGGTGAACGAAGCTGGGCGGACGTTCCGGGCGACGCCCGCCTCCTGCGTGATATCCGTTCGGCGGTGGAACAGCGGCAAATCACCGAACGCTACGAGCTCAAAGACCGGGCAAAGCACCGAACAGCCAAAGCGGTTACGGTGCCATCCGACGTTGAGGAAAAACCCGCGACGAAGAAGCAACACGAAACGTTCGCGTTGATTTCCGATCATTACGGGAAAACCGAGGTTGCGATCCAAACGCTCATCCACCAATTGTCGCTTTCCCGTGCCGTCATTAATACCCTCGTCAAAAACGGCTTTTTACAGGAAAAAGAAATCGTCATCGACCGCAATCCGTACACGAGTGCCGAAGGCGACGGGAGCGAAGAAAAAGCGACACTTACTGTTGGCCAGTCCCGCGTACTTGCCCAACTCGAGGAAACGATCGATCAGCCCCAAGGCTCTACAATGCTGCTGCACGGGGTCACGGGAAGCGGGAAAACCGAAATCTATTTGCAAGCCATTGACCGGGTTCTAAAACAGGGAAAAGAAGCGATCGTGCTCGTGCCGGAAATATCGCTCACCCCGCAAATGGTGGAACGGTTTAAACGGCGGTTTGGCGCTAATGTAGCTGTCCTGCACAGTGCGCTCTCCGTCGGCGAACGTTTTGACGAATGGAAAAAAATCCAGGAACAACGCGTGCAAGTCGCTGTCGGAGCACGCTCGGCTGTTTTTGCGCCGTTTACGAATCTCGGTCTCGTCGTCATCGATGAAGAACATGAGAGCACGTACAAGCAAGAAGAGCACCCCCGTTATCACGCGCGTGAAATCGCGATCTGGCGAAGCGAGCGACATTGTTGCCCGGTGCTCCTCGGGAGCGCGACCCCTTCCATGGAAAGTTACGCGCGGGCAGCCAAAGGGGTGTATCACCTTCTGTCCCTGCCTGATCGGATCAACCAACAGCCGCTGCCGGCCATTGAAACCGTTGATATGCGGGCGGAAATGCGCGAGGGGAACCGTTCCGTTTTTTCGACAACGCTATTGGACAAGCTGCGCGATCGCACCGAAAAAGGCGAGCAAGCGGTGCTCTTTTTAAACCGGCGCGGCTTTTCGACGTTTGTCATGTGCCGCAATTGCGGCTATGTGGGCATGTGCCCCCATTGTGAAATCTCGCTCACGTTCCATCGCCGCGACAGCCAGTTGAAATGCCATTATTGCGGCCATGAGGAGCGTGTTTATGAACGTTGCCCCAGTTGCGAAAGCACGCATATCCGTTTTTTTGGCACCGGCACCCAGCGTGTAGAGGAAGAATTGCAACAGCTCCTTCCCGAGGCTCGCATCATTCGCATGGACAATGACACAACGAAACGCAAGGGCGCCCACGAACGGCTGTTAAAACAATTCGGAAACGGCGATGCCGAGATTCTGCTCGGGACGCAAATGATCGCGAAAGGCCTGGATTTCCCGAACATTACGCTCGCCGGGGTGCTTGCCGCGGATACGCTATTGCACCTCCCTGATTTTCGGGCGCAAGAGCGAACGTTCCAATTGTTGACGCAAGTGAGCGGTCGTGCCGGACGCGCGGAAAAAGCAGGGGAAGTCATCATCCAATCGTACACGCCGGAGCATTACGCGATTCAACACGCGCAAACGCATGACTATTTATCTTTTTTTAAAAAAGAATTAGGGCAACGGAAACAAGCGGGTTATCCGCCGTATTATTTTCTTACATTGATTACATTTGCCCATGCCACGTACGCCACCGCGATGAAGGCGGGAACGCACGCGGCCAAGCTGTTGCGCGCCCGTTTGGGGGACGATGCCGTTATTCTCGGGCCGACTCCTTCACCCATCGCGCGCATTAAAGATAGATATCGTTGCCAATGCATGATAAAATACAGGGATGAGCCAGAAATTACGGACGTGTTACATGAATTATTCAGCTATTACCAAAAGGAATTGCAACAAGACCAAAGGTTTATTACGATCGACCGGGACCCGAACATGTTCATGTAAATGGCGAAATAGGAGGATTTGAAAGCGTGAAAATTGTATTTATGGGAACGCCCGACTTTGCCGTTCCGGTACTTCGCATGCTCGTAGACGAGGGGCATACGATTGTTAACGTCGTCACCCAGCCGGACCGGCCGAAAGGGCGAAAGCAACAACCGGCGAAGCCACCGGTCAAGGAAGAGGCGGAACGGCTCAGCTTGAAGGTTTTACAGCCGGAAAAGGTGAAAGAAGCGGTACCGGATATTCTGGAGCCAAAGCCGGACCTTATTGTCACCGCCGCTTACGGCCAATTGCTGCCGGAATCGCTCTTATCTGGACCGGCCTTCGGTTGTGTGAATGTCCATGCTTCTCTTTTGCCGAAATACCGCGGCGGCGCCCCGATCCACCAGGCAGTGATCGACGGGGAAAAAGAAACGGGCGTCACCCTTATGTATATGGTGAAGAAACTGGATGCCGGGGATATGCTCGCGCAAGCGTCCCTTCCCATCGAGGAGACGGACACTGCCGGAACGCTTCATGACAAGCTAAGCGCGCTCGGGGCCGATCTCTTGCGCGAGACATTGCCGGCGATTGCCGTGGAAACCGTCGTTGCCGAACCGCAGGAGGAAGCGCACGTGACGTATGCGCCAAACCTTTCGCGCGGCCAGGAACGTATTGATTGGCAAAAATCTGCCGAAGCTGTATATAATCAGATTCGCGGCATGAACCCTTGGCCCGTCGCCTATACCCATTGGGGGAATGACCGGTTGAAAATTTGGGGCGCGTCCCGTGCAAATGAACGCTATCCGCACAAAAAAACTGGCGAAGTTGTTCGCTTGGCAGATGAAGGCATTATCGTCGTTTGCGGAGACGAACACGGGGTTCTTTTACAGGAAGTGCAACCGGCCGGCAAGAAAAAAATGGCCGTCAGCGATTTTCTGCGTGGGCGCGGACAATCTTTGGCAGCAGGAGAGGTATTCGGCAATGGCGAAAATGACGGATAAACAGCCGCGCATGCAGGCGGCAAAAATCCTGGACCGTGTTTTGTTTGACCGGGCGTACAGCCACCTTGCGTTGCATGAAGCGCTTCGTGAACAGCCGCTGGAGGAAGTGGATGCGCGTTTTGTCACCGAAGTCGTGTACGGGACGATCAAACGCTTGAATACGATCGATGATGTGCTCGGACGCGTCATGAAACAACCGCTCCGCAAAACCGACCGCAGGGTGAAAACAATTCTGCGTATGAGCGTATACCAATTGCTTTTTATGGATCGGGTGCCGGAGCGCGCGGCCATCCATGAAGGCGTGGAACTCGCAAAAGCTTGGGGCAGGGGCGGATTGAAAGGCTTTGTCAATGGTGTGCTTCGAAACGTTGCCCGCCAAGGCCTTCCGGATTATCGTGCCCTTTTCGACCCCGTCCAACGGATAGCGCTCTCCACGTCACATCCGGAATGGCTCGTGCGTACATGGATAAACACGTACGGGGAAGCCGTGACCGAGGCCATGTGTGAGGCAAACGCCGAGCGCGCGTATACGACGTTGCGCGTGAATCGGCTGCAAACCGACCGATTGGCCTTGCAGGAAAAGTTGGAAGCGGATGGGGTGAAAACAACCCCGGGGAAGCTTTCTCCCGACAGTTTAATCGTTATGGAAGGGCAAGCGTTGCACAGCGCGTTGTTCGAACGGGGGGCTTTTTCTTTTCAAGACGAAAGCTCGATGCGCGTGACAGATGCGCTGGATCCGCAACCGGGGATGCGTGTGCTTGATGCATGTGCCGCCCCCGGAGGCAAGGCGGCCCACATCGCCGAACGGATGAATGACGATGGCGAAGTGCTCGCCAATGACATCCACGACCATAAACGCACGCTTATTGCCGAGCAGGCAGAGCGCTTAGGTTTAGAAAGCATCAACGCGCAAGCGAGTGATGCCACCGAGCTTGCCGGGAACATCGAAACAAAAACCTATGATCGAGTGCTCGTTGATGCGCCGTGCAGCGGGCTCGGTGTTTTAAGAGCCAAACCTGACATTAAATGGCACATCGACCCCAAAGAGATCGAACAACTTGCCGCTTTGCAAATCAACATTTTGGAGGCGGCCGCCCATGCATTGAAGCCGGGCGGAATACTTGTCTACAGCACGTGTACAGTGATGCCGGCGGAAAACGAAGACGTGATCGCTGCCTTTCTGAAAAACAACCCTTCGTTTGAACTGGATGACACATTGGATGCACGTCTCGGCCTAGAGACAGAAAACCCTGGCCAGAGGTTGATTTTCCCGCAGCAATACGATAGCGATGGTTTTTTTATTGCTGCCATGAAGAAACGAGGTGACCAAACGTGAAAGCATTGCAAAAAGAAGCAACAAAAGCGATGAAGCCTTCCTTGCTGTCGTTGACTTATGAGGGCTGCAAGGAATGGATGAAAGAGAACGGGGAACCTGCCTTCCGCGCAAAACAGGTATTCGAATGGCTGTATCAAAAGCGGGTCGGCAGCATGGAAGAAATGACCAACTTGCCGAAAGCGTTGCGGGAGAAACTAGAAGAGGAGTTCTCATTAACGCGATTGCACGAAAAACTTCGGCAAACGTCCACTGACGGCACGATCAAATTCTTGTTTGAACTCGAGGATGGCTATTCCATTGAGACGGTATTGATGCGCCACGATTACGGCAACAGCCTTTGCGTCACGACACAGGTCGGGTGCCGCTTGGGATGTACGTTTTGCGCTTCCGGGCTTGGAGGCTTGCAGCGGAATTTGGAAGCCGGTGAAATCGTTGCGCAAGTGCTTGATGTCCAACGTGCCCTTGACGAAAGCGGGGAGCGGGTCGATTCGATTGTCGTGATGGGCATCGGGGAGCCGTTCGATAACTACGATAACTTGATGGCGTTCTTGCGTACGGTCAATGATGATGAAGGATTGAATATCGGCGCGCGCCATATTACGGTTTCCACGAGCGGAATGGTTCCTAAAATCTACCGCTTTGCAGAGGAAGGAATGCAAATCAATTTTGCGGTTTCCCTGCATGCGCCAAATTCGGAAATCCGGGGGCGCTTGATGCCGATTAACCGGGCTTTTCCGGTGCATAAATTGATGGATGCGATTGACTATTACCAAAACAAAACGAATCGCCGTGTCACGTATGAATACGGGCTTTTCGGAGGCGTGAACGATCAAGTGGAGCATGCCGAAGAACTCGCGGATTTAATCGGCCATACGAATGGGCACGTAAACTTGATTCCCGTTAATGATGTGCCCGAAAAAGACTATATTCGTTCGACGCGTGCGGATATTTTTGCCTTTGAACGCACGTTGAAAGCACGCGGAGTCAATGTCACGATTCGCAGGGAACAAGGCCATGACATTGATGCCGCCTGCGGGCAGTTGCGGGCGAAAGAAACGGGGTGAACCGATGGAAACGGTGTTCAGGACAGACGTAGGAAACGTTCGAAGCCATAACGAAGACGCCGGAGGCCTTTTTTATGGCGAGGACATGACACTCGCCGTCGTTGCCGACGGCATGGGCGGGCACCGTGCCGGAGATGTGGCGAGCGAGATGGTTGTGGAAGCGTTGCGGGAATCCTGGCAAAACCATCCGCCCCAAAACGATATCGATGCCATTAAGGATTGGTTGGAAAAGGAAATTAAAAGGGCGAACCGTGCGGTTTTTTCCAAATCCAGTGACGAAGTTGCTTTTAAGGGGATGGGAACGACGGTGATTGCTTCGGTGCTTTATAACGACATGATGGTCGTTGCCCACGTCGGAGACAGCCGCGCTTATCGGTTGCAATCGCGAACGATCGAACAAGTGACGAGCGATCATTCCCTCGTTAATGAACTTGTCAAAAAAGGCCAGCTGTCCCGGGACGAAGCCGAAAACCATCCGCGCAGCAACGTGCTCATCCGGGCAATCGGCACCGAAGAAGAGATCGAAGTGGACGTGGGTGCCCATGATTTCTCGCCCCACTCCGTCTTATTGCTCTGTTCAGACGGGCTTTCGGATAAATTGGGGGAGATGGACGTTGAAGCGAAGCTGATCGGCGTAGACTCGATGGCTGAAGCTGCTGACGCCCTTATCCAAGAGGCGCTCGCGCGCGGGGGCGAGGATAACATTAGTGTCATCCTCGCGCATCATGATGAGGAGGGGGCCGATTCATGATTGGAGAGCGTATCGACGGGCGGTATGAGGTACAAGCTTATATTGGCGGCGGGATGGCTCACGTGTATCGGGCCCGTGACATCATTCTTGAACGGGACGTTGCCGTGAAGGTTCTTCAGCCTCAACACGTCGATGATGATGCGTTCGTGCGGCGATTTCGCCGGGAGGCGGAGGCAGCCACGAGTCTGGTGCATACGAATATCGTTGATATTTATGATTTAGGCGAAAATGATGGAATTTTTTATATTGTCATGGAGTATATGCGCAACAATACCCTCAAGGATAAAATTGTTAACGAAGGGGCGTTGCCTTTTCCCGAGGCGATGCGGATTTTTTCGGAATTGACAAGCGCGATTGCCTATGCCCACGAGCAAGGCATCATTCATCGCGATATCAAGCCGCAAAACATATTGCTCGATGAAGACGGAACTGTAAAAGTTACGGATTTCGGGATCGCCCGGGCATCCTCGGCAGCGACGATTACCCAGACGAACTCAGTGCTCGGATCCGTCCACTACATGTCCCCGGAGCAGGCGCGCGCGGGGACGCTGACGACGAAAACGGATATCTACGCGATCGGCGTCACCCTTTTTGAAATGGTCACCGGCCTCTTGCCTTTCAACGCCGATTCGGCTGTTTCCATCGCGCTCAAGCATTTGCAGGACCCATTTCCAAACGCGAAAGACCTTCGAAGTGATCTGCCCGAAAGCGTGAATAATATCATTCGCAAAGCGACGGCAAAAGATCCGTTGCAGCGCTATGAAAATGTGGAAAAAATGTATGTGGACGGGGAAACAGCCTTATCACCGGAACGCTTCAATGAAGCGCCGGTCCACATTGCCGACCCCGACGAAGAAAGCACGCGCCCGATTCCCGCCGTTGGCCTCTCAAACGAAGGGGAAGATACAAAGGCAACAAACGGCGAAGGGAGCGAAGAAACGTCGGAAACGCTTGCCGAGCCGGTGCCGAGCGGGAAAAAAAAGAAACGAAGGTTTTGGAAAATCGCGGGAGTCGCGTTTTTGGTGCTGATCGCGATCATCGCTGCTTTTACCGTCGTTCCTGCACTATTGGGACCGGATGAAGTCGATGTTCCGGATGTGGTCGGATCCGAAGAAGAGGAAGTGATCGAAGAGCTGGAGGCGCTGAACCTACAGCCGGAAACGGAATATGAATTCCACGAAGAAGCGGAAGAAGGCGAGATCTTTCATCAAGATCCAAGCGCGGGGAGAACTGTTCGTGAAGGGCAGACGGTGACGCTTTCCGTAAGCGAAGGTCCGGAGACCGTGGAGGTGCCGGATGTCGTCGGCTTGCAATATGAACAAGCGGCCGAGGAATTGCAAGACTTTGAAGACGTGAATCTTACAGCCCAGCCAACGGAAGACGTTGCCGAGGATCTGGTCATCGAGCAAAGTCCATCTGCCGAAGAAGAAGTTGTCCCCGGTGAAACGACCGTGCAGCTCACGTACAGCGAGGCGCCGGAAGTCACCATTGAGGATCTTAGCGGGACATCTCAACAAGGGGTCGACAATTATTTGGAAGCCAACAATTTAAACGGTTCTTTTCAAAGGAGCCATTCGGAAAGCGTGCCGGAAGGGGACGTGATTTCCCACGATCCGGGGCCGTATGTTACCGTGTCGCAAGGAAGTGAAATTAATTTTGTCATCTCCGACGGCCCTCCGCCGGAAGAAGAGGAAGAAGAACCGGTGCAAACGGTGGAAGCGGTGATTCCGGTCGAAGTATCGGAGATGAATGGCGATGATGACGTTTATGATATCGAAATCGAATATGAAGACTCCACGACAGACGGTCCGGAGACATATGAAGAAGAGGAGATCAGTGAGTCAACGACGTATCATGTTCCCCTTGAAGTAACGCCAGACACGGACGGCTCCTACACGCTCTATGTCGATGGAGAGGAAGTGCAATCAAATTCATTTTCCTATGAAGACTAATTCGGGGATGCGTAAAGGAGGTTCCATGTGCAAGAAGGGCAAATTGTGAAATCCGTTGGCGGTTTCTATGATGTGAAAAGCGAGGGTTCTGTTTTTCGTTGTCGCGCGCGTGGGTTATTCCGAAAACAAAAAATAAAACCGTTGGTAGGCGATTATGTCACGTTCGCGGATGACTATATCACGGCTGTTCACCCGCGCACAAACGTGTTGCATCGCCCGCCGATGGCCAATATTGATCAGGTTTTGCTCGTCTTTTCCATTACGAAACCTGCGTTTTCCGGGTATTTGCTCGATCGTATCCTCGTCCATGCAGAGGCCATGAATGTGGAGGCAGTGATCGTCGTTACGAAAAACGATATTGCTTCGGAAAAGGAACGAGTGTTGTTTCACGGATACCGGAAGGTATACGAAGACGTCGGTTACCCGGTGATCGTTCCTTCCGAGAGCGATGAAAGCCTTGGGGAGCAGCTGCTGCCTTATTTTCAAGATCGTGTGTCTGTTTTGGCCGGTCCCTCGGGGGTAGGGAAGTCGACGCTTCTCAATCGTGTATCGCCCGATTTGGAATTGGAAACGGGCGGCATCTCCGAGGGTTTGGAACGGGGAAAGCATACGACCCGCCATGTGGAACTTTTAAGCGTTGGCGGCGGAAGTGTTGCCGATACGCCCGGCTTTAGTTCCCTGGATTTTACAGGCATTGATTTGGAATTGGTGCAAGACTGTTTTCCGGAAATCAGCGCCGCGAGAATGGACTGTAAATATCGGGGCTGCACCCACCGGAAAGAGGATGGATGCGCCGTGAAAGCGGCTGTTGAACGAGGCGAAATTGACGGCAATCGCTATAAGCATTACCAGCATTTTTTTAATGAAGTAGAAGAGAGCAGGAGGTATTGACCGATGGTGAAAATTGCCCCGTCTATTTTGGCAGCTGATTTTGCATCATTAAAAGAAGAAATCGTTTCAGTGGAGGAAGCGGGCGCAGATATGATTCACGTCGACGTGATGGACGGTCATTTTGTGCCCAACATTACGATCGGCCCTATGATCGTCGAAGCATCCCGGCGATCCACCGCGTTACCGTTGGATGTGCATTTGATGATCGAACAGCCGGAACATTATATACCCGCGTTCGTTCAGGCCGGGGCTGAGATCGTTACTGTTCACGCGGAAGCCTGCCCCCACCTGCATCGAACCGTCCATTTGATCAAGGAGCAGGGAGCAAAAGCGGGGGTCGCCATCAACCCTCATACGCCTGTTGACGTGCTCCGGCATGTTTTGGAAGACATTGACCTTGTGTTGTTAATGACCGTAAACCCCGGTTTTGGCGGCCAATCATTTATCCGAGGCGTGTTGCAAAAAATCACTGACGTCAAAACGATGGCAAAAGAAATGAATGAAAACATTTGGATCGAAGTGGACGGCGGGGTTGATGGGGAAACGGCCCCAATGTGCATCCAAGCGGGCGCAAACCTCCTCGTTGCCGGCTCCTACGTGTTCAAACAGGAGGATCGAGGCGAGGCGTTTCGAAAGCTGCGGGGGGACTTGTAGGCGTTTGAGAGGGCTTATCTTCGGCATCTTGTGGGAAGAAAGAAAAAAATAAAAATTTTAATGTACTATTTCGGGAATGGTGAATATACATATAGAAGAATCCGTATGTGCCATCATTGGCTGTCCGTGCATAAAGCTGGCCTTCAAGGAGGAATAGTGATGAAATTTTATACCATTAAGCTGCCGAAATTTGTGGGAGGGTTCGTACGCGCTGTACTAGGCTCGTTTAAAAAAGGATAAGGAAGGGGAAGGCACCGGGTTTAGCCGGTGCTTTTTCCGTTATGATTCAGGAGCATAGCCTCCGTTTTCCGTGGGGGGATAGATACGCTTGCATTGCGATATAATTTCGGAAAAATCATCTAAATTATAACGTATACACGAACAATACGATATAATTTAGGTGAAGGTACGTAAAATATGATCGCAAAGAGCTTTCTCGCGATATAATATTAGTCAGAAGCGTGAAATTATATCGCGAGCTACATTTCAAAGAAGGGTTAAAACGAACTATAATAGGAGGGATTGCCAAAAACAGAACGTATGACGCCCGTACTTGATCGAGCACTAGAGAAGAACATAATTTCGGTAACCATGAAGCTCCCATGCGTACAAATAAGAAAGAAGAGATCGCGAAACGCCATCCCGCCATTCCTCTGTAAAATTAAAAAAGAAAAAGCCGGCGGTCGGCGCTTAAACGCGCGTGACTTTGCCGGCTTTCAAAGCTTTGGTCGATACGTAGGCCTTTTTGGGTTTTCCGTTGACCAAAATCCGTACTTTTTGTACGTTCGCGCCCCAACGGCGTTTCGTTGAGTTATTCGCGTGTGAACGTTTGTTCCCGGATGATGGACCTCGTCCGGTAACGACGCATTTTCTGGACATTCGATGACCTCCTTTATCCAACCTGTATGATTTCACCCCAATATCTTAGCACAAACTGACCGTTAATCGCAACGTTCTCTTGTTTAAAAGAGCATTATTATAGTAAGATGATCATAGCTGATCGTTCAGGAAAACCCTATTTAAGGAGGATGGTTATGGCCCTTGAAATGAACTCTCAATTGGGATCCATCGATATATCAAAAGAAGTGGTTGCCACTGTCGCCGGTGGTGCCGCCACAGACGTTTATGGAATTGTAGGAATGGCTTCTCAGAAACAAATCAAGGACGGATTATCCGAGTTGTTAAAAAGGGATAATTTTTCACGCGGCGTCGTCATCCGCGAATTTGAGGACGACCTTCACATCGATATGTACATTATCGTCAGCTATGGGACGAAAATATCGGAAGTCGCTTATAATGTGCAAACGAAAGTGAAGTATCAGCTTGAACAAATGCTCGGATTAACGGTCGAATCGGTAAATATTTTTGTGCAGGGTGTGCGAGTAAGCAACCCGTAGTGGAAATGAGGTGGATGAACAGTGTCAACGAAAATTGACGGAAAAACCCTGATCGATATGTTTGCGGAAGGAGCGCACGTCCTTGACCAACATTCGGAGCGTGTCGATGCTTTAAACGTTTTTCCGGTGCCGGATGGGGACACGGGAACCAACATGAGTTTAACGATCAACTCCGGCGTTAAAGAAATGAAACAAGGGGAGGATATGCGCACGTCAGCGGTGGCCAAGCGATTTTCCAAAGGCTTGTTGATGGGCGCGCGGGGAAACTCGGGTGTCATCCTTTCCCAATTGTTCCGTGGATTTGCAAAAGGCATTGAAAAAAAAGACGAAATTGATGGCCATGCGTTGGCGTCTGCTTTGGAGAATGGGGTGGACACCGCTTATCGTGCCGTTATGAAACCGGTGGAAGGAACCATCCTTTCGGTGGCCAAAGACGCGGCAAAAGCAGCGCGTAAAGAAGCACGCAAGCATAATGATGCCGACGCCGTGCTTGAAAAAGCCCTTGACGAACTTAGACGTTCTTTGGAACGGACGCCTGATTTATTGCCCGTTTTAAAAGAAGTAGGGGTCGTAGATTCGGGAGGCCAGGGTCTGTTGCATATTTGTGAAGGGATGCTGGCTGGCTTGAGAGGCGAATCTACTGCTGATCATGTAAAAGATGCTAAAGAGCAATCTTCCATGGAGAATCTCGTGGAAGCCGAGCATCATCATATCCAGGGAGATATAGCGCCGGAAGACATTGAGTTTGGCTATTGCACGGAAGTCATGATCCGCTTTGATGATGAGAAAACGAAGGAAAATCCGTTCGACGAAGACGAATTTCGCACAACTTTGAGCGAACACGGGGATTCATTGCTCGTCGTAAGCGATGAAGATTTGGTCAAGATACATATTCACGTGGAATACCCGGGCGCGGTCATGGATGAAGCACAGAAATATGGCGAACTGATCAACGTTAAAATCGATAATATGCGGGAACAACAGGCGGAGTTATCTTCCGACATGCATAAAGAAGCTACGGAAACCGGAGGACAGGCGGAAAAGAAATCAACATACGCGGTGATCGCCGTTACAATGGGCTCCGGTGTTCAAGAATTATTTGAAAGCCTGGGCGTCGATGAGGTTGTGGAAGGCGGGCAAACGATGAACCCGAGTACAGAACAAATCATCGATGCCATTAACAAAACAAATGCCGAGCATGTTTTTCTTATCCCGAACAACGGCAATATCGTCATGACGGCCGAACAGGCGGCGGATGTATTTGAAGATTTGGATGTGCGCGTCATTCCGACAAAATCTGTTCCGCAAGGGCTGGGCGCCATGTTTGCATTTAATGAAGAAGAAGACGTTGCGGCAAATGAAGAAGCGATGAAAGAAGGCATTTCAACGGTAAAAAGCGCCCAAGTCACAACATCGATTCGCGACACCACCATTGAGGGCATCGAAATTAAGGAAAACGATTTCATGGGCATTGTGGAAGGAAAAATCGTCAGTGCCGGCGAAACGTTGGAGGAAACGTTAAAAAAGATGGCTGACGCTTTGATCGATGATGAGATCGAAATGCTTACGATTATCGCCGGTGAAGATGCGGAGGAGGCATGCACGGAGGCGCTTGCTTCCCACGTGGAAGCGCATTACGAAGACGTGGAAACGGAAATTCATGATGGAAAACAGCCGATCTATCACTACATTCTGTCGGCTGAGTAGAGGGGAGAAACCACAACATTTTAAGGGGGATGCGTATGGCACGTGTGAAAGTGGTGACAGACAGCACCGCGGATATTCCAAAGGAGTTATTGGAAGAACTGGACATTACGGTCGTTCCGCTGAATGTTAATTTTGGGGAAGATGAAACGTACACGGACAGGGAAACGTTAAGCCCGTCGGGTTTTTATGAGAAACTGCAAAAAAGTGAAACCATGCCCACAACCTCCCAGCCTTCGCCTTATGATTTTGAGACCGTCTACCGCGACTTGGAGGAAGAAGATACCGTTATTTTTTCCATACACTTATCGTCTCAATTGAGCGGGACCTATCAAGCGGCAACACTCGGGGCGGAAGAAGTGGACACAGAAGTTGAAGTCGTTGACTCGAAGCGGGCGAGCTACGCGTTCGGCATCATCGTTACAGATATTGCACGCCTTGCAAAAAATGGCGCCGACAGGGATGAATGCCGAAACCGGCTGGAGCACTTGTTGCAACATACGACGGTTTTCTTCATGGTGGATACCCTGGAATATTTGGAAAAAAACGGCCGGATCGGAAAAGCTTCGGCGCTGCTCGGTTCCCTGTTGAAGATGAAACCGATTCTTTCTTTGAGCGAGGAAGGGGAAGTTTATCCATACGAAAAAGTGCGGGGTCGAAAAAAAGCCATGGCGAGGATCGTTGCAGAACTGGAAAACATCTATGGCGATCAACCCATCCAGTTGGGAATGTTCCACGCGATTGCTGCTGATTCGTCTGAAACGATGGCGGCAGATATAAGGGAAAAGCTGAATGTTGCCTCTGAGGTGACAGCGGAAATTGGCGCCGTCATCGGAGCCCACGTTGGACCTGGAACGATCGCGGTGACGATAACTCCGGCACAAGAAAACGTGTAAAAACGGCAACGGAGGACCGTGAAAAAATCATGACAAGCTCAAAAAAACCGCAAACGAGCATTGAGGAGCTAAAAGGCGTCGGTCCGGAGACGATGAAAGATTTGGACCGACTCGGTATTTTTACATGGGAGGATTTGCTCTGGCATTTGCCCCATCGATATGAAAATGTGGCCATTCGCCCGGTGGAAGAACTGGAACACGATGCGCAGGCAACGCTCGCCGGCACCGTTCAGGGTCCGCCCACTGTCAAATACTACGGCGCCAAAAAAAACCGTCTTTCTTTTCGTTTATTTGCCGATGAGCATCTCATCCAAGTGGTGGCTTTTAATCGTGCGTTTTTAAAAAATAAACTTCAGCCGGAGACGAAGGTGAATGTAACCGGAAAATGGGACCGCTACCGTGCCCAGCTCACCGCCCAACGAATTGAGTTCGGGGACGTCGATGAAACGCGCGCCTACGCTCCCGTGTACACCATCACCGGCAAACTTACGGTCCGTCAATTGGAAAACTGGATCAAACAAGTCATCCGTCAAGACGTATTCCCCGAAGAAGCACTCCCTGTTTTTTTACAAAAAAAATACAAATTGCCGACGATTGCCGAGGCGCTGGCTACGCTTCATCAACCGGAAAACGCCCAAACGCTTAAAAACGCGAGACGCCGTGTTGTTTACGAAGAATTCCTCTGTTTTCAATTAAACATCCAGGCGTATAAACGCACGCGCAGAAAAAACGAACGCGCAGAGCCGACGAAGATCGATGAAGCGTCCACTCGACGATTCGTGCAAGCATTGCCGTTTGCCTTAACGGACGCACAGGCACGCTCGCTTCGTGAAATACTGGCGGATATTCAGGACGGCCATAAAATGAATCGGCTCCTGCAAGGGGATGTCGGTTCGGGTAAGACAGTCGTCGCCGCGTGCGCCATGTATGCGGTGGTGGGTGCCGGGAAGCAAGCCGCGTTAATGGTGCCGACCGAAATCCTCGCTTCGCAACATGCGGAAAGCCTTGCCGAATTTTTTCATCCTTATGGCTTGGAAGTCGCGCTTTTGACCGGTTCAACGAAAACCGCTCGCCGCAAGGAAATCCATGCCGGCCTGGAGAGCGGTGAGATTTCCATGATCGTTGGCACGCACGCGTTAATTCAGGCCGCGGTCCCTTTTCATGATCTTGGCTTGGTCATCACCGATGAACAGCACCGTTTCGGTGTGGAACAACGGCGAGCGCTTCGGGAAAAAGGAAACCCGGATGCTTTGTTCATGACGGCGACCCCGATTCCCCGAACACTGGCGATTACAGCTTACGGAGAGATGGATGTGTCTCGCATTGATGAACAACCGAGCGGGCGAAAACCCGTGAAAACCTACTGGGCAAAACCGGACATGCTTGAACGAATTATCGCTTTTGTCCACAAAGAAACGTCCGCGGGGAAACAAGCATATGTGATCTGCCCGCTGATTGAAGAATCCGAGCAATTGGATGTGCAAAACGCGATCGATATTCATGCGCAATTGGAAACATTAATGCCCGACAATCGGATCGGTCTTTTGCACGGCCGTTTGCGAGAGGAAGAAAAAGAAGCCGCGATGGATGGATTTACAGGCGGCGATATCGATGTCCTCGTCGCGACGACCGTGGTGGAGGTAGGTGTCAATGTGGCGAACGCCACGATCATGATCATTTATGACGCGGACCGCTTTGGGCTCTCGCAACTGCACCAGCTTCGCGGACGTGTTGGGCGCGGCGATGCACAGTCTTATTGCATTTTGCTGAGTGATCCCGCGTCGGAAACCGGAAAAGAACGCATGCGCATCATGACCGAGACGACCGATGGGTTTGTTTTGGCGGAAAAAGACTTGCGGTTGCGCGGACCGGGAGATCTGCTCGGACAGAAGCAAAGCGGCATGCCCGAATTCCGTCTCGCCGATCCCGTCCATGACTACCGGGCGTTGGACACCGCGCGTCAAGACGCGAGTGCACTCCTCGACTCGGAAGAATTTTGGCAGCACCCGGATTATCAAACGTTACGGGACGATGTGCAGAAAACCGGCGCAATTTCGGGAAAGAAATTGGATTGAATGGGGAGAAGCAGGCGCGGCCATGGTGCCTGAACTAGTTGGTTGATAGCGGATCCGGTCGCCATGAAGCGCTCATGAAGCCCGCGTGATGCGCTCGCACCGCGAAACGGTAATCATGGAGCGTTCATGAAACCCGAGCGAGATGCTCGAACAGCCGCCCCGGTAGCCATGAAAACAGGGCCTGTCCATCTCCCAGGCTGCGACACCCCCATTTTTTAGCAGCGGAGACTTGATTTTCATGTCTGTTTGATTCAAAATTAGGACCAAGTCCTAGCAAAAGCTAACATTAATTGACCAATACGTTTTTCTGATATCACAGAGGACTAATCTTAGGTGGAAACCCGATAAGTAGTCTCCAGAGCGATCGTGTGAGGACTAATCTTAGGTGGAAACCCGATAACTAGTCTCCAGAGCGTCCATGTGAGGACTAATCTTAGGTGGGAACCCGATAAGTAGTCTCCAGAACGATCGTGTGAGGACTAATTTTGGGTAAATCCCCGATAAATAGTCTCAAGGACATTCGTGCGGCGACTAATATGAAGCATACCCCCATTTTTTGGCGCCTCAACTCGGGTGGCAGGCGTAACCCGACGTACCTGCCACACCTAACCGAACAGAAAAGCACGATATAAACTCGAGGGGAGGCAAAAAGGAGGCCGCCGGCCGGCGGCCATCCTTCCCCGCCTCATTTTGGAAGGAGTCTCCTTGGCACAATAAAGATGAAAAGAACGAAAGCTGAACGGAAACAGGAATTGGAAGACACGATTGAGGCCAATCCTTTTATTACGGATGAAGCCTTGGCCGAACGTTTTGATGTAAGTGTGCAAACCATTCGCCTTGATCGTTCCGAGTTAAGAATCCCGGAAGTTCGAACGCGCATCAAGCAGTTGGCCGAGACGAATCATGATGATGTTCAAGCCCTGCAAAACGAAGAAGTGATTGGAGAAATCGTTGACTTGCAACTGGATGAACAAGCGATCTCCATCCTCGATATTACTGACGACGATGTGTTTACGCGTAATGGCATAGCGAGGGGGCACCATCTTTTTGCGCAGGCGAACTCGCTCGCGGTTGCCATCATTGACGACGCTTTTGCGGTGACCGGAAGGGCGAACATTCGCTTCATGCACCAATTCTATGCCGGCGAACGGGTCGTGGCGAAGGCACAAGTAAAAAAGCGCAGCGAGGAATACCCGGTCATTACCGTGGACAGCTATGTGAACCAAAGCCTCGTTTTCAAAGGGGAGTTCGTGATGTCGAGAGGGAAAGAAGCGTGAAATTGTAAGGCAAAGGAGTACGTTCAACGATGAAAATAGCCATAGACGCGATGGGAGGCGACCACGCCCCGAAGGCGCAAGTGGCCGGAACGTTAGCAGCCGTCCGGGCATTTGAAGATCTTGAAGTGACGCTCGTCGGTGACGAGGAAAAGATTAACCCTCATCTGGCAAGCCATGAACGCATTACCGTCATGCACACAACGAGTGTCATTGAAAATGATGAAACCCCGACGCAGGCCGTCCGCCGCAAAAAAGATTCCTCGATGGTGCTGGCCGTCAAGGAAGTGCGCGAAAATCGGGCGGACGCGAGCATATCCGCGGGAAATACGGGTGCATTGATGTCTGCCGGCTTATTGCAAGTCGGGCGTATTGAAGGATTGGAACGCCCGGCGCTGGCACCGATGCTCCCGACCGTTGACGGCGAAGGATTTCTTCTCTTGGATGTGGGCGCCAACATTGATGCGCGCGCTGCCCATCTATTCCAATACGGAATTATGGGAGACGTCTACATGCGCCGTGTCAAAAATCGCAAACAACCGAAGGTAGGATTACTGAACATCGGTAGCGAAGAAGGAAAGGGCAATGAATTATCAAAACAAGCCTTTGAACAAATGCAAGGCGCCGATTTTACATTCATTGGAAATGTCGAGGCGAGGGATGTATTGAATGGCGTTTGCGATGTCGTCGTTTGCGACGGTTTTTCCGGAAATATTTTACTGAAGTCCATCGAAGGTACGGCGGAAACGTTGTTTTCCATTTTAAAAACGGAGCTTAGTTCGACAATGAAAAACAAAATGGCAGCCGCGGCTTTGAGGCCATCGTTTAAGGGGATCAAGCAAAAACTAAGCTATTCCCATTACGGGGGTGCCGGTTTGTTTGGGTTGAAAGCTCCCGTTGTAAAGGCCCATGGATCGTCCGATCACACCGCCTTTTTTCACGCCATACGTCAAGCCAGGCAGATGGTTTCCGAAGACGTAGCAAATGTCATCGCCGCTGATTTGCAAAAGCAGAGGAGGGAATAAAATGGGGAAAACGGCCTTTTTGTTTCCGGGGCAAGGCTCACAAGCGATCGGAATGGGCACAACCGCGGCCGCGGAAAACAATGCGGCACGAAAGGTCATGACCAAAGCGGATGAAGCCCTTGGGTTTCGCCTTACCGAATTGATGGAAAATGGCCCGGAAGAAGAACTAAAAAAGACCGTTAATGCGCAACCTGCGTTACTAACGGCGAGCACCGCGGCACTGCAACTTTTTTCAGAGAGCGGTTTGCAGCCGGATTACGTTGCCGGACACAGTCTCGGAGAATACAGCGCCCTTGTCGCCGCTAACGTTGTCGAATTCGAGGATGCAGTCTTGGCTGTTCGAAAAAGAGGGGAATTAATGGAGGCTGCGGTGCCTGCCGGTGAAGGCGGCATGGCGGCAGTCATGGGAATGGAAAGGGAAGCGTTGGAAGCCGTCGTTTCCGAAGTCAATGAGCAAGGCTCTCCCGTGCAACTCGCCAATTTGAACGCCCCGAACCAAATCGTCATGTCCGGTTCGTCGAATGGCATCAAAGTAGCCGGGGAGCGCGCAAAGGAACAGGGTGCACGCCGCGTGGTACCTTTAAACGTGAGCGGCCCCTTTCACTCGCCGCTTATGAAACCTGCCCGCGAGCAGTTGCAGGAAGTATTGGCGCCGATCGGCTTTCGCGACAGCGAGGTTCCGGTTGTGACGAACGCCCACGCAAGTGCAGCAACCGATGCGGAAACATTGAAAGAAGCGCTCGTCACTCAGGTGACTGCTCCCGTGCTGTGGGAAGACAGCATCCGTTTTCTGCTTGATGATGGCGTGGATACGTTTATCGAAATCGGTGGCGGGCAAGTGTTGGCCGGCTTGGTGAAAAAAATACAACGCCGCGGCATACAAGTATTTTCCGTCGAAAGCCAAGCAGATCTCGACGCAGTATTGGAAGCAAAAGCGTAAAGGAGGGTCGAAAGATGCTACAAGGAAAAAAAGCACTCGTCACCGGGGCCTCCCGCGGGATCGGACGAGCTATCGCGCTCAACCTCGCGCAACACGGAGCAGACGTTGCCGTTAATTACGCGGGGAGTGAAGCAAAAGCGGCGGAGACAGCGAAAGAGTGTGCTTCTTATGGCGTGGACGCTTTTCCCGTGCAGGCAAATATCGCGGATGAAGAAGATGTCAAAGCCCTTTTTAAAACGGTCACGGACCGGTTCGGCGCGATTGATGTGCTCGTGAACAACGCCGGCATCACCAAGGACAATTTAATCATGCGCATGAAAGAAGACGACTGGGACCAAGTCCTCGACACGAATTTAAAAGGGGTCTTTCTTTGTTCAAAAGCCGCGGTGCGCCCGATGATGAAACAACGGGCGGGATCGATCATTAACATCGGTTCTGTTACCGGTTCTCTCGGCAATGCCGGTCAGGCCAATTACACCGCGGCAAAAGCAGGGGTCGTTGGATTGACGAAAACGTTGGCAAGGGAGTTGTCCTCCCGTCACATCCGCGTGAATGCCGTCGCGCCGGGTTTTATTGAAACAGAAATGACAGACGAGCTGGAAGGTGAACAACGGGAAGGGCTGCTGGCACAAATTCCGCTCGGAGAACTCGGGCGACCTGAAGACGTGGCTGAAATGGTCAGTTTTCTCGCCGGCGAAAAAAGCCGCTATATGACGGGACAGACCCTTCATGTCGACGGCGGCATGTATATGTCTTAGAGGTGAGAGGTGAGAGGTTAGATGTGAGAGATCTTTCTTCCAACCTCCCACTTCCCACTTCTCACCTCCAAAAGTTAGGCTGGTTTTTTGTGGGCAAATATCCTATAATAACAAAGAAACAGATCAGATAAGGAATTAAAGGAGGAGAAAAAAATGGCAGAAGAAGAAACGCTAGAACGTGTAAAGAAGATTGTCGTTGATCGTCTCGGAGTCGAGGAATCGGAAGTAATCAAGGAAGCAACGTTTAAAGATGATCTTGGTGCCGATTCCCTGGACGTCGTTGAGCTCGTCATGGAACTCGAAGATGAATTTGATATGGAAATCTCTGATGAAGAAGCGGAAAAAATCTCAACCGTCGCTGATGTCGTGAATTACATAGAAGGACAGCAGTGATGAAAGAGAGGCGGGAAGTCAGATGTGGGGTTCCGACGCTCGCAAGCTGCCTTCCCGGTTTTTTCTAAGAAAAAAGGAGCTGTAAGAGAAGAAAAATGAAATCCTCTCCAAAAAAAAAGAACAAAATACACGCGAGCGAAAACCATGTGCAGAAATTCCGGAATTTATTATCGAAATTAGAATTGCATTTTAATGATGATCAATTGTTGTATCAGGCTTTTACCCATTCATCTTATGTGAATGAAAAGAAGCACAGGGCCGATAGCGATAACGAACGGTTGGAATTTTTAGGAGATGCCGTGCTTGAACTATGCGTTTCCCAATACTTGTATCGCCGTTTCCATACGATGCAGGAAGGGGAGATGACGAAACTGCGTGCCGCCGTCGTTTGTGAACCATCGCTTGCAGAACTCGCGCGAAGCTATCATTTTGGAAGCCTCGTGTTTCTCGGCAAAGGGGAAGATTTGACGGGCGGCCGGGAACGTTCGGCGATGCTCGCGGATGTCTTCGAAGCGTTTGTCGGTGCCCTTTACCTGGACCAAGGCATGGACGCCGTTCACCACTTCCTGGAAAAAACCGTTTATGAAAAAATCGAAACCGGCAGCTACACGGATGTAATGGACTTCAAAAGCCAGCTACAAGAATTTGTCCAACGAGCCTCAACGGGAACGGTCGCTTACGAGATCGTTGATGAACAAGGACCTGCGCACAGCAGGGAATTCGTTGCCCGCGTCTCCATCAATGGCGATCATCAAGGCGAAGGAGTCGGGAAAACAAAAAAATCGGCAGAGCAACACGCCGCCCAAAAAACACTGATGCTCTTAAGTGCCGGAAATGAATAACACATTGGCATGAAAAACAGCGGAATTGTCCGTACAGGGGCTAACCTACTGTGTACAAACACGGACAATTCTGTCCGAGAAAACAATGAAACTGTCCGAACAAGAAGGTACATCGGACAGTTTTGCATGTGATGAGCCATGGAAGGGACCGAACGATGGGAGCGTTGCATACGCTCCGGCTTCCAGGGCGTACAAATTTGTCCCCACCCGCTAGGGGTGAGGACAAATCATTTCGAAGGCCATGCCGATCATCACGCAGCGGATGGCTTACTTTTTGCTTTCGACTTTAATTCTTCCCAGCTCTGAAATAAGGGCGTCCATTTCTTTCACACTAAGACTTGAATGGTTGCCCTCAACGTAATCATAGATCTCTTTAATATCATCGTAATGCTGGAGATCATAACTAGCCGGGTCGAGTATCGCGGTGTTTACCACTTGCAAGTGTTCTTGCAGTTTCTCGAAAATGTAGTGAAGATTTTCTTCTTTTGCTTCGTCAAGGTTCATGACGGGCCTCCTTTTCTATTGTCTATTGTAGAAGGGATGAGCTTGTTTGAAAAGGTTTCATTGCAAAAAGATTGCGAGGGAGCGTCTTTGTTTTTAAAACGACTGGAAGTGACCGGCTTCAAATCCTTTGCCGCTCCTTTGACCATTGATTTTAATGAAGGCATCACGTCCATTGTCGGGCCAAATGGGAGCGGGAAAAGCAATGTCGCCGACGGCATTCGCTGGGTGCTCGGCGAACAATCCGCAAAACAACTTCGCGGGGCGAAGATGGAAGATGTCATTTTTGCCGGAAGCGAATCCCGGAAAAAAGTAAATATCGCCGAAGTATCCTTGATTTTGGATAACGAAGATGAATACATGATGAGTGAATACAGCGAGATCAGCTTGACACGCCGCTTGTACCGCACAGGGGAAAGCGAATATTTTTTAAACCGCAACGCTTGCAGACGAAAAGATATTGTCGATCTGCTCGTTGATTCCGGCTTGGGGAAAGACGCCTATTCCATGATCGGACAAGGAGAAGTGGATCAGATTCTCTCCTCGAAACCGGAAGATCGGCGCACGATGTTTGAAGACGCTGCGGGCGTCTTAAAATATAAATCACGCAAGCAAGAATCGGAAAAGAAGCTGCAAGAGACGATGGGCAATTTAGACCGCGTGCAGGATATTCTCCATGAGCTCGAAGAACAATTGGCGCCGTTGGAACTACAAGCGTCAACCGCCCGGGAATATTTACAACATCAAGAAGAGAAAGAACGGTTGGACATCGCCATTCTCGTCCATGACATCGAAGCGAAGCACGCATCTTGGGATGAATATAAACATTCCCTCGCAACAATGGAGAAAGACGCGGAAGCAGAAAAACAAACGTTAACCGAAGCGCAAGAAGACCTTGCCCGGAAAAAAGAAACACTCGCCGATGTGGAACGCAAGCTGGACGCGGCACATAACGAATTGCTTCAGACAAGTGAAGCATTGCAACAACGGGAAGGCCATCGCAACCTCATGGAAGAAAGAGGGACGAACGCCAATGAGCGCTTGGAAGCGTTAGACCGCAGAATTCGAGAACTGCAGCAAACGTGGGAACAAAAAAGCGCGCAATTGGAAGAAGAAGCTTCGGTGCTGAATGAAAAAATCGAAGCGGAACGGAAAAATAAAAAAGAACTGGAAAACCTCGAAAACAAAAAGAACAAAACAAAAGCAGACGTAGAAGCAGAATTGGAAACGCTGAAAGGCGACTACATTGATGCACTCAACGCCCACGCGGCGAGCAAAAATGAACGCCGCCATAGCAAAGAGCAAAGAGAGAGGGTCCAAGAACGATTAAAACGGTTGTTTGCCGAAAACGAAGAGAGCGAACACCATTTGGCAAACCGGCACGAAGAAGAAGCAACGGCAAAAAAAACATACGAAGCCCTCGAGCAAAAACTTCAAGCCGAAGAAAAGGCACTTGAAGATGCGCGGGTCCGTTTCGAAGCGGAGCAAAAGAAAAAAGAAAAAGCGGAACAACAATTGTACGCGAACTATCGAAAGCTTGACGACACCCGCTCCCGATTGCAGCTGCTGCAACGGATGGACCAGGAACATGCCGGTTTTTTTCAAGGGGTGAAAGCGGTGTTGCAAGCGTCGGAAGCCCAAAAGCTTACCGGCGTCCATGGGGTCGTGGGCGCGCTTATTTCCACCGGCGAGCGATTTGAAAAAGCGGTGGAAACCGCGCTCGGCGCCGCGATGCAGAACGTCATCGTCGAGTCGGAAGAAGACGGCCGCCGGGCGATCCAATTTTTGAAAATGAACCGCCAAGGCCGCGCCACTTTTTTGCCGCGTTCCGTCATGAAGCCGCGAACGATCCCCGGCACAGTACAGGAACGATTGCGCGGCGCAGAAGGATTTTGCGGCGTCGCTGCACAAGTGGTGGCGGCGGATAAACGGTTTACGGCGGTCATTGAAAACCTCCTTGGCCATGTCGTGCTCGCGTCTGACTTAAAAGCGGGCAACCGTCTCGCCCAAATCGTCCAGTACCGAAACCGTATCGTCACCCTCGACGGAGAAGTCATAAATCCCGGGGGGTCCATGACCGGCGGCAGCGACAAACGCAAAGGCATGGAAATTTTGAGCCGGCAGCGGGAACAAGAGGAACTGCAAGAAAAACAAAAACAATTGGCTGCCGAAAACGAGCAACAGGAAAAAAATGTCGCGGCCATCAAGCAAAAGGAACAAACCCTTCGCCAGGAGACGGAAACCCACAAGCAACAGACGGAAGACGTGCGCACGCGCTTGGCGGAAGCGAAAGAAACCCACGTACGGGTGCAAGCGGAAGCAGAAAAAATGGACGCGGAGCTTGCTTTGTACACGAAAGAAAAACAAGCATTGGAATCCGAACGTCAGGAATGGGATGCGCAACTGGAACACCTGGAGACGCGCGAGCGCGACGAGGCGGAAAAAACCGAACGCATCCAGGCGGCTATTGACGAGAAGGAAAAAGAAAAAGAAGAACAAGCGCAATCCGAACAAGAAATGCAAGAAGCATTTACGCAATTGCGCATCCAAGCAGCCGCGAAAAAAGAACAGTTGGACCACCAAAAACAGACCGTTGAACGTTTGCGGAGCGATGTAGCCGCGGAACAAAACGATTTGCACGCCGCGATGAATGAAAGGGAGGAGCTGGAAAAACGTCTGCAAGAAGTGTCGGGCGGTTCGGATAATCTAGAGGAAGAAATTGAGGAATTGCAAGCGAAAAAAGCCGAAAAAGAACAAGAAACGTCCGACTTGAAGGCGCGGCGGGAAGAACAGCAACAATCGATCGAAAAGAAAGAGAACCATCTGGCTGTCTTGGAAAAGCGTGCCGCGGATAAGGAAGAAAAACGCTACCAGCTGCAACTTTCCCACCACCGCCTCGATATCGAACTGGATCAGCTGCTCGAACGCTTGCAAACGGATTATGAAATCACATTTGAAGCGGCGAAAAAACGACCTGCCTTTGAGGAAGAGACGGTCGAAGACGCACGCAAACGATTGAAACTGGTGCAAAAAAGCATCGATGAACTCGGGCATGTGAACATCAGCGCCATCGATGACTACGCGCGCGTCAACGAACGCTATCAATTTTTATCGGACCAACAAGCGGATTTGCAAGAGGGAAAGGATACGCTTACGGCTGCCATTCGCGAAATGGACGAGGAGATGACGCGCAAGTTCAGGGAAACATTCACAATGATTCGCACGTATTTCCAAGAGACATTTTCGGCAATGTTTGGAGGAGGGGAAGCGGATCTTTTGTTGGAAGACCCGCAAGATTTATTGGAAACGGGGATTGAAATATACGCCCGCCCACCCGGAAAAAAACGGCAATCCTTGTCCCTCCTTTCGGGCGGGGAGAAGTCCCTGACCGCGATCGCCCTTCTGTTCGCGATTCTTAACGTGCGTCCGGTGCCATTTTGTGTGCTTGATGAAGTGGAGGCTTCCCTCGATGAAGCGAATGTGGAACGCTTTGCCAATTATTTGCGTACCTTCAGCCTTCAAACGCAGTTTATCGTCATTACCCACCGGAAAGGGACGATGGTCGCCAGTGATATTTTATACGGCGTGACGATGGAGGAATCAGGCGTTTCCCGTCTCGTTTCCGTCAGACTTGAAGACTATGCCCCCGAAACGGAAGCGGAAGAAGCATTGCAAACGATCGGAAGGAGCGACAGACCATGAATTTTTTTAAAAAATTAAAGGAACGGGTTTCCACCCAAACGGAGTCGGTCACCTCGAAATTTAAAGATGGATTGGAAAAAACCCGCGATTCGTTTGCGGAAAAAATGAACGATTTGGCGGCACGGTACCGAACCGTGGACGAAGATTTTTTTGAGGAATTGGAAGAACTGTTGATCTCGGCGGACGTCGGGGTGCACACCGTCATGGAACTGACCGAAGAACTGCGCACGGAAGTGAAGCGCCAAAATGTGAAAACTCCAAAGGACGTATTACCGATTATCAGTGAAAAATTAACCGGTAAACTCGATTACAGCGGTGAGGATAATGCATTAAACATGAACGGCGATGGCATGACCGTTATTCTGTTCGTCGGGGTGAACGGCGTCGGGAAAACGACGACAATCGGCAAGGTAGCCCAACGCTTCAAATCCGAAGGGAAAAACGTCGTTTTGGCCGCCGGGGACACGTTCCGCGCCGGCGCGATCGAGCAATTGGCTGCCTGGGGCGATGATGTCGGCGTCAACGTCATCAAACAAGAAGAAGGCTCGGACCCGGCCGCCGTCATGTATGATGCCATCCACTCCGCTCGTTCCAAAAACGCGGATGTGCTGCTTTGCGACACGGCCGGGCGCCTGCAAAACAAGGTTAATCTCATGAAAGAACTGGAAAAAGTGAAACGCGTCATCGGCCGCGAAATTCCGTCAGCCCCGCACGAGGTGCTGCTCGTCCTCGATGCCACAACCGGACAAAATGCCATGACACAGGCAAAAACGTTTAAAGAAGCAACGGAAGTTTCCGGAATTGTACTCACGAAACTGGACGGCACCGCGAAAGGCGGCATCGTGCTCGCCATTCGCAATGAACTCGACCTTCCCGTGAAATTTGTCGGCCTCGGCGAAGGCGTCGATGACCTGCAACCGTTCGATGCCGAACAATTTACGTACGGATTGTTCCGGGAGTTGGCGGAGGATGACGAGGAAAACTAAGCAGATGGATGATGGCGCTCAGGCTATAAGGGGAAACCCGAACGCGTCGAGTCCTCAGAGGGACGGTCTGCGGACCGGAACAGGAGAACCCGAGCGCGTGGAGTCCTCAGGGGGTCGGTCTGCGGACTGGAAAGGGAGAACCCGAACGCGTGGAGTCTCCAGAGGGTCGGTCTGCGGACCGAAAAGTGAGAAATCGAGCGCGTGGAGTCCTCAGGGGGTCGGTCTGCGGACTGGAAAGTGAGAACCCGAACGCGTGGAGTCCTCAGGGGGTCGATCTGCGGACTGGAAAAGGAGAACCCGAGCGCGTCGAGTCCTCAGGGGGTCGGTCTGCGGACCGAAAAAGGGGAACCCGAGCGCGTGGAGTCCTCAGGGGGTCGGTCTGCGGATTGAAAAAGGAGAACCCGAGCGCGTCGAGTCCTCAGGGGGGCTACGGTCACAGTGTTATTTTTTCAATCAACATAATAGGAGGCATTCGCGTGGCCCATGCGGGTGAAACGATTCGTTAAAATTTTGTTGACTTTCTTTTTGGAGCTTTTCATTCCGCACCAATCATAAATATTGTTTGTGGTTATTTTCTGATTCGGAAATAGAAATTTGTATTCCTCAATGCTTCTCATGATCGCTGTTTTATTGTCTTCGTCATATCCGCATTTGGCACAAACCCAATTCACACCCTTATCCGTCATAAAGAACGGCAGCTTACACAAACCACCCCCTTTTTCAGTTCATGATAATCATAATCGGGGAACTGCGTATGCGGATTTTTATCTAAATGCAAGGCTAGTAATTTTTCAGCGAGCTTATTCTGTTTGTACGTCATTTTAGAATCCAGGCGGTTTAATTTCTCCAGAAAGCGATGGATTTGGTTTGGGAAAACTGCAGGCAGTTTAGGAGGAGCATTGTACAGATAAAATTCAGAGTGGGTAAAAACAAGTGTGGATTCAATCGAAAAATTCATTCGATGCTGTTGAAGTAATTTTCGCAGGAGGGTTTCGCTCCGCTTTAGTTGGAGCTGGGGGTCTTGGATTTCGATGCCGGAAATAGTCTTCCATTTGTCGTCATCGATAAAAAAATCACCTTTGGAATATTTTGACTCCAAAAGATAAATCGTTTCTTGGAAAATAAGCATCTTATCGATTTGAAAAAAATTACGGTTTTGGTTCAATAAAGGGTCGTTGATTACAAAACAGTCAGTAGTTAAGTCTTCCAACCAAGCATCCAATTGTTGCTCGCCTTTAAAACCTTTTTCTAGATAGATATAGCGCTGTTCGTCGGGAAGGTTCATTCGGGGGCGTAACAGTCGCAGCGTTTTTAACTCGGTGGGGACTTCGCGGGGTTTGAGAATCATGGGACACGTCCTTTTCTAAATTTCATTCATTATACCAACAAACGTTGATACCGGGAAGCCCCCCTTGACATCCCCCGCGCACCCCTGTATCCTTGTAAAGGCGATACACTTAACAGACGAATAAACAAGGTGAATCCAGTGCTGGAAAAAACGATGCGTATGAATGCGCTTTTTGATTTTTACCATCCGCTGCTCACCGAAAAGCAGCGCGATTATTTACAGCTTTACTATTATGATGATTACTCCCTCGGGGAGATTTCCGAGTACTTTGACGTGAGCCGCCAAGCCGTTTATGATAACATCCGGCGGAGTGAAGAGATGCTCGAAGCGTATGAGGCGAAATTACAGCTCGACGAACGGTACCGCCGGCGCCAACAGCTTTACCAAAAGCTTCGCCAACACGCAAGCGCGTCAGCATCACCGGATTTTTTTTCCATTGTAGACGAATTGGAACGATCTGAAGAATAGGGGGGGACACAATGGCCTTTGAAGGTTTAGCCGAGCGTTTGCAGGCGACGATGTCGAAGATTAAGGGCAAAGGGAAAGTCAACGAAGCGGACGTGAAAGAGATGGCGCGGGAAGTCCGCCTGGCGCTCCTCGAAGCCGATGTGAACTTCAAAGTCGTCAAGCAGTTTGTGAATCGCATTAAAGAGCGCGCCGTCGGACAAGAGGTAATGAAAAGCTTAACCCCCGGCCAGCAAGTCATTAAAGTTGTCAACGAAGAACTCACAGAGCTAATGGGAAAAGAAGAAAGCAAACTGGCGGTAGCCGATAAAGCGCCGACGGTCATCATGATGGTCGGCCTTCAAGGGTCCGGGAAAACGACGACCGCCGCGAAATTGGCCAACCATTTGCGCAAGGAAAAAAACCGCAACCCGATGCTTGTCGCCGCTGACGTTTATCGTCCGGCTGCCATCGATCAGCTCGAGACGCTCGGGAAGCAATTGGATATGCCTGTTTTTTCCAAAGGCACGGAAGCCAACCCCGTCGATATCGTCCGGGAAGGGGTCGAGCAGGCGAAAGCGGAGAACCATGATTATGTGCTCCTCGATACCGCCGGCCGCTTGCATGTGGATGAAGCGCTGATGGACGAGTTGCAGCAAATGGGCGATGCGGTCCAGCCTCATGAAGTGCTTCTCGTCGTCGATGCCATGACCGGGCAAGATGCCGTGAATGTCGCGGAACAGTTTAACGACCAACTCCCCGTTTCCGGCGTCGTCCTCACGAAACTGGATGGCGATACCCGCGGCGGTGCCGCCCTTTCCATCCGCGCGGTCACCGACCAGCCGATCAAGTTCGCGGGGATGGGCGAGAAAATCGACCAGCTGGAAGCATTCCATCCCGAACGCATGGCGTCTCGGATTCTCGGCATGGGAGACATGCTCTCCCTCATCGAGAAAGCGCAAACGAACGTGGATGAAGAGCGTGCCAAGGAATTGGAAAAGAAAATGCGCAACGCCGACCTCACGTTTGAGGATTTTTTGGAACAGCTGGAACAAGTGAAAAGCATGGGGCCGATGGAAGACATCCTCAGCATGATGCCCGGCGCCGGCAAGATGAAAGGCTTAAAAAACATGCAGGTGGACGAAGGCCAAATCGACCGTATCGAGGCGATCGTCCGCTCGATGACGAAAGCGGAGAAACAGGACCCCAAGCTCATGAACGCGAGCCGCAAACGCCGGATTGCAAAGGGCAGCGGCACGTCGGTGCAAGACGTAAACAAATTGCTCAAGCAATTCGAAGACATGAAAAAAATGATGAAGCAAATGTCGTCGATGGGCGGCGGCAAAAAGAAAGGAAAAGGCGGCATGCAATTGCCGTTTATGCGCTGAAAAGGAAAACCCCTTTACACGCAAAACAAACTTCTCTATAATTGCCTAATGTGCAAGCAAGTGACTAAAAAGATATTTTCATACAAATGGAGGAATAAATCATGGCTACAAAAATTCGTTTGAAAAGAATGGGATCGAAGAAAAAACCTTTTTACCGTGTCGTTGTCGCGGAATCCAGTGCTCCGAGAGACGGTCGTTTCATTGAAGAAATCGGCACGTACAATCCGCTTTCGGAACCGAGTGATTTTCAGGTAAATGAAGAAAAAGCGCTCAAATGGATGCTCGAAGGCGCAAAGCCATCGGACACGGTTCGCAATCTCTTTACGACACGCGGACTGATGGAAAAACTCCATCAAACCAAAAACGGCAAGTAGGTTTTTTTATGCTAAAAGAACTCGTTGTAACGATTGCCCGTTCACTGGTGGACCATCCGGATGACGTCGACGTTCAGGAAGAAGAGGTCGATGGCATGACCGTGTTCACCTTATCCGTCCACGAGGAAGATATAGGAAAAGTCATTGGCAAAAGCGGGAGAGTCGCGAACGCGATTCGGAACGTGCTAACGGCTGCAAATAGAAATCAGGGCAAAGTCCGGCTTAATATTGCTGATTAACGAATGGGGGAGGCTTTGCCTTCCCTTTTTGATCATGTAAAGTGAAACTTCCATCAGAGGGGCTTTTCCTCTGAGTTTTAAGAAGTGCCGGCTAAAACCGCCACGTCCTTTGGCAACGCCTGCACTAGCACATCCTGTGCGTCGGAACAAATCGGGGTGTTAGTCGCCCGCGTAGACGGAGGTCAGATTTCAGAGGCCAGAGGTCGGAGAAGGCTTTTTTTCAGGGTCTTCCGATTTCCGGCTTCCGATGTCTGACTTCCGGAAAAGCGGGCGCTTACACCGGGAAAAAAAAGAGGTGAAGCCGTGAGAATAGAAAAAAATGTACTCGTTCGCCACGTCCTAACCGAAGATTACCGGGAGAAGCTATTAAAAAAAATCGCTTCTGAAAAAGAGCGGTTGAACACGGAAATCGAACAATTGCGCTTTCAGTACCAAAAACAGTTAAAAGAACAGACGGGCCGTAACAAATCCGCTGTCGAAGCCAAATACAATAATGAAATAAATAAACGCGGGCAACGAATTGAAAGCCTGAATTTCAGGGAAAGCAAGGTTAAAACACTGCCGACAGGTTCGCTCGTTACCGGGGAAAAAGTGCAGAAGTACACGGATGTTCAGGTTGGGGACCGTTGGTCGACGCACCGGCAGGAAGATGAAATTATTATCGAGGATGACATCGTTCGCGAGATTCGTTCCAAAGGAGAAGACGAGGATGACAGCGTCCGCCACTGATTACCACGAAGTTGGGAAAATTGTTAATACACACGGGGTCAACGGAGAAGTGCGTGTCATTGCCACGACCGATTTTCCGGAAGAACGGTTTGCCACAGCGTCCGAGCTGCGGGCAGTGAAGCAAAACGGAGACACGGAAAGGCTCGAAGTGCGCGGGCATCGCAAACATAAACAATTCGACTTGCTCCTCTTTCAAGGCTATGAAACGAGGGAGGATGCGGAACATCTAAAAAACGCGATCCTTGAAGTCCATGCCTCGATGCGCGCGGCCTTGCCTGAAGATGAATTTTACTACAGTGAAATCATCGGGGCAGACGTTTATACGGAAGACGGCGAACCTCTCGGCAAGGTAAAGGAAATTTTATCGACGGGAGCCAACGACGTTTGGGTCGTCGAAGGCAATGGCAAAGACATTTTACTCCCTTACACGGAAGAAGTCGTCCGGGCGATTGATGTGGAAAACCGGCGCGTAACCGTTCATTTGTTGGAAGGGCTGGTCGATGAATGAAGATCAATTTTCTCACGCTTTTTCCGGAAATGTTTCAAGGCATCACCAATGCTTCCATCTGGAAGCAGGCAAACGACAAAGGCATGGCAGAATATGAGGTTACGGATTTCCGCGCCTATTCGGACAACAAACACAACAAAGTTGACGATTATCCGTATGGTGGAGGCGCGGGGATGGTGTTGCGCGCCCAGTCTTTGGTGGACGCGGTTGAGGATGTGACTTGTGAGGCGCCAGGGGATGCGCGCGTCGTGATGCTCTGTCCGCAAGGCGCGCCGTTCTCCCAGGAAAAAGCCGAGGAGTTGGCAAAAGAAGAAACGTTGGTGCTCGTTTGCGGGCACTATGAAGGCTTTGACGAACGCGTTCGCTCCGTCGTGACGGACGAGATTTCGGTCGGCGATTACGTGCTGACAGGCGGAGAGCTCCCGGCAATGATCGTAGCCGACAGCGTTATCCGCCTGCTTCCGGGCGTCCTCGGCAATGATAACTCAGCGCAAGAGGAATCATTCACAGACGGGCTGTTGGAGCACCCCCACTATACCCGCCCCGCCAATTTCCGGGGCATGGACGTCCCGGACGTGTTGCTATCCGGCAACCACGCCCACATCGAGCAATGGCGGAGGAAGGAAGCTTTGCGACGCACGTGGGAGCGCCGACCCGATTTGTTGGAGGGACGCGAGCTTGATGAAGAGGAACGAGCATGGTTGCGGGAGTTTGAGGAATAGAAGCGATGGCGCCCGGAAACGCGTTCTTTTCTAGAGTTCGGTCGCCATGACGGTTGACCTGAGTGACGCGTCCGGTATTTTGTTTGAATCAAACATCCAGCGTCCCCAATAAAGCCGGCAGCCAAATAAATTTTCGGTGAAACATTGCTGAACAGCGCACTGTATGCTATGATTTATTTTGTGGCAAATGCCTTTAAATCCGATGTTCCGCTTCGGCGGGAGGAAACCCCCGTAAGAGCATCCGAGAAGGAAGGAGGAAAACTTACATGAGCAACTTGATTCAGGAAGTAAATAAATCTCAACTAAAAGAGAACGTCCCTAACTTTCGACCGGGAGACACCGTAGCCGTCCACGTAAAAGTTGTGGAAGGAAGCCGTGAGCGTGTTCAGGTATTTCAAGGCGTTGTTTTAAAACGTCGCGGAAGTTCCGTGAGCGAAACGTTCACCGTCCGCAAGGCTACAGCCGGGATTGGCATTGAACGGACATTCCCTGTCCATTCCCCAATTATTGACAAAATCGAAGTGAGACGCCGCGGCCGTGTCCGCCAAGCAAGACTTTACTACTTGCGCAAGCTCCAAGGAAAAGCCGCGCGTGTCAAAGAACTTCGCTAATGATCGTAAGGAAGAGCTTGGACACCAGGCTCTTTTTTATTTGGCTGATATAGTGATGGTTTCGGCTGATATATTGCAAAATTTCGCTGATATCAAGGCGATTTTGGCTGATAATAAACGTAAGCCAGGGAGGTGACACAAAATGACGATCCAATGGTATCCGGGCCATATGGCAAAGGCGACGCGCGAAGTCCGGGAGCTGATCAAGCGCGTGGATGTCGTCGTGGAACTGGCCGATGCCCGCATTCCCCAAGCGTCGCGCAATCCTGTCCTCAACGAGATACTTTCCGACAGGCCGAACGTGCTCGCGCTCGTGAAAACGGACATGGCCGATGAAGCCGTCACAAAAGCATGGCAGCAACATTTCGAGCAAAACGGCGAAACGGTTGTCCTCATGAACGCCAAACATAACCATGGCACCGGCAAACTCGTCCAGGAAGTGAAACGGCTCGCCCAGCCGAAAATGCAAGCCTTGCAAAAAAAAGGCATTCAAAACCGCTCGGTTCGCGCGATGATCGTCGGCATTCCCAATGTCGGCAAATCAACGGTCATCAATCGCCTCGTGGGAAAAAACCAGGCGAAAACGGGCAACAAACCGGCCGTCACCCAAGGCAATCATTGGCTTAAGGTGAGCAACCGGATGGATGTTCTTGATACCCCCGGTATTCTCTGGCCGAAATTCGAAGATCCCGAGGTCGGGTACAAGCTTGCCATCACCGGCGCGATCAAAGATGAACGCCTCGATTTTGAAGACGTTGTGCTTTACCTTATCAAGCAGCTGCACGAGCGGTATCCCGAGGCGTTGAAAGCGCGCTACAACTTGTCCGAACTTCCGAGCGAAGGGGTGGAACTTTTTGAAGCGATCGGCCGAAAACGCGGCTGTCTTATCGCCGGCGGGGATGTGGATTTTGAGCAGGCAGCGGAAGTGATTCTTCGTGATTTCCGCTCGGAAAAACTGGGCGCCATTTCACTGGAAAAACCGGAAGAATGAGCGATGATATGAAAAGAAAGAGGTGAACGCGGTGGCGAAACCATTATCGATCGCGAAGATCAAGACCCATCTTTTTGCCGATCAAAGCCCGTCAGACGGGTGGATCAACGAACTGCGCACAGATACGCGCAAAGGAGTCCGGGAACTGCTCGCCCGATACGATCGCATGCGCGAACGGGAAGCAGTGAGCCTGCAACAATTTAGAGACATGTGTTCGTTCGATCAGCAATTCATTTTTCCGGAAGCGAAACTTGCCGGTGTGGACGAAGTGGGCAGGGGCCCGCTCGCCGGTCCGGTGACGGCAGCGGCGGTTATTTTGCCTGCGGCTTTTGAATTGCCCGGCCTGACTGATTCGAAAAAACTAAACGTCGAACAGCGGGAGCAATTTTACGGCAAAATCGTCGCCGCAGCAGATGTAGGCATCGGCATGGCTTCATCCGAAGAGATTGACGAGATCAATATTTATCACGCGACGCGCCTCGCGATGGCACGTGCCGTTGAAGATCTGCCGAAACCGCCCGATCACCTGCTCATTGACGCGATGGAGCTGTCGCTTGATGTGCCGCAAACCCCCATCATCAAAGGCGATGCCAAAAGCGCGAGCATTGCCGCCGCTTCGGTCGTCGCGAAAGTGACGCGCGATACATATATGAAAACGTTGCATGAACGCTATCCCGCCTATCAGTTTGACCGAAACGCCGGCTATGGGACGAAAGCACATTTAGAAGCATTGGAACGCGAAGGGCCGACCCCCGTTCACCGCCGCTCATTTGAACCTGTAGCGATCTGTGAAGCGTAAAGGCACGCACTCCGGTTATAAAATGGATGTGGAAATGAAAGACTAAAAGAACCTTGAAAAAGAAGGAGGTTTACGTGTGCCGAGAGAAAAAAATTTATTGGATGTGGAAGCGAGCCAGGAATTCGTCGATCAACATAAAGAAGAAATCGCGGGTGAATTTGGTTTCTTTCACGCCACCCAAGAGCAGGACGCGATGGCGAAAGACATGACGAAAAGGGTGCGCGAACAAAAAGACAAAGACGACAGCAACGATCAAGGATGTTAGGGACAACAAACAGATGCGTCATTGGCGCATCTGTTTTTTCGTGGTACGGTAAAAGAAGAGGTGACGTCCGATGCGAAAACATGTCGTTTTTTATGACGGCGAATGCCCGCTCTGCCGAGCGGTAAAAAGGGTGCTCGGCAAACTTGACTGGCGCGATGCCATCCACTGGCACGCCGTACAAGAAATAAGCGCGGCAACGCTTGAAAAAGCGAACGCCTACAAAAATATGTACGATGAGATCTATATGCTCACCCCGGACAAGCAAGTATTAACCGGCTTTAATACCGTGCGTAAACTGCTCGTGTTGCTCCCGCTCACGTTTCCCGTCGCGGTGCTCATGTATGTGCCGGGTGCCGGGTTGATTGGCGGCCCGGTTTATCGCTTCTTTTCCAGTCGCCGATATCAGTGGTTTGGCCGCGTGCCTTATGAGCGTGAGTGAGCATGCGGTGGACCGGGACGTTGAGTGTTCCATCTCTTGGAGGTAGTTTTCCGAACTAACCGGAGCTACTCACGTTCGTGGGAGTGCCCACAAAGCCCTTTAATCCGGTAGAGCAGTTTCTTTGTCGGCTTCGTAAATAACTTTACCTGTTTTTAAAATCTCTTCTGTCATAAAGGGCTCGCTGTCTCGGAGAAGGGGACGCGGTTCTAATAATGGATCGGCGCCACTTTTCCATACATATCGATATAATCGTTGCCATTCTTTTAAATAGTGATCGCTAAAATCGTTGGATTCTACAGCGATGTCAATATCACTGTCATTTGTGGCTGTTCCTTTTGCATAAGAACCGTATAGTATCACTCTTTTGACACTTATCTCTCTTTCCAGCGCATTCACATATTGCTTGATCATTTCTCGGATTTCAGCTTCTGTTCTAGCCATTGCAGTTCCACCTCAGTTCTTTTTAGTAAGTCTGCAAATTCACTCTTGGGTGTCTTTTTTAATAAAATTTCCCTATCACCGGGATATCGTCCTTCTAACTGAAACGGGTTAAGGTCTGTCAAAAACTCTAACTGGGACTCACTGAGTTCATTATCCAGATTCGCCTTATTAGCCAGGGATAATAAATTATGAATTTTTGGTGGCATTGTTTCTGTACGCTTTGCAATAAATGCCTTCAACATTTTTTCAGTGGATAACTGACAAAAGAATGCTGTTTCTAAAAATTTGTTGTTTCGATACAGTATTTGTGCAGTGTCAAAATTTTCTTTAGACTCGTTCAACCAATACATCATTTTCTTATCCACCTAACCACCCCCGAGTCTCAATACCAAATCTTACTGACTATTATAACACAGTGAATGGGCGGCATGTTTTAAAGGTTCAGCGACTTATTCGTCCGTGGAAAATCCCTTTTCGCCGCCTGGCACAACCGGAAGACATCGCCGGCGCCATTGCCTATTTTGCCTCGGACGATGCTAAATATGTGACTGGACAAACTTTATCGGTTAGTGGCGGTTTGACGATGGCGTAGAGGGATTGCTAAGGATATAATCTGGCATTTTCACGACTTATTCTGGTGGTTTCACCGGATAATCTGGCACTTTCGTAACATAATCTGGCATTTTCTAAAATCATGTACGCTTGGCCTCCGCTTCATCCATCCACACCTATAATACAAAAATGAATTTTAAATTCATTTTTGTATTATAGATCATCCCCCTACATAACTAACCGGTCAGTATGCCGCTATTAGAAAGCGCTTCCACGTTGGCACGCTTTTTGCAATTATGATAGGCAACACTATTTTTGAAAGGAAGTGTGCCTCGATGGAGGATAAAGCCACGCCTTATGAAGCTATTGAAATACCTGAAATATCCTTGGGAAAGATGCTCGAGCAGAGCCTCGTCGACAATCGCCATAAAACGGCGTTGACGTTCGGGGAGCTCACGTACACATACGAAGAACTGAACAACAACATCCAACGTGTGGCGAGCGGCCTGTCCAAACGCGGGGTTAAAAAAGGGGATCGCGTCGCGCTGATGCTTCCGAATTGTCCCCAGTACCCCGCGAGCTATTTCGCGGTCCTAAGCCTTGGCGCGACTGTCGTGCAAGTGAATCCGATGTACAAGCCGCCGGAGCTGTTGCACGTCCTTAACGATTCAAATGTTAGCGCGATCATTATGTTGGATGATCTCCAACCGGTTTTCGAAGCGATCCAAAAAGAAACCAGTGTTCAAACCGTCATCGAAGTCTCGTTAAAAGGACCTAGTCATTTTGATGCATTGTTGAATGATGAAGGCGAAGCGCCGCGCGCAGCCATTGACCCGAAAGAAGATGTGGCTGTCATTCAATATACGGGTGGCACGACGGGACGTTCGAAAGGCGCGATGCTCACCCACTACAATTTGGTGGCCAATACGCTTCAATCGTCCGCGACACAGGTCAGCAAGAACGAGGAACAAGAGCGAGTGCTCTCGATCGCGCCGCTTTTCCACGTCTACGGCATGACGAGCGCGATGAACCTTACGCTCTATCGAGGCGGAAACATGATTCTCGTCCCTCGCTTTGACGTCGAGGAAGTCGTCCAAATCATTGAACGTCTCAAACCGACCGGTTTCCCAGGGGTGCCGACGATGTATATGGCTTTATTGCAATATTATAAGGAGCGTGAATTTGACCTCTCGTCCTTAAATATTTTGACGAGCGGCTCCGCCCCGCTTCCCGTTGAAGTCATTAACACATTTAATTCCATCACCGGAGCGAATGTCGCCGAAGGGTTTGGCCTTTCCGAAGCCTCGCCGGTCACGCACCGCAACCCTGTGGATGGCTTGCAAAAAACAGGCAGTATCGGCATTACCTTGCCGAATACGGAAGCAAAGATCGTTGATATCGCGACCGGTGAAGAGGAGCTCTCCACCGGAGAAGTCGGAGAAATGATCATTCGCGGCCCGCAAATCATGAAAGGCTATTACGGCTTGCCGGAGGAAACTGCGCAAACGCTTCGGAATGGCTGGCTTTATACCGGGGACTTGGCCAACGTCGATGAAGACGGCTATTACTTCATCGTCGGCAGGAAAAAAGAACTGATCCTCGCGAGCGGATTCAACGTTTACCCGATTGAAGTGGAAGATGTTATTTATAGACACCCGGCTGTACAAGAAGCTGCCGTCATCGGCGTGCCGGATCCGTATCGCGGCGAAACGGTGAAAGCGGTCGTCGTAAAACACGAGGGGGCAGAACTCACGGAAGAAGAGCTGATCGATTTTTGCAAGGAAAGCCTCTCGAACTACAAAGTGCCAAAACTGGTTTCTTATGTCGATGAACTTCCGAAAACCGCGGTCGGAAAAATATTAAAAAGACAACTCGTTGAAACGGAGAAAACAAAATAGGAAGGTTGGTGCTCCATGGATGTTCTTGCGCAACAACTGTTTAACGGACTTACGATTGGAAGCGTATACAGCTTGGTTGCTTTGGGGCTGACGCTCGTCTATGGGATTCTTCATATCCCGAACTTTGCCCATGGGGCCCTCTATATGGTCGGCGGCTATGCCACGTTAATGTCCATGACCCTCTTGGGAATGCCTTATTTTATCGCCATGTTCATCGCGATTTTAGTCGTCGGAGGTATCGCTGTGCTGATGGAGCGTCTCGTCTTTAATCAGCTCCGCGATTCGCCGCCGATTCACGATAAAATTGCGGCCATTGGTTTGTTGTTGTTCCTGGAAACGCTCATCCGTGTCATCTGGGGCGCGGATTATCGTTCCATGTCCACCCCCTTTAGTGACAACATCGTTTCTTTTCTCGGGGTTACGGTGACGACGCAGCGCATTTTAATCGTCGTGGCAGCCATCCTCGTCATGATCGCTTTGCAGCTTTTCTTGAAAAAGACGATGATCGGCGCTTCGATCATTGCCATGTCGCAAGATCGTGAAGGGGCTTTTCTTCAGGGGATCAACGCGAACCGAGTAGCGATGTTGACGTTTTTTATTTCCGGCGGACTCGCGGCAGTGGCTGCCGGCATTAATGCTCCGATCAATCTCGTGTACCCGGACATGGGGCATCTCGTCATTTTGAAAGCGTTTGTCATCGTTATTATCGGAGGAATGGGCAGCGTTCCGGGCGCGATTCTCGGCGGTTACATTCTCGGGTTTTCCGAAAGCCTCGGCGCCACCTTTATTTCCGCTGAATACAGCGACATCATCGCTTTTGTGTTGCTCGTCATTATTTTAACGGTGAAGCCGCAAGGTCTGTTTGCAAAGGGGGCGCACTAGCATGTCCATGGTTAAAAGAAATGCCACGCCGCTTATCTTTTTGCTCATCGCTTTAGTGGTGCCTCTTGTTACAGACAATCAGTATTATTTGTATATTTTGACGCTCGCCTTTATTTGGTCGATCGCTATCTATGGCATGAACTTAATATCCGGGTATACGGGTCAGCTCACCCTCGCCCATGCAGGTTTTTTCGCGATCGGGGCGTACTCGCTCGGCCTGTTAACGGTGGATGTGAATGTGCCTTATTGGCTCGCGTTTCTCCTTGCTTGCGTGATAACAACGGTTGCTGGTTTATTGATCGGACTCATTGCCTTAAGAACGAAGACGCATTATTTTGCGATCTACACGCTCTGCGTCGGCTATATCATCTATCTCATCATTTATCAGTGGGATGAATTGACCGGGGGTGTGCGCGGCTTGATCGGGATCGAACCTCCCGGGGCGATCGGTCCGATCACGTTTGAAAGTGCCGAATCCAATTATTATTTAGTGCTCGCCTTTCTCGTATTGACGATTGTCTTCATGAAGTTTATCACCGAATCCCTCGTCGGCCGCACGTTTGTCGCGATCCGCAATTCGGAAGAACTGGCGCAGACGATCGGCATCAACACGATGAAACAGAAATTGCTTTCGTTCGTCATTTCTACGTTTTTTGCCGGCATGGCCGGCGCGCTGTACGCATCTTTCGTCCGCTTTATCGGCCCGGAAATTTCGTACACGATGACGATGTTTGATATGTTGACGTACTTGATCGTTGGCGGCATCGGCACGATGTACGGACCGCTTGTGGGTACGTTCTTGATTGTTACGCTGACGCAATCGCTCCAATTTATGGAGGAATACCGCATGTTGATTTTCGGCCCCGTCTTGGTACTTCTCGTTATTTTCTACCCAAGAGGGATTGTCGGCGGGATTCAAATGTGGAAAGCGAAGCGGCAATATAAAAAACAGCAAAAAATGGCAAAGCAAGCATCCAACTCATCGACGTACGGGGGTGGCGATTAATGTTCATTGAAACGAAAGGCCTGACGAAAGCATTTGGCGGATTGACGGCCGTGGACAACGTCGATGTCGGCATTGAAAAAGGAAAAATTACGGCGATCATCGGTCCGAACGGGGCGGGGAAGTCGACGCTTTTCAATGTGATCAGCGGCTTTTATCCAACGACGAAAGGAACTATTACTTTTAATGGCGAAGATATCACCAAAAAGAAAGCCTTTAACGTTGCAAAATTGGGCATTGCCCGCACGTTTCAGACGACGAATCTGTTTGAGCAGGCGACCGTCATGGACAACGTGATCGTCGGGCATCGCTTGCGTACGAAGTCGGGAGTTTTTGACGCTTTGTTGCGCACGCCGAGGTTGAAAAGGGAAGAACGGGAAAGCCGCGAGAAAGCAGAGGAGGTGTTGGCTTTTGTCGGATTAACGAAGGAAGCGAACCGGCTCGTTTCGGACGTTTCCCAGGAGGCGAAGAAGCGTGCCGCTTTCGCGGTTGCCCTCGCCACCGATCCGGAAGTGGTGTTCTTGGATGAGCCGGCCGCGGGGGTTAACCCGGATGAAACAGATGGGTTGATCGATCTTATGCACAAAATGGTCGCCAATGGCTTAACGGTCTGTTTAATCGAGCACAAAATGCAGATGATCATGGAAATTGCTGACCACATTGTCGTCCTAAACCAAGGAAAAAAAATCGCCGAAGGCACACCCGAAGAGATTCAAAACAACGAGACCGTCATTCAAGCGTATTTGGGAGGGGGTGATGAAGCTGTTGACGCTAACTGATGTTTCGGTACGATATGGGTTTTACGAGGCGTTATCAGACATCTCCATGCACGTGGAGGCCGGAGAGCTGGTCGTATTGTTAGGGGCAAACGGCGCCGGCAAAAGCACGATTTTCCGGACGATCAGTGGCTTGAATAAACCGGCAAAAGGGCGCATCGAATGGAAAGGCAAATCGATTGGCGGCGTACCCGCCAGCAACTTGGTGAAAGCCGGCATCGGCCATTGCCCGGAAGGGCGGAAACTGTTTCCGGAGATGAACGTCTCCGAAAACTTGAAAATGGGTTCCTATGCGGTCAGACGGGATAAAAAAGCCGTCGCGGAAACACTGGAACGGGTCTACACGTTGTTTCCGATTTTGGAAGAAAAGCAGAAGGCATCCGCAGGCTCGCTTAGCGGCGGTCAACAACAAATGCTGGCGATCGGACGGGCGATGATGGCGCGCCCTGAATTGCTGTTGCTAGACGAACCATCGATCGGGCTGGCGCCGCTGATCGTTGAACAGGTTTTCGACGTCATTCAGGAAATCAATCGCGGCGGCACGACGGTTCTTTTGGCGGAACAAAACGCCAATGCAGCCCTCAAGATAGCCGACCGCGGGTACGTCATTGAAGACGGAAAAATCGTTGTGGAAGGGGATCGCGAGGAGTTGTTTGCCAATGACGACGTTCGAAAAGCGTATATCGGGGCTTAAAACCAAATAAAAGGAGGGCAATGAAAATGAAAAAAATCAGTATGATGGTCGGCGGGGTTATGATGCTCTTGGCGGTCGGGTGCAATGGCGGAGGGGAAGATGCAGATATTACGGAAGAAGCGGAAGGAACCCCTGCACCGGGAGGTCCCGATGATGAGGGCGGGGGAGAAGAGGTTGAAGTGGACACGGAAGTGGCGGAAGGCACGGAAGTGATTGACATTGGTTTTAGCGGTCCGTTAAGCGGCGCCGGCGCATATTATGGGAACAACACATTGAACGGCATCTCGATGGCGATGGAAGAAATTAACGAAGACGGCGGCTTTGAGGTCGACGGAGAAACGTATTCGTTCAATCTTGTAAGTCTTGACGACCAGTACTTGCCGGATGAAACAGGCGCGAACGTGCGGCGGCTCGTGCAAGAAGACGACACCCCTTTTATTTTTGTGCCTCACAGCGGCGGCACGTATGCTACGCAAGTGTTTAACGAACAAGACGAAGTGCTCCTCGGCTCATATTCCAGCGAGCCAGAAATTACGCAACAGGGGAATGATCTAACGTGGCGAATTCCGCCCACGTATGACAACTACATCGAGCCATTTTCCGAATACCAGATGGAGCGCTTCGGCACGGACTTAGCCATGCTGCCGCCGAACACCGAGTTCGGCATGGATTGGGCCGAGGCACTGGGACCGGCTTGGGAAGAAATGGGCGGTGACGTCATTCATGAAAGTTCCGTGGACTATGCCCAGGACACCGACTTTTACACGTTGGTCACCAACGCGTTAGCTGATGACCCGGATGTTCTTTTCGTCGGCGGCTCCTCGGAACCGACGGCACAAGTCATGTCCCAGGCGAGAGAATTGGGATTTGAAGGCGGATTTTTGGTGATGGACCAGGCGAAGCTCGATGAAATCGATAACGTTCTCGGCGGCGCGCCGGACGTCATTGAAGGTTCGGTCGGCGTGGCTCCGCTCGTCGATGACATTCATGAAGGAAACGAACAATTTGTCAGCGACTATCAAGAAATGCATGACGCCGATCCCGGCTCGGAAGCCGGCTACCACTATTACAGCGTTTATATCCTGGCCGAAGCCATGAAAGCAGCCGGTGAAACCGAAGATGCCCATGCGATTCGCGAGCACTTGGACGAAGGACTCCACCAAGTGGATGAAGATAAAAGAATCTATGATGTATCAGGAATAGACGAAGACGGCGGCATGACGACGGAACTGAGAATGGCCGTCGTGGAAGACGGAGAAGTGGAACTCGTGGATTTTGATCACTAGAAAACGTCGCCGCCGGGCGATTGCCGCGAAGTTTGAACGATAGAGAGCGTCTAACGATCTATTTTCAGAGATGGTCGCGAAATTAGAACGATAGAGAATGTCCAACGTTCTATATTCGGCGATCGGCCTCAATGTAGATCGATAGAAAACGTCTCTCCCAGCCGGGAGATGCTCGATCGAATCTCTTGGCTGTTTTCTTACAATTTGATTCATATCAGAATCGTTATTATTCATTTTTGTATCATTAAACGCTTATGTTTTACTTCCAATTAACTAACCGGTTGGTATCCTGGGACTTCAAATGCTGGCATAAAAATTGCAAGTATAGAAAGTGACATTGTTTTTTGGGAGGAGCCATACGTGGATTTAGCAAACGAAAGCCAATTTTTCAATCACGTCGGTTTTGAAATGAAGGAAGCCGACGAAGGGGACGTCACCATTCTCCTCGATATCGACGAGAAGCACATGAATCGCAACGACACTCTCCACGGCGGCGTGCATGCCACGATGCTGGACAATGTGCTCGGCGCGGTCCTCCATCACCGTACCGAATTGCCGAGCACGACGGTGTCCCTCAACGTCAACTACCTGGCTCCGGTGAAAAAAGGTCGGCTGAGCGCAACCGGCACCATTTTGCAACTTGGCTACAAGTCAGCGACCGTCGAAGGGGTTATTACGGATGCAACGGGCACAGCGATCGCAAAAGGGACAGGAACATTTAAAATACTGAGAAAAGGTTGATGCAAAAATGGAAGATGTGGTTATCGTTTCTGCCGTCCGGACGGCCATCGCGAAAAAAGGCGGAGCGTTAGCGTCCGTCGATCCGTCCGTGTACGGCGGCGAAGTCATCAGCGAGGCGTTGCGTCGCGCGGACGTGGAACAGGAAGCCGTGGAAGATGTTATTTTCGGAAATTGTCTCAGCGGCGGAGGAAACACCGCGCGCGTGTCGCTCCTCGAAGCGGGCTTGCCGGTGGAGATTCCGGGGCTCACGATTGATCGCCAATGCGGATCGGGCATTAATAGCGTCGCTTTAGCTGCCGAGAAAATCATCGCAGGAAATGCCGATGTTGTCGTGGCCGGCGGCACGGAAAGCATGACGCGTAGCCCGCACCTGTTAGCCGTGCAAGAACGGGCGTACGACCGGCGGCCGCCGTCGTTCATTAATCGCAGGCTCTCGCCCGATGCCATCGGGGATCCGCCCATGGGCATTACGGCGGAGAACCTGGCGGATCAGTATGAGGTGAGCCGCGAAGAGCAGGATGCTTTTGCGTTGAGAAGCCAGGAGCGCATGGGTGATGCGGTGGAGAAAGGGTATTTCAAGGATCAAATTGTGCCGATCGACGTGAAAACACGAAAAGGCACCGTGACGTTTGATCAAGACGAGCATCCGCGCCCGGATGTGACAAAGGAATCGCTCGCCAAACTCGCGCCGGTTTTTAAAAAAGACGGCAGCGTCACTGCCGGCAGTTCCTCCGGGATTAACGACGGGGCGTCGGCGTTGGTGTTGATGTCCGGGACCGAAGCCAAAAAGCGCGGATTGAAACCGCTGGCAACGGTGAAGGCATCGGCGGTCGCGGGCGTTGACCCGAATATTATGGGCATCGGTCCCGTTCCGGCTGTGAAAAAAGTACTTGAAAAAAGCGGGGATCAGTTGGATGATTTCGATTTGATCGAAATCAATGAAGCGTTTGCCGCCCAAGTGCTCGCTTGTGACCGGGACCTAAACTTTGACATGGACAAAGTGAATGTGAACGGCGGAGCGATCGCCCACGGCCATCCAATTGCCGCGACCGGCGGTATGCTCGTGACGAAATTGTGCTATGAGCTCGAACGCCGCGGGGAGAAGAAAGGACTCGTCACCGCCTGCATCGGCGGCGGCCAAGGCATCGCACTCGTCGTGGAGCGAGACTAATTGTAAAGTGCCAGAATATCTGCGGAAAGTGACAGAATATGAGCGAAAAGTGACAGATTATCTGCGAAAAGTGACAGATTAAACATGCAAAGTGACAGATTATCCGGAAAAAGTGCCAGATCCAAGAGTGAAAAAGAGGGAGAGATACCGATGGATTTACGCTTAACAGAAGAACAAAAAATGGTGCAGACGACGATTCGCAAATTCGTGGAAAAAGAACTGATGCCGCTGGAGAACGATGTGCTGCGCAATGAACGGGAAGGGAAGCCGAGCCTCCCCGCAGAAAAAATCGAAGAGCTGCAACAAAAAGCGAAAGATGCCGGTTTCTGGGGCATCAATACGCCGGAAGAGTACGGCGGCGCCGACCTCGGCCAGGTCATGTACGCGATCGTCATGATGGAAGTGGCGAAGACGTTCGTCCCGTTCACGTTCGGCGGTTCGGCCGACAACATCCTCTATTACGGCAACGAAGAACAAAAAGAAAAGTATCTCCTCCCGACGATCAGCGGCGAGAAAAAATCCTGCTTTGCCCTCACCGAACCCGGCGCCGGATCCGATACGCAAAACATCAAAATGACCGCGGAAAAAGACGGCGATGAATGGGTGCTTAACGGCGAGAAAACGTTCATCACCGGCGGGAATGAAGCAGACTTTGTCATGGTGATCGCGATCACGGACAAGGAAGCCCACGCGGCCAACGGCCGGGACGGCGTTACTTGTTTCATCGCGGAAAGAGACATGGGCTGGAAATCCGAATACATCGACACGATGGGCGAATGGGGGCCCGCATCGCTTATTTTCGATCAAGTGCGCGTGCCGGAAGAAAACATTCTCGGCGAGCTCGACCGCGGCTACGACCTCGGGTTGGAATGGATCGGATTCGCCCGCTGGATCGTCGGGGCACGGGCAGTCGGATCGGCCGAACGTTTGCTCAATATGGCCATCGATTATTCCAAGGAGCGGGAAACGTTCGGAAAACCGATTTCCACCCGCCAAGCGATCCAGTGGCAAATTGCGGACTCGGCGGTCGAGCTCGAAGCGGCCAAATGGTTGGTCCTCAACGCCGCCTTCAGCTTGGACAACGGCGAAGACAATCGCCACTATGCCTCGATGGCAAAACTATACGGCGCGACGAAGGGAAATGACATCATCGATCGCGTGATGCAAATCCACGGCGGCATGGGCTACACGAAAGAGCTGCCCATCGAACGCTGGTACCGGGAAGCCCGGCTCTGGAGAATCTATGACGGGACCGATGAAATTCAACGCTTGATCATTTCTCGTAACCTATTAAAAGGAAATGTAAAACTGGGGCAACACATTTAATCTGCTACGTGTTTACAAGGGTTTATTTTCATATAAAATATAAGTAACTTTAGGATGGGAGTGGTATATATGACAAATTTTTCAGGACAAACGGCATTTATAACCGGTGGAAGCCGGGGGATCGGGCGTGGCATTGCCGAACGGCTCGTCCATGACGGCGCGAAAGTGGCGATTATCGATATCAACGAAGAAGCGTTGGCAGAGGCGCGCGAACACTTTGCAGGCCAGGATGTTTTGGCGATCAACGCGAACGTTACGAATCGCGAAGAAGTAGAAAACGCGATGAAGGAAGCCTATGACGCGTATGGTTCCATCGACATCCTTGTCAACAATGCCGGCGTCATCCGCGATAACATGCTTTTTAAAATGACCGAAGACGATTGGAAGACGGTCATGGATGTGCATTTGAATGGGTCCTTTAACGCCGCGAGTGTGGCGCAAACGTATATGGTTGAGCAAAAATACGGCCGTATTATCAATCTATCATCGACGTCGGCTTTGGGAAATCGCGGACAGGCGAACTATTCAACCGCTAAAGCAGGTTTGCAAGGGTTTACAAAAACGTTGGCTATTGAACTTGGCAAATTTGGAATTACGGCGAATTCTATCGCGCCCGGATTCATCGAAACGGACATGACGAAAGCGACGGCCGAGCGGCTCAACATTCCTTTTGAAAAATTGGTGGAAGCAAGCGTCTCGCAAATCCCCGTCGCTCGCAGCGGGAGACCTGAAGATATCGCGAACGCGGTGGCGTTTTTCGCCGATGAGCGTTCCTCGTTCGTGAGCGGACAAGTCATCTACGTCGCCGGCGGACCGAAAGCGTAAAGGAGGTTGGAGACAATGTTTGAAGATGCAATTGGAAAGCGATCCAATAAGGTGAGAAATACGGTTGAACGTGGCGCCGTGCGCAAATTCGCCGACGCCATCGGGGATGCGCATCCGATTTTCGTCGATGAAGATGCGGGAAAGGCATCGCGCTATGGCGCCAATATCGCGCCGCCGACATTCCCGCGCGTGTTTGATTACGGAGAAATCGACGGATTGGGATTGCCGAGCAAAGGACTCATTCACGGCGAGCAAATCTATCATTATGAACGCCCGCTGCTCGTCGGCGAAGACATTCATTGCTGGACGGAAGTGAAAGATTACAAGGAAAAAGCCGGAAAAAGCGGCACGATGGGGATTCTCACGCTCGAAGGAAAAGGGGAAGACGACGATGGGACACTCGTTTTCAGCGCCGACCAAGTGGTCATTATTACCGAAGCAGTCAGAAAGGGGATGAAGGCATGAGCGCGATTGCAGAAAAACAGGCCGGCGACACGTTGGAGGCGGTAACGCTGCCCCCGGTGTCACGTCTTGATTTAATTAAATACGCCGGCGCATCCGGCGACTATAATCCGATCCATACGATTGATGAAGAAGCGGAAAAAGCGGGACTCCCCGGCATTATCGCTCATGGCATGTGGACGATGGGCAACCTCGCCAAACTCTTCACCCCTTACTACGAGGAAGGATTCATCGAAACGTACCAAATTCGCTTCCGCGGCATGGTTTTTCTCGGCGACGAGGTTTCATTGAACGCGGAAGTGAGCGAGCAAAACGAGGGAAAAATCACTTTTGATGTGAACGCGAAAAACCAAAAAGAGGAAGACGTTTTAAAAGGGAAGGTTGTTTTTAAGACGTATTAGGAAAAACAAAGAGGGGGCCAACGAAAGGTATGGTGCCCCTCTTTATGCCATCATTATTGAAATCGCTTTTATAAGGGATGAGTAACATGAAAGGCAGGAAATGAATGATGCAGCGATGGGGAACAACAACAGCGTTCATTTTTGTGTTACTTGTTATTTTTTCGGCGTGCGAGCCTTCGTCTGCGGACGAGGCAGCAGAGGAAGCGGAAGAGGAAACGTACACGTTAACGTATCACTCTTCCTATCCTCCTTCCGAATATGAGTGGGAACCCAAGTACCAAGCCCAGGAAAGGTTTATGGAGCTGGTAGAGGAACGAACGGACGGCCGTGTAACCTTTGATGTGTATTACAGTGACCAGTTGTTTGGCCAAGATGAATCGGCTGATGCCCTTGCCCGCGGAACCATTGATATCCAAAATACTTCACCCTCCTATTGGGTGGAACGAATACCGGAAGGGGCGATCGCTTCCTTGCCTTATTGGAATATGGGGGAAGAACATACACGCCATCTGTTGCGGGAAACAGAAGTCGGAGCGTTGTATGAAGAAGCGCTGGAAGATTACGGAGTGAAACCGTTAACTTTTTGGTCAAGCAGCACGACGGGTTATATGTCCACCTCCCCGATTGCCGAAGTTGAAGATATGGAAGGCATGGTTATGAATATCGTGAGCAATTTAACGATTGATTTTAACCAAAGCATGGGATCCGGTGTCGCTTCCTTGCCCGCGGCTGAGCAATATGAAGGCTTGTTAAGAGGCACAATTGACGCGATGCAATTTCCATACTACACGTTAGATACGTATAACTTTGTGGAAGTTGTTGATTATTTATCCGTTCCAACCCTTAATCCTGCGTTAGGGATGGTAGCTATTAGCGAGTCCACCTGGGAAGAACTTCCCGAAGACATCCAGGCCATTATGCAGGAAACGGCCTTGGAAATGGAAAAAGATGCGATGGAAGGCTCGCAACGATATACGCGAGAGATTTTTGATTTAGCCGAAGAAGAAGGGACGGAATTCGTTCCGATGTCAGAGGAAGAATTCGATGAATTAGAACAAATCAGCCAGGAAAAAATTTGGAGAAATTTTGCTTCCATGAATGAGCGTACGGAAGAAATGGTGGAAACGTTGCTCGTTGAAAATGAGAAGTGGATTGAGGAGAACCCTGAAGCGGACAACTATATGGATCAATATTTAGATTGACAGCAAAGATCGAAGCAAGAGGGGCGATGATTCAATGAAACAAGTGGTGATCAGAACGATGAGCGGGATCACCAAGATAAATAAAGCGATGGTATGGGTTATCGGAACGTTAATCGCGTTTGTAAGTATATTGTTATTTTTCGATGTATTAATGCGGTATTTTTTCAATGCTCCGACGGTTTGGGCGTTTGATTTGTCGACTTGGAGCACCGGCATCATTGCTTTTGGTTTGGGTGGATATGCCCTGGCTATGGGGCACCACGTCCGGGTGGATGTTTTTTTTGAAAACTATTCAAGAAAACAAAAAAGTGTCGTTGATCTCGTAGGGATGGCTCTATTATTTGTTATGGCCGTCACCCTTATATGGGTGGGCATGGATTATGTCATTCACTATTACCAGGTGGGAGCCATGTCATCCGGGGGGATGGAAATGCCCCTGTGGATTCAATGGTTGATCGTCCCTATTGGCGGTGCTCTGATTGGCTTGCAAGGTTTGGTGAGAAGCATCAACAATATCCATATTATCGTCACCGGAGAAGATCTTTATAATGCCGAGGAGGGACGATAGATGGATATTGGAGTCATAGCAATTATCTTATTTGGCTCATTGTTCCTCTTTCTATTTCTCGGGGTGCAGGTTAGTTTCGCCATGGGCGGCATCTCGATCATTATGGGATTAATCTTCTGGGATGGTTTTTCAAGTTTGGATGGTTTTGTGCTAGGTTCATATGAACACGCCACCCAGTCGATCCTGACGGCGCTTCCATTGTATATTTTTATGGCAGCGGTTTTGATGTATAGCGACTTGGCCGAAGACATGTATGAAGTGATTTACCGTTGGTTCGGCGGGATCCGGGGAGGACTGGCGGCCGGAACTTCCGTGGTGTCAGCCGTTTTTGCTTCCATGGTAGGGGTCGTTTCCGTAGCCACCGCGGCATTGGGCATGGTGGCAAGGCCATCGATGTTAAAAAGAGGGTATGATGACAAATTAACTTTGGGAGTCATTATGGCCGGGGGTGTTTTAGGCGTTCTCATCCCGCCAAGCATTGTCATGATCGTCTATGCATCAGAGTCGGGAGAATCGGCGGGAGCCTTATTTATGGCCGGCATATTGCCGGGAATTTTGGCCGCTATTCTGTTTATTATTTACTCCCTCGTTTTATGTTTCATCAAGCCGGAAAAAGGACCGAATATTGAAGTTGGCCATCGCTTCACATGGGCGGAAAAATTTTGGTCTTTAAAAGGGATTATTTTACCCGCGGTCGTTATTTTCCTAGTGCTTGGTTCGATTTACTTAGGGGTCGCGACGCCGACGGAAGCGGGTGCCGTGGGAGCTGCCGGCGCATTATTTGCGGCAGGGACGAGGAAAAAACTAAACATGGAAAATATCAAAAGTATATTTCTCATGACCGCCCGTCTAAGCGGAATGATCTTTTGGATATTAATCGGCGCCGTTGCCTATGCGCGTATCGTCGCGGTAACCGGAGTCGGGGACTGGTTGGCAGGGATGATTACGGAAACCGGTTTTAATCGCTGGATCATTCTGATATTAATTCTATTATTTTTCCTTATATTAGGGATGTTCATTGATACCGTCGCGGTGTTGTTAATTACCGCTCCCTTGTTTTTGCCTGTGCTTACCGCTTTAGACTTTAACATGATTTGGTTCGGCATTTTGTTTTGCATTGCCGTTTGCATAGGGAACCTCACCCCGCCTTTTGGGGTCAGTCTGTTTATTATGAAAGGGGTCGCCGGGGATTTAAATATCCGGTCGATTTATGCAGCTGTATGGCCATTTATTTTCCTGCTGTTGCTGCTACTGATCATCATCATATTAATTCCGGAAATTGCCTTATTACTGCCGGCTTTGATGATGGATTAAGTTTATTCCGGGCGGGAGGTGAACGAGGAACATGATAAGATAAAAACGAAGAGGGATAAATTTATAGGGTGGTGAACGTTTTCGATATGGGAAAGTGCCGTTTATGGTTAACGACAGAAGAAATCAGACCCGAAAGTTTGGAGGGCGCGACGGTTGTTGTTATTGATGTGCTGCTAGCGACAACGACACTTGTCACCATTATGGAACGGGGCGCCCGGCGTATTTTTCCGGTTTCCGGAGTAGAAGAAGCTCATCGGTTGAAGAAAGAACTCGGTCATTCTTCCGTGCTTACCGGAGGAGAGCTCGGAGGGCAGCCTGTTGAAAGCTTTGATTGCGCCCATTTGCCGGATGAATACACACCGGAACGTGTGAAAGATCAGGATATCGTCTTTTTATCTTCCAACGGGACGAGAGCGATTATGAAAGCGAAAGCAGCGGACACGTTGGTCTTGGGGAATTTGAGAAATGCCTATGCAATCGCGGATTATATCAACCGGGAAGCTCCGGAAGAAGTCATTATCGTGTGCGCGGGTTCCCTCGGGCAGTTTTCATTGGAAGACTATATTTGTGCAAATCTTATCCTGTCCCGGCTTAACGTGGAAAATGCTCACTTAAACGATGCCGCTGTGTATGCATTGGACCAACGTTTTGATCCGAAAAATGTGGCGGAGCTTGTGGCAAAGGGACGCGTGGGGCGCAATTTTCACAAATTGGGATTGGATGCGTTGTTGGAGTTTGTGGTCGAGGTAGGGAGCTCGGAGTCGGTGGTAGGGCTTCATAACGGAGCTGAACTAAGATTTAAGTCTATGGGGAGTGAAGCAAAATGACCCAATCCGTACGCAGTGGCGAAGAACTGGATCTTGCTAAAATAAAACCGTTTTTGGAAAAACATCTGGATGACATTCCTAAAGACGAGCCTTTAAAAGTGAATCAATATCCCGCCGGGGCTTCGAACTTAACCTATCTATTAGCTTGCGGCGAGTGGCAAGGCGTTTTGCGGCGTCCGCCGTTCGGACCGCTGCCGCCTAAAGCTCACGACATGAAGCGGGAGTATGAGATCCTTTCGCGACTCCATCCTGCATTTCCTTTGGCACCGAAGCCGTATGTGCTCGGGGAAGACCCATCCGTCATGGACGCCACGTTTTACGTCATGGAGCGAAAAGAAGGCATTGTCATCGATGACAAGTTGCCCGAAGGGGTAGAGGAAACGGAAGAGATCGGCCGACACCTGTCCCATCAATTTATTGATACGTTGGCAGCGCTTCACCGGGTGGACACCGAAAAAGCCGGTCTGCATCAATTCGGTAAACCGGAAGGGTTCATGGAACGCCAAGTCCATGGCTGGCTTAAACGTTATGAACGGGCCAAAACCGAAGACATTCCAGAATATGAAAATCTGAAAAAATGGCTCACGGAAAACGTCCCCGCAGACGGAGAGACGACGGTCATTCACAATGATTTCAAGTTCAATAATCTTTTATTTTCCAATGATCTATCCGAGATAAAAGCGGTTGTCGATTGGGAAATGGCGACGATCGGCGATCCCCTTTTCGACCTCGGCGTCGTTCTCAGTTACTGGATCCAGGACGACGACCCGGAACTTTTACAATCGACGTTCCAAACGGTCACGAAAAAACCCGGCTTTTTAACTCGCCGCGAACTGATTGATCGTTATGCGGAAAAAAGCGGACGGGATTGCTCATCGATTCATTTTTACCAAATGTTTGCTTATTTTAAGTTGGCCGTAATTGTTCAACAGATTTATTTTCGCTGGAAAAACGGCCAGACGCAGGATGAACGCTTTAAGCATTACGGTGGCCGCGCGAAAAGTCTAATTGAATATGCATCGCAATCATTAAATGAGGGGTGAAACACATGGATTTCGGCAAAACGGATAAAGTGAAAGATTTAGAAGAACGTGTGTGGCGGTTTATGGAAGAAGTGATTGACCCGAATGAAAAAGTGTATGAGGAACAACTCAACGAACAGTCCACGCGTTGGCAATCACCGCCAATTATGGAAGAGATGAAGCAACAAGCGAAGGACGCGGGACTATGGAATCTATTCTTGCCGGAAAGCGAGCTTGGCGCGGGGCTCACGAACGTGGAATACGCGCCGTTATGCGAGATTATGGGACGATCGTCGATCGCGCCGGAAGTCTTCAATTGCTCGGCGCCCGACACCGGGAACATGGAAACGCTCGTCCGCTATGCGTCGGAGGAGCAAAAGAAACAGTGGTTGGAACCGCTGCTGGATGGCAAGATCCGCTCCGCGTTCGCCATGACCGAGCCGAACATCGCTTCGTCAGACGCGACAAACATCGAAACGCACATCAAAAAAGACGGCGATGCCTACATCATTAACGGCCGCAAATGGTGGACATCGGGCATCATGGATCCGCGCTGTGAAATCATGATTGTGATGGGCAAATCGGACCCGGACGGCCCGAAATATACACAACAGTCGATGATATTAGTGCCGAGAGACACACCCGGCGTCACCGTCCATCGCCACTTGCCCGTCTTCGGCTATGACGATGCGCCCGAAGGACACGGGGAAGTGGAGTTCGACAACGTGCGTGTCCCCGCTTCGAACATCCTTTGGGACGAAGGCAAAGGGTTCGCGATCGCTCAAGGGCGCCTCGGACCGGGACGGATTCATCACTGCATGCGTCTCATCGGCTTGGCGGAAAAGTCGCTCGAGGCAATGTGTGAGCGCGTGCAAGACCGCTCCACCTTCGGCAAACAACTCTCGGAGCAGGGCGTGATCCAGGAATGGATCGCCGATTCGCGCATCGAGATTGAACAGGCGCGTCTGTTGACGATGAAAGCCGCTTATATGATGGATACAGTCGGAAATAAAGAAGGGCGCACGGAAATCGCCATGATCAAGGTCGTCGCGCCGAACATGGCGCTGCGCGTCATCGATCGCGCCATTCAAGCGCATGGCGGGGCCGGTGTGAGTGACGACTTTCCTCTCGCGCAAAGCTGGGCGAAAGCGCGCACGCTCCGTCTCGCGGATGGTCCTGACGAAGTGCACCGCCGCTCGGTCGGGCGATTGGAACTGAAAAAATATCGATAACGGGAGGTTTTTTAATGACAACGATGGATTTATTTAACTTAAGCGGCCAAACCGCGATCATCACCGGCGGTGGCCGGGGCCTAGGCGAATGGATGGCGGAAGCGCTCACCGACGCGGGCGCGAACGTCGTCCTCTGTTCGCGAAAAAAAGAAGCATGCATAGATGTAAGAGATCGCATCAACGAGAACGGCGGCAACGCCATCGCGTTTCGCTGTGACGTCACCGATGAAGATGAAGTGCAAGAAGTCGTGGACGCGACGATGGAGCACTTCGGCCGCATTGATATTTTGGTGAATAACAGCGGTACGTCATGGGGTGGGGACAACCCTGAGGACATGCCGGTGGATAAATTTAAAAAAGTCGTCAATGTCAACCTCGTTGGGACGTTTATCATGTCTCAGGCCGTCGGAAGAAAAATGATTGAAACGAACACGAAAGGACGCATCATCAACATCGCCTCCGTCGCGGGCTTGAAAGGCTCCAACCCGGAAGTGATGCAAGCAATCGGCTATAACTCCAGCAAAGGCGGCGTGCTCACCTTCACGAAAGATTTGGCCATCAACTGGGCGCGCCACGGCATCACCGTCAACGCCATCGCTCCCGGCTTCATTCCGACGAAAATGAGCCAAGACGTCATCGAGCCGATCAAGGATCAAATGATCGCAAACGTCCCGTTGCAGCGGCTCGGGGAAGCCGATGATATGCGCGGAACGATCGTATATATGGCATCACCGGCGGCAGCATTTATGACCGGCCAAACGATCGTCCTCGACGGCGGTGTGACGTCCGGATAAGGAGGCATGTGAAATGAGATTAGAAGGAAAAACAGCGATCGTCACAGGTGCCGGCTCCGGCATCGGGCGCGCGACGGCGATTGATTTTGCCCGCGAAGGCGCTCAGGTGGTCGTTGCTGATATCAACGCTTCGGCCGGCGAGGAAACGGTCGCGGAGATTGAAAAAACAGGCGGCGAGGCGCGGTTTGCCAAGGTGGACGTGGCTTCGTATGAGAGCGTGGAGCACCTGGTGCAGCAGGCCGTGGCGCACTTCGGAAAACTGGACATCATGCATAACAACGCCGGCACCGGAAACCCGCCGCATAACGTCATGGACATGCCGATCGAGGAATACCAACGCGTCGTGAACGTGAACCAAAATGGTGTTTTTTACGGCATCAAAGCGGCGGCGCACGCCATGGAAGACAGCGGCGGCGTCATCATCAACACCGCCTCCATCTACGCGGGCATAGCCGACCGGAAACGTTTCCCATACCACGCCAGCAAGGGCGCAGTTGTTTCCATGACGAAAGCGGCGGCATTGGATTTGGCAAAATATAACATCCGCGTAACGGGCATTGCACCTGGTCTCATTGAAACCGGCATCGTGGAAGACTGGAAAAGCGACCCAGACGTATGGGCGATTATTGAAAAAGCACAAATGCGCCGCAAAGCCGGCAAGCCGGAAGAAGTCGCGAAACTGGTCTCCTTTTTAGCCAGCGACGACGCCTCGTTCCTGAATGCCCACGTGTACCACGTGGACGACGGCGCGGCAGCGTTTAAACGGTAAGGGAAGTGCTTAGAGGCAGAAAAATGTGATCATGGTAACCTAACGCGGAAGTGGAGTCCAGGTTAGGTCGCCAAACGGGGTCTATGATGCCCTAACGTTGAAGCGATTCACGAATTAGGTCACCAAAAGCGCTTCATGACGCCCTAACACACTTGTAGGTTTCGGTATAAGTTCAGGAAAGCCGAAATTTTTTGAGAAAATGTTTTCATAGAAGGAGTGAACATCATGCGTGCATGGCAAGTGAAAGAACTCGCGGATCCGGCGCAGGCACTGGCTTTGGAAGAGCTGGAAAAACCTGAGCGGGAAGAAGGACAAGTGCTCATTAAAACGCAGACAGCAGCTTTAAATTTTTTCGATATTCTATTGTGTCAAGGGAAGTACCAGGAAAAACCCCCGCTCCCCTTTACACCCGGTGCGGAAATCGCGGGCACGGTAGAAGCGGCCGACTCCGGAAGTGATTTCCAAGTCGGGCAAAAAGTATTGGCCAGACCAGCGCTCCCCAACGGCGGTTTCGCGGAATGGGTCTCCGTCCCGGAAGCATCCGTTTTCCGTGTGCCCGAATCGATGTCTTTTCAGGAAGCAGCCGCGATGTACATCACCTATCAAACCGCCTGCTACGCCCTGCACGACCGCGCAAACATTAAAACGGGCGACGTCCTGCTCGTCCATGCCGGCTCCGGTGGTGTCGGCTCCGCCGCGATTCAACTCGGAAAAGCGGTCGGTGCTCGCGTAATCGCCACAGCAGGTGGCCCCGAAAAAGTGCAAGTATGTAAAGATCTAGGCGCAGACGTCGCCATCGACTACAAAGCGGAAGATTTCGTAGATACTGTAAAAAAAGAAACTGACGGCCGCGGCGCCGATATCATCTTCGACCCTGTCGGCAGCGACACATTCGATCGCTCCCGCAAATGCATCAACTTCGCCGGCCGCATCTTGGTTGTAGGCTTCGCCGGTGGACGAATCCCGGAAGCCCCCACCAACCACGCGTTGGTAAAAAACTACTCGATCGTCGGCGTCCATTGGGGCTACTTCGCGAAGCTCTACGAAGACGAAATGATACGCATGCACCACACCCTATGCGACATGTACGAAGCGGGTGAGATTAAACCGTTGATCTATGACGAGTTCCCGTTTGAAGAAGTGCCGCATGCGTTAGATCTATTGGGTGATCGGAAGACGTATGGGAAGGTTGTTGTGGATGTTGGGGGAGAAGCGTAAAAGGATGCGAGCAGCGATGGCTGCTCGCTATTTTAATGTTTTTCGGCACCTTACGCTAATTAGTCTTCGTGCGTTAAAAACATAAGCTATTGCGCATGTCAGGTTTCGGGTCTAAACGCAATTAATACATAAAACAGAAAATTCAAATATTATAAAAATACTTGCAATTTAAAATATTATTTGATAAAGTATGTATAAATAGAATTGACAGATAACTAAATAGGGTAGATTGTTTAGTTGATAAAAATGTCAAATATATCGACCTTTCAATCAAGAAATAATAGAAGATTCTGTTCAGTGTTAAAAGAACTTAGTTCCATAATAATCTTGAACGTTAAGTTTTATGGAGAGCTACCTGAAAATCTTGTACGAATCTTAAACACCATATTACGATAGAACAAAGAATATTTAAAAATATATAGCCCAAAAAGAAGGAAGTTAGAAGAAAATAGATAAATTTTTTATGTTCGTAAATTTTGAGAGGAGGTAAAAAGTTGTCAGTTTTTTGGGAGGATATTGGTTCACTCATTCAAGAAGAGACCAAAAATGGTATTAGAATGAAAACGTATAAAGAAAGACCTCAAAACATAAATGAAACACTAAGAAATAGTGCGAATCGTTTTCCAAATAAAACAGCTTTAGTCCATGAAGATGAACGAGTAACATATAAGCAGCTACAAGAACAAGTGAACCGTGCGGCTTATCAATTGAAAAACCAATACGGTGTTGGAAAAGGAGACCGGGTGGCATTTCTGCTGACGAATGGCGTTCCATTTGTAGTGGGGGTATATGCAGCCTTACAAATTGGGGCAATAGCGGTTCCCCTTAATACAAAGCTAAAATCTACTGAGTTAAAGTTCATGTTAACTAATTCCGGTGCAAAAGTAGTGATTGCCAATCAAGAATGGTGGTTAAACATTGAAACGACTATTGAACAACTACCGGTTGAAACGATTTTTATTACAGAACATAGACCGCCGGATGGAACTATTCCTTTTTCGCGTCTTGTTAATCAACACGTTAAAGATGAAGTTACTGCGCAAGTTTATGAAAATGATGAAGCTTTTATTATGTATACCTCAGGGACAACAGGAACACCTAAAGGAGCATTAATTACACATTTCAACATGCTTCATACCACATTAAATTACACATATTGTTATAATCTCTCTTCTGATGACTCTACTGTTGTTGCTGTTCCCGCATTTCATATCACTGGATTAGCTGCTCAAGTAATGACGCTTATACAATTAGGCGGGAAAGTAGTATTAATGCCGTTTTTTGAACCTAAACGATTTCTGGAAATTTTACAAGATGAAAGAATCACGCATGTTATAGCATCCCCTACGGTATATGTTATGACATTACAACATCCGGAGCTGAAAAAGTATGATGTGTCACAAATTAGAGTCGCTGGTTTTGGTGGTGCGCCTATGCCAAGTGAAACCTTAAAAGGTTTAAAAAACTGGGTTCCAAATATAGAATTACACAATACGTACGGACTCACTGAGACCACTTCTCCGGCAACTATTATGCCTAACGAACATCAAATGAACCATGTAAGCTCCGTTGGAGTTCCAACGCCTGTAAATGATGCTCGCGTAGTTAATCCGGAAACACGACAAGACCTAGCGCCAGGGGTAGTTGGAGAGTTATTGTTTAAAGGACCAATGGTTATTCAAAAATATTGGAATAATCAAGAAGCTACAAATAAAGCAATATCCGATGGGTGGTTCTCGACTGGAGATTTGGCAGTAATAGACAAGGATGGTTTTGTGACCATAATGGATCGAATTAAGGATGTGGTAAATCGAGGTGGAGAAAAAATTTTTTCCGTTGAAGTTGAAGATGTATTGTATTCAAATCAAAAAATATTGGAAGCAGCAATTGTAGGTGTGCCTAATGATAAATACGGAGAAGTTGTAAAAGCCTGTATTGTACCTCATAAAAGTGAAAATCTTACAGAAAATGAGGTTAAGAAATGGGTGAAAGATAGACTTGCCAAGTTTAAGGTCCCTGAATATGTCGAGTTCATGGATATATTACCAAAAAACCCAAACGGTAAAGTAATTAAAACGGAACTCCGCTATATGCCTGAAACAAGTAAAATAGCCTCTCGGAATTAGAAGGCGGTGGAGGTGGTTCGGTCAAACGAACAAGGGGTCAATAGTCCCGAAAAAGCCCTAAAAGGCATGGAAATGAAAACCATTTTCAAAAAGGGCATACGTGCAGAATTTTGGATGTCGTTTTTTGAAAAACTTAAGCAGCGGCAGGGCAGATGGTCGTTTTAAGCTTGTTCCAATCGTCTTTTTGGCTCTCATACCAGGCGTCTATGTGTTGGCAGATCATAATGCCATAAATGCGCATGGTCCACATCATCGTTGATCGATGTCGACCGGCTTCCAACTGATAATCTTTCTTCTCACGCTTGTTTGTCCGTTCGCTTGAAGTTCGACGTTTATAGATGTCTTTCCACGCTTGAGAATCGCGTGGCGTTTTTGGAAACAAACGCAGGTTGTCGCTTGATTTCGTATGGTAGGTTCGACCATATGTCGCGTCCGAGCACCCGCAGGATCGCGTGCATCGCCACTTCCGGCGGTTCTGGGATTTGTCAAAGCCATTCGATTTCATTTTCTTCCCGTTTGGACAGATGGGAATGCCCTCGGGAGAAATTTGAATATCGCTGCCCGTTTCGATGTTCGTCTTGCTTCGTTTGTTCAAATCGATGAAAGGCTCGGTGCCTTGCTTATCCAAGAGCTCATAAATGGCGCCGGCATCATGAGCAGCATCCAGAAGCATGCGATCCACGGATCCCAGGGTGTAGCGTTGGTTGAATTCAACCGCGCTCGCGACCAAACTGACCGAATCGTGCCGGGAAGCCGGTTGCAGACGCGGATACAGTGGTAAATCGTGCGGGCTGTCCGCGGCCGTGAACATATAGAGATGATAACCGTTAAAATACGTCTCTCGGGAGCTGTCCCACCCGGAGTTGCAATCGGGCTGGGAATAGATGCGATGATGGCTGCATCCATAAATCCCGTTCGCCCGACAATCACAGGTCGGCTTGCTTCGCCGATAGGCTTGCGTGACCACAGGGGTGCCGTCCCCGGCGACACTAAGCGCGTTCGGATCTCCGATCAAGCCTAAGTCCGCAGAAACGCTTAAGATATTCTGCTCAAAAAACTGAAAGAGAGGGTCCCCGGGCAATGGTTTAAAGATGTCCATATGGCGTTCCAGCCATTGTACGAGGCGCTCGACGGTGCCTGGCTTGGGCTTTGGTTTCTGGCCATTCGTACCCTTATTGCCTTTCTTTTTCGGTTTTTGCTTCTTGGGCTTCATGTTTTTGTCCACCTCGGGCCAGATCCGTTGTTCGATAAAATCATAGAATGTGCCGACCCCGGGGAGATCATCAGGAGAAAAACCGCTGAGGATGGCATAAATGGGCGTGCGTTTCATTTCGTCGATCCATGCGGTGATCCCGATACCGGGATTCGTGAACAAGAAGACAAGATAGGAACGCAACATGGAAGCCGGGTCACGGGCTTCCGGCCCTTGATCCGAGTACTGATCCTGCAGCTGAGCGGTAATGCCGGAAAGGTCGGCCTGCCAACATTTGAGGATGAGTGGCCAATCCTGATTCAGGTGGATGATGGATCGTCCGTAATGTTCCTGAAGTTGTTGCAGGACAAAATTCTGGTACGTGTCATGCGAGCGAACCGTTGGTTTCAAACAAAAAACCCCCAAAATCGTAGAAAGGGAAAAAATGTTCCCTTCACCGGCGATTATGAGGATGATTTTAAAAAGTCAAGTACTTTTTGACCTAATTACAGAAATAATTTTTGCGGTTCATACGAACTAAGGAAAACAAAAACTCCTACCGGTGGTAGGAGGATAACGAAAAGCATGCGTCAAGAGATCCCTTGTCGCATCAGCCTCGGCGAATGCCGAGAGGCTATGTAAAAATTAAGGAGGAGAAATTTATGAGTCAAAAAGTAAATACAGTATTGGGTCCAGTGTTAGCAGACGAGTTGGGTAAGACATTAATGCATGAGCATTTCTTTTTCGGCTATCCTGGATTTTACGGAAATTCGTTATATTATCCAAATAATAGAGAAGAGATTTTAAGAGCCGCTATGGAATTCGCTGAAATTGTTCAGGCACATGGCGTGAAAACTGTTGTTGATGCAACACCGAATGATACGGGGAGAGATCCTGAACTACTAAAAGAAATTGCTGAAAGAACTGGATTAAACATCATTTGTTCCACTGGCTATTATTATGAAGGCGAAGGTGCGCCAGCATATTTTAAGTTCAAGCAAGCCCTTGGTACAGCTGAAGACGAGATATATGAGCTGTTTATGGGTGAAATCACTGAGGGAATTGGTAAAACAGGTATTAAGCCGGGAGTCATAAAGCTTGGTTCTGGTAAAGACGCGATAACAGACTATGAAGAAGTATTTTTCAAAGTTGCTGCAAAAGTTCAAAAAGAAACAGGGATTTCAATCATAACCCATACTCAAGAAGGTACTATGGGTCCTGAACAAGCAGAATTGTTGGTATCAGAAGGAGCGGATCCGAAACGTATTTTAATCGGTCATATGGATGGAAATACCGACATCAATTATCATCTTCGTACATTAGAAAATGGTGTTTTTGTAGGGTTTGACCGATTTGGCATACAAGGATTTGTTGGAGCGCCAATGGACAATGAAAGGGTCGGTACACTCCTTGGCCTGATCGGTTCCGGTTATACTGATCAATTAATGATGTCCCATGATAAGGTGAATTTTTGGCTAGGAAAGCCGCCAGCCTGGCCAGATGAACTAAAAAAGCTGACTGAGAATTGGCATCCTGGGCATATATTTCAAAATATAATTCCAGCTCTAAAAGAAGGCAGTGTCACTGAGGAACAGATCAACACAATTCTTGTCAAAAATCCCAATCGTATTTTTGGTGGCAGGGAGGCTGTAAGAAATTTAAAAGGGAATAGAGATGCGGCGACAGTTGGTGATGAGGTAAAGTAGAGAAGAGAATATCACGGAGACGATTGACAGTGTGGGCACATTTCGTGCCCTTTTTTACAGTTTTTCCTTGAGTTATCAACATGAAATTTGCTAAAAAAACGATTGAAAAAGGTGCCGACGGACTAAAACTTGACAATCAAGCTTTAAGAACCTTTATGCAAATGAGTTTACGTATGACACCAAAGAAGGTGTCCTGAATTATTCATACTTCCAAGTTATAGCGTGAATGAGCATCAAAACTAACGATTTTTCGGTTATGTTCACTAAAGTAAGCTAAGCTGATTAAAGTTGGAACGAAACATAACAGGCAAACGCTGAAAAAGGCCTTTTTTGGACATACGTCTCCCTTGGTCTCGCTGGGGCTTTTAAAAAATGGGGCTTTATCGATAACTGTGCTTCATTCCAGTTTAAGGGCTTGAATGCGTCGGAGCACTTTCCAAAAAAACGTCTCATAAACAAAGCTTGAAGCCAATTTGAAATAAAACGAGCGCCCTGATTTTACTAACTTGCTTGCCACTTTAATGACCTTTGATCGTATAGTTTGGATTTGCATGCGCTTTTGTTCCTCCGGAAAACAAAGGGTACGTAGCCAGTTGGTTAAATTGTACGCGAACAAGCTAAACATCATCCTTGCTTCGTTGGCCTGAAACGAATGGCTGCTCATTCGATCCAAGTCAAAACCATTTTTGGCTTCCTTGATATAATTCTCCATCGTTCCACGTTTTTGGTAAGAACGGACGATCTCTTTGGGAGAGAAGGCATCGAACAGGCTTGTCACAAAGAATGCATGCGTGAAAAACAATTCGCCGGCCGGACGAATGGATTGAATGATGACTTTTCGGGGCTTGGCCCATGATTTGGCTTGGTATTCGGTTTCCTCATAATAGCATTCGGTTTGTGTAACGTCCGGTGTTGCCGGATGGAGCTCATCGGCTAGTCGTTGCAGGTTGGCATTGGATTTCAAGCGAATCACGTAATAGACGGATTCCTCTTCACATAGCTCATACAGCTCCGGAACCGCAAAGCCACTGTCCCCGCGCAGAAATGGGATCGTCTCCGGAAATGTTTCGTTGTAATGCTTGATCAGGGGCTTCACAAAATCCACAACCCCGTTGGACGTATAGACGTTGCCCGGGCGTAGTTGAGCCTTCATAAAATCACCGGTGATCCCATCGAAAGCAACGAGAGGATGATAGCCGACGGTGCCATAATGCGCATTGTAATCGGTTGATTCTTGTTCACCGTATGTATTGGCATGCGTGGAGTCCAAATCAAAGATAAGGCTCTTTGAGCCTCTCACTTGATGGACTTTGTCTAAAAGCGCTTGATTGGCTTGATTTAATTGATCAATAGATTCGGTGTCAAACCGGGCAAAGAATCTGGATAAACTGGGTTGAGAAGCTAACGCATCCGTTCCAATGATTTGCCTAAACACGGGATCATCCGTTAATTGATCCGCCGCATCATCTTCATCATAGCCGGCAATTATCTGATAAAGCTTTTGGCGAAGCAATTGCTCATTCGAATGAAGGTGGTACAGTCTCTCGTCTTTCAGATGCAGGTTTTTATCCAGCGTATGGAAAAACCCAAGTTTTTCATCGAACTCCCGAAATAAGATCTCACCTGTATCAGAGGAAAGATCACCACCGTCATTCGACAACTTCACTTTGCGATTGAAATCCATGGTTATTTGCGGTAATGTAGCCATTAGAAGAATCCTTTCTGTGGTTATTTTGGGTATAATTTAACTCTAACAGAAACGGATTCTTTTTTTCATTTATGGGATGAATATTCAATTCAGCTGTATGCCCTATTATTAGGGGATTCAGGATTCATTTGCGAATTTCTGTGAATAAATCAGGGGTGTAAATGCATTTTTTAGAAAAACGAGCTCCTGTCTTCACCAAAAATAAATGAAATGGGAGGGAGCAATTGTGCCAATAGAAAAAGCAGAAAAAAGCATTAATTGGAAAGAGATAGAAAATTATATACATAATAATATAGAAGCATTGCCGGATGAAAGAATGGAAGTTAAGAAGTTTACGGAAGGCTATTCAAATTTAACTTATATGATTAAGATAGGTGACTGGGAGGCTGTTTTACGGAGACCTCCATTTGGCTACACGCCTCCTAAAGCCCATGATATGGAACGAGAGTTTAAGGTATTGGAAAAAGTACACCCTGTCTTTCCTCTCGCACCAAAACCTTATATGTACTGTGAAGATTCAAAGATCATGGATAAACATTTTTATATTATGGAAAAACGAACTGGTGTCGTGATAGACGATGAGCTGCCACAGGCATATGAGCAAAACGAAAAAACAGGCAAACAGATATCAGAAGCGGTCATAAGAGCGCTTGTAGATCTACAAAAAATTGATGTAAACCAAGCAGGTCTAAATTATTTAGGAAAACCGGAAGGGTATTTAAATAGACAAGTTCATGGCTGGATAAAACGACTGAAAGAATCAAAAACGAATGATATCAATTTTTCAGGTGATATAGAGAAGTGGCTAATCAATAATATACCTAAAAATAATGAAATATCCATTGTTCATAATGATTTTAAATTAAACAATATCCTGAACTATTCATAGAAATTCCAAAGTGACTTACGAAACCCTTGGCTATCAAGGCAATAACCTGAATTAAGTATTCATCAAATAAATGAAAAAAGAATCCGTTTCTGTTAGTGTTAAATTAGACCAAAATAACCACAGAAAGGATTCTTCTAATGGCTACTTTACCGCAAATAACCCTGGATTTCAATCGCAAAGTGAAGATGTCGAATGACGGTGGTGATCTTTCCTCTGATACAGGTGAGATCTTATTTCGAGAGTTCGATGAAAAACTTGGGTTTTTCCATACGCTGGATAAAAACCTGCATCTGAAAGACGAGAGACTGTACCACCTTCATTCGAATGAGCAACTGCTTCGCCAAAAGCTTTATCAGATAATTGCCGGCTATGATGAAGATGATGCGGCGGATCAATTAACGGATGATCCCGTGTTTAGGCAAATCGTTGGAACGGATGCGTTAGCTTCTCAGCCCAGTTTATCCCGATTCTTTGCCCGGTTTGACACCGAATCTATTGATCAATTAAATCAAGCCAATCAAGCGCTTTTAGACAAAGTCCATCAAGTGAGAGGCTCAAAGAGCCTTATCTTTGATTTGGACTCCACGCATGCCAATACATACGGTGAACAAGAATCAACCGATTACAATGCGCATTATGGCACCGTCGGCTATCATCCTCTCGTTGCTTTCGATGGGATCACCGGTGATTTTATGAAGGCTCAACTCCGACCAGGCAACGTCTATACATCTAATGGGGTTGTGGATTTTGTAAAGCCCCTGATCACCCATTACAATGAAATGTTTCCGGAAACGATCCCATTTCTGCGTGGGGACAGTGGCTTTGCGGTTCCAGAGCTGTACAAGTTATGTGAAGACGAATCCGTCTATTACGTGATTCGTTTGAAAGTAAGCGTCAAATAATCCCCACCTAATAACAGGCGGGGATGTCATGTATGCTTTATTTAGATTGATTAGGGACGAAACATTCTTGCGGGAGTGTTTTGGACCATGGCAGAAGTTGAGCCAATTGCGCTTGATCTGTTGTATCCATATTGGGAAGTTCCTCAAACAAATAGCTAAGGTAGTGGAATGGATTCAATCCGTTTTCCTTGGCTGTCTCCACAATACTATAGATCATCGCACTGGATTTTGCTCCCTTTGCGGTGTTGCTAAACAGCCAATTTTTCCTCCCCATCACAAACGGCTTGATGGATCGTTCGGCTCGATTGTTATCGATCTCCAATCGGCCATCCTCTAAAAATGCCTCTAAACGCTCCCATTGGTTACGACAATATTTAATCGCCTTGCCAAGCGCACTTTTTGGTAATACATGTGGCGTTTGTTCTTGAAGCCATGCCAAAAAAGCCTCCAGTACGGGCTGGCTGCGTTCCAAACGCTTTTCATAGCGTTCTTGTGGACTTGCGTCCTTTAAATGGCGTTCAATGTCAAAAAGCTGATTGCAGAAGGCCAAACCTTCTTTCGCTTTCACAGACGTCGTGGCTGCGGATTCAGGCAATGCCTGCAGCGCTTCCGTGAATTTACGACGCGCATGCGCCCAACAGCCGACCAAACGGACATGGGGAAGGCCATTGTATCCTGCGTAACCATCGACATGCAGGTAGCCCTGAAAGCCATCCAGGAATCGGCGGGGATGCTTATTCGCCCGGGTCTGCTGATAATCGTACAGCACCATGGGCACATCGGCTTGTCCGGAGCGAAACAGCCACATATAGGACTTCGATGTTGCCGATCGTTCCGGTTCGGATAACACTTGTAAGGTTGTCTCATCCGCGTGTAAGGCATCCAGCTCTAATAGTTGGGCATGCATTTCGTTGTAAATCAGCTCGAGCCACGTGTTGGCACCGGACATCATCCAATTGGCCAGAGTCTGGCGGGGGATAGATACACCGAAACGTTCCAGGTGTTTCTCTTGCCGATACAAGGGCATGCCTTCCACATATTTCTGGGTCATGGCATGAGCCACGGCGGATGGAGAGGCTAAGCTTCCCGGAAATGCCGGTTCCGGCATCTTCGCTGTCACGATAGGCGTTTCGATGTCATGGCGTTCACAATGGCGGCAGCCATAGACATGGCGGACGTGCTCCACGACTTTCACTTGCGCTGGAATGACCTTTAATTCTTTTCGCACGTCCGTACTCATATCGTGTAGGGCTCCGCCACAACACGAACAGACCTGCTCCTCATCGGATAAATGATAGTCCATCGTTTCCGTCGGCAGGTTTTCGAGCTTTTGTTCGCGTTGGCCACGCTGTTTCTTGCGTTTATATGTAACCGTTTCGACCGTTGATTCTTCAACCGTCGGGGTGGATGTACCTTCGACCTCATTGAAAAGAGAGAGCTGGTCTTCATCGGTCTTCTCACTGGAAGATCCGAATCTGCGTTGTTGGCTTAGGCGAAATTGTTCTTCGTACCATTGGACTTTAGCCTCCAACGCCTCTTTTTCCAGCTCAAGCTTTTCATTTTGCGCTCGATAATATGCAATTGATGGGTTTGATGATTGCGCTGTATGTGCCATACCATAAGTATACGGAAAAGCATCCAACTTGCCCAGTCGAATGCCCGTATTTCTAAATTTCAATGTTCTATAGAATGGTACGCGCTTTGACCTCCCGATGGGCCTGCCTCTGCTCGATGGGCAAACCATCCAGCAGCCACCGAAGTTGGCGCGGACTGATGGTCATGGGTGCCGTTTCTGTTTCCGATGGCCAATGGAATGTGCCATTTTCCAACCTGCGGTAATGGAGCCAAAAGCCGTTGTGCTCCCACTGCAGGATTTTCAACTTGTCACGTTTCCGATTACAAAACACGAACAGACAAGGGGAAAAAGGATCGAGATCAAAGCATTGTTGGACAATAACGGCCAGACCGTCGATCGATTTGCGAAGATCCGTGTTTCCCCGAGCCAGGTACACGCGCTCGAATGATACATTCAACATTGGCTTCGCAACACATGAATGATATCGGATAATAACCCAACATGGGCGCCCGGCCTTACTTCGACGGAGATGGCACCGTAGTGAATAAAGATAGGTTCCGATCCTCCGGAAGGTATAGGATCATCATCGTCGACTTGGACCGTCAGCCATTGGGTTGAATCCGGTTCCGATGATATCTTGTCATCCTTGAATCGCTGGACCCAATAATACATTTGATTGACGTTGATGTCCTGCTCACGACACCATTCGGCCACACGTTGTCCGCTTTCTTTCCAGGCATCATACCGAGCTTTCCACTCGATTCTCTTGTCTTTCAGCGTCATCACATAACCTCCCGCAATCATTTCTAAGGCGATTATGGCACGGATGACTTTTGATTCCTATGTGTATTCTATTTGACGCTTACGTTTGAAATCCAACGCCAACCTGCAACGACTAGCCGATGAACTGCATCCGGCAACGCCGCCATCTGACGTTACACAAACCGAATGCTATTATGAGGAAACCGAGTACCAAGCGAAATCATGGGCCAAGCCCCGAAAAGTCATTATTCAATCGGTTCGTCCTGCCGGCGAAATGTTTTTCACGCATGCATTCTTTGCCACAAACCTATTCGATGCCTTCGCTCCCAAGGATATCGTCCGTTCCTATCAAAAAAGAGGAACAATGGAGAATTATATTAAGGAAGCCAAAAATGGTTTTGACTTGGATCGAATGAGCAGCCATTCGTTTCAGGCCAACGAAGCCAGGATGATGTTCAGCTTGTTAGCGTACAATTTAACGAACTGGCTGCGCACGCTTTGTTTTCCGGAAGAACAAAAACGCATGCAAATCCAAACCATACGATCGAAGGTCATTAAAGTGGCAAGCAAATTGGTGAAATCAGGGCGTTCGCTTTATTTCAAATTATCTTCAAGCTTTGTCTATGAAACCTTTTTCTGGAATGTGCTCAATCGTATTCAAAGGCTAAGACTAGAGTGACATGTGATCGCTCCTCTTTTTTAAAAAGCCATTTCAAGACAAAGGGAGACGTATGTCCCAAAAAGGGCATTTTTCAGCGCTTGACGCTATACTTCGTCACAATGCTAATCATCACACCTCATTTTTTTAACCAAACCGAAAAATCGTTAGCTTGGATGTTCGTTCACGCTTTTACTTGGAGGTATGAATAATTCAGGAATATGATGTTTGATTATAAAGATCCGGAAAAAATTGTCGCAATTTTTGATTGGGAAATGGCAACAATCGGTGATCCATATACAGATCTTGGGTCAACACTGGCTTATTGGATTGGGAAAAACGATCCTGAGCTTGGGATCACATCAGTAACCCACAAAACGGGATTTTACAGTAGAAGAGAATTTTTGGAAAGGTATAGTCAACTAACAAATAGAGACTTTTCAAATATCAATTTTTATTTGGCATTTGGATTTTATAAACTGGCCGGTATTTTGCAACAACTTTACTACCGCTGGAAAATTAATGAGATAAAAGATAAACGCTTTGTGTCGTTAAATAAAGGTATAAATAATTTAATTGAACTTAGCAATGAAGCTAAGAGCAATAAATTACTATAGACCAAACCTAATATTTTAAGAGATTACCAAGGACTAAAGGTGAAGATGGTAGAGTGAAGAAAAACTCGTCAGTCAAGCGTTGACGCACTTTGGAACAGCTGTTTAGATATTACCGAAACTAAAACTTTTAAGAAAGGCATCGCTAAAAATTAGCGATGCTTCTTCATGCATAGAGTTTTTTGCATAGACACGCTGCTTGTAATGATGACCGAGCCTGTTCGCTACCTCTAAACAATAGATAAGCTCTTCTTCACATATGTTAGTAATTGCTCTTTACAGAGGCGACCTATATAATATTAAGGAGAGGCAAAGGTCGATGAAAGGTGGATTTATTGTGTACAAAAACAAGTTAAAATTCGGTTTTGAATATGATAAATTGATTGAAGCGATAGACCAGATGTATGAAGGTTTCCTATTATCGGATCTTGATGGGCGTATAATTTATGCTAATAAGGCAGTTGCAAATACTGCCGGGGCATCATTAGAAGAAATTGTGGGGAAGACGCCAAAAGAAATGGAAGATGACGGATCAATTATTCAACAATCCACGAAAGTGATGTCTGAAGCACCTATCACGATGATACACAAATTAAGAACAGGACCGGAAATCTTTATTACGAGTAAACCTATTTATGATGAGAGTGGCAGTATTATCTGTTTTACAGCGAATTATCATAATTTGAAAACGTTAAACTATTTAAATCGTCTTCATGATAGTACGTCTAACACTATAAACATTTATAGCGAATCCTATAGGGATAAACGTATAAAAGGCTGGATTGGGAACAGCAATATCACAAATCAGTTGAAAGATAAAGTAATGAAAGTGGCAAACACTGAGGCAATGGTTCTGATTACTGGCGAGTCAGGCGTAGGAAAAGAAGTCGTAGCCAGTAATATCCAACAATTAAGTCCTCGTAAGGATAAGCCATACATTCAAATTAATTGTGGCGCGATACCTCGGGAATTAATTGAAGCAGAATTGTTTGGTTATGAAAAAGGGGCTTTTACCGGTGCTGATGCAACGAAAAAAGGTTTTTTTGAAGAGGCTAATGGAGGAACCGTTCTTCTAGACGAGATAGGAGAAATGCCGCTAAACTTACAAGTGAAACTATTGCGAGTGATCCAGACAAATAAAGTTACGCGAGTAGGTGGAACTAAAGATATATCGTTGAATGTCAGATTCATTGCATCAACGAATAAAGATTTACTGGCGTCTGTGAAACAGGGTGAATTTCGAGAAGACCTCTATTATCGATTAAATGTAATCCCAATAAATGTCCCTTCCTTAAAGGAAAGAAAAGATGACATATTCCCATTATGCGATTACTTTTTACAAAAACATAATAAAAAACACGAAGTTGAGAAAAAATTTGCTCCGGAAACGTTACAATTATTTCAGGAATACCATTGGCCAGGAAATGTAAGACAATTGGAAAATATGATTGAAAGATTAGTCATTATAACGGAAGAAGATGTTATTGCCCCTCCACATATTCCCTCTGAGCTCAAAATAAAGCACAACTTTTCATCATTGGATAACATTAAACCCTTAAAGGACGCTCGTGAAGAAGCCGAAATGAACATGATTAGCATGGCCATTCAAAAGTATGGAACCATTCGAAAAGCTGCCCGATATCTTGAAGTGGACCATTCTACAATTGTTAGAAAGATGAAAAAGTATAATATCAACTTATGAGGATCTAGTAGACGGCGCGGGAACGCACCAAACACAACGATCGATGCATATTCGCACCGCAAATACACGCAGAAATGAACCGGTGTTTTCCGACGCTTATTGAATTTCAGGAATTCAAATGTTGGTATATAAATTGCATTATTATAATGTCAGATGAAAAGTTCGGAGGTGTCGGCGATGAGTGATAAATTATGGTTGGATGTGTATCCGCAAAATGTAAAACAACAGATTGATGTTCCTCATCAAAGTTTACCACAAATGTTATTAGAAAAGATTGAAAAGTACGAGCAACATATTGCTCTTTCTTTTCAAGGTCAAGAGATTACGTATGAACAGTTGGGTGCGATGGTCACGGCATTTGCCTCTGGGTTACAGGGAGAGGGTGTGCAAAAAGGAGATCGCGCAGCTATTATGTTGCCCAACTCTTCCCAGTATGTTATCGCTTACTACGGCATATTGTTGGCTGGAGGCATTGTTACTCAGATCAACCCTATGCTGACTGAGAGGGAATTAACTTATATTTTGAATGACTCTGGTGCAGAAACGATCGTTGTGCAAGATGATTTATACCACAAAGTGAAAGCGGTTCAAAACCAAACGAAGTTGAAAAATGTCATTGTCGTGAACCTGTTGGCAAGAGTCACGTATAATGAACCAGCCTACATGTTCGATGATTTCCTGGATAGAGGTGCTCATCAGGTATCACAGGTAGCCATCGATCCCGCGGAAGATGTCGCTGTGTTGCAATATACAGGAGGAACAACAGGACGTTCCAAAGGGGTTATGCTTACCCACAATAACTTGATGGCTAATATTATACAGATTTATGAAATTTTCAACGAAGAATTATCTTTTGGTCGTGAGCGTGTGTTAACGGTCATCCCTTTATTCCATGTTTATGGGATGACGAACGGTATGAATCTGGCAATCTTTCTCGGAGCGACCAATATTATGCTGCCCAGGTTTGAGTTGCAGGATGTATTAGAAACGATCAAACAATCGAAACCGACCATGTTCCCTGGAGTACCGACTATGTATATCGGCTTATTAACACATCCCGAAGCTGATAAATATGGTCTAGACAGCATCCGGATATGTAATAGCGGTAGCGCGCCGATGCCCGTTGAGCTTATGAAAGAATTTGAACAAAAGACTGGTGCTATGATTGCGGAGGGTTATGGACTTTCCGAAACGGCCCCGACTACGCACGTCAATCCGTTGTTTGCCGAACGTAAAACAGGCAGTGTCGGTATTGGTTTACCATCAACGGATTATAAAATCGTAGATACTAACACTGGGCAAAAGATTATAAACCACGGAGATACCGGTGAGATTATCATTTATGGTCCCCAGGTGATGAAAGGCTATTGGAACAAACCTAAGGAAACACAACAGGCATTGCGTGATGGCTGGTTATATACCGGTAATATTGGACACATGGACGAGGAAGGCTATTTGTATATCGTCGATCGTAAAAAAGATATGATTATTGCTAGTGGTTATAATGTTTATCCACGAGAAGTAGAAGAGGTGCTTTATGAGCATTCGGCTGTATTGGAAGCAGCCGTCGTAGGTGTGGTTGATGATTACCGCGGAGAAACGGTCAAAGCCTTTATTGTGCTTAGGGAAGGGGAGTCGACCAACGAACAGGAGATTATTGCACATAGCCGCAAGTATTTGGCTGCTTATAAAGCTCCACACTACGTTGAGTTTAGAGAAGAGCTTCCTAAGTCAAACGTTGGGAAAACTTTGCGTCGTTCCTTGAGAGACGAACAAAATCAATCTCTTGCAAAAAAATGATCAATTTCTTCTAGGTTGGACAGTCTGAAATGAAGCAAGTAAAGAACGGCCATTACTAACGGATCCTAAATGCCAAACATGGCGCATTGTGGATACGGCCGTACCTTGGGATCGAAAAGATGAATTTTAATTCTGAAAACTTCAAATCATATTTAAACATTATATTGAAACTAGGATGAATGTAGCTAACCAAGCCCCGCACAAACACATCTTGACGGTAATCAACAATGAAGAGGGGGTATTAATTATGTTAAGTCTGATAGGAATTATTATCTCACTAGTTTTACTTATTATTTTAGCATTCAAAGGTTTTGGGCTCCTATTAGTAACACCTGTCCTCGCAGTTTTAGTAGCCCTCACCAGTAATATGGATATTGTAGAAGCACTTACAGGGCCTTATATGGATAGTTTTGTAGGATTTGCTCAGGATTACTTTTTAATCTTTTTATTTAGTGCTATTTTTGGGAAAGTGATAGCTGATAGTGGTGCAGCGGCTAGTATTGCTGCAGGTATTATGAAAGTAATAGGAAAAAAAAGTCGGTTAGCTGTGATTGCTGCAACGATGATTATTACCGCTGCTCTAACCTACGGAGGGGTAAGTTTATTTGTAGCAATTTTCGTAGTAATGCCTATCGCAAGACCAATATTTAAAGAAATGGATATCCCATGGCCTATTTTTATTGGATCATTTGCTTTAGGAGCCGCGACATTTACAATGACAATGTTGCCTGGAACCCCCCAAATCCAAAATATTATACCTATGACGCATTTAGGTACTAGCCCTACTTCAGGAGCTCTAATTGGGTTAGTAGCTACGGCAGTCGTCATCCCTTTTGGACTTTGGTGGTTAAATAGGGAAGACAAAAAATATCAAAAAAAGAATATAGGTTATGAGGAAACTAAAGGCAATGTTTCGGCAGATACCGAAGAAAAGAATCATTATCCGAAGTTTATTATTAGCATCTTCCCGTCTGCGTTGTTGTTAATACTTATAAATATTGTTCAACTAAATATAGAATTATCTTTAGCGCTGTCTGTAATTGCTGCACTCGTTCTCTTTTATATATATTTGGAGCAACCGCTTCAAACATTCAATACTGGAGCCATGAATGTAGCTGCGCCAATTTTAAATACATGCGCTGTTGTTGGGTTTGGAGGAGTTGTTGCAAGTACACAAGGATTTGAAGTTATGCGGGCTGCACTTTTGGATTTCCCGGGACATCCACTCATTTCATTCGCAGTAGCCATTAACGTAATGGTTGGAATTACTGGTTCAGCTTCCGGAGGATTAGGTATAGCGTTAGAAACTTTGGCAGATGACTATTCTCATGTTAACTCTGAAGCGCTTCATAGAATTGGAGCCATAAGTTCCGGCGGTTTAGATTCACTCCCACATAGTGGAGCTGTAGTTACATTGTTGACTGTAAGCGGCACCACTCATAGAGTGAGTTACATGCCCGTTTTTTGGATGTGTGTAGTAGGTCCTTTAATTGCATTAGCTGTTGCTCTTATCCCGGCAATATTCTTCTATTAAAGGTTGTTCAGTAAGTCTCTATCTATTTTGCAGTTACATTGACAAAACAGCCATAACTCAACGCAGGAAGGGTTTTGGCTGTACTATCGTAAAGTTGTGTGAAGCCGATGAAATAAAAAGAATCGCCTTATAAAAATTACGTATCACGAAGAATTGACGAAATATAGTAACGAACAGTGTAAAATCACACCACAAAATCCTTAAATTGCATTTATGCACCGGATTTGTGTGCATAAATGCACCTGCCCATATTCGTCCGCCGTTCTTCCGGGTTAAATGAACTGGCATACAATTTGCATTATTAGTAAATAACCAAAGAAAGTGAACTATCAAGATGTTTTCATTAGGGAGGTGTCAATAAAGGTGAATGGTAAACCTTGGTTGGATGTATATCCGCAAAATGTAAAACAACAGATTGATGTTCCTCATCATAGTTTACCGCAAATGTTATTAGAAAAGGTTGAAACGTACGCGCAACATGTTGCTCTCTCTTTTCAAGGACAGGAGCTAACATATGAAGAATTGGGTGCGATGATCTCCTCATTTGCTTCCGGGTTACAAGGAGTAAGCATACAAAAAGGAGATCGCATAGCGATTATGTTGCCCAACTGTCCCCAGTACGTCATCGCTTGCTACGGTACATTGATGGCAGGAGGCATTGTTACTCAGATCAACCCTATGCTAACCGAAAGGGAATTAACCTATATTTTGAATGACTCCGGTGCGGAAACGATCGTGGTCCTGGATGACCTATACCCAAAAATGAAAGCGGTTCAAAACCTAACTAAGGTGAAAAATGTCATCGTCGTCAGCCTGCTAGCTAAAGACACGTCCTATGAACCAGCGGTCACGTTCGATGAGTTCCTGCAGAAAGGTGGTGAACAGGAGGTATCACAGGTAGCCATTGATCCCGCAGAAGATGTCGCTGTCTTGCAATATACAGGAGGAACAACAGGGCGTTCCAAAGGGGTCATGCTTACTCACCAGAACTTGATGGCTAATCTCGTGCAAATATATGAATATTTCAAGGAAGACTTATCTTTTGGTCGTGAGCGACTGCTAACAGTCATTCCTTTATTCCATGTTTATGGGATGTCGAACGGCATGAATCTGGCCGTTTTTCTAGGGGCGACCAATATTATGCTGCCTAGGTTTGATGTTCAGGACGTATTAGAGACGATTAAAGAAAAAAAGCCGACCATGTTCCCTGGAGTACCGACCATGTATATCAGTTTGTTAACGCACCCTGAAGCTGAAAAATACGGTTTGGACAGCATTCGGATATGTATTAGCGGTAGCGCGCCCATGCCCGTTGAGCGTATGAAAGAATTTGAACAAAAGACAGGCGCTAAAATTTTGGATGGTTATGGACTTTCCGAAACGGCACCATCAACTCATGCCAATCCGTTGTTTGCCGAACGAAAGCAAGGCAGTGTCGGTATTGGTTTACCATCAACAGACTATAAAATCGTGGATACTCATACTGGACAGAAGGTTATGCCAACAGGTGAAATTGGTGAGGTAATTATTCGCGGGCCCCAGGTAATGAAAGGTTATTGGAATAAGCCGGAAGAAACGCAACAGTCGCTACGCGACGGCTGGTTGTATACCGGCGATATGGCGTACATGGATGATGAAGGTTACGTATATATCGCTGATCGTAAAAAAGATATGATTATTGCCAGCGGCTATAATGTTTATCCCCGGGAAGTGGAAGAGGTCCTCAATGAGCATGCGGCGGTTTTGGAAGTAGCCGTCATCGGAGTAGCCGATGATTACCGTGGAGAAACGGTTAAAGCTTTTATTGTGCTTAGGGAAGGAGCGTCGATCACTGAACAGGAGGTTATTGCACATAGCCGCAAGTATTTGGCTGCATTTAAAGTTCCGCGTTTCGTCGAGTTTCGTGAGGAGCTGCCTAAATCAAACGTTGGGAAAACTTTGCGCCGCTCCCTAAGAGAAGAACAAAATCAAACTCAATCCTCATAGTAAAAAATTTTGGTTCAGTAACAATTTACGGGGGACATGAATCGACACCCGATAAAACAGGAAAATCCAAATCACCTGTCGAAATGGATAAGTACCCACAAAACCCATACGAAAGGTGATTTGGATGCTTAACCATTATACCATGGTCCATGAATGTAAAGAAGTCCCTTTTGCCATTATCCATCAAGAAGAAATTCCATTTGGTTATCCGAACCCAGGATTATATCGCTACCTTCAGTTACTGAATGAAGGCACACGTTGTCCGGATTGTGGGTACTGGACAACCCGAGTGCATGAGCATCACATGAAGCAAGTGGTTGCAGGCGCTCACAACGATACGCCGATCTTTGATCATTTCAGCCATCGTCGATTTATATGTGATGCCTGTTGTCGTACGTTTATGGAGCCATTACCTTGGCTCAAACCATATCAACGAATGTCGGTGATAGCCAAGCAATCACTGATATTTGCAACGGCCGACCGCACCTTCAAATCGGTAGGAGAAGCCTTTGATCGCAGTGGTCAAACTATTGGGGTCCATGCACGCGCATGTCATGGAGAGCATCCAGCTATTTCGGATCGATCCACCCCCGCACTCATCGGCCTTGATGAAATCAGTTTGGCCAAAGGAAAAGGCAAGTATCGGTTGGTCATGTACGATCTCTCGGTACCATGGCGGCCCCAGTTATTCGAGTTACATGAAAGTCGTCGCAAAGAAGCTGTCATGGATCTTTTCAACCAATTGTCTCAACCTGAACAAGTGATTGCGGTTGCGATCGATATGTGGAGGCCTTATCAGACAGCGATTAAGGCCGCCCTCCCTCAAGCGATCGTGGTCATTGATGCCTTCCATGTCATCCAAGCTTCGACGCGTGCCTTGGACGATGTGCGAAAAAGCGTCCAACATGTTTTGACCAAAGAAGAACGGGTGGCATTAAAAGAAGACAAAGACTTGTTTGCTGAACGAACGGAAGAATTAACCCCGGAACAACAAGAACGTCTGAAGCATTGGGAGACAACATCACCGACGTTAGCTCAAGCCATGCGCCTGCATCAAAAACTTCGCCAATTGTATCAATGCAATGATCTGGAAGAAGCATTGGATCATTTAGTGGCGTGGGAAAAAGAGGTCATCGCCTCTTCCCTGGAGCCATTCGATGATCTTCTCAAGACTATTTGGAATTGGTTGCCGGAAATTCTCCATCGATTTTACTATCGTATATCCAATGCCAAAACCGAAGGGAAGAACAACCAACTCCGCACGATGAATCAACAAGGGTTTGGCTATTCGTTATTCTCTCTTCAAGCTCGGATGCAGGTGAAGGAAGAAAAAGAGGCGATCCTTAAATGGAGAAAATATCAAGCTCGGTGTGAACAAAGAATCCATCAAGAAGAATACCCACCGGCAGCCTAAGGATTATCGACAAAATTCGCTCTATAAAGCAAGGTGCGGGACTTCATTGTCGAATATTGTCATCCATCCCGTGATTTGTGATAGAACCAAAATTTTAACTATGGAAAGGAGGAGAACAACATGATATAAAAATCTTTGATTGCATCGATATGAAAAGGTTCACCGAAGGATCTATTTAAGGATGGTAGGAACAAAAAGTAAAAATTGTTTTGGTTCAGGATATTATTGGACTATTAGTAACTAAATATTAAAAATTAAATTTAAAATAAAGATTATTGAAAACAATATATGTTTGATGTAATATTATAAAAGAATCAAAACATACTAATCGGTCAGTATAATATTGAAAGGGGATACAGCAATGCAATTTCAGTATTCGGAAAAGGTCATTGATTTACAAAAACAAGTGAATGAGTTTATGGAGACTTACGTTTATCCGAATGAAAAAGTATACGAAGAACAGTTGAATCAGCAAGAAACCCGGTGGTCTTCAGTTCCTCCAATCATGGATGAATTAAAAGAGAAAGCAAGAGAAAAAGGATTATGGAATCTTTTTTTGCCGGAAAGTGACTACGGAGCCGGTTTATCCAATCTTGAATATGCGCCTCTTTGTGAAATAATGGGACGATCTATGATTGGTCCCGAAGTGTTTAACTGTAGTGCCCCGGACACAGGAAATATGGAAGTTTTGGTCCGATATGGTTCCGAGGAACAAAAAAAACAATGGCTAGATCCTTTACTCGAGGGCAAAATTCGATCATGTTTTTCCATGACAGAACCTGATGTGGCTTCCAGCGACGCTACAAACATCAAAACGAGCATTAAAAGAGAAGGCAATGAATATGTCATCAACGGCCGAAAATGGTGGTCATCCGGAGCAGGAGACCCTCGTTGTAAAATAGCGATTGTCATGGGGAAAAACGACCCGAATGCAGCCAAACATGAACAGCAATCGATGATTCTCGTGCCGTTGGATACACCGGGAGTGAAAATAGAGAGAACGACTCCGGTTTTTGGCTATGATGATGCGCCACACGGCCACGCGGAAATCGTTTATGACAATGTAAGAGTGCCGGCCGATCATATGCTTTGGGATGAAGGAAAAGGGTTTGCCATTGCACAAGGGCGTCTAGGGCCCGGCCGAATTCATCACTGTATGCGATTGATTGGGGCAGCAGAGCGGGCACTTGAAGAGCTATGCAATCGAGTGCAAGAAAGAGAAACGTTCGGCAAAAAAGTGGCAGAACAAGGCGTCGTGCAAGAGTGGATTGCGGAATCACGAATGGATATTGAGCAAGCTCGCTTATTGACATTGAAGGCCGCTTATATGATGGATACGGTTGGAAATAAAGAAGCAAAATCTGAAATTGCCATGATTAAAGTAGTTGCACCGAATATGGCATTACGAGTGATTGATCGAGCCATTCAGGCATTTGGCGGTGCCGGCGTTAGCGCTGATCATACAATCGCCCATCAATGGGCAAATGCCAGAACATTACGGCTTGCAGACGGTCCTGATGAAGTCCATCGCAGACAAATTGCAAAATTGGAACTTAAAAAATATTCGAATGCTTAAAAATCATTTATGAAAAGGTTGATGTAAACATGGAAGATGTAGTGATCGTTTCTGCCGTACGGACAGCCATCGCGAAAAAAGGCGGGGCACTTGCTTCCGTCGACCCGGCCGTGTACGGAGGAGAAGTTATAAGTGAAGCGATGAAAAGAGCTGATGTTGAACATGAAACTGTAGAAGATGTGATTTTCGGTAACTGTTTGAGCGGGGGCGGGAACATCGCGCGCGTGTCGCTTCTTGAAGCGGGGTTGCCGGTGGATATTCCCGGGCTTACGATTGATCGTCAATGCGGTTCCGGCATCAATAGCGTCGCCCTTGCTGCCGAGAAAATTATCGCCGGTAACGCTGATGTGGTCGTTGCCGGCGGCACCGAAAGCATGACACGCAGTCCGCATCTAATGGCGGTTCAAGAAAAAGCATATGATCTTCGACCGCCGAAGTTTATCAACCCTACACTATCGCCCGATGAAATCGGTGACCCGCCGATGGGGATTACGGCAGAGAACCTGGCTGATCAATATGAAGTGAGCCGCGAGGAACAGGATGCCTTCGCCTTAAGAAGTCAGGAACGTATGGCGGATGCGATCGATAAAGGCTATTTCAAAGATCAAATCGTGCCCATTGAAGTGAAAACGAGGAAAGGCACCGTAACGTTTGACCAAGACGAGCATCCGCGTCCGGACGTGACGAAAGAAGATCTGGCCAAGCTCCCGGCGGTGTTCAAAAAAGATGGCAGCGTTACCGCCGGCAGCTCCTCCGGGATTAACGACGGAGCGTCGGCATTGGTGTTGATGTCCGGGACTGAAGCCAAGAAACGCGGGCTAAAGCCCTTGGCGACGGTCAAAGCATCAACTGTCGCGGGTGTTGATCCGAACATTATGGGCATTGGTCCTGTCCCGGCGGTAAAAAAATTGCTTGAAAAAACCGGCGATCAACTCGATGATTTTGATTTAATAGAGATCAACGAAGCGTTTGCCGCACAGGTGCTCGCATGTGACCGGGAACTTTCCTTTAATATGGACAAAGTCAATGTAAACGGAGGAGCCATTGCCCACGGTCATCCGATTGCTGCTACCGGCAGCATGCTTGTGACGAAATTATGCTATGAACTCGAACGCCGCGGGGAGAAGAAAGGACTAGTCACCGCTTGTATCGGCGGCGGGCAAGGAATCGCGCTCGCTGTGGAAAAAGAGTAACTTAGTGGGGAGAGATCACCATGCACTTACGCTTAACCGAAGAACAAAAAATGGTGCAAACAACCATCCGTAAATTCGTAGAAAAAGAACTAATGCCACTGGAAAATGATGTACTTCGCAATGAGCGGGAAGGGAAACCGAGCCTTTCGGAAGAAAAAATGCAAGAACTGCAACAAACAGCGAAAGATGCCGGTTTCTGGGGTATCAATACACCTGAAGAATACGGGGGCGCTGACCTCGGGCAGGTCATGTACGCGATCGTCATGATGGAAGTATCGAAAACGTTCGTCCCGTTCACATTCGGTGGTTCGGCCGATAACATTTTGTATTACGGTAACGAAAAACAAAAGGAAAAGTACTTGTTGCCGACGATCAACGGTGAGAAAAAATCTTGTTTTGCCATGACAGAACCCGGCGCTGGTTCTGATACGCAAAACATCAAAATGACCGCTGAAAAAGACGGCGATGAATGGGTGCTAAACGGCGAAAAAACATTCATCACCGGCGGTAATGAAGCGGACTTTGTCATGGTGATCGCGATCACGGACAAGGAAGCACATGGGCGTAACGGTCGAGACGGTACCACCTGTTTCATCGCGGAACGCGATATGGGCTGGAAATCTGAATATATTGACACGATGGGTGAGTGGGGGCCGGCTTCGCTTATTTTCGATCAAGTACGCGTGCCGGAAGAAAACATTTTAGGCGAGTTGCACCGCGGTTACGACCTAGGTTTGGAATGGATTGGTTTCGCACGATGGGGCGTGGGAGCAGGAGCGGTTGGCGCTTCTGAGCGCTTGCTCAATATGGCGATTGATTACGCTCAGGAGCGAGAAACATTCGGAAAGCCGATTGCTACTCGCCAAGCGATACAGTGGCAAATCGCCGACTCGGCGGTCGAGATTGAAGCTGCCAAATGGTTGGTCTTGAATGCGGCCTTTACCTTGGACAACGGCGAAGACAATCGCCATCTGGCATCGATGGCAAAACTGTATGGCGCTACCAAAGCAAACGACATCATCGATCGCGTGATGCAAATTCATGGCGGCATGGGCTACACGAAAGAGCTGCCCATCGAACGCTGGTACCGGGAAGCACGGCTGTGGAGAATCTATGACGGCACCGATGAAATCCAGCGCTTGATCATTTCCAGAAATTTATTAAAAGGGCACGTAAAATTGGGGCAATACATTTAAATAAATCTATATAGAAATAGGAGTGGAACATATGACACAATTTTCCGGGCAAACGGCATTTGTGACCGGGGGAAGCCGAGGCATCGGTCGCAGCATTGCCGAGCGTCTTGTTAATGACGGTGCGAAAGTGGCGGTTATGGATGTCAACGAAGAAGCTTTGGCAGAGGTGCGCGAGCACTTTTCCGACCAAGATGTTTTAGCGATCAAAGCGGACGTAACGAATCGCAATGAAGTCGAAGGTGCAATGAAAGAAGCCTATGAAGCGTACGGCTCTATCGATATTCTCGTCAATAATGCCGGTGTTATCCGCGATAATATGCTTTTTAAAATGACGGAAGATGATTGGCAAACGGTCATGGATGTGCATTTGAAAGGATCCTTTAATGCCGCGAGTGTCGCACAGGAATATATGGTGAAACAAAAATACGGGCGTATTATTAATCTATCTTCCAATGTTGCGTTAGGTAATCGCGGTCAGGCCAACTATTCAACGGCAAAAGCAGGCTTACAAGGGTTTACAAAAACATTGGCGATTGAACTTGGGAAATTTAATATCACCACTAATGCTATTGCACCGGGTTTTATTGAAACGGACATGACGAGGGCAACGGCTGAACGCCTCGGTATCACGTTTGAAAAATTAGTTGAAGCAAGCGTGGCAAACATCCCGGTGGCACGTAGCGGCAAACCGGAAGACATCGCGAACGCGGCAGCATTTTTTGCCGATAAACATTCCTCGTTTGTGAACGGGCAAGTCTTATACGTCGCCGGTGGACCGATGGCATAAGGAGGACGAACATCATGCTTGAACATATGATAGGCAAACATTCAGACAAAGTGAGAAACACGATTGAGCGAGGCGCCATGCGAAAATTCGCTGAAGCCATCAATGATGCGCAACCGATTTTCGTTGATGAAAAGGCGGGGCAGGCGTCCCGTTACGGGAAAAACGTCGCTCCACCGACATTTCCAATTGTATTGGATTATGGTGAAATTCCCGAATTTGCATTAGAAAATAAAGGCCTCATTCACGGCGAACAAATCTATCATTATGAACGCCCGCTTTTCGTTGGCGAAGATATTCACTGCTGGGCGGTAGTGAAAGATTACAAAGAAAAGGCGGGAAAAAGCGGAACGATGGGGATTGTTACACTCGAAAGTAACGGTGAGGACAGCAACGGCAAACGCGTCTTTCGTGCCGAACAAGTGATTATTATTACCGAAGCGGTCAGAAAGGGGATGGAAGCATGAGTGCGATTGCAGAAAAACAGACCGGTGACACGCTAGAAACCGTCACCCTTTCTCCGGTTTCTCGTCTAGATTTAATTAAATATGCCGGCGCATCCGGCGACTATAACCCGATCCATACGATTGATGAAGAAGCGGATAAAGCGGGGCTCCCCGGCATCATCGCCCACGGCATGTGGACGATGGGTAATCTTGCCAAACTCTTCACCCCTCATTATGAGGCAGGTTTCATAGAAACGTACCAAATTCGGTTCCGAGGCATGGTTTTCCTCGGTGACGTGATTTCGCTTAATGCAGAAGTGAGCGAGCAAACAGCGGACAAAGTAATACTCGATGTTTTGGCAAGCAACGAAAAACACGAAGCCGTTCTGAAAGGGACAGTGGTTTTTGCGTTATATGCGTAAGAAAGAAGAGGGCATCATCGTTTTGTATGGGTGCCCCTCTTTTGATGATCGAAAGAGGTGACCATTTTCAATATGAAAAAATGCCACTTATGGCTTACGACTGAAGAAATACAACCCGAAAAATTAAAAAACGCGACAGCCGTGGTGATTGATGTCATGCTCGCGACAACGACGCTCGTCACCATTTTGGAGCGGGGTGCCCGCCGCATTTATCCGGTCGAGAGCGTTTATGAAGCCCATAGCACGAAGGAGTTCCTCGGTCACCCGGCTGTGCTCACCGGAGGCGAGTTGGGCGGAATGCCGGTGGAAGGCTTTGACTGTGCCCATTTGCCCGATGAATATACGCCGGAACGTGTTAAGGACCACGACATTGTGTTTTTGTCCTCCAACGGCACACGCGCGATTACAAAAGCTAAACCGGCAAAGCAATTACTGCTTGGAAATTTACGCAATGCGTACACCATCGCTGAATACCTTAACCAAATCGCGACGGAAGATGTCTACATCATTTGTGCAGGATCGCTCGGTCAAATGTCCTTGGAAGATTACGTTTGCGCGAGCATTATTTTATCAAGGCTGAACATGGAGAATGTTCGTATGAATGATGCTGCGGTCTTTGCATTGGAACATGACTACGATAAAAAAGAAGTCATTGAAGAGCTTTTGGCGAAAGGGCGCGTGGGACGCACTTTCACGAAATTGGGATTGGATGAACTGTTTGATTTTGTAACTGATGTGGGATTGTCTACATCGGTTGTTGAGCTCTACGAAGATGGATCGCTCAATTTTTTGCACGAGGGGAGTGAAACGACAAAATGACCCAATCCGTACGCAACGGGGAAGAACTGGACATAACGAAAGTGAAAACCTTTTTGGACAATCGTCTGAATGATATTCCAAAAGACGAACCGTTAAAAGTTGAACAATATTACGCAGGCGCATCGAACCTTACTTATCTTTTATCTTGCGGCGAGTGGCAAGGTGTTTTGCGCCGTCCGCCGTTCGGGCCGTTGCCGCCGAAAGCCCACGATATGAAGCGAGAGTACGAGATCCTTTCTCGGCTCAACCCTGTTTTCCCGTTGGCACCGAAACCGTATGTGCTCGGGGAGAACACTTCCGTCATGGATGCCACGTTTTATGTCATGGAGCGAAAAGAAGGCGTCGTTATCGATGGAAAGTTGCCCAAAGGCGTACAAGAAACGAAAGAACTCGGCAGGGATCTGTCCTTTAAATTTATCGATGCTTTGGCAGCGCTTCACCGCGTGGACACCGAACAAGCCGGCCTTCATCAATTCGGTAAACCGGAAGGGTTCATGGAACGCCAAGTCTATGGCTGGCTCAAACGGTATGAACGAGCCAAAACCGAAGACAGCCCCGAATATGAAAATCTGAAAAAATGGCTTACCGAAAACATCCCTGCAGACGGGGAGACGACGGTCATTCACAATGATTTCAAGTTTAATAATCTCTTATTTTCTAATGATCTAAGCGAAATAAAAGCGGTCGTGGATTGGGAAATGGCAACGATTGGCGATCCCTTATTTGACCTCGGCGTCGTCCTCAGTTACTGGATTCAGGACGACGACCCGGAACTTTTACAATCCACATTCCAAACGGTCACAACAAAACCCGGCTTTTTAACTCGTCGCGAACTGATTGATCGTTATGCGGAAAAAAGCGGCAGGGATTGCTCATCGATCCATTTTTACCTAATTTTCTCGTATTTTAAATTAGCTGTCATCTCTCAACAGATTTATTTTCGCTGGAAAAACGGCCAGACGCAAGATGAACGGTTTAAGCATTTTGGCGATAGAACTAGCAAATTAATTACATTTTCATGGCATCTTTTAAATGAAAAATAACGATCTTACCAACTATGAAAGGAGCATCAATCATGCAAGCATGGCTAGTAAAAGAACTTGCAGATCCTGAGCAGGCATTATCATTGGAAGAGGTAAATAAACCGGAAAATAATGAAGGTCATATTCTTATTCGAACAAAAGCAGCATCTTTGAATTTCTTCGATATTTTATTATGCCAAGGAAAGTATCAGGAAAAGCCTCCCCTTCCTTTTACACCGGGTGCCGAAATCGCAGGCATCGTAGAAGCTGTTGGGGATGGAAGTAACTATCAGGTTGGGCAAAAGGTACTGGCAAGACCGGCACTTCCCAGTGGCGGCTTAGCAGAATGGGTTTCTGTTTCTGAGAACGAAGTGTTCTCGGTCCCTGATTCAATGTCATTTCATGAAGCGGCCGCCATGTATATTACCTATCAAACCGCCTATTATGCCCTTCACCATCGCGGGAACGTCAAAAGGGACGAAGTAATACTGATTCACGCGGGATCCGGAGGCGTTGGATCTGCGGCCATTCAACTTGGTAAAGCTGCAGGCGCACGTGTGATTGCTACAGCGGGAGGTCCCGATAAGGTCCAATTATGCAAAGATTTAGGCGCAGATGTCGCGATAGACTATTTGGCTGATGATTTCGTGGACATTGTAAAACAAGAAACAAACGGAAAAGGGGCAGATATCATTTATGACCCCGTTGGCAGCGATACATTTGATCGTTCTCGTAAATGCACCGCATTTGCCGGACGACTGCTTGTCATTGGATTTGCTGGTGGACGTATTCCGGAAGCCCCGGTCAACCATGCCTTAGTCAAAAATTATTCAATTGTTGGTGTGCACTGGGGATATTTTGCTCGTTTGTATGAACAAGAAATGGTAAACATTCACGATACGCTTTGCTCATTTTATGAAGAAGGAAAAATAAAACCTCTGATTTATAAAAATTTCTCGTTCGAAGAAGTCCCCCATGCTTTGAATTTGCTGGGTGATCGGAAGACATATGGCAAGTTGGTTGTAGATGTATAAGTTTTTTTGACTTTATAGAGGGAGGAATAATAATGAATGCTTATTTAAAGGAACTTGAACCATTAGATTACCGACTTGGTGAAAAACCGTTACATGACTATCTTATTCAAAATGCGATCGATCACCCCGATCAAACGGCATACAATTTTTACGGAAATGAGATTAGTTGGCATCAAATGGCGGACGATACAAGACGGCTGGCCAAGTTTCTTCAAAACAAGGGAGTTGCTAAAGGAGATAAGGTTGCATTATACATGCAAAACTGCCCTCAGTACTTATTGGGTCATTACGCAATACAAATGCTGGGCGCAACGGTCGTTCCCTTAAATCCAATGTATAAAGCATCGGAACTTGAATATTTCATAAACGAAGCTGAAATTATGGCAATGATTGCAGGCGACGAGTTGTATGATCAAGTAGACGCTATTAGAGCGAAAACGCCTTCCCTTCAATTTGTATTGACCACTGCTTATGCGGATTATCTATCTGAAAATCGCACGTTGCCTTTGCCCGATGAACTTAAAAGAGAAAAACAAAAGATAGATGACACCTTTGATTTAGTTGAATACTTAGCCGTTACAGAGCCACTCGATGAGATAGCATCTATTGATGTCTGGGAAGATGTGGGACTCATGGTGTTTACCTCCGGTACTACCGGAAGGCCTAAAGCAGCGATGCTCACGTTTGGCAATGCACTATTCAAAACAGCTGCAGCAGCGCAAGGGTATCTACTAAAACATGAAGATCAAACTCTGGCGGTCGCCCCGCTCTCCCATATTGCCGGTATGCTAATGGGGGTCAATCTTCCTGTCTATCAATCCACTTCTTGTATTTTATTGACACGCTTTGATCCTGTGGCTGCAATTCAGGCCATTGAACGTTACAGAGTGAATAAAATGTATACGGTAGCCCCGATGAATGCAGCGATATTAAATGAAACGAACGTAGAAGATCATGATTTGACTTGCTTGGAAATGAATTTCGCAACAAGCTTTGGAATGGCCATCGACGAACCGTTGGCAAAGGCATGGGGAAAACTTACAAATGGTTGCCTGCTTTTTGAAGCGTCTTATGGGTTAAGTGAAACGCATACAGCTGACACGATGATGCCTGTGGATAAAATCAAATATGGCACATGCGGAATTCCGACTTATCAAACGGAAATCCGAATTGTAGATACGGAAACAGGAGATGACTTGCCCCCGGGCAAGCAAGGCGAAATTGCCGTGAAAAACCCTGGTGTATTTAAAGGGTATCTCAATCGCCCCGAAGCAACAGCAGCTACCTTACGCGACGGTTGGGTTTTTACGGGGGATATTGGCACGCTGGATGATGAAGGATATCTAACTTTCAATGGTCGAGTGAAAGAGATGATTAAAGCATCCGGTTACAGCGTGTTTCCCGAAGATGTTGAAGCATTAATGAGTGACCATGAAGCTATTGCTCAAGTGGCAGCAATTGGTGTTCCGGATAGTAAACGAGGCGAAAGTGTCAAAGCATTTATTGTCTTAAAACCTGAATATGTTGAGAAAATTACTGCGAATGACATTATTGCCTGGAGTAAGGAACACATGGCGGCGTATAAATATCCTCGTGAGGTAGCTTTCGTTGATCAATTACCGGCCACGAGCTCCGGCAAAGTGTTACGAAGATTATTAAAGGAATAAAATTGGTTTCCTCCTTTTAAACCATCATGAAAATCATAGGAGAAGGCAGGGAGTTATATATGGATAAGTCAATCAAAGAACAAAATATGGAAATGGAACTTAATGACCTATCGGATCGGAAAGAACGTGCACTTTTGGGAGGTGGAAAGGAAAAGATTGAGCGCCAGCACAAATTGGGGTATTACACCGCGAGGGAGCGCATTGATCAACTCGTTGATCCGGAGTCATTTTTGGAGCTGGGTATGCTCGCCCACTCCGACCAAGACGGGAGTGAAGAAAAAAGTGCCGGAGATGGCGTTATTATTGGACTCGCAAAGGTAAACGGACGTCCGATCGTCGTTCAGGCAGCAGATAAAACCGTTTTTGCCGGAACAGAAGGAAAGGTTTATTTTCGAAAATCACAAGCTGCTCATGGCTTTGCCATAAAACGTGGATTTCCGTTACTTAACCTCATGGAAGGCGGAGGTTTAAGAATGCCGGATGGGATGGGCTCAGATGGCATAAGCCAAGTGCTTTTTCCTAATGAGCTTCTTACCCATCATCGGGAAGTGCCCATGATTACAGCTATTTTGGGGGATAGTTTTGGCGGGCCTACATGGACAGCTGTTTCCTCGGATTTTGTGACCCAACTTAAAGGGACCTCCATGGCAGTAGCCGGCCCTCGCATGCTTGAGGTTGCTACAGGTGAGAGGGTCTCAAACGAAGAACTCGGCGGATGGGAAATCCACGCGAATCACACAGGACAAGTGGATCAATTCGCTGAGAATGAAGAAGATGTGATCGCTTCGTTAAAACAGTTTCTTGATTTCATGCCATTAAATGGCGAGGAAGAACCGCCCTTTAAAGAAACAAACGATGATCCGTTCCGAAGCCTGGATGAGGTGGTTAACCTTGTGCCTACCCGAAGACAGAGGGCCTATGATATGAAAAAAGTGATCGAGCTCATTGCGGATGACCATGAATTTTTTGAAATGAAACCAACTTATGGAACAGCTCTTATCACTGTTTTAACTAGAGTGAATGGGCGAACAGTGGGTGTGATTGCAAATCAACCGATGAAATTTGCAGGTGCCGCAGGAGATAAAGAATGTGAAAAGGCAACGGATTTTATTGTTATGTGTGATTCTTACAATATTCCACTTATTTTCCTGCATGACACTCCCGGTTTTCGCGTATCGAGTGAAGCTGAGAAGGTGAAAATGCCAACGAAAATTATGGTTTGGAATCAAGCACTCGCCCAGTCAACCGTTCCTAAGATTTCAGTGGTCATTCGCAAAAGCATCGGAGCTGCTTATGGAAACATGTGTGGCCCCACGATGGGCGCTGATTTCGTCGTGGCGTGGCCGACGGCTGAAATTAATTTTACAGGACCGGAAGTTGGCATCAACGTCGTGTACGGACGTGAGCTGGCAGAATCGGAACAACCAGAGACAGAAAGAGCGGAACTGTTGGAATCTTGGAGCTTTGACAGTTCGCCATATAAAGCAGCGGGTAAGTTTATGCTTGATGATATTATCGATCCGAGAGAAACAAGGAAGTTTTTGTCTCAAACGTTAGACTATGCATGTGAAAGAAACGGTTCAATGAGCGAGCGTCGACTTGCCAATTGGCCGACTGGGTTTTAATCAAAAATAAGAAAAGGTGATTGTTATGCGTTTGGAAGATAAGGTTGCCATTGTAACCGGTGGCGGGGGTGGTATTGGCAGATCTGTCGCGTTGCAGTTTGCGGAGGAAAAAGCCAAAGTAATGGTATCGGATGTAGATGAGGAAGCCGGAAAAACAACCGTAAATCTTATAAATGAAAAAGGTGGAGAAGCCGGATTTATTCGTTCAGATATCACTAAACCTAATGAAGTAAAAGGGATGATCGATGAAGCGATAGATGCCTTCGGGTCCTTCAATATTTTATTTAATAACGCAGGTGTCAATTGTGATGAGAAAAAAATGCCTGATGTCTCTTTTGAAGAATGGCATCACGTGATGGATATTAATATCAATGGGGTATTTCTCGGGATGAAGCATGCCATTCCTTATATGGAACCAGGCAGTTCAATTATTAATACCGCCAGCATAGCAGGAATAAAAGGACAAAAGCTCGTTTCTGCTTACTCGGCCTCCAAGAGTAGCGTTATTGCACTAACAAAAACAGCAGCAACGGAGTTTGGAAGGCAAAATATACGCGTTAACGCTATTGCTCCGGGAATCATCGAAACTAAAATGGCAGATGATTGGAAGAAAACGGACAAGTGGCCCATTTTATCTAAAGCCAACGCTCTTCGAAGAACCGGACAACCAGAAGAAGTTGCAAATGCGGTATTATTTTTGGCTTCCGACGAGTCATCTTTTATTACAGGAGAAACACTTGTCATTGATGGGGGACATTAAATCTATAACTAACATACTAAGTGTTTAGTATGAAGATCATAAACTGTTAACGGAAAATGTGGTAAGGGAGACTAAGATTATGAGCTGGCAACCTGAAGTGGATGAACTCAAAAGATTGGAACGCCTGGCCCATCAAATGGGAGGGGCGGAAAATGTTGCGAAACATCATTCAAGAGGGAAGTATACCGTCCGGGAACGGATCGACATGCTTTTGGATACGGACACCTTTCATGAAACCGGAGCATTAGCTGGTAAGGCTACTTATGACGAAGACGGAAAAGTGAAAGAGTTTCAACCTGCAAATTTTTTATTAGGAACTGGAAGAATAAATGGCCGTAAAGTAGTTGTCGGGGCAGATGATTTCACTGTTCGTGGCGGTGCTTCGGATGGAGGCATTCTGCGCAAGCAAGTGTACTCGGAATTGATGGCCGGCGAGCTGCAATTGCCGATGGTCCGATTAGTGGATGGCACGGGTGGCGGAGGCAGTGTGAAGAGTTTTAGCGACATCAACGCGACCTATGTGCCTGTGAATCCTGCTTGGGATCATGTCGTGAACAATATGGGAAAAGTTCCCGTCGTCGCAGCCGCCATAGGTTCAGTGGCTGGGCTCGGCGCTGCAAGGGTAGCGGCTTCACACTTTTCCATTATGATCGAAGACACGTCACAATTGTTTGTTGCCGGTCCTCAGGTTGTGAAGCACGGAAGAGGATACGACGTAACAAAAGAAGAATTAGGTGGCGCGGACGTTCACCGTTCAAGCGGAGCGGTTGATAATATCGTTCAATCGGAGGAAGAGGCGTTTGAACAAATCAGAACGTTTTTGTCCTATCTCCCTAAAAATGTTTGGGAGCTGCCTCCTTATGAAAAGACGAATGATCAAGTGGATAGAAAAGACGAGGACCTCCTATCGGCGATTCCGAGAAACAGGCGGAGGCCATATAAAATTCGTGAAATTTTAGAAAAAGTATTTGATCATGCGTCGCTATTTGAAATGGGAAAATACTACGGGAGAGGCACGGTCACCGGTTTCGCACGACTATACGGGTATCCGGTTGGGTACATGGCATCCGATCCCTATATTTTAGCCGGCGGACTCACTGCAGAAAGCAGCGAAAAGATCGAACGTTTCGTGGATTTGTGCCAAACGTTTCATTTACCGATCGTCAATTTCGTCGATCAACCTGGAATGGTTATCGGAGTGGAAGAAGAACGAAAAGGAACGATTCGAAAAGGTGTACGGGCAGTTTCGGCCATTTACCAGGCAACGGTCCCGATGATTGAAATCATTCTCAGAAAAGTCTTTGGGGTTGGTGGGGCAGGTATGATCAACGGTCATGGGCTTCATCAACGTTACGCGTGGCCTTCCGGTGATTGGGGATCCTTGCCGATCGAAGGAGGCGTGCAAGTAGCGTACCGAAGAGAACTGGAAGAGAGTGAAAACCCTGAGCAGTTACTAAACAGCTTGATGGACGACATGGAAGAAATACGCTCTCCGTTTCGGACAGCTGAATCATTTGGGATTGAAGAGATTATCGATCCTCGTGATACGAGACCGTTGTTGTGTGAATGGGTGGATGATGCCTATCGGCTTTTGCCACAACTGTTGGGGCCGTCATCACATACGATGAGGCCTTGAGCACCCCAATTTATTTATAGGTTTAAAAAAACTTAGAAGAGGGAGTATGCGATAAATGCTTTCACTTTATCAAACAAAATGGGAAGCTTACGTAGGTTTACAACAAAATGAAATCTTTCAGTTGATAACTGAGATAATGAGAGAACAGGATATTAATTTTAAAGTCACTAAAGCTCCTCCTAACCTGATATATGACAATAAAAATGAACAAATAATCATTAAAACAAATAGGTTAACTTTGGTATTAATCTATGTTTCGGCTGACCCATTAACCCGTTTTTTTTCTTTTCTCTTGAATTCTAAACAAAATTTAGGAGGGATTACTTTTTTATCTATTCAATACGACTCCAAACAAAAAGTAAAAACGTTATTAAAAATGTTGACAGAACGAATGAAAGTGGCTCCTTGGAAAATAAGATCGCACCCGAGGTTTCAGTTTGCTATTTTGCTGGAGCTTATTAATAGACGGAAATGGAAGCGGATTCAAAATCATTAAATTGAATTTCACTACGAAAGGAGGGTGAAATATGTCTGCCAAAGATAATAATTGGTTCAAGATGCCGTTTCGAGAGGGATTTCTCATCATTCTCATTGTGTTGTTTTTAATCGTTTTCATGCTGCCATGGAGCTATGATGTAACCATACTAAACATATCGTTGGTTGCCTGGGCTGGGCTTGCATTACAATTGGTCATTCCAATTTTAGCTCTCATCTTAACTTGGGAGAAAAAAAACGTCCGTAAGAGCGTGAATAAAGGTGGAAATTCGAATATACCTGAAGATTTATAAACGAATGTTCAAATAATAGGTTGGGGGGAGGTAATTATGAAAATAATTGAAATATCTATTATGCTTCTGTATTTTATTTTTATCATTATTTTGGGTAGATATGCACAAACGCGTATAAAAACGTCGCAATCAAGTACAACTGAATATTATGTTGCTGGGCGTCGTGTTGGCACTGGTGTTAATGCTTTAGCTCTAATGGCCGCTTTAGGGAGTGGGGGGTCATTTATGGCTGGTGTTGGTTCTGTCTGGGAACTTGGGCTCCCTTTTATTACGTGGCAAACACTCGGGTCAATCGCTGGATTTGCATTGGCTAGTGTTTTAGTAGCTAAACCCATGCGTAATTCTCGTTTGTTCACAGTCACTGATTTCTTGGTGGACCGTTACGAGCATAGTTTTTTTAAGATAGCTGTTCCTTTAGTGATTATCATTGGGTCGGGCATGTACCTCATGTCACAAATGACGGCAGGTGGTTTGATTGGCTCTTATGTCACTGGGCTGTCCTATGAATGGGGGGTGGTTATTATTGCACTTGTTTTCATTCTCTACGTTGCACTGGGCGGCATGTTAGCTGTTACTTGGACGAATATATTGCAGGGCGCTATGATGGTCCTCCTTATATCAATTGTATGTATAGGCGCAATTATTAACTTACCGATGCCCTATCCGGATTTTCTCCTTAATGCCACAAATGAAAACCCGGCTCTCGGGACCGTTGGAGAAACTATGCCAGTAGCAGGGTATATAGGTGCATTTACTACTTGGGCGGTTGCAGTTTGCGTCATTCCTCATTTGTTAATGCGAATTTTTACAGCAACGGATGATCGATCGGCAAAATTATCGATGAATATTGGTATGTTAACTTATGGATCTTTAATGGTGGGCACGGTTTTATTGGTTACACCATTTATAGCGCTATTAAGCAATTCATTACTTGAAGCAAATCCATCAGATATGTGGTTACTTTTAATTGCAGAACAATTTTTTGGACCTATAATAATGGGGGTATTAGCAGCAGGAATAATGGCAGCAGTTATGTCCTCTGTCGATGCTTTGCTATTAGCAGTAAGTAGTGCTGTCGCCTACGATTTATATAAAGGGTGGCATAAGCCAAAAGCAACACAACGTCAAGTTTTAAAAGTATCAGCCATATCTACATGGGTGATTGGCTTGGTTGTAATGGTTCTATCACTCAATCCTCCAGACTTTTTAGTTGTACTTTATACAGCAGCTGTTGGGTTTATGGCGGCATCTTTATTCGGTCCTCTTGTGTTAGGGATATGGTGGAAGCGCGCCAATCATTCTGGAGCTATTGTAGGCCTGCTTGTTGGTTCCGTTAGCTATCTCATAGCCTTTTTTGGATTCGAACTGCCATATAATTCAGAGATACTCATTGCCTTACCTTTGTCTATAGTTGCACTGGTTAGTGTAAGTGCATTGACAGAAAAGCCATCTCAAGAAGCCATAAACCGAATGGCTATTTATCACGAGAGGGAGGTTTAAGTTCAATTTTTAATAATACAGGTGACAAATAAAGAATTTAAACAATCATAAGAAAGTGAGGATAAGTAAATGAAACATGTAAAAGCTGGCATGAGCGGAACCGCTTGGAAACTAATGGTGAAACAAGGAGATCGGGTAGAAGCCGGTGCTGAGCTTATCATTTTAGAATCTATGAAAATGGAAATCCCTATCGAAACAGATGTTGAAGGTCGTATTAATGCTATTTACAAAAATGAAGGTGAATTTGTGAATGAAGGTGAAATTGAAACATGAAACTGTCAGAGACATAAATCATATCACAGATAAATAAACTGGCGGCTTTCATTGTTGCAATATTTCAGTAGAAGAAAAGCTGGGCTCGAACATTTAGTAAGCGTCGCGATCAAATACTAAATCCACTTTTGATTTGATTGAACCATGAGCAGTTTATCTATGATTAATCCAAGGTCAGAACCGGATTCGGGAAATCCGATCGTCCGGGATCATGGATCTTAAAAAGTGGCCAAAATAAAATGGTGCGCGCGCCTGATTTCTATCCCGACAACGTTGAAGTTGATCGATTCTGTTCCAAGTTGAAAGCATGAGAAAGACTGGGATCGGAATCGGTGGTCGTTGATTCTCAAGCTGATAAAAATCTACCATATGTATGAGAAGCAACAATTTCCTATGATATTGACGAATCCCCCGCTCAAAAATCTTATTTGAACCAGGAAAAGATCCTTGAGGTGGCCAAAGGTATTAAAAATAATGCCTCGATTTTCGAAAAAATATTGTTGGATGAAGATTTTATCCACGGAAATTACACGACAGCATTTTTACAGAGATGATGCATTAGCACTGAAAGAAGGGAACTGAATATGTCATATGTAGACAAACCATTATTAGAAAGCACGGTTCAATCAGATTGGATAGATTTCAACGGACACATGTATGATGCTGCGTACGCAAATGTGTTTAGCCTTGCTGTGGAGCGTTTAATGATAACGATTGGCATCGATCACGATTTTCGTGAAAAGCATCACTATACTATATATACATTGGAGACACATTTGCGTTATTTGAAAGAGGCGTATGCCGGACAAGAGATAAAAGTAACGGTACAACTCTTAGACTATGATAAAAAGCTATTGCATGTATTTTTCGTGATGAAGAACGATGCAGGCGAACGGTTGGCAACCAGTGAACAGATGCTTTTGTGTGTAAATATGAAGGAAAGACGTTCAACCCCTTTTCCATCATCTATTGTTAGTTCAATAGAAGATCTTGCGAAGGCACATGAGGGGCATGCTATTCCTTCTGAAACGGGTCAAAAGATTGGCATTCGAAGACATTGAAATATAACAATTGAAGGAGTGAAGATAATAATGAGTATCCAAGATCTATTTTCGCTAGAGGGAAAAACAGCCATTGTTACCGGAGGCGGACGAGGATTGGGCGCCCAGATCGCAGACATATTTGCAGAAGCTGGAGCGAATGTTGTGGTTTGTTCCCGAAAACCGGAGGCGTGTGAGGAAAAAAGTGAGGAATTAAAAAAACGCGGCGTTGATTCGCTGGCATTTAAATGTGATGTAGCCAATCACGATGATGTAAAAAATGTTGTAGAGACTACGGTTGACCACTTCGGAAGCATTGATATTTTAGTAAATAACAGCGGAGCAACATGGGCGGCACCGGTTGTAGACATGCCAACTGAATCTTGGGATAAAGTGATGAATGTCAATATAAATGGAACATTTTATATGAGTTTAGAGGTAGGGAAGATTATGCTAAAGCAAAACAAAGGGAAAATCATAAATATTTCCTCTACATCCGGTTTTGGCGGAACAGATCCAAGTATCATGGATACCATTGGTTATAACACGAGTAAAGGGGCTGTTATGACGTTCACAAAGGATCTGGCGGTAAAATGGGGTCCAAATAATATCAATGTCAATGCCATCGCGCCTGGTTTTTTTCCGACAAAAATGTCACGAGGGTTGCTTGACAAAGGCGGCGACGCAATCTTGGAAAGAACGCCATTAAAGAGATACGGGAATGATGAGGATTTAAAAGGTGCAGCGCTGTTTTTAGCTTCTACAGCCTCTGATTTTGTGAGTGGAGAAATATTAACCGTAGATGGAGGGGCACATGCTTACGCTTAAGCATAGCGACATGGGACGAATCACATCAAATTTTTCCATTTGGAGGGCATCTTATGAGTAAAGTTTGGTTAGACCTTTATCCGGAACATATAAAAAAGGAAATTGAAATTCCCAATAAATCTTTACCCCAAATGTTAAAAGCGTCAATTGCTGCTTATGAAGACAATATAGCACTATACTTTAACCGCGATGAAACAACATATCGAAAACTTGGTGAATTAACAGATGCTTTTACTGCTGCTTTGCAAAAAGCAGGCGTGCAAAAGGAAGATCGAGTGGCGATTATGCTTCCAAACTGCCCTCAATTTGTCATTAGTTATTACGGATCACTACAGGCAGGAGCTATTGTTACACAGACAAATCCAATGCTTGTCGGAAAGGAATTGCAACACATATTAATGGATTCCGGGGCGAAGACAATTGTGATATACGAACCTTTGCTACCTGTGTTAGATCAAATTATTAGTGACACCCTTATTGAAAATGTCATTAAAGTGAATTTAGAAGGAAGGAATACAGATCATGATATTGCCATAGGGTTTAATCAATTTCTTGAAGTAGGGGGCCACCTCTACCGGTTAGTATTAATCCTAATGAAGATGTAGCGGTTTTACAGTATACAGGCGGTACCACCGGCCGTTCAAAGGGGGCGATGCTCACCCATAGAAATTTGCTGGCAAATGTAATGCAAGCGGCAGAGTTTTTCAAAGATACACTAGAGTTTGGAAAAGATCGTGTCCTTACAGTGATTCCTTTATTCCACGTATATGGTATGACATCAGGTATGAACTTGGCTATCTATGCAGGAGCAATGAATATTCTGTTACCAAGATTTGAACCTGAAGAATTATTAACGACCATCAAAGAAACCAGGCCAACCGTTTTTCCGGGAGTGCCCACCATGTATATCAGTTTATTAAATCAGCCCCATTTAACGAATGATGCCCTTGAAAGCATAAAATTTTGTAGTAGTGGCAGTGCACCGATACCAAAAGAAATCATACGTCAATTCGAAAAAAAATCCAAAGCTACGATATTGGAAGGGTATGGGCTTTCAGAAACGTCACCATCTACACATACCAATCCTTATTTTTCTCATAGAAAACCAGGAAGTGTGGGTATTGGTTTGCCTTCTACCGATTATAAAATTGTAGATTTGAGCTATGGAGAAAAAGAGATGGCATGCGGTGAGACGGGGGAAATTGTGATTAAGGGTCCTCAAATCATGAAGGGTTATTGGAACATGCCTGAAGAAACGGAACACGCACTTAGGAATGGTTGGTTGTATACGGGAGACATCGCTTATATGGATGAGGAAGGTTATTTGTATATCGTCGATCGCAAAAAAGACTTAATAATTGCAAGCGGTTACAATGTATATCCTCGTGATGTTGAAGAAATTCTCTATGAACATCCGTCTGTGCAAGAAGCCGTCGTTGTAGGTGTTCCGGATTCATACCGTGGCGAAACGGTAAAGGCGGTCATTGTGTTAAACGATGATTGTGAAGAAGAAGATTTAATTGATTATTGTCGTGAAAATATGGCGCCTTATAAAGTGCCGCGAATCATTGAATTTAGAAAAGAATTACCAAAAACAAATGTCGGAAAAATATTGCGTCGGAAAGTTAGAGAAGAGTCACATCAAAAATAATATAAAGGAGCAAAAACAAAATGAATCCACTCGTAACTTATAAAAAAGAAAATGAGATTGCAGTGATAACGATTGATAACCCACCGTTAAATGTGATGAACCAACAGATACAGAAAGAATTGAAAGCAATTACGGCTGAAATAAAAGCTGATAAAGAAGTAGTTTGTGTGCTCTTAACCAGTACAGGAGAGAAAGCATTTATGGCTGGCGCTGATATTAAGGAGTTTCCTCAAATGATTGAGAATCCGGATATGCGGGACCAAGTCATGTTCATGCATCAAATGTTAAATGAAATGGAAGAATTGCCCAAGCCAACGATCGCTGTTCTTGATGGCCTCACATTTGGAGGAGGTTGTGAACTAGCTTTAGCATGCGACATCAGGATCGCAGAAGAACAAATACAAATTGGATTTCCCGAAATTAACCTTGGTCTTTTTCCGGGTGGCGCCGGGACTCAAAGGCTGCCTAGGCTCATTGGAGAATCAAAAGCAAAAGAAATAATGTATACAGGCGAACCAATAACAGCAGCAGAAGCCGAAAAAATCGGGTTAGTGAATCGTGTAGTTCCAAGCAACGAAGCATATAGAACAGGAATGAACTTAGCCCTTCAAATCACGGAAAAATCACTCCCTGCATTATCAAAAATAAAGCAAGCAGTTCATGACGGAATGGAAGTCAATTTAAAAGAAGGGATTGAGAAAGAAGCTACGCTGTTTAAAGAAGTTTTTCAGACTAAAGATGTGCAAGAAGGAGTAGAAGCCTTCATTGAAAAAAGAAAGCCTAATTTTATGCATCAGTAAAGGGCACCAACGTAACCTAAAAGGGAGTTTGTGTCTCCCTTTTAAAGTATCTCTTATCAAAGTTGAACAAAGGAGGGACAAAGGGTATGTTAGAACAAAGCAATAAAGAGGAATCAACGTATCTGCGCAGTTCGGAAGTGGAAAGACCACCAAAAAAAGAGATGTGGGGATATGCGTTATCTGCCTTTGGTGTTTTTGTTACCTGGAATTTAATTGGTAACTTTCTTTCCTATTATTACACGGATGTCGCAGGAATAGCTGCCGGAGCTGTCGGAACATTAATGTTGGTTGCCCGGCTTTTTGATGGATTTACAGATTTAGCTATGGGAGTGGTTGTTGATAAAACCAAATCAAAACATGGCTCAGCACGCCCATGGCTATTATGGACGGCTGTACCTTTTGCACTTGCAATTGTATTGGTTTTTTCAGTTCCAGATCTTGGGCAAACAGGTATGTTGGTATATGCCTATGTAACATATTTGGGATTTGTTTTGCTTTATACAATGGTTTCCATTGCCTATAAATCCTTGCAGGGGTTTATGACACCGTACCAAGACAGTCGCTCTTTAACAAATACTTATGCTGGCATTTTAAATTTTTCAGGTGCATTGGTAGCTGCGGTTTTATCTCAACCATTAGCAGCGTTAATTGGTTGGACAGCAGTTGCCGCAATATACGGATCAATAGCTATAGTATTAATATTAATAACATTTAGATCAGTAAAGGAGAGAGTCGGCCCCAATACATTTAATTCGGGAGATAATGTACCGTTAATTTTGGGTTTCAAATCATTATTTAAAAATAAGTATTGGGCGATCACTGCTGTTTTTTCCGTAGTATTTTATGCGACAGTAGCACTTGTGCAAGGTTCTGGTATTTATTATGCACAAGTAGTATTGGGAAATGCCAATTTAGTTCCGATCATAGGGCTTGCTTTAACCTTACCTATGATTATAGGTCTATTATTTATGGGACCTATCGTTGTTAAAATTGGGAAACGAAATGCATCTCTTATAGGTGTTGTTGTATTAATCATTGGTCAGTTAATCAAATGGATTGATCCGGCTAATTTGACAATATACTTAATTGGTTCAGCCATAGCCGGTTTGGGTGTGATGGCACCACAAGCGTACATTTTCGGCATGATTAATGATACTGCTGAGTACGGAGAATATAAAACAGGTCTTCGGACAGTCGGTTTAGTCAATAGCGGATCGAGTTTTGGAACTAAAGCCGGTTCAGGTATCGGACTTGCCCTAATCGGTTGGCTATTAAGTTTCGGAGGATATGTAGGTGGCCAGGCCGAACAGACGCCATTAGCCTATGAAATGATTTTGGCGATAAATATTTATATTCCAATTATTTTAGCAGTTTTGCTGATTATTTTGTTAATGTTTTATAAACTGGATAAGGAACACTCAACAATAGTGGCAGAATTGCAAAGACGCAAAATTAACCAAATGGGGGAATGAACATGATCAATTTTTCAGAACCAGAAGAGATAAAAGAAGTGCTTGCCAGCTTAGATCGATTTATTGAATTAGAAATCAAACCTTTGGAAAAAAAGTTTGTTAAAGAGCTTGAAGATGAGCGCTACTTATATGATAAAAATGGGTATTTTACAAAAGAGATACAGGAAGCATTAAAAGAGGTGCGAATGAAATCAGCGGATGCAGGTTTTTATACCATGTTTGGCATGCCCGAGCTAGGTGGCAATGGTGATCAATTTGGACCCGTGGCTGTTGCGTTAATATACGAATCTATTACGAAAAAATATGGGGAAAATTTATTTGTTGATGAAATATTCCCCGTTGGTTTATTTACGGGTGGACTGACGCCTGTTTTACTTGGTTTGCAGGATGAGTTAAAAGAAAAGATGTTGCCTGAATTGGCAAGCGGAGAGTCACTGCTTTGTTTTGGGTTAAGTGAACCGGAAGCAGGTTCTGATGTGTGGGGCATGAAAACGAAAGCCATAAAGGACGGTGATCACTGGGTCATCAATGGTACAAAGCAATGGATTACAAATTCCCCTTATGCCGATTATGCGATGATCTTTGCGATTACTGATCCTGAACTTGTAGCAAAGCGAAAAGGTGGCATCTCTACATTTCTTGTTCCTTTTGATGGGGAAACATGTGTTAATTCTTCCGTGATTCCGTACCTTGGGTCAATGGGTAGCCGTATCGGGACGATCTCTTTAGACAATGCACGCGTACATGAATCTTATATCATCGGTGAACTTCATGACGGATTTGGTGCAGCCTTGCATGGTGTGGATATTGGCCGTGTTGTCATGGCAGCTCAATGCGTTGGAACCGCACAATGGGCTTTGGATATTGCCTTGGATTACGCAAAGCAGAGGAAAACTTTCGGTGTTACGATTGAAAATCATCAAGCGATTCAAATGCAACTCGCTGAATGTGCGATGGACATATATGCAGGCCGTAATATGCTGCTGCATTGTGCATGGAAAATGGAAAACCAAGAAAAATTACCTTTGAAAGAAATTTCCATGATTAAGGCATTCACAACAGAGATGGGCTTTCGCGTTGTAGATCGTTGCATGCAAATTTGCGGAGGAATGGGATTAACGAACGAAATGAAACTCGAAAAAGCTTGGCGTCATATGCGGGCAACGCGAGTTCCTGATGGAACAGCAGAAATTCAACGACGTACGATTGCACGTAGATTGTTGAAAGGAGATAAAAGTTTTAACTGATTAACGAAAGTATATCTAATATTGCAGGAGGTTTATGATGAAAGACACCAGATGGTTAAATCATTACCCAGCGGATGTTAATGCCGAAGTACAAATTGAAGAAAGGTCATTGAGTGCATTATTAGATGCCGCCGTTAATCGATTTGATTCCGATATATCGCTTGAATATCATGGAGACCAATGGTCATATAGAGAAGTTCAGCAAATAGCAGATAGATTAGCTGGTTGTCTTTTTCAACGAGGATTCAAAAAAGGCGATCGCTTATCAATCATGCTTCCTAATTGTCCACAATATATTTTTTCGGCTTTTGCTGCTTTTAAAGTTGGTGGGATCATTGTTCAAACAAATCCAATGTATGTTGAAAGGGAGCTTGAATACCAATTAAATGATACCGAAGCAGAGTTTATTATTTGTCATGATTCTTTATATGAACGGGTGAAAAACGTTCAAGATAGGACTTATCTTAAAAATATTATTGTAGTGAAAGAGAAAGAAGAAACTGTTATTGATGAAAGCGATATATTTTTCGAAGACTTTCTCAATACTTATGTTTCTGAACATCCGGAAGTTCAAATTAATCCGATGGAAGATATAGCTGTGCTCCAATATACTGGCGGAACGACCGGGGAACCCAAAGGGGTTATGTTAACCCACCAAAATTTCATCAATCAAATAGAACAATATTATGAGTATTTATTTAAACAATTGGATTCACAAGAAGATTTAAACAGAGTTGTCATTAGCTTTTTACCTTTATTTCATATATTCGGCTTTGCAAATGTAACAATGTTTGGCTTTAAATTTGGCTATAAACAAGTTCTCTTGCCTCGTTTTGAGGTAGAAACTGTTTTAAAGCTTATCAAAGAAGACCCACCGTTTATTTTTTATGGCGTACCTACAATGTATACAGCCATGCTAAATTATCCAAACGTAGAATCGTTCGGAATAGAAAAAATAAACGGTTTCTTTTGTGGGAGTTCACCAATGCCATTGGAGCTATATGAAAAATTTAAAAATTTGATGGATAAAGATGCGTTTCTTTCTGACGGATATGGTTTATCGGAAGCGACTTCAGGTACCATTAGTAATCCTCATTCAAGATTGAAAATAGGTAGTATAGGACTGCCGATTCCAAGAACCAAAGCAAAAATTGCGATTGAAACAGATCATGGAATGGAAGATGCTCCTGTAGGAGTCGAAGGGGAAATTTTAGTCTATGGCCCTCAAGTCATGAAAGGTTACTGGAATAAACCTGAAGAGACAAAAGCAACATTGAAAGATGGATGGCTGCATACCGGAGATATCGGTTATATGGATGAAGAAGGGTATTTCTATATCGTCGATCGAAAAAAAGACATCATCATTACAAGCGGGTATAACGTTTATCCGCGTGAAATAGAAGAAGTCATTTATCAAATTCCAGGTATCCGGGAAGTGATCGTTATAGGACTTCCGGATGAATATAGGGGAGAGATCGTTAAAGCCTATGTATCTGTAACGGAAAGTCAGAAAGTGACAGAAGAGGAGATCACTCGATTTTGCAGGGATAATCTGGCGACATACAAAGTTCCAAGAATGGTGGAAATACGAGAAGAGCTACCGAAAACCAGTGTTGGAAAGCTTTTAAAAAAAGAACTTAGAAATCAAGAGTTAAAAAAATTAAAGAGCAATTAGTATGATGAAATTGCGGTGTAGGAACCCACAACGTTAGGACCTAAATATAGATTTTCGGTCAAAAATTGGAGGAACCGCCTATGCCTAGTGCCCCCATCGAAGACCAAGATTTAAGCCAACCATTCGAACTAAATGAGCGGATCATCCTTGTTTTCTGGGGCATCGGGATGTTGCTGATGACGATGAATACGACGATGTTTAACGTTGCGCTCCCAACGGTGATTGCTGAGTTTCAAATTGATTCATCGATGGCCACATGGATTGTATCCGGGTATTCCATCGTGTTTGCTTTGTCTGCGTTAACATTCAGCCGGTTATCCGATTATATCCCCATCCGCAGACTCATCAGTCTCGGGTTGCTCGTTTTAGGGGCATCTTCCCTTATCGGGTTTTTTTCCAACACGTTTATCGTTTTACTCCTTGCCCGCCTTTTTCAAGCTATTGGTGCAGGGACACTCCCGAGCTTAGCCATAGTACTCTCATCAAAATTTATCCCGGTAAGCAGACGGGGGAGAGCGATGACGGTCATTGCGTCATCTGCGGTTTTAGGCTTCGGGTTAGGCCCGCTCGTCGGGGGATCCTTACTGAGCATTTGGGATGGAATTATTTGTTTCTCGTCCCTTTTGTCGTGCTGTTGATTCTGCCGATCATTCGAAAGAATTTGCCATCTGAAGAAAATAAAACAGTGAAGTTTGACATGCCGGGAGCGTTACTTGTCGGTGTATCCGTGGGAGGATTATTACTGTTTGTGACGAGTGGGATCTACGTTGCTCTTATTTTTTCGGTTCCTGCTATGTTCCTCTTATGGAAACATCTTCATAAGGCTGACATTCCGTTCATCCAGCCCGAATTGCTCCACAATCGCGGCTACTTGTTGTTGCTTCTTATGCCTTTTACAGCTTTATTCATGAACTTTGCAACATTATTTACAATTCCGCTTCTTTTAGCTGACTTGTTTAATAAAAGTCCGTTGGAAATCGGGCTCATTATGTTTCCGGGACCGATTTTAGCAGCGTTAGCTTCAAACGTCACCGGGAAAATCATTGACGGCAAAGGATCGATGATGGTCATTCGGGCGGGTTTGGCGTTTCTACTTATCTCGTATGTACTGTTTGCGTTTTTTGCGAATGTAACGCCATATGCTTCGCTTGGCATATTAATCATTGCCATGGCCGGCTCGAACATTTTGGTTGCAAGTTCGAATAATGAGGTATCAAAAATATTACCGGTCCCGCATATTGGTGCAGGGATGGGTTTAGTGCAATTATGCCAATTTGTGGGAGGCGCTTTTGGGGCCGGAATTGCAGGAATGCTGATCACTGTTCAGCAACACCTGCCAGCCGAAGAGATCTTTCGAAACCTCTTCTTCGTTTATATTGGTTGGATGGTGATTGCCCATATTGTCTTTCAGCTTTATTTACGTTCAAAGAATACAGACCGTAAACATTTGCCTGACAACACCTTATCAAGTTAATGAATGGAAAAAGGAATTCAATAATATCCGTCGAATCTTGTTAGAAACAAAATATAGGTTTGAGGTAAAGGAAAATTTTAGTGGAAGAGGGTGATTTTATGGCTAAAAAAAGACAATATGGTAGCTTACAACCCGGAGTAAATTGGGGTCCATTTACAACACGTATTCCAGGTGTTCATGTCGACATTTCTTGGCCTGTCGTCATTCAAGGTTCGCTCATTGCTGTAGCCAATGGGGGCGCTTTGGCCCCTTTAATGATGGAATTTTTTGACGTTCCTTTTGAGGTGGCGTGGACGACTCTGTCCATTCAAGCTTTTTGGGTATGGGCGCACACATTTTTGTTTGGGGAGCCCCACGTTCCAGGCTGGATTACCCCTGCATTACCTTTGATTATTGTGTTTCTCGGAGGGTTCACCCCCGGCACTGAAGCGGTACATGCAATGATGGCCTTAATGATCGTCTTGTCAGCCATCTTTCTGTTTTTTGCTGTCACGGGTCTAGGCGACCGATTTAATCGTCTCGTTCCGGACACGTTGAAAGCGGGAATCATCATGGGTGCAGCGATCGCCGCTTTTATGGATGAATTTGAAAGAGTCCAAGAATTGCCCTTTACATTAATCAGTGCTTGGATTACTGTACTCTTGATTATGTATTCGATTCCCTTCCAGAAACTACCGAGCGGTAAAATTAAAGCGTTATTGGCGGCTAATGCTTTGCTGGTAGGATTTATTGTCGCGGGGATTACGGGGAGCATTACAGGCGAGATCCAATTCGACTTAGAATGGGGCATTTTTGTTCCGCATTTCGGAGAAATGTTTGCGACGCTAACGCCCTTTGGAGTTGGATTGCCGGGTTGGGAAATGATAATGACAGCAATTCCGTTGGCTCTAGCTATTTATATTCTGGTTTTTGGGGATTTGCTAGTGGCCGATAGTTTAATACGGGATGCCAGTAAAAATAGACCCGATGAAAAGATTGATATTAACTATACACGTTCGCATTATGCTTTAACGATACGAAATATCGGACATTTATTTACCGGTGGAGCTTTCGTTCCTTTACACGGGCCAATATGGACAGGTTTACAGGTGTTTGTTATTGAGCGATACAAACAAGGCCGAGCAATTATGGATTCGATATTTACAGGTACAACAAATACTTTTCTGCTCGCCATTCCACTAAGTTTTTTCTTGCCTGTTATCACTCTGCTCCTGCCTATATTGGATGTAGCACTATCGTTGACTTTATTGCTGACTGGTTTTGCCTGTGCTTATATCGCTATGAATATGGTGACAACCAACGTGGGCCGTGGTATAGCTTTATTCATTGGAACTTTGACAGCGCTTGAAGGTCCAGAGTGGGGGCTTGGTGCAGGCGTAGTGTTATATATCTTAATGATGGGTTTCAATAGGAAGAATTTCAATTTAAGAAATAAAGAAGATACAAACAAAAATGAAGAAAGTCAAATGTAAGGGGGCCTGTAAATGAATTGGATTGAGCCGAACAGCATTGATGTAACTCCGATCCAACACCTTAACGAGCAAGGTGTGCTGACAGGGAAAACCGTTATAAACGATGAAGAAAAGCTAGACATTTACAAGTGGATGGTGAAAGCGAGACGTTTTGATGAATTAGCGGTTAAATTCCAGCGTCAAGGAAAAATTGGCACCTATGCACCGCTTACCGGTCAGGAAGCGGCTCAAGTTGGCAGTGCGTTCGCGCTTGAAGAGAAGGATTGGATTTTTCCAAGCTATAGGGAAGCAGCGGCGTGCTTTGTGCGGGGTACGAAGCCTTCATCTTTTTTTAAGTATGCGATGGGGCACTTGCATGGCGGTATATTAAAAGAAGAAGGCGTGTTTCCCGTCCAAATTATTATTGGCGCTCAAGCCTTGCACGCAGCAGGCAGTGCCTGGGCAGATCAGTACAAAAACAATGATGCAGTGAGTGTTGCTTACATTGGAGACGGGGCAACATCTCAGGGTGATTTTCACGAAGCAATGAATTTTGCCAGTGTGTTTCAGTTGCCTGTCGTTTATTTTGTACAAAATAATCAATGGGCCATCAGCGTTCCGTATCATAAGCAGACTAGAAGCCTATCAATTGCTCAAAAAGCATTGGCCTATGGGATGACAGGGGTTCAAGTCGATGGAAATGACGCGGTTGGCGTCTACGAAACAATGAAAGAAGCAAGATCGCTTGCAAAAGACGGAAAACCTGTACTGATTGAGGCGCTAACTCATCGAATGGGACCGCATACGACTTCGGATGATCCGTCCAAGTATCGTTCCAAGGAAGGAGACGAGGCATGGGGGAAAAAAGATCCGATTGCTCGTTATCGCAAATGGCTTGAAGGCCTGCAGTTATGGTCGGAGGAGGAAGAACAGGATTTAAATGCTTCGATAGAAGATGAGTTGAAACAAGCCTTTAATGAAGCTACAGAGACAACGACTACTTCACTCGGTGATGCCCTTGGGTATGTATACGAAAAACCGACGAACCGTTTGAGAGAACAAATACTGGAGTGGAAAGGATCGGGGGAGAGCAAATGACTGAGATGAATATGATCGAAGCCATTAATTTCACGCTTAGGCAAGAAATGGAGAAAGACGAGGATGTACTTATTTTAGGTGAAGATGTTGGCAGGAACGGCGGTGTTTTCAGGGCAACGGATGGGCTTGTCGACACGTTTGGAGAACGGCGTGTGGTAGATACTCCCCTGGCGGAATCGGGTATTATTGGTACAGCGGTTGGGATGGCCGTTCGCGGACTTAAACCTGTAGCTGAAATCCAGTTTCTGGGGTTTATCTATGAAGCGATGGATCAAATTGCTGCCCAAGCTGCGCGCATTCGTTTTCGTTCTGCTGGTAATTTTCATGCACCTATGGTCATTCGGGCGCCTTACAGTGGCGGAGTGAAAACACCGGAGTTGCATTCGGATAGCTTAGAGGCCTTATTTATGCATTCAGCAGGCATTAAAGTCATTATGCCTTCTTCACCAAGTGATGCGAAGGGGTTATTAAATGCCGCGATCGAGGACCCTGACCCAGTTCTATTCCTTGAACCAATGAAGCTTTACCGGGCAATTCGAGAAAATGTGGAAGAGGAACGCTACACTATAGAGATAGGAAAAGCAAACATTCTAAAAGAAGGATCGGATATCACCCTTATTAGCTGGGGATCGACGATGGCCGAGACAAAAAAAGCCGTGCAAATGCTTGAAGAGAATGGTTACTCCATAGAATTAATCGATCTTCGAACGATCGTCCCTCTCGATGAAGAGACGATTATTGATTCGGTGATGAAAACAAGCCGTTGTGTCGTTGTTCATGAAGCTGTTAAATCGGCAGGTGTGGGGGCGGAAATTTCTGCAATTATTAATGAAAAAGCGTTATTTTATATATCTGCACCTGTGCTTCGTGTAACCGGTTACGACAGCCCGTACCCGGTGGCGACGGTCGAAAATGACTGGATTCCATCCGTGGATCGGATTGTACGGGAAGTCAAGCATGTTTGGGAATTATCGCTGGATTAAAGGGGGTTATCGAATGATTAAAGAATTCAAGCTACCGGATATTGGGGAAGGATTACACGAGGCGGAGGTAGTGACATGGTTTGTGAAAAAAGGAGATCCGGTAAAAGAAGATGAAAATATAGCAGAAGTACAAACTGACAAAGCTGTTGTAGAAATCACGACCCCATACTCCGGAGTCGTTCATGAAAGAGGCGGGGAGGAAGGAGAAAGTATCAAAGTCGGTGAGACACTCATTTCAATAGAGACGGAAAGCGAGGGAATGAATGAAGTAGAGAGTGAAACAGAACAACCGAATGTAGAGGAAGGAAAAGAAGCATCCAATACTCCTCCTCGAAGAGTAAAAGCCGCGCCCACAGTGAGAAAGCTGGCCAGGCAACTCGGTGTTACGATATCTGAAGTCACCCCGACGGGGAGAGGCGGAAAGATAATCGCCGACGATGTACGTTTTCATGCAGAAGACCTAACAGATAAAAGTAATGAAGCTTCCGTTCCCTCGACTTCTACCTATAGTGAACCGATTAAAGGGGTAAGGAAAAAGATTTTTGAAAATATGACCCACTCGATGAATGAAATCCCTCAATGCACGGGGATGGATGAAGTGGATGTCAGTCGTTTAAGTGAATTTAGAGGTTTACTAAAAAATGAAATGCAAAATGGCACATTAACCTATCTTTCTTTTATTGTAAAAGCTGTAGCATTTGCATTAAGGGAGAATCCGAGATTTAACGGTAGAGTTGATAAAGAGAATATGTTATTTCACTATCAAGCGGACATTCATATAGGGATTGCGACTGCTACGGAAGATGGTTTGGTCGTTCCGGTGCTTAAATCAGCGGATAGGCTAAGTGTGGAGGAGATTGCTAGTAGTATTGAAGATTTGTCAACACGAGCGCGCTCTAAAAAACTAAGATCGGACGAACTGTCGGGCAGTACCTTCACCATTTCCAATACGGGAAGAAACGGCGGTTTTTTCGCAACTCCTATTATTAATCCGCCGGAGGTTGCCATTCTTGGGGTTCATTCAATAAAGAGAAAACCGGTTGTCAAAGATGAAAATATTCAAATTGGCGATGTAATGGGGATGTCGATCACCTTCGATCATCGTGTTATCGACGGAGAACACTCTGCAAAGTTTATGAGTGCTCTGGAAGCTTATTTGGAAAAACCGGAGTTATTTATATTCAAAGGAAAATGAAAATCTCGAGGAGGTACTACCCATGAACACAAAACATTATCCATCATGGCCGGACCGTTTGCCGAAGACGTTAACAGTGCCGGGGACAACCGTCTACGATAATTTGTTGGTGAGCGCGAAGCGTTATCCGGACAAAGTGGCCGTTCACTATTATGGTGCTTCGTATACGTATAACGATTTATTTTTAGAAGTGGAAGGGCTTGCAGGTTTTTTGGAACATGCGTTTAATGTAAAAAAAGGCGATCGTGTCATGCTTTACATGCAAAACGCTCCGCAGTATATCATTTCGCTCTATGCTATTTTGCGCGTGGGGGCGGTGGTTGTTCCGATTAATCCGATGAACAAAAAGGCTGAGTTGGAATTTTGCATCAATGATTGTGGCATAAAGGCGGGGATCGTCGGACAGGAAATCTATGAAAACGTGCAAGGGTTACTTCCATCGATGATCGTTGCTGCTTATTCCGATTACTTGCCTGACCAACCGCCATTTTCGAATCTTCCTGACGAGGTAGTCGCTCCTGCGAAAGAACATCCAGAGGTGGCATGGAGTGAGGCGCTTGCCGCGAGCAAGATACCGAGTGAATATACCGGGAAGCGCGATGATGTCGCGTTTTTGCCTTATACGTCAGGTACGACCGGTGTGCCGAAAGGCTGTGTTCATACCCACTACTCTTATCAGGCCAATACGTTTGGGGCAGCTCATTGGATAAATGGCGCAAACAGTATGGCTCATCTGGCCGCGTTGCCGTTTTTCCATGTGACAGGGGTGATTCATAGTTTGCTAATGCCTTTAACCATCGGTGCTTCCATTGTTATTTTGACGAGATGGAACCGGGAACACGCGGCGGCAATGATTGAACGTCACCAAATCACAAATTGGGTGAATATCAGCACAATGGTCGTTGATTTTCTTGCGAATCCACACATTCACGATTATGACATAGCTTCTCTGAAATCGATTTCGGGCGGCGGAGCGGCCCTTCCTGAAGCGGTTGGGGAGCGATTGCACGAATGGCTGGGCTTGCAATATTTTGAGGGCTACGGATTGACCGAAACCATTTCCCAGACGCATTTTAACCCGCCGCATGCGCCAAAATTGCAATGTTTAGGCATTCCTTCTTTTGACGTCGATTCTCGAGTGATTGACCCTGTCACTTTGCAAGAGCTTGCGACTGGGGAAGTAGGGGAAATCGTTGTAAACGGACCGCAAGTGTTTCAAGAATATTATAACCGGCCGGAAGAAACAGCTGAGGCTTTTATGGAACTTGACGGCAAGCAATTTTTCCGAACGGGAGATATGGGGCTAATGGACGAAGATGGGTACTTTTTTATGGTGGACCGGATCAAGCGGATGATTAACGCCTCCGGTTATAACGTTTGGCCGTCCGAAGTGGAGTCCCACCTTTACAAACATCCGGATATTCAGCAGGCGTGTGTGATTGGTATTCCGGATCCGGCGAGAGGCGAGAACGTCAAAGCATTTGTGATCCTTCATCCGGAGTCTGAAGGGAAAGTCACGGAAGAGGAAATCATCGCTTGGGCAAAAGAACAAATGGCCGCTTACAAATACCCGAGATTGGTGGAATTTCGCAGATCGCTTCCAACCACGGCCAGTGGGAAAATTCTTTGGCGCCAGCTTCAAGAGGAAGAAGGGGAAAGGAGCAGATCATGATTTCGTTCGGGAAAGGAATTGTTGTCCCTCTGGGAGTCGTTTTCCTTCCGTCAGAGGGATTAGACCGAGTAAGTAATCCCTCTGGGGGCAGTTAGCTTTCCGTCAGAGGTATTAAAACGTATAAGTAATCCCTCACAAGGCAGATTTCATTCCTCCAGAGGGATTAGATCGAGCAAGTAATCCCTCTGGGATCAGCATTTCTTTTGTTAGAGGTACAAGAAAGGAATTATCGTCCCTCGCGAGACACTTCTAAGCATCCGTGAGGCGCCAGCTTAAACAAGAAGAAGCGGAAAGGAGCAAATCATGAGTGAAAAAATGGTAGAAACCGTAAACGGCCCTATTAACGTAGATGCCATTGGCAAGACGCTCGTCCATGAACACTTCATTTTCGGTTACCCCGGCTTCCAGGGCGATCAGACACTCGCCCCCTTTAACGAGAAGGAATATCTTGCATCCGCGATTGAGATTGCCAATGAAATGATGGCTCATGGCGTGGAAACCGTGGTAGATCCCACCCCTAATGAATGCGGACGCGACCCTCGTTTCTTACGGAAGGTTTCAGAAGCGACCGGACTGCAAATTATTTGTGCAACCGGCTATTATTACGAAGGCGAAGGGGCAACGCCATATTTTAAATTTCGGCAATCCTTGGGAACAGCGGAAGATGACATCTATGAAATGTTTAAGCACGAGATCATCGAGGGGATTGAAGGCTCAGGCATAAAACCGGGCGTGATCAAACTCGCGTCCAGCCGTGATGATATAACCCCGTACGAAGGAATGTTTTTCAGAGCAGCAGCAAAAATTCAACAAGAAACCGGCATCGTATTATTGACCCACACCCAGGAAGGGACCATGGGTCCGGAACAAGCTGAACTGCTTTTACAAGAAGGAGCGGATCCGAATCGAATCATTATCGGCCACATGTGCGGAAACACCGACCCTCGTGTTCACCGCCAAGTGATGGACCAAGGAATTAAAATCGGCCTCGATCGCTTCGGCTTGCAGGGGATGGTAGGTGCCCCTTACGATCAAGAAAGAATCGAAGTTTTACTCACGCTTTTGGATGAGGGCTACGAAGATTTTATTTTGCTCTCCCATGACAAGGTCAACCTTTGGCTTGGCCGACCGCCGGTCATGCCGGATCACTTCATGCAATTGATCGAAAATTGGCGGCCGACTTATCTTTTCGACACTGTCGTGCCCGAACTTATGAACCGCGGAATAAAAGAAAAACAAATTGAAAAGCTGTTCACCGATAATGCGCGGACGTTATTCGGCGACTATGAAAAATAACTTTTATGTTACTTTTTTTAAAATTTTGGTTTATGATGATCATCAGTAGATAAAAAATGGAGGGAAGAAACCTATGTCAAACATTCCATCAATATTAAAAGGATTACGCGTTCCTGTCATTGGATCACCGCTGTTCATTGTAAGTAATCCAAAGTTAGTGATCGAACAATGCAAGGCGGGGATCGTTGGAGCGATGCCTGCGCTGAATGCCAGGCCTGCTTCACAGCTTGATGAATGGTTGGCGGAAATTACAGAGGAGCTCGAGGCGCATAACGCTCGCCATCCCGATCGGCCGGCCGCGCCGTTTGCCATTAACCAAATCGTCCACCGATCCAATGAGCGGTTGGAACACGACATGGAGCTCTGTAAAAAATATAAAGTTCCGATCACGATTACATCGCTTGGGGCACGTGAAGAAGTGAATGACGCGGCACACAGCTACGGTGGCATTGTATTGCATGATGTGATTAACAACCGGTTTGCCCGCAAGGCTATCGACAAAGGGGCAGACGGCTTGATCGCGGTTGCTGCCGGAGCGGGAGGCCATGCCGGTGCAAAGAGTCCGTTCGCATTGGTTCAGGAAATCCGGGAATGGTTTGATGGACCGCTTGTTTTGTCCGGATCGATCGCGAGCGGCGACAGCGTACTGGCTGCGCAAGCAATGGGCGCCGATCTTGCTTATATCGGATCTCCTTTCATCGCGACCCATGAAGCACGTGCCGCTGAAGAATATAAGCAAATGATTACGGAAAGCACATCCGACGACATTGTTTACAGTAATCTTTTCACGGGCGTACATGGAAACTATCTTGCCCCGTCCATTCGAGACGCCGGTTTAGATCCAGACGCGCTCCCGGAAAGCGATCCATCTCAGATGAGTTTCTCCGGAGGAGATTCGGACAAGAAAACATGGAAGGATATATGGGGGAGCGGGGAAGGCATCGGGGTGATTAATGAAGTCACCCCCGCGGCAACATTCGTCGATCGAATTGCCCGGGAATACGCTACGGCAAGAGAGAGGTTATTCGCAACGGAATCAGTGAAATGATGAAAAAAGGTGCGAGCAGCTGTGGCTGCTCGTTATTTTTATTGGGGAGGAGAGAAGTTGTGCCACAATGGAAGAGAGCGGCAGTGGGTTAGGGCTTCAACTGAGGGGATTGAAGCCCTAACTCAAGAGCGCGAAAGCCGTTAGGTAGCCAACGGGAGCGGTTGAAGCCCTAACTCAGGATCGCGGAAGCCGTTAGGTCATCAACGGAAGCGGTTGAAGCCTTAACTCAGGAACGCGGCAGTCGTTAGGTAGCCAACGGAAGCGGTTGGAGCCCTAACGCAAGAGTGCGGAAGCCGTTAGGTAGTCAACCGAGCGGATGAAGCCCTAACTCAGGATCGCGACAGCTGTTAGGTCGTCAACGGGAGCGTTTGAAGCCCTAACCCAGGAACGCGGAAGCCGTTAGGTAGCCAACGGGAGCAGATGAAGCCCTAACACAGGATCGCGGCAGTCGTTAGGTAGTCAACCGGAGCGTTTGAAGCCCTAACTCAGGATCGCGACAGCTGTTAGGTCGTCAACGGAAGCGGGTCGCGTGATCGACGTTACTTAATGGTCCGGTGTCCAATAAATCAGCGGGATGAATGCGAGTAATGGAGAATGGCCCTTTAAATGGTTGTGTGTGATGGGCTGCGGAAAGTTTTTGCAACATGATAAAGTCACCTCTCTGTTTTATTTTAACATATAAAAATTATACTTGATATATTTTTTATACATGATATACTCCTTATAAAGAGGTGTTGAAAATGAAAGTTTGTCCATATATCGAGGCTTCTTTTCAAATTATAGGAAAAAAATGGAATGGGCAAATCGTGCATTACTTGTCCTTGTGTGAGGATGTGAACGCGCATTTTTCCGAGATAAAAAGTGATTTGGCGGGCATTACATCCAGAGCGCTTTCACTAAAACTTTCGGAGCTGATCGAGGACGGATTGGTAAAAAAATTAGTGGAAAACGATTCACCCGTGACCATTTCTTATGAACTGACGGAAAAAGGGGTGTCACTGGCTGAGAGCCTGAAGCCCCTGCAAGCATGGGCACAATATTATATGAATAGCGAGGGAAAATAAAATGGCGGAAAGTAATCCTTTCATGTGTGATCCGGAAGCCGGTGTTTGTGGCGTGTCCGATGAGGGAGAAATGACGATGATTGATTTTAATAAACCGAAGAAAACGATTGACCTGTATTACGTGACGGACCCTGTATGTTCCCATTGTTGGGCGTTGGAACCGGTGCTACGGCGATTTGTCGAGCAGTATGGCGAGTATTTTAACTTTCGCACCGTGATGGGCGGGTTATTGGAAAAATGGGGGGATGGCCCCGTTGATCCGGCAAACGGAATTTCAGGTCCGAGTGATGTGGCCGGGCATTGGCGGGAGGTTGGCGAGCAGACACGGATGCCCATTGACGGCACCCTTTGGTATGGCAACCCTGTCCATTCCTCTTATCCTCCATCCCGCGTGTTTAAAGTGATTCAGCAACAAGATGAAGCGTTGGCCGAGACATTCTTGCGACGAGCAAGAGAAGCAGTTTTTGCTTTTAATGAAAATATTGCCCAGCAGGCGGTTCTCGTTGGCATCGTCAATAAACTTGGACTGGATGGGGAAAAAATAGTAGAAGAAGCGGAGCAATCCAGCAGCCAACAGCTATTAAAAGAAGATTTTAGTCTGGCGCACGATTTGGGCGCCAGAGGATTTCCGACGATTATTATGGTTAACGAAGAAAATCAAGGGGTAAAAATTGTCGGCGGCCGCGGATTGGAGCAATATGTGTCGGGGTTAAAGCAAGTGTTGAATGAGGACGACCTTCAAGCAAAAGAACAACCGGCATTAACGCAGTTGCTCGAAAAAGAAAAACGTCTATTTTCCAAAGAAATCGAAGTGATGTATGACGTTGAGCAAGCGGATGTTGAGGAATTTGTCGGGAAGGAACTTTCGTCGAATGATTATCAGGCGGAGGAACTTTTAGGCGAAGCATATTTTGAAGCAAATAATTGGTGAAGAGGGGGAGTAGGTCCTCTCTTTTTATTTTTCATGCAAGGGAAGAATTTCACCGTTTGGAAATTCCTTTACAAGTTTTCCGTCTTTTTCATACACAATATATGTGTTATTACTTTGGCATCAATTCTTGCCCGTTCACCAGTCATCTTTGCCCACTTGTCGACCCAGCCGTATTTTCGTTTGGGTTCATTGTTTTGCATAAGAACCACCACCTTGCTTAGATTATACCATATTGGATGGTCGATAATCTGTCAGATGAACGCTTATGTTAAGGATGATTCCTTTCTCGCCCATACCAAATGAAAGATACCGAACCATTTTCGCTCATAGCGTTCGATCGTAAACGGGGATTCCTCTACGAGTTGTTGGATGGATCGGTTTTGATGGCACCCGACAACTTTGACGGATAATGGATCCAGGCTTTTTTGTATTTGGGCAAGCGGGGTTGACGTGCTCAATCCGTGTTCCATCAGAAGCAGATGTCCTCCTGGCTTGATCCATTGATGGCATAAGGACAGCACATGGGCGGGGTTTTCATACCCGCAAAAGGACATGGACGAGACGATCGTATCGAAGGTATCGGGTTCAAAGTCAAGCGCTTCCACATCATCTTGAATAAAAGAAGCCGGTATGTTGTGATCCGCTTCTTTTGCTTTTTCCAACATTCGAGGACTGAAATCAACAGCGGTCACATCAATATTTTCCGGGTAAAACGGGAAATTGGCACCGGCGCCGACCGAGAGTTCAAGTGTGTGTCCACGCGCAAGTGAAAATAGCTGTTCGCGCCATTTGCTTTCCGATTTTCTACGGCGTTTTTTCTCGTAGATTTTCGCCTGCCGATCGAATTTGCGAATTAAATGCTGTTGTCTCATGGCGATGAGGCCCCTTTGGGAATAGCGTTTGTAGTGATTATAGCAAAAAAGGATGCGAGCAGCACAGCTGAAAAAAGGTCAGATGTTTGGCTAAAATGTTGAGTTTGTTGAGATTGTATGCTAATGTTAAACATAAGGTGGTGAATAAAGATGCAAATGATGAACCAGGAACAAGATCATTTGTGGGAAAGTGTGCGAATTCTTTCGCAAATAGATGCACAAAAGGCGCAAGCGGTTTTTAAAGCGACGATTGAAAAGTCACTACAACAAATGGGTATGCGTTTACCCGTTTTTGTCAAATTCCCATTGTCTATACCGAGCGAGGAACGTCTTTTTCAACTTCGTGAAATAGAAAAAAAGATGAGGGATGCCTATGCTGACGGAAAAACTGAGGTAGCCTATGAGCATTTGGTTGAATATATTCAGCAATTGAGTCAAATGGCAGAAGATCCTTCCAGGATTCAAAAGAAGTTGCTGGCTTCACTATTAGCCTCACGTAACACAGTTTCACAAGCTGATGTAGATTATTATACTCCTAATGAAGCGGCTAAAAAATTAGGCTTAAGCGATCAAACCATTCGACGAATGTGTGAAAACAAAAAATTTCCTCGGGCTTATAAAACCCAAGGTGGCCATTGGCGAATCCCGCAAGACTCCTTTATCACCACACCGGTACAAGATAACACAGCAGAAGCCTTAATGAGCCAAATCGATCATAAAAATCGGGAAGCGGGGGATGTAGATGAATTTGATCTATGATGCCCCCATTCAGCCAAAGGTATTCATTGATACGACAGTACTGTGTGGAGCACTGCGGGTGGATGGCGTGAATCGAAAAATTTTAAAAGCAGCTCGCTTTCCCCATTTATTTCAACCGGTTTTATCAAGAATATGTATTTTTGAATTTGTTCGAAATGCCATTCAAGGGCTTGGAAAAGGAAACAAAATCGTTAAGTATGAGCAACAGGAGATTGAAGCGTTCATCATGAACTTCTTGAAGCCCATTTTTGATTTTTACATGGAACTACCAGCCAATAGTTTGATCGGCCGATATAGTGTGGAAACTATTATGAGAGAGCATCGCCCCATCGGAGAAGTTTTAGTGGAGCTTAGTGGTTGTAACCATGAAACAGCCCGACAAATAGCTTCTACGCAGGAAATGTCCGAACCACTTCATCGCTTTGACCAAGAGGATTTTCACGTTTGGATCACAGCTATTCAAGAATCCTGCAATTACATACTAACGACCAATCACCGTCGATTTCCATCTAATATTGGAAAAATTGAAAGTATTCATCCGCGGGAGTTTTATTCATACTTAGAGAATTGCTAACCTGTACTAAGTACCAGAACCCTCTTACGTCAAAAGATCGCTACCCCTAATACCCACGTTATCCTCTGTGGTCATATCGCGATTCCCTTAACTCTTTTGCGGTGTAGCGCTGCATATCCGGATTATCAAGATAACGTTGCAGTGATTTCTTTAATTCCGAATATTCTTCGATTTCTTGTGCCAAGTCATTGGGTATCTCTTCCATGGAAGGCATATCATGTACTTCCAAAGAGAAGAGTTTTCCATCGGTAACAAACATCGCTGAATCTTTATCATTTAAGGCATTCGCGAGCTCTTCTTTCACATTTTTGCTTAATGCATCCACTAATCATCACCTCAAAAATTTCGTTTTTTTATTATACTTATTATAACACAGTAGGCCCATTATATCAGCCAAAAACACCACTATATCAGCCGAATCAAAGGTTTTATCAGCCATTTGCTTGATCTGGTGCTTTCCCCGGTTAATCTGGCAGTTTTCCACCGTAATCTGGCACTTTTCGGGCATAATCTGGCACTTTGGAGCGATAATCTGGCAGTTTCGGCAAATAATCTGGCACTTTGCCCCGCCGCCCCCGCCCCACGCAAAAAAACCGCCCTGCCGGGCGGCCTCACTCCACTAGTCTTCCAACTCCAAATGCTCTCTCAGATCGTTCGTTACTTCTGCACGCTCGCCTTCGTCGATGATCTCGTAATAGATCCCTTCAATCCGTGTACCTTCGCCGCTTAACTCCAGCTGATCGATGTCGTGCCTTGCGGATTCATACCCGAGCAGATCGGCCATTTCACTGGAATCGGCGCTCACCTTTACATTCGATCCGACGGAATCCAGAATCGAGCCGATGTTCGCGAGCGACGAGAATTGGGCGCCTTCGTCGAGCATTCCTTCAATCACTTCGCGCTGGCGCTCGGTGCGGCCGGCGTCGCCTTGCGGGTCTTCGGAGCGCATGCGCACGAAGGACAACGCTTCGTCACCATTCAACTCTACTTGACCTTCCGCGAAATGATGCCCGCCTTCCTCAAATTCAAAGTCATTGTCCACGGTTACGCCGCCGACGGCGTCGACCATTTCTTCGAAGCCGTCCATGTTGATGGTGGCCACATAGTCAATCGGCACGTCGAGGAAGTTTTCCACGGTGTCCATCGCCATTTCCGTGCCGCCGAACGCGTGAGCGTGGTTGATTTTATCTTCCGTTCCTTGCCCGACGATTTCCGTGCGCGTGTCCCGGGGGATGCTGACCATTTTTATGGATTCATCTTCCGGGTTGACGGTGAGGACGATCATCGTGTCGGTACGGCCGGATGTTTGATCTTCCGAGTCAACCCCGAGGAGTAAAAAAGAAACCGGTTCTTCATCCTCGAGATTTTGCGCATCCACGCGCAAGTCGGAATGTTCCCGTTCCAGCGGCGAATGCATCTCGTCCGCGGTTGATGTGACGGATAAATAAAGATAGAGGGCGAAGCCTCCGACGACTAATACGATAAGAGAGATAAGAATGCCAATCGTAATCAGAAATTTTTTCATGTGGGATAGTATCTCCTTTTTGAATCTTTACTTGTACAATGGTACCATATAAAAGATTGTTGTATAATAAAAAGAATGAAAAAAGGACAACAATACACATTATTCGTGTCAGGAGGGCACCATGGAAGAAACGATCAGCTTAAAAGAAATCTTTGAAACGTTGAAAAAACGCTGGCGCATGATCACAAGCATCACGCTGGGCGCTGTCATCTTGAGCGCGATCATCAGTTTTTTTATCATGACGCCGCAATATGAGGCGACGACGCAGCTGCTCGTCAATCAAGGGGAGCAAGAGCAGCAAGATTCGCTGGAAGTCGGGGATATTGATACGAACGTAGAACTCATTAATACATATAGCGTTATTATTCAAAGCCCGGCGATTCTCGATTTGGTGATTGAACGAACGGGAATTGACCGCTCCTATTCTCAGCTGTCATCCCAAGTGGATGTGCAACCGGAAGGGGAATCACAAGTAGTGACGGTGTCGGTGACGGACCCTGATCCGCGCGCGGCGGTCACGCTCGTCAATACGGTCGCGAATGTGTTCCAGGAAGAAGTCGAGACGATCATGAACATTGACAATGTCAGCATCCTCGCGAGCCCGGATCTTGGGCAAGTGACGTCGCCGGTTTCGCCGCAGCCGACCTTGAACATGGCGATCGCGTTCGTTGTCGGGCTGATGGCAGCGGTTGGTCTCGCGTTTCTGCTCGAATTTCTCGACAATACGATTAAAAATGAAGAAGACTTGGAAAAAGAACTCGGGCTTGTTTCCCTCGGATCGATTCCCGAGATAGAGGCTTCGGACGCACAGCGGACACCGCAATCCGAGCAAAGGAGGGTGTATGATGCTCAAAAAGCGACGCAAGCAAAATAAACGGCGCAGCCTGATCGTCCGGGAAAATCCTCGTTCTCCGGTGTCGGAGCAATTCCGCACGATTCGGACGAACATTCAATACGCGTCCGTCGATCAAGACATGCAAGCGATCATGACCACCTCATCCGGCCCGGAGGAAGGGAAAACGACCGTGAACGCAAACCTGGCCGAGACGATCGCGCAACAAAACGAAAAAGTATTGCTCATCGACGCGGACATGCGTAAACCGACGATGCAATATATGTTTTACCTCGCGAATCACACCGGAATCACGAATGTAATGACCGGGCAACGCGATTTGCAAGACGTGATCGAAACGACGGGCAATGAAGCCCTCGATGTCGTCACCTGCGGTCCGATCCCGCCGAACCCTTCGGAATTGCTTGGTTCGCAGAAAATGAAAGATATTATTCAAGAAGCGCGCACCCTTTATGACTATATCGTTATCGACACTCCGCCCGTCCTTGCCGTCACTGATGCGCAAATCGTTGCCGGAATGAGCGATGGAGTCCTGCTCGTCGTGGCAAGCGGCGAAACGGAAAAGGAAGAGGCCCGCAAAGCCACCGATCTGCTCAAACAAACGAACGCAAAAATGCTCGGAGCCGTGCTCAATCGACAAGAACGTAAAAATAGCAATTATATGTATTATTATGGAGATTAATTGTTGAAATTTCCTAGGGCTATGTTACCATGGAAGAGGAAAGCAGGAGGTTGCAATGATCGACATACATAGTCATATTCTGCCAGGTTTGGATGACGGTTCCCCTCATATGCAAGAAAGCCTGGAAATGGCAAGGCAAGCAGTCAACGACGGCATCACGCATATGATTGCAACCCCGCATCATAAAAACGGGCATTATACCAACGGAAAAAAAGACATCCTGAAAGAAACGCAACGATTGAACGACGCGATCGTGGACGAACGGCTGCCGATCATGGTTTTACCCGGGCAGGAACCGCGCATCCATGGCGATATCGTCGCAGGATTAATGGACGGAGACATTTGCACGCTTGGGGACGGCGGGCGTTACGTTTTCGTTGAATTTTCGAGCAGCGATGTGCCGCGTTATGCAGATCAAGTGCTTTATGAACTGCTGCAGCAAGAAGTGGTGCCGATTATTGTACACCCGGAGCGTAATGTCCAAATTTTGGCAAATCACGGGTGGCTGTACGAAAAAGTGAAAGGCGGCGTCGCGACACAAATTACCGCCGGGAGTTTCGTCGGAGATTTTGGAAAAACAATTAAGAAATTTAGCGGCCAACTTATCGATCATAACTTGACCCATTTCGTTGCTTCCGACACCCATGGGACGAAGAAGCGGCCGAATCGTTTGCGGCAAGCCTATGCAGAGATGGAAAAGCAGTACGGGACGAATACCGCTTTATTTTTCCAACAAAACGCGGATTTATTAATCAACAATCACTCCTTGATGATGGACGAGCCCGAGCGAATCAAGAAAAAGAAAAAGCTTTTTGGGTTCTTTCGGTAACGAAGAAAGGTGAGGCGGATGACGTACAAAAAGCGTATGCTCGTGGTCATGACGGTGGACAGTTTGATCGTGTTGAGCGCGATTTTCATCGGGGCGTTCTTGCTCTATAACATCAGCAGTCTTTGGGATGGGCTGTTAGTGTCGACAGCCATTGTACTTGTCATCGCCCACCACGTGTTTGCGTACATCTTCAAGCTGTATAAAGGCGCGTGGAGTTACGCGAGTACGAATGAGTTGCTGCGCATTTTTTACGCGGTGACGATGTCGCTCCTCGTGGCGGGCCTTTTTCAAGTGGCCGTGTTTGGCATGCTCTCCACACGCGCGCTTGTCGTAACCTGGATGTTACATATTTTACTCATCGGCGGCACGCGTTTCGCGTGGCGGATGTATCGGGACCATTATCGAAAACCGAAAAAGAATCGGACGCGAACCTTGATCGTCGGGGCCGGCGCCGCGGGGACGATGGTGGCTCGGCAATTGCAAGGAAGTCCGGAATCGGAACTGGAACCGGTGGCTTTCGTCGATGATGATGTGTCAAAACAACATCTGGAAATGATGAATGTGCCGGTTGCCGGAACGGTAGAGGAGATGCAAGCGGTCGCGGAGGACTTTCGGGTGGAGCAAATACTGATCGCGATTCCTTCTTTAGCGCGTTGCGATCTGCAACGAATCTATGAAAGATGCACGGAAACGGGCGTGAAGACGCAGATCATGCCGCTTCTGGAAGACATTTTGAGTGGAAAGCTCGAAGTCACGCAGTTCCGCGACGTGCAAGTGGAAGACTTGCTCGGCCGTGATCCGGTAGAGCTGGATACCGAAGGCATTGCCGACACGATCACGGGCAAAATCGTGCTCATCACCGGCGCCGGCGGCTCGATCGGTTCGGAACTTTGCCGTCAGCTGTGCAAGTTCGACCCGTCGGAAGTGATCCTGCTTGGCCACGGCGAGAACAGCATTTATGATATTCATACGGAGTTAAAAAACACCTACACACACATCACTTTTGACACCGAAATCGCCGATATTCAGGACGGAGAACGTATGCAGACAGTCATGGATACATACGCGCCCGACGTCGTCTATCACGCCGCCGCGCATAAACACGTGCCGCTCATGGAGAAAAACCCGCAGGAAGCGGTGAAAAACAATGTCATCGGTACTCGCAACGTCGCCGACGCCGCAGACGCCTGCGGCGTCAACACCTTCGTCATGATCTCGAGCGACAAAGCCGTTAATCCAACGAGCGTTATGGGCGCAACAAAACGGATCGCGGAAATGGTCGTCCAAGACTTGAATCGAAGAAGCGCCACCCGCTTCGTCGCCGTCCGCTTTGGCAATGTCCTCGGCAGCCGTGGCAGCGTGATTCCGTTGTTTAAAAAACAAATTGAAGCCGGCGGTCCGGTCACGGTCACGCACCCGGAAATGACCCGCTATTTCATGACGATCCCGGAAGCATCAAGACTCGTCATTCAGGCAGGCGCCCTCGCGGACGGCGGAGAAATCTTCGTCCTCGACATGGGCGAACCGGTACGGATCGTCGATCTGGCGAAGAACTTAATCCGATTGTCCGGGTATAAGGTAGACGAGATCGGAATTGATTACATGGGCATGCGCCCCGGGGAAAAGATGTATGAGGAGCTGCTCGGGGATGAGGAAGTGCATGAAGCGCAGGTGCATCCGAAGATATATGTGGGGAAAACAAAGAATGGTAACTACGAGCCTGCTAAAGAAGTAATAAAATATATCAATCATGATTCTTTGGTTGCTCAACTAATAGAAGTGAGCAATGATTTCAAACAAGAATCTTCCAAAGTCCGTGCTGCTAATTGATTCCAAAGGGGACGAGAGTAATGAAAGTAAAAGTTGAAGAGCAAGTCCCTCTTACTTCTTTGAATACATGGAGAGTTGGCGGCACTGCACTCTTTATGATGACACCCCAAAATATAAATGAAGTTATCGAGGCCAAAGCTTTTAGTGATCGCAATAACTGTCCATATTTTATTTTAGGACGTGGCTCCAATGTTCTTTTCAATGATGAAGATTACCTTGGGGTTATTGTAAATTTGAGTCGTGCCTTAACAAATTATGAAATTAATTATGAAGAAGGTTATATTTACGCTGAAGCGGGTGCGCCTTTGCCTAAGCTATCTATCGATTTATCAAGAGAAAATATAGATGGATTTGATTTCTTTGCTGGGATTCCCGGTACAATCGGTGGAGCAATTGCAATGAATGCGGGTTGTATTGGCAGTGAAATGAAGGATGTCCTTCTCTCTGTTATATACATAGACGAAAATAATAGTATTGTAGAAGATAAAGTAGACGAGTTAGGAATGCACTTTCGAAAGAGCGATTTTCAAATAAACAACAAACGCATCATTATCGGTTGTCGACTAAAATTAACATATGGATTGAATAAAAAAGAGACATTTACCAAAGCAAAGAAAGCGATCGGCATTCGTAAAGAGAAATTTCCATTACAAGTCGCAACTGCTGGTAGCACATTTAAAAGTCCTCCGGGCGGACCTTATCCTGGGCAATTAGTAGAGCAAGTTGGATTAAAAGGGATCCAAATTGGTCAAGCGAAAATCAGTGACGAGCATGGGAATTGGATTATAAATAAAGGTGGTGCATCATCAAAAGATATTAATGAGTTGATGCAATTAATGTATGACGAAGTCAAACAGAAATTAGGCGTAGCCATGGAACCTGAAGTTATTATTTTATAAAAGGGGTGGGGCTTTTGCAGAGCAATTCTACAAAGTTACTATTAAAAAAACATCCAAAAGCAACAAACTCTTACGTAATTAAAGGCGGGAAACCGCTTAAAGGTGAAGTAGTTGTACAGGGTGCAAAAAACGCAGCACTTCCAGCATTGGTTGCAGCCTCTCTATCAGATGAAACAGTAGAATTAAAAAATGTACCACTAGAACTTAATGACGTAAATAATCTATTAGCTTTATTAAGGGAAGTGGGAGTGAAAATTGAGATTAAGGATGAGAATACGTTAACTCTAAATGGTGAAGGTTGGCGTTCATCGGAATTGGATCCCAACATAGCAAGTAAAATTCGTCATTCTTTGTTGCTGTTGGGAGGAAGTGTCACAAAGGATTGCTCCTTATATTTACCATTAGCTGGAGGGTGCGAAATTGGTGAACGTAAGCATGATCTGCATGTACTAGCATTAGAAAATATGGGCCATGATGTTATTGAAAGTGGAGAGGGAATAAGAGTGATCCCTGATCTTAACGACGACGTAGATCATACTGAAATTGAATTTTATTATCCATCCTTTGGGGCTACATTAAATGTAATATTTGCCAGTGTGCTCTGTAGCGGTAAAATAACAACTTTAAAAAATGCTGCAAAAAACCCTGAAGTTTTAGATGTTATCCATCTTTTGGAACAAATGGGTGCAATCTTTAATTGGAAAGATGAGAGTACTTTAGAAATTATAGGTGTAAACAAATTAAACGGAACCTCCCATCAAGTGATGAGTGACCGAATTATTGTATCAACAATGATAGCAGCTATTGCTGTTACTAAAGGAAATGGAACAATCATCGGTGGTAACGCAACTGTACTAGAAACAGAAGTAGCGACATGGCGAAAAGCAGGATTAATTATACAACAAAAAGAAAATGGCCTGTTCGTGGACGGAAATAATAAAATAAAGCCAGTAAATATAGAAACAAAAGCCTATCCCGGTTTTCATACAGACATTCAGCCACTCCATGCAGCTATTATGCTCCGCGCGAACGGTACAAGTAAAATTAAAGAAATGATATTAGATGGTCGATTTTTATATTGTGAAGAACTAAACAAACTAGGTGCGAAAACAAAAATTGAAAACGGTGATTTCACGTGTGTTAATGGAGCAAAAGGCCAGATTGCAATCATAAATGAGTCCCCCCCACTTATAGGAGTATTAAATTTAATAGCTACTGATATACGAGGGGGCGCAGCTGTTGTTCTAGCATCCCTTGCTGCAAACGGAATAAGTGAAATTACAAATGTTTATCAAATTGAAAGAGGATACAGTGATCTTCCTGAGTTGATCCAAACATTAGGTGGAAATGTACAACGAAAGTAAAGATGTATAATGAAAAACAAAACAAAAAGTACAGCATATGACGTGATAATAACTTTCGGAACAAAAATCATAGTGCTGTTTGGGAGCTTCATTGTTTCTATTATTCTGGCTAGATTATTAGGGCCAGAAGGAAAGGGAATCGTTACAGCAATATTTGTAGTACCAAACATATTAATGACTGCCGCGGATTTAGGGATTCGTCAAGCCTCTGCCTTTTACATCGGAAGAGGTTACTATTCTACAAAAGAAATTCTATCATCGTTGTTATCATTATGGGTAATAACATCTTTATTGACTCTTTCAGTTGCAGCAATTTATTATAGCTTTGGTTCAGCTCAAAATTACGGTTGGGGCTTAATCAGTATTGCCCTTATGACGATTCCTTTAAATTTATTGTTTAAATATTTCAGGGGCGTTTTACAGGGGAATCAAAAAATTGGAAGCATTAACGTAAGTGAAATCGTTAAGTTCGCAATTAATCTAAGCGGAGTAATTATACTAGTAGCCTTGTTAGATCTAGGGGTTTATGGGGCCGCACTTGTACATTTATTGGTAGCGTTTAGTGTAGTTATCTATTCAATCTCTGTTATTAAACAAATCTCCCCGGTACGCTTCGCTTTCAACACAAAATTGTTAATGCTACTCTTTTCTAGAGGGATCACGTTTGCACTAGCATTATTTATTTTAACACTTAATTATAGAGTAGATATTATCTTTCTTGAGCACATGACGGACGCTGAACAGGTAGGTATTTACTCCGTAGGGGTGACGCTATCTGAATTAATTTGGCAGTTACCTGCAGCAATTGCATTGGTATTATTCTCGAGAAGTGCAAATTCCAAAGATGCTGAAAGTGCTTCAAATCGAGCGATTAAATTACTTAGATTTAGTTTCAATGCGTTACTTATATTCTGCTTGTTTTTTTGGTTGATGGCACCATTAGCAGTAACTATTGTTTATGGTGATGCTTTTTTTGAAGCAGGTTCTGTAATTCGTTTCTTACTCCCAGGCGTTTTGGCTATGGTGATTGTGAAAATTTTACATCCGGATATGGCAGCCAGGGGCTACCCACTGTATTCATTTTGGATTTTTTTGGCAGTGTTCATTTTGAATGTTATATTAAACTTTATGTTTATACCACAATATGGGTATATTGGTGCAGCGATCACATCAACCGTTACTTATATAATTGGGAGTGTATGTTTTTTAATTGCTTATATAAAAAAAGAAAGTATACAATTTCGAGATACTCTCTTTTTGAAGAGAGCAGATCTTGTGGACGTTATAAATATCGTAAAGAAATTAAAAAAACGTTGGACATAGATAGATCGGTTTTTCATTAATATGTTAACCCCTGACAGTTCTATATCATGTAAAAATTTTGGAGTCTAATAATGAATATATTTGTTAAAAACGCTCGGTTCAGTGGTGGAGCACCTTTATCCATTCTGCAGTATATAAATATTATCAGAAAAAATTATTCAGTTGACGAAGTTAAAGCTTTTGGTGAATTTATGGAACAGCAAGAGTATATTTATGATGATAATGGTGTAAAAACCATAGATATGAAAAAATATAAAATCAAATCACCTTATAAATCATTTAAAAATTTTATGTTCTTTTTAAAAAGTGTCACCTATGATAAACCAAATTTATTAATAAACGTAACCCCTATAAATTGTGTATATGGTTCAATAGTTGAAAATATAACCGGTGTTAAGTCGCTATATATTCAACCTGGAGGTGTTGTACCTAGATATTTACCGAAGTTATTAAAAAATAAAAGAATCTTAGCATTTAGTGAAGAAAACAAAAAAGACTTAATAAACTATGGGTATAATCCTGGCCTTATCGAAGTAGTAGCAAATAGAATGAACTTTCCAGTTGAAACAAGAGATTTATATATTGAACCAGTGAATACAGTCCAAATTTTGATTATATCAAGGCTTGACGATGATAAATTAAAATCGGTTCTATCCACGGTCTCGTTATTAGAAGAAGTTGCGAAAAAAGTTGGTTCTAGAAATATAATCATAAACATTCTTGGTGATGGTTCTAATTATAGTGAAATATCCAGTATAGTAAACAAAATTCATAGCGGATTTGACAATAAATTTATTTATTTAAGGGGTTTTGTATCTAATGTAAATGAATTTATAGGATCCTCACATATAGTAATTAGTCAGGGTAGAGGTGCGATCGATGCAATATATAATAAAAGAGTAACTATAATAAACAATTCTCATGATCATGGTATTGTAAATAAGAATAATATAGAGGAATTCAGCCTCTATAACTTTTCCGGTCGAAATATAAAGCAAAGTTTTACGGTGCACCATTTAGTTACATTAGTTAATATGATTAAAACAAAAACAATCAATACAGAAGAATTAAAATATAATCAGGAGTTTGTTATAAAGACTTATGATATCAACTATGCAGAGGAAAAGATTATATCAATAATTAATAAAAACCTAAATGAAAAAGATAAACAAACCAAAACACCTGTATTTTTCCGAGCCTTATTAAAATATATTTCGGTATCAAGTTACTTGTACTTAAACCTAGTTATAAATAAGTTGAAAAACCAAATAAAAGTTAAATGACAAGTTTAATATATGAAAGTAGTATATTTAAAAAGCTACTCGTGTTTTTTTTAAGTCTTATATATTCCTGAATTATTCATACCTCCAAGTAAAAGCGTGAACGAACATCCAAGCTAACGATTTTTCGGTTTGGTTAAAAAAATGAGGTGTGATGATTAGCATTGTGACGAAGTATAGCGTCAAGCGCTGAAAAATGCCCTTTTTGGGACATACGTCTCCCTTTGTCTTGAAATGGCTTTTTAAAAAAGAGGAGCGATCACATGTCACTCTAGTCTTAGCCTTTGAATACGATTGAGCACATTCCAGAAAAAGGTTTCATAGACAAAGCTTGAAGATAATTTGAAATAAAGCGAACGCCCTGATTTCACCAATTTGCTTGCCACTTTAATGACCTTCGATCGTATGGTTTGGATTTGCATGCGTTTTTGTTCTTCCGGAAAACAAAGCGTGCGCAGCCAGTTCGTTAAATTGTACGCTAACAAGCTGAACATCATCCTGGCTTCGTTGGCCTGAAACGAATGGCTGCTCATTCGATCCAAGTCAAAACCATTTTTGGCTTCCTTAATATAATTCTCCATTGTTCCTCTTTTTTGATAGGAACGGACGATATCCTTGGGAGCGAAGGCATCGAATAGGTTTGTGGCAAAGAATGCATGCGTGAAAAACATTTCGCCGGCAGGACGAACCGATTGAATAATGACTTTTCGGGGCTTGGCCCATGATTTCGCTTGGTACTCGGTTTCCTCATAATAGCATTCGGTTTGTGTAACGTCAGATGGCGGCGTTGCCGGATGCAGTTCATCGGCTAGTCGTTGCAGGTTGGCGTTGGATTTCAAACGAATCACGTAATAGACGGATTCGTCTTCACATAACTTGTACAGCTCTGGAACCGCAAAGCCACTGTCCCCACGCAGAAATGGGATCGTTTCCGGAAACATTTCATTGTAATGGGTGATCAGGGGCTTTACAAAATCCACAACCCCATTAGATGTATAGACGTTGCCTGGTCGGAGTTGAGCCTTCATAAAATCACCGGTGATCCCATCGAAAGCAACGAGAGGATGATAGCCGACGGTGCCATAATGCGCATTGTAATCGGTTGATTCTTGTTCACCGTATGTATTGGCATGCGTGGAGTCCAAATCAAAGATAAGGCTCTTTGAGCCTCTCACTTGATGGACTTTGTCTAAAAGCGCTTGATTGGCTTGATTTAATTGATCAATAGATTCGGTGTCAAACCGGGCAAAGAATCGGGATAAACTGGGCTGAGAAGCTAACGCATCCGTTCCAACGATTTGCCTAAACACGGGATCATCCGTTAATTGATCCGCCGCATCATCTTCATCATAGCCGGCAATTATCTGATAAAGCTTTTGGCGAAGCAGTTGCTCATTCGAATGAAGGTGGTACAGTCTCTCGTCTTTCAGATGCAGGTTTTTATCCAGCGTATGGAAAAACCCAAGTTTTTCATCGAACTCTCGAAATAAGATCTCACCTGTATCAGAGGAAAGATCACCACCGTCATTCGACATCTTCACTTTGCGATTGAAATCCAGGGTTATTTGCGGTAAAGTAGCCATTAGAAGAATCCTTTCTGTGGTTATTTTGGTCTAATTTAACACTAACAGAAACGGATTCTTTTTTCATTTATTTGATGAATACTTAATTCAGGTTATTGCCTTGATAGCCAAGGGTTTCGTAAGTCACTTTGGAATTTCTATGAATAGTTCAGGATATGGATCTGACATTTAAAAGTGTATGATTAATTATCACACATATTATTAATGATTTATGCATAAAAGATAGAGAAACGGCTAGGTTATAGATACAGATTTAAGTAGTCATTATTGTTTGTATATCGCTATTCAATTATATTATGTGAAAATACCCGACTTATACTACAAATGGTGCGGGATCAGAAAAAAATGGTGAGGGGTCTTAAGCATGAAAAAAAGAAACATCTTTTTCTTTATTTCAGAAATGGGTGTGGGAGGAGCGGAACGTACCTTCCTTAACATAATTAATAATATAGACAGAAATTCTTTCATTCCAACTTTAGTAACCTTAAATAATGTTGGTGATTATGAGAGCTTCTTAGAAGAAGATATTAGACATATTAAATTACCATCAACAAGACTGAGGGGTGCCCTGATACCGTTAGCAAAGCTTATAAAAAAAGAGAAGCCTGATTTAATCTTTAGTACAAAGCCACACATTAACTTCACTTCCATAATTGCAAGCATCCTTTCATTATCTGGTGTTGACGTTGTTGTCAGAGAAGCTGATCATTTAAAGGGGAAGTTTAGCTACAATCTGCGTCTAAAAATATATGGTATTTCTTATAAAAAAGCTAAAACTGTCATTTCATTATCAAAAGGGGTACAACAGAATTTAATAGATATTTATAAAGCACCAAGAAAAAAAATAGAGGTTATATATAATCCAATTGATCAAGAGAATATAAAGAGGATGGCTAATGAGGATTTAATTGAAAGTGATAAAAAAAAAGAAGATATCTTTAGATTTATTTCCGTAGGTAGGTTGGTAGAACAAAAAGATCAGGCGACTTTGATTAAGGCTTTCCATCAGTTTCAGAAAAACCATGAAAAATCTGAGTTGCTGTTGCTAGGTGCTGGGCCATTAGAAAGCCAATTAAAAAATCTGGCTAATGATTTAGGTATATCTAAAAAAGTCCAATTTCTTGGCTTTGTTTCTAATCCTTATAAATATATTTATAGTAGTGATGTATTCGTACTTTCATCAAAGCATGAAGGGTTTAGCCATGTTATAGCTGAAGCATTAGCTTGTGGGACAATGGTTATAGCAACAAACTGCAATTCAGGCCCTTCAGAGGTGTTGAATAACGGCGAATATGGGGAGCTTGTACCTGTAGGTGACATAAAAGAGTTGACTGCTAAAATGGAAAAGTTAAAGTCGTACTCTCATAAGAAGTCATGTAAAATTGTGGAAGTGGGAGAGGAGAGAGTAAAAGCTTTTGGAGTAAGTAAAATTGTTAGGCAATATGAAGAAGTATTTTTAAGGGGATAGGACGAGATAAAAATGTTTAAGGGTAATAAAGAAATCGTATCAGTTATAATTATTACCAAAAATGAAGATCAAAATATTGAGGATTGTTTATTAAGCCTTCTACCTGAAAAGAATTCATATATATATGAAGTAATATTGGTTGATTCAAATTCTGATGATAAAACTAGAGAAATAGCAGGGAAGTACAAAGAAAAATTAAATTTACAAATATTAAACATAAAGGAATCTACGCACTATAATGCAGGGTTGAGCAGGTCAATAGGAGCAAATGCAGCCTGTGGTAACTTAATTCTATTTTTGGATGGAGACATGGTTTTAAAACCAGAATTTCTAAAAAAAACTATTCCCCTAATAGATGAAAAGGAGGTATACGGTATTATCGGCTTGCGTGAAGATAAGGTGTATAGTAACGGTATTTTAATTAAAACAAAAAAAAATACCTATGGCATCACCCATTTACGACAAGCATTTCATTTTGGAGGGGCACTGTTGATTAGTAAGGAGGCATATTTAAGTGTTAATGGATACAAGACAAACTTATACGCAAATGAAGAACCAGAATTGTATATCAGATTAAAAAAATATCAATATAAAATACTTGAAACTCCTGTTCCAATGATAACTCATCATGATACGTATATAGATAAGATATCAAAAGTGAAAAGTTTATTCTCAAAAAGATCTATTTCTATAGGACAAGTTGTTAGAACCTCTCTACAAGAAAAAACTCTTTTAGAATTACTTAAGCATAGATTTTTATCACGTAATGCAATACCTATTATATTTGATTTCATAAGCTTGATTCTACTGATATTAGCAGTGTTTAATGTCAATTTCGTGTTCTTTGTAATGATAATACAAATCAGCATGTTTATTTTTTTAATGATGAATAACAATCTAAAAAACTTTATTATAAGTAAGCTGCTAGTAATACAGTCAATGGTAGGCTTCTTTGTAAATAAACCTGTTTATTACAGGGTAGAAGTAGATGATCATAATCAATTTCCGCATACTCCCTAAGGAATAATTGAATTAGGTAAATACTTGTAATAATATTGTTTGTTGTCTTGTTGGGGTGGAGGTTGAGCCCTTGGCCTTATCATTTTTAAATACGAATTCACCCATTAAATGAAAGAAGCATCCCCATTAATCTTTTTCTCGTGAAAATAATACCATTTAAAACACATTCGGAGTGTCCTATGAAAGTTTTCAGTCTTAACTATCAAAGTGTAGCTTCTTTCCTGTTTTTATTTTTTTTGATCTTTGCTATTATAAGACCGTCACCTACGCAGATTCTGGGTGAGGGTACGGCAGTGAGAGTGTTTGATATCATAAGCTTTGGTCTAGGAATCATTTTATTTGCCTTCATTATATTTAGAACCAAAAAAACATATCTAAAACAAATGAGCCTGCCGTTGTCATTATTTATGTTAATTCTTTTGGTATTTTTAGCAGTTATATCTACTTACTTCTCAACTTTTGATCAAAGTTATGAAGCTTCACTCATAGACTTAGCCGAACTATTTAAACTAATATATTATATAGTGATTTTTTATTTTGCCTATATTGTTAGTAGGTATGTGTCTATAGGCAAGTTTATAAAATATCTTCTAATTGGTGGTTTTATTTCTCTTGCCATTGCTACCTTACAATATTTTAATCCTGCTAATGTAAACAATTTAATATCTTATATCTATACTGAAACCGGTCTTAGAGATATATCTAGTAGCAATCCAAGAGTTTTTGGTACATTATATAACCCTAACTGGTTTGGAGTATTCCTTGGAATGTGGACAGTCTTATTGTTGTCTTATTTTGGAATTCAAAAAAAGAATCTATTTTCTGTAATAATATTATTATGCGGAAGCACAGGTATAATTCTATCAGGGTCTAGAACTGCAATTATTTCTTTTATACTTAGTTTATTAGTTATTTATATTCTATTTGTGTTATATAATAGAAGTGTGATTCAACACCTAACATTTCCATTGATTACAGTAGGAGCTTTCTATTTAATATATGATCAATTAGAATTTAATAACATCAGGCTTCAAGAATTAAACTTGGCCATTCAATCCAACGATATTTCTCAGGTCGCTGCTGCACAATCTAGAATCGATTTATGGAATATAGGTCTAGAACACTTTATTAATAACCCGCTTATCGGAATAGGTTTTGCAAACTCAATTGAATTATCTCCTCACAACTCGTTTATTTTACTACTTGCACAGTTTGGGGTACTTGGTGGTTTGATATTTATAGTTTTCTTCACCTCATTATTTTTTAACACCATTATTGGGGTAATGAAATCAGAAGATAGATTGAATAAAAGTTACTGCATTGGATTTATTGGATGTATCGTCGTTTTTCTAATATCCATCCCAGATTTCGCGAGGGCAACATCCAGGTAATTTCTTTTGGTTGGTATGGACATGCCGTTCAGGGAATGAATGCCTTTGAATAATATGCACAAGACAAATGTTGAGCCATTCCCTCGTCATTCGACATCAAACGAGCAAAGGAATGCCCGAGCTATGATTACTGGCTATTGATTTCGACAGCTTTTGAGCTAAACGGTGTCGTATAAACGCTCCGATCCATCCCTAACAAACTGAGGATGCGGTCCAATTGCGGCTCATGATTATCCGGAAACAACCGTCGGAGTTGACCGTCGATCTCCATGTGAATAATATCGACGGTATCCAGCAGTTCTAAGACAGCTTCGCCCGTCGGGCGAATGCTTCGACGGCCACCGCCCCCCATCAAATTCAGGGGCTCGTCATCTGTTTCCATGCTTGTGCGAATGAGGTATTCGAACAGGGAATAAATCATCATACTCATCATCATCACATAAGCAAAAGCTTCGACACGGCGGGGTTTTTCCAAGAAAAGCCGTCGGACAAAAAACGGATCCTTGAGAAACCGGAAGCGATTTTCCACGGTTTGTTGGCCTTTATAGCCTTTCAATAGGTCCACGTCGGAGGCCGTGTCGTTGCCCGCATTGGTGACCAGGATAAAGATGGACGCTTCTTTGCGAAGCTGTTCGAGGGTCTCTTCCGACGGGGATTGCAGCTCTAATTGGGCACGATAGACGGTGACCGGCGGAGGCGGCGGTTCCCCTTTTTTGGGACGCCCGCGTTTCTCGCGTTTGCCGGGCACCTCTTCACGGACCACGGTGCCTTCAAACGTATGATACCCTTTGTGATGGTGCTTGAGAAAGTCGGCAAGCGCAGCTTCGGCATCGGCCTCACAAGCAAAGTCCCGGCTTTCCAGCTCTTTTTGCTCTTTGCGACAGCTTTGCTTTTCATTTTTGAGTTGGTTGTCGATCTTCTTTTTCTTCCGACCATCCATTTGATCGGATTGAACAACCAGAAACCGGTAGGGGTTTCCGTGCAGTTTCTCTTTGGCGGGATAGGTGTGATAAGAAGCCGCCCCTTTGCGGTTGACAAAGTGGCCAATATCTTCCCATTCATTTTCATCGTCCTTCAAGGCTTTTTCTTTCAGTGTTTTGGCCACTTTAAAATTTTCCGGCAACCGGGATAAAAACTGAAAATCTGGCTGATCCCCTTTGCCTTGGACCATTTTTAAATTGTCTTCGGTGACCAGTGCGCTGTCCGCGATAAAAATCGCTTGGGCCAACTGATCCGGCTCGTACCATTGTCTCAGAGCTTTCATGACTTTCGCGTTCCATGTTTTATCATCCTGATTGCCGTTTAAGACGTCGGCATAGACGGGGATGCCCTCCGGTGATGTCGTCAACCCGAATTTAATCTGCGGAGCATCCGGGCGATGATCTTTGGTGTGGCCATGGACGATTTTTAATAACGCCTCATCATCGGGGTCGTTTTTGGGTGCACCTGTATATACAAAGGACGTGGTATCAGCGTGCAGCCCTTCCCACGTAAGGTTGACGCAGGATTGCACCCCTTGAATGCTGTGCATACAAATCTCTTCAAGCCCGGCGTTATAAAGGGCATCTAAGGCCCGTCCCAGCGCATCATCATTGAAATCACTCGCAGTGACGCCTGGGCCGAACAGCAATTCAACATCTTGGTTTTCATAGAATGCTTCGACCTTGAAGAGGGGCTTACGATCAGACAATTGGTTGATGATCAAAGCGGCGATCCGTGTGCCCACGGACACTTGGCAATCTTCCTTTTTGACGGGAGAAAGTCTATCGATACGTTCGACCAATCCAGCTTCTTCAATCAATTGGCGAATCACGGGAGTGGAGCCGAGACGCACCGTTTGAAAGCCCGATATACCTTCCATGGATTCAGTCACAGGAATCACCTCAAAATCTGGCTTCCTTCTACACTTTGATACAAGAAGGCCAAATTCCTGCAAAAATTAAATTTGACGCTTAAACGGGCGCGAAATATGGGATCCATGTTTACTGGAGAATACTTTTATTCTACACAATTAATGACCTTCTTCTTGTTAATAAGTGGTTTAGTTTTAGGAAAGATAAAAAATAGAAGGATATTAGGTAAATTAGATGAATAATATAAAACGTACTGTAAAATCTACAGCTCTAACTAGAAATTCAACTAATCGGAAGGTAGAATAGTATGAAACGCGTAGCCCATATATGTACGGTTGCATCAAGCCATAAAATTTTAATGGATAAACTACAAGAATTACAAAAGTACAATTATATAGTTCATATTTATTCTGACGATAACGGTTTAAATCCTTCATTTAGTGATTCCTATAATATTCCATATTATTTTACGCCGATCAGCCGGTCAATTGAACTTACGAAAGACATAAAGTCTATATTTACATTGGCAAAAAGATTGAAAGCTGAAAAATATGATATTGTTCACACACATACTTCAAAGGCGGGAATCATTGGGAGGATAGCAGCCAAGATAGCTAAAGTTCCTCTCGTTATTCATACGAGCCATGGTTTACCTTTTTATGAAGGTCAGGGTAAAAAGAAATATTACCTGTATAGAACGTTGGAGAAAATAGGTTCCCGTTTTTGTCATGCGATAACATCACAAAATTATGAAGATATAAGTGCGGTACAAGCATTAAATAAACGCCTCCCTGTCTATTACGAAGGTAATGGGGTTGATTTACCTCAGCTTGACCATATATATCAAGCCATAAATCAAGAGGCGATTATTGATTTAAAAAAGGAATACAATATCCCTGGAAACAAAGCCGTACTTTTAATAGGAGCGCGTCTCGAAAAAGTTAAGAATCATGAATTTTTATTCCGTGCTTTGGAACGAGTGAAACAAATTTATAACGATAATTTTGTTTGTTTGGTTGCAGGGGATGGACCAGAAAAAGAGAGATTGAAGAGTTTGTTGCTTACTATGAATCTAGAAGAAAATGTTATTCTTATTGGACGTAAGTCTAATATATATGATTTTATAAAGATGGCCGATATCAGTGTATTGACCTCCAAAAAAGAAGGGGTTCCCCGCTTTATAATGGAATCAATGGCATTTTCTAAGCCAGTAATAGCTAGTGATGCCTTAGGGACTAGAGAACTTGTAGCAAATAATGAGAGTGGTTTTCTCGTACCGTTAGGCGATGTTGAACATCTTGCTCAGAGCATTTATCAAATAATCTCTGATGATAAATTAAGAAAAGAATACGGCAGGTACGGTAGAATGATAATCGAGGAAGAGTTTACTGAGCAGCAAGTTGCAAAACGAATGGACACAATTTATAGGGAACTGTTGAAGGAGGGCAGTTAGATGAAGGTCTTAATTACAGGTGTAGCTGGATTTATAGGTATGCACTTTGCAAAAAGGCTGCTGGAAAACGAATTTATAGTTATTGGATTGGACAACCTTAATGATTATTATCAACCACAACTTAAATATAATCGTATCGATGTATTGAAGCAATATGAGGATTTTAGTTTTGTTCAAGGTGATTTGGCTGATCGAGAGATGCTCAAGGCATTATTCCATGAAGAAAAGTTTACGCATGTCGTCAATCTTGCCGCTCAAGCTGGCGTGCGTTATAGTCTGGAAAATCCTCAAGCTTATGTAGATGCTAATCTTGTAGGGTTTACAAACATACTTGAATCTTGCCGCCATCATGAAATTGAACATCTGATTTATGCATCATCAAGCTCTGTATATGGAGCCAATCAGAATATGCCTTTTTCAACATCGGACGAAGTTAATCATCCCGTTAGTTTATATGCAGCAACGAAAAAGGCCAATGAATTACTCGCACATTCTTACAGTCATCTATATAGCGTTCCCACAACTGGCCTACGCTTTTTCACCGTATATGGGCCTTGGGGAAGACCGGATATGGCTTATTATTCGTTTACAAAGAACATAATGGAGGGCAACCCGATTAAGGTTTTCAACAATGGTGAGATGATGCGTGATTTTACTTACATCGATGACATTGTTGAAGGCATGGTTCGCTTGCTCGATTATAGACCAGAAGGCAACCCGGATTTTGACAAAAGCAATCCTGATCCTAGTGAAAGCTATGCTCCGTATAAAGTTTATAATATCGGAAACAATCAACCGGTGAAGCTCATGGATTTTATCCGCACAATTGAAAAACATGTAGGGAAAGAAGCGTACTTAGAGTTTTTACCGATGCAGCCTGGAGATGTAGAAGCAACATACGCAGATATTGAGAGTTTGCAGGTGGCAACTGGGTTCAGCCCAAGCACATCAATTGATGAAGGCATAGGGGCATTCGTAGATTGGTATAAGGAATATAACGCAAATAGATTGGTTGGATCTTTAGTGAATGAACCATAAAAAAGAGAAAAAAGATTGGTGAGATCATGAAACGCATGTTCGATCTAGCGGCAGCTTCAATAGGGTTACTATTGTTAAGCCCATTATTACTTATAGTAACTATTCTAATCAAAATAAAATTAGGTTCCCCTGTACTATTTAAACAAAAACGCCCGGGGTTGCTTGGCGAACCCTTTTACGTGTCTAAATTCCGTACAATGACAAACAAAACTGATGAGCACGGGGGTCTATTACCGAATGAGGAGCGTATTACGAAGTTTGGATCAATTTTACGAAAGCTTAGCCTCGATGAATTTCCACAGTTATTGAATGTTGTAAAAGGTGATTTGAGTTTAGTAGGACCCAGGCCATTGTTAATGGAATACCTGGAGTTGTACACACCTGAACAATCCCGTCGTCATGAAGTGAAACCGGGGATAACAGGTTGGGCACAAGTGAATGGAAGAAATGCCATTACATGGGAAGATAAATTTAAGCTAGACGTGTGGTATGTTGATAATCAATCTTTTTCGCTGGATATGAAGATTTTATTTTTAACCATAGTGAAAGTTTTTAAGTCAGATGGGATTGATCAACAAGGGTATGTCTCAGCTAAAAAATTCACGGGGTCAACTACTGCAGGTGAAAGCAGTTCGGAGGATTCATATGAAAAGAGTCGTAGTTCTAGGTAACGGTGGTCATGGGAAAGTGATTCAGGATATCATTAATCATTTTAGCGCTGAATATCAACTGACAGGCGTGTTGGATGATCATTATACTTCTACTGTAAATAATGGATCTAATTTTTTTGAGGGCCCGATTTTCGATGCTAATCATCTTGCAGATTTATATCCGGATTTATTATTTATTGTAGGAATCGGAGATAACCGTGCTAGGAAAAACGTCGTTGATCAACTAGATCTCCCTCTTTATCGTTATGCAACGGTTATTCATCCAAGTGCCGTGATCAGTCCAACATCCCAGATTGGAAATGGGGTTGCTATAATCGCCGGCGCCATCGTCAACCCCCATTCTCAAATTAATGACCATGTTATTCTAAACACATCCTCTTCTGTAGGTCATGATTGTCAGATAGAAGATTATGTTCACATTTCCCCGCGAGTTGCTATCGCCGGAGGAACGAAAGTGCGAGAAGGCACTCATTTAGGGATTGGCAGTGTATCGATTCCTGGGGTAGAGGTAGGAAGATGGAGCACCGTGGGGGCTGGTGGCGTTGTTACAGACCATATTCCTGATGATACGTTAGCTGTTGGCGTGCCTGCGAAAGCGGTGAAATACTATAAATATAATTAATACATAGTAGTAGCTATGGGTTCAATCACTTACGCGTATTTACTTGCTATATGTATTACTAATAAGCTGATTTTAATGCCGACAGGGGAGAATACTATGTTTATTTCTAAATTGGATATTGAGAATTTTAGATGCTTTAGGACGGCGGAAATAGAATTCAATCCAGGTATGAACGTAATAATAGGAACTAATAATGCTGGAAAAACAACTGTTATTAAGGCTTTAGAATTAATTTTTAAAAGGGGAAGCTCTAGGTCCACTTTGTCAATTGATGATTTTAATAAATCCATTTCGGACTTCAATGAGCCACCGGAAATAACAATCACAGCAACACTTCGTTCCTCTGATGTCAATACTGAAGATGACAAGGCAGTTGTAGCCAGTTGGCTAACCAAGCTGGCCAGCCCTTGGGAAGCTAAACTCACATATAGATTTTTTTTGCCAGAGAAAAACGCTGAAAAATATAAAGAGGAAATCAGACAAATTCATAATGATAAAAACAAGTGGGAAATCCTAGAAAAGTACCTCCCTATGTATGTTTCAAGAGTGCTTGGTGGTAACCCTGAAAATAATCTAAGAGCGGATGTGGAATATCTGGATAAAATACACTGTGAAACTTTAGATGCTCTTAGAGACGTTGATAGTCAAATCGCATCAGGTCGAAATTCATTATTAAAACAAATATTATTACACTTTAAAGATCATGCCATCGAAAATGATCCTGATGAAGAAGTACTTGAACAGAACCAACAGAAAAAGGAGGAGTTTCAATCTGCCGCTAAAAATGCTGTAAGCAATATAATTGGTCGAATAGATACCGATGAAATTCTAAAGTTAGCACGACAGACAGGAGCAATTGTTGGTGGTTCACCAAGTCTAAAGGGGAAACTTGAAGAAGCCGATATATTATCTATTCTTCATTTAATTATAAAGGGTCATACAAATATTGAAATTCCTATATCTAACAATGGAATGGGCTATAATAATCTTATTTATATCTCTTTAATCTTATCAAAGTTTAAAATGATCACGTCGCAAAATCAAGGAGAGAATGCAAAGGTATTTCCAATTTTACTAATAGAAGAACCAGAAGCTCACTTGCATCCATCCTTACAGTACAATTTCTTGAAATTTCTTAAGGATGAAGTAGATAATCAGGAGCATAGTAGGCAAATTTTTATAACAACACATTCAACGCAAATAACTTCTGCGGTCGGATTAGATCCTATTATCTGTTTGGAAGCTGACAATAGTGCAAAAATTGAAGCGAAATATCCCTCGAGAGTTTTTTCTGACTCAAAAGATGATCAAAAATCAAAAAGATATGTAGAAAGGTTCTTAGATGCGACAAAGTCTGCCATGCTATTCTCACAGTCTGTATTATTAGTAGAAGGAATGGCTGAACTTATGCTATATCCTGTATTAGCAGAGAAGTGTCATTATGTAAGCGTCAAATAGAATACACATAGGAATCAAAAGTCATCCGTGCCATAATCGCCTTAGAAATGATTGCGGGAGGTTATGTGATGACGCTGAAAGACAAGAGAATCGAGTGGAAAGCTCGGTATGATGCCTGGAAAGAAAGCGGACAACGTGTGGCCGAATGGTGTCGTGAGCAGGACATCAACGTCAATCAAATGTATTATTGGGTCCAGCGATTCAAGGATGACAAGATATCATCGGAACCGGATTCAACCCAATGGCTGACGGTCCAAGTCGACGATGATGATCCTATACCTTCCGGAGGATCGGAACCTATCTTTATTCACTACGGTGCCATCTCCGTCGAAGTAAGGCCGGGCGCCCATGTTGGGTTATTATCCGATATCATTCATGTGTTGCGAAGCCAATGTTGAATGTATCATTCGAGCGCGTGTACCTGGCTCGGGGAAACACGGATCTTCGCAAATCGATCGACGGTCTGGCCGTTATTGTCCAACAATGCTTTGATCTCGATCCTTTTTCCCCTTGTCTGTTCGTGTTTTGTAATCGGAAACGTGACAAGTTGAAAATCCTGCAGTGGGAGCACAACGGCTTTTGGCTCCATTACCGCAGGTTGGAAAATGGCACATTCCATTGGCCATCGGAAACAGAAACGGCACCCATGACCATCAGTCCGCGCCAACTTCGGTGGCTGCTGGATGGTTTGCCCATCGAGCAGAGGCAGGCCCATCGGGAGGTCAAAGCGCGTACCATTCTATAGAACATTGAAATTTAGAAATACGGGCATTCGACTGGGCAAGTTGGATGCTTTTCCGTATACTTATGGTATGGCACATACAGCGCAATCATCAAACCCATCAATTGCATATTATCGAGCGCAAAATGAAAAGCTTGAGCTGGAAAAAGAGGCGTTGGAGGCTAAAGTCCAATGGTACGAAGAACAATTTCGCCTAAGCCAACAACGCAGATTCGGATCTTCCAGTGAGAAGACCGATGAAGACCAGCTCTCTCTTTTCAATGAGGTCGAAGGTACATCCACCCCGACGGTTGAAGAATCAACGGTCGAAACGGTTACATATAAACGCAAGAAACAGCGTGGCCAACGCGAACAAAAGCTCGAAAACCTGCCGACGGAAACGATGGACTATCATTTATCCGATGAGGAGCAGGTCTGTTCGTGTTGTGGCGGAGCCCTACACGATATGAGTACGGACGTGCGAAAAGAATTAAAGGTCATTCCAGCGCAAGTGAAAGTCGTGGAGCACGTCCGCCATGTCTATGGCTGCCGCCATTGTGAACGCCATGACATCGAAACGCCTATCGTGACAGCGAAGATGCCGGAACCGGCATTTCCGGGAAGCTTAGCCTCTCCATCCGCCGTGGCTCATGCCATGACCCAGAAATATGTGGAAGGCATGCCCTTGTATCGGCAAGAGAAACACCTGGAACGTTTCGGTGTATCTATCCCCCGCCAGACTCTGGCCAATTGGATGATGTCCGGTGCCAACACGTGGCTCGAGCTGATTTACAACGAAATGCATGCCCAACTATTAGAGCTGGATGCCTTACACGCGGATGAGACAACCTTACAAGTGTTATCCGAACCGGAACGATCGGCAACATCGAAGTCCTATATGTGGCTGTTTCGCTCCGGACAAGCCGATGTGCCCATGGTGCTGTACGATTATCAGCAGACCCGGGCGAATAAGCATCCCCGCCGATTCCTGGATGGCTTTCAGGGCTACCTGCATGTCGATGGTTACGCAGGATACAATGGCCTTCCCCATGTCCGTTTGGTCGGCTGTTGGGCGCATGCGCGTCGTAAATTCACGGAAGCGCTGCAGGCATTGCCTGAATCCGCAGCCACGACGTCTGTGAAAGCGAAAGAAGGTTTGGCCTTCTGCAATCAGCTTTTTGACATTGAACGCCATTTAAAGGACGCAAGTCCACAAGAACGCTATGAAAAGCGTTTGGAACGCAGCCAGCCCGTACTGGAGGCTTTTTTGGCATGGCTTCAAGAACAAACGCCACATGTATTACCAAAAAGTGCGCTTGGCAAGGCGATTAAATATTGTCGTAACCAATGGGAGCGTTTAGAGGCATTTTTAGAGGATGGCCGATTGGAGATCGATAACAATCGAGCCGAACGATCCATCAAGCCGTTTGTGATGGGGAGGAAAAATTGGCTGTTTAGCAACACCGCAAAGGGAGCAAAATCCAGTGCGATGATCTATAGTATTGTGGAGACAGCCAAGGAAAACGGATTGAATCCATTCCACTACCTTAGCTATTTGTTTGAGGAACTTCCCAATATGGATACAACAGATCAAGCGCAATTGGCTCAACTTCTGCCATGGTCCAAAACACTCCCGCAAGAATGTTTCGTCCCTAATCAATCTAAATAAAGCATACATGACATCCCCGCCTGTTATTAGGTGGGGATTATTTGACGCTTACGTCATTATGACCTTGATCGTTCACATGTTTCGCTTATAAAGGTTGATTCGTCTACTTTTAAACACTTTATTAAACTCTTTGGTGCAAACGTAAAGAAAGAATATAAGCAATATGCTCTTACTAAAAAGGTGGCTTGTGTGACTGATGCTGACCCGATAAAAAAGAGTGAACTAATAACGAAAGGAAAAGGTAGTGGCTGGAATGCCTGTTGGCCGTTTGAGATTGGAACAAAAGAAAATTACCAATACAAAATAACCTCTAACAACCTAAATAATTTAATAGATTTAATAGGGTATAAGAACGATAGGGTAAAAGTTTTTTATAATGAATCTGGGTATGGAAAAACGTTGGAATATGATTTGGCATGGGAGAATTCAAAAACAAGTTTTTTCAAGAATAATAGTACAGTACCTGAAGATATTGAGGAATTGATAAATGAAAGTTGGTCAACTGAAAATCAAAATAAAGCAAAAGTAGCTTCAGGTTTTTTGCAATATGCTGAGGGGAAAAAAGGTGAATTAGCCTTTGAGTTAACTGATATTCTAAATCAAAAAAACAGTCCAGTAATATGTATACCTCAATATATCGTTGACGCTTTCAACTGGGTTTGTTCTAAGAGAGCTGGTGAAATATAATGAGTATTACTTATCATGAGATAACGTCTGACTATTTATTAGAAGATGTATATAATCCTTTTAAGGTCATCGCTGGTCCAGGTGCAGGAAAAACATATTGGTTAATTCAAAATATAAAACATATTTTAAGACAATCAAATCGAATAGGACCAACATCAAAAATCGCTTGCATTACCTATACTAACGTAGGGGCAAATGAAATTTTAGAAAGGCTTGAAATAAAAGAGAATGTCGTAGAATCCTCGACCATACACAGCTTTTTATATAAGAACCTTGTAAGTCCATATGTTTATTTACTGCTTAATGATGGTTCTGAACCATTAATTGATATTAGCAGGATGGATGGTCATGATGAAAATAAAGCTTATTCTGGATTAATCCATCAATGGAAATCAAAATATAATATAAGATATTTTGATAATAGTAAAGAGACAGCCAAGAAAATTAAAAATTGCTTGGAGGATTTACATTGGACTTTTGACGATAACGAAGAATTAACACTAAAGACTAAAAAACCTTATTCACCACAGATTGGAAAATATTCTATTAGGCAAGAAGATATGCTGAATTACAAGAAGCTTTGTTGGTCTAGTGGTATTATTCATCATGAAGATGTACTTTATTTCTCTTATTGTTTGCTAAAATTATACCCACTGCTTAGAGAGGTATTAGTTGCTAGATTTCCGTATATGTTACTTGACGAATTTCAAGACACAAATCCAATACAAACAAAAATAATCAACTGGATATCCGAAAGCGGGGCAATAATAGGGGTCATTGGCGATCCCGCTCAATCCATATTTAGGTTTCAAGGAGCTTCAAGGCAAGCCTTTTTAGATTTTCATCTTCCAAATCAAAATAACTATACTATGAATGACAATAGACGCAGTGGTAGGGGAATTGTTAATCTATTAAATAACCTGAGAAGTGACGAAATAACTCAAAATTGTAAAAGGACAAACATAGTTGACCATGTGTCATTTATAGAATGTGATGGGAGTGATTTAAAACAAACTATAAATACATTCAATGCGAAAAGGAAAGAGTTAAATTTAAAAGATGACTACTGTATTTTAGCACGAAATAATCCAACAGTTGCAAAACTAAAAAATGGACAACAGATAAAGCCTTGGAAGGAATTAGAGGATAAGGATTCGGCAAGTAGGTATCGCTTTTTGTTATCACTACTACGAGCCCAAGAATATGGTCATAAAGGTATGATTGAGTTTGCAGCTAAAGAGTGTATTAAAACACTCCGGACTGATTCAAATAATAAACTTAAGGAACCATTTAAAGAAGGTCATCTAACTTCATTACAAAAGAGAAGTGTATCTGTTTCTTTATTGGAGTTTTTGATTACGTATCGAAATGAAAACTTTGAATCAAGTGTTTTGGACTTTTATAAGGAGCTTGAAAGATTTTATCTAGACCTTAATTTAAAATTAAAAGGTGTTAGTAATGGTGGGTTTAAATCCTTTAGTGAAGGAACGTCTGTTAAAGTTCTCGTAGATGATCTCAAGTTACCGGAAGAAAAAAATAGTGAAATAAGAACAATTCATAAGTCAAAAGGGGCTGAGTTTGAATCGGTATTAGTTTATCTTGAAAATATTGAGAGGTTACTCGAACCAGATATTAATGAAGAAGGGGATGAAACCAGGCTGATATATGTTGCATGTAGCAGGACGGAAAAATTTTTATGTATTGCAACTCCGCCATTAGAAATAGAAGAAAAGGAAAAAATAAATAGCCTAGTAGATGCCAGGAGCTGAAGCTGTTCCAATTAGGGGAATGAAATTGGTCTTTGGCGAAAGTAGGTATTCGTTCTTCAGGGGTTTCGAATTCGTATATGGTTCTTATACAAGGCATACCGTTGGAATCTTTGTAAGGTTGCGGTGAGAATTGTAAATGATATAATTATTGATTCAAGAAGTTGAACCTTAGTGTAGTGTTACAAGTGTTTTATTCAACTCATCCTTTAATGGCAACTAATTGGCTTGATTTTCAACTTGACTGTTAATAACCAATATAGGGTCGAGTCTCAAACCACCCGTTGAACGGGTGGTCAGTGATTTTTAATGGTCACAACCAATAAAAAGTATTATATTGTGAGATAATTTGAATTATAATCTATTTGATGGTAAATTAAATATAGTATTCTAAATTAATTAGGGGCTGCTGAAAAACCGTGAAACAGTTACCATATAGGGATCCATCGCCAATATAACCGTCGTTAAGTGCAAGGGTTATACCCATACATTGCTCAAAACCCTTGCACCTCGACCCTACATTGATATTGATCGGATCAATATGGACCCAAAATGAATTTGATCAAGAGGTTGAGCATACGCTAAACAGTTTGATTTTGGCAGCTCTGAGTTAGTTACCAGAACTGTGTGAAACATCATCAGTTTGTATGCAGTTGTTCAGCAAACCCTAATACTACAGCGAAAGATATCGCTGAACAAAGTATATGCTAGCTTTACAATGCTCTAAAAAGGCATAAGATCAGTGAGATGTTGAGTGCTGTTCAGAAGAAAATTTACATGTTTCGCTGTAGTACTAATTATGATCTCGAAAAGGGGTATGAGGTTGGAAGATTTTACGTATGTTCCTGTATTACGTTTTCGTGAACAAGAGAGAAAGGCGTTAAAATCTGTCAATATGAGCAATAAGATGGTTCCTTTAATTGAAATGGTCTCAGAAAAACCCCGTTCTAATAGTAAAGAAGATTCAATCCAACATTTAATTAATGAAACTGATGGAATGGAGCAAATTTTTATTGATATCCCAATATATCTGAGTGTGAAGAGAAATACCAAAGAAAGTACTATAGATTTCATAAATCGAATGAAAAGTGATGTGAATCAAAGGATTGGTTATTATCTTGATGATAGATTGGTTGGTGAAGATCGTTTTATACCGGTAATTTCTTATGATCCTGCCATACCATTCAATGAAACAAGTCTTAAGCAGCTTGAATTCTCCCTGAGAGAGAGGTATGGCCGATTAGGATTTCGAATATACCCAACATATTTCCAAGAAGCCTTTACTAGTATAAAGGATTTATTGCAAAAACAGGATTTTCTGTTTTTTGATGTTGGTGAAGGAAATCACAATACTCAAAATAAGAGATTTCACGAATCCCTTGTTAAACTAGCGAGTACTAAAGATGCTACATCAATAATAATAAGATCTGCAGTACCAAAGGAATTGACATATACAGGTTTAACGAATAATGAAGTTGTAGGTTCAATAGATAATAGTCTTCTTAAAGATTATACTCACTTCGGATACGATGCTTTTGGGGATTATGCTGGTGTGAAAAAAGATGATATTACTGAAGGAGGGCGTATAAGCCCTGGGTATTTTCTATTTTCGGGGGAGTACAATTTGTTTTATGGTTTTAAAGGTGAATTTAACCGCCCAGCAACATTTACAAGTCTACTTGTTCCAGAAATAATGGATTCTAAAGTTTGGAAAACTCTCTCCAAAAATCATAAAGAAAATTGTTATGGTTGCCGCTCTATTATTGAAATAAGCGAAAACCAAAGATCTGGAAATGCCCAATCGGAATGGAAAGGATATACAATGGCTCATTATCTCTATACTCTAGAGGAGTTTTTATAATAAATCCAGTGCGGATTAGCTTTCGATTTAAAGAAAGATTGAACATCAATCGGTTTTATTAATGAGAAATTTTTACAAATAAAAGCCCATTGCTTATAGTATCTCATCTTTAAGGTTTTTTTAAAATAAGAGTTAATTTTGGGAGGCTTAATATTTTCTGATATTAGAATGTGTCTGTTAATTCTGTTGTTCGGGACACTACCCAACTTCATCTTTCTTATCATCCACTCTAATTCTTTTGTATTTAGGTTAAGTAACTGTAGCTCCTTATCAATTAGAGGGCTTTTGTGGGCTTTTTTTCTAAAACCAAATTTACACTCGAAATCAGTAAAACTATATGTAATAATTCCGCAAAAATCAGGAACTAGTTGTTTTACTTTTGCTAGGTGCTTTGGATGAATGATTACGTATATATACTCAAATACTTTTGCATAATCATTGATTTGTTTATTTAATTTATCAAGAGAATCTAGTTCAGTTTTTATCTCGTAAGCATATGAATGACCGTTGATTCGGCCGATGTCAAGTCGGCTCTCTCCGACATTAATTTCAAATGCGGTGATTTCGTTGTTGCGATTTAAGTATTTGCTTGCAAGGTTGTACTTTAAAGTTTGCTCGCAAGGGTAGTACTTCATTACTAAATTATTAACTATTTCATGTCCTGTGAGGTTTGTTTTGAAAGGTTCTATGTATTTATATACATTTTGAGGAGTGAATTTTTTAATATTATTCCATACATTCACATCTTGCATAAAGGTATCATAGTTTGAATATAAAATTTGTGCTAATGAATAAAGTTCATCCTGTGTCAATTTTTCTTCTAATATCTCCATATAATTAATCATCATCCATCTCCTCCACTGGATATTATATTCACAATCAAAGCTCAACTATCTTTTAATGTATGGAATGGGGTGACCTTATTTTGAAAGAAGAAAAGGACACCTTATTATTGTATCATGACAGAAGAAGGTAGTGAAGTCCATTTGTACTTAAGTAAGTGAGCACATGGATGTGGTGATGGGCATCTTCCGGATATGGTGTGCCGGTGATCAAAGGTTCCGTGGAATCTTTAGGAAGCGAATTTAAAAGGGCAGAAAAGCGTCGCGTTCGAAGGTTTTGATGTTTTTCTTTTAACGGAGATAAAATTATTACTACCTCCGGCGGAGGTGCTCTCGTCTCCAACGATCTGGAGGCACTGGGCCGTTCTCGTTTTCTGACCACCCCAGCCCGTGAACCGGCTACAACTACCGGTTGAGCAACATCGTCGTCGGTGTTGGGGTGATCAGTTGGAAGTGGTTGATCAACGGGATGAACAAGACCATCGCGTTTTCCAACGATATCGCGATACAGTGAGCGATCAATCAAGCGTTGAGTTTATGCCGGAATTTTAACGAAATCCAACCGCTGGCTTACAGCCTTAAAAGTAGACCCTGATGGAGATGGTTACACATCTGGATGTTATTAAAGCGCTGGATGCTGTGAGTCATAAGAGGTTGATATGTAAACAATAAGCTGCTGTTGAATTGATGGTTTAATTGTAAGGGGCTAGCATATAAATGCTGAGTAATAAAGATATAAGAAAAGAGATTCTCAAGAACAATTTAATAATTCACCCTCTAAATATGAATCATATAAAAGGGAGTACAATCAACTTAACTGCAAGTAAATTTGCTTGGAACATTTCTAATAAGAAATCGGCAACATGTAAAAATAAAGATACGATTCAAATCCCACCGGGAAAAACAGTATGTATATTAACTGAGGAGTCAATAGCAATATCACATAAAATAGCGGGTACCTTCCATTCTAGAGTCTCTTTTGTGACGAAAGGACTGGCTACTTATGCGACCACTTTAGATCCAGAGTGGTTTGGGTATCCACTAATATCAGTAACGAACCATAGCGATGAAAAAAAATATATTGAGGTAGGAGAAAGCTTTGTTTCTTTAATATTGTATTATCTGAAGAAACCTGCTACTAAAGGCTCCAAAGAGAGCAATTCACTGAGATATGATCTAATTAAGGATTTTGAAGATCAAAAAGAGCAAAAAGAACTTAAAGAATTACAAAAGCAATCTTATAGGTCTTTGTTAAACAAAGCAAAAAAAGATCCTGATTATGAGGAACTCTATAATGAGAAGCCACTATCATTAAAACGAATGAATTTAATTTCAAAACATCCTTTAATCTCAGTTTTTATAGCTTTTATATTAGGGTTGCTTGCTGCTAGAGTTTTTTAAATGATGTGTTCATACTCTAGATAATATAGATGAGTTATATGATCTTATTGTCTCCTATGAGTAAATATTTCTGTTTATCAAATCAACACTAATAACCCCTGAGCATATGTTACCCAAAGGAACATTGTTGTTTTCGTATAGAAGCCTGCAGAGACATTGCTGCAGTGCTCCCTTCCTAATTATTTTACATATTTTTTAAGTTTTGCTAGTGCTCCTTTCCGCCAGCCTTTCACTGTTTCAACTGAAACGTTGTACTTGGCCGCGATCATGTGCGGGGGCTGATCGTGCACGGCGTGCTCGATGACCCAACGTTGTTCACGGTCAGATAACATGTGCAAGTAAGGGGCTAAGGTGTCTACATCTGACATCCAGGATTCTGACATAGCCATTTCCACAGGTTCTGATCATTTGAACTGAAGGAATGCCGTTCGGAATAATTGACATCCTTCTTCAGCATCGTCAACATTTCTCCTCTGACACGAATGAAGGCATAAGCGGGAAAGGGTCCCCTTTCACCATCGTGATGTTGGTATTGAAGGAAACCTGATATCATAATAGCGAACACAAATTCCCGTTAGTGATTGCTACGTATGCCCGAATGCTAGTCGTTGAATAGGAAGGTGGGTTCCGGGTACGATGTTACAGACTGTTCCCTGCTGAGGCTGAAACTGTTGGGAGGACCGCGATACCGGCGTATCATCTTAAATAGAAGTGGGATGTTACTGTGGCAGGTAGAACCAATTTGGTTCTTTTTACCATCTCAGCATTTATCCGACGTTGAAAGACGTTACAGCATGATTTTCCTCAGTTTCCGTAGGGCACCAGCCTTTAACATTTTCGGTGGTGACGTTGTGTTTGGCGGCGATCATGCGAGGGGCTTGATCGTTGATGGCATGTTCAATCATCCAGAGCTGTTCACGAGGGCTCAAGTGATGGAGATAGTGGGAGAGTGTATCCATATCGGACGGTTCGAGATGCTCTGGCGCAAGGTTGAGCAACAGTTCCAGTTCTGGCGAATCTGACGAACAATAAACATGACGTTCTTGATCGTTGCTGTCTTTTCTTAATATCGTCAGCATTTCGTATCTGACGCGCATAAACGCGTACGAAGAGAAGGGCCATTTCATTGTCTTTAAAGTTATATTGTAATTTTATTTATAAAAATTAATGAAACAAGACAAGGATTGAAGAGAATCAGAACAAATAACAGAGCAAGTGTTTACGATACATGGGTGTTATGGAATAGGGATACACCAGTGAGGTTGGCTATAAGGTTAACGGATGAATAATATTGTGCCGGCATCATAATAAAGTAAGAAAAAGAAGCTGCTGTACCTGTTATTAAGAAAGCTTGGAAAAAAAGGGGAGGAAGAGGGTTAGGTTTCCTCTGTTAAATTTTGGGAAGAAGTAATGGAGCCTAGAGAGGTAATACCATTTAGGTATATCTTTTGATCATATGGTTTGAAAAATATTTACCACTTGCTTAACTTCCTTTTCCTTTTGTCACCTTGTCACATTTGCCATTACCCATCTATTAATGTATAATAATTTTAAGAGGTCATATAATGTATAGAGCTCGTGACCCAAGGTCACGGATTCACCGTTTGGAACGGATCTAACCGCTCGTGGCTGTCAACCTTAGGGGCGGTTATTTTTGTCGTTATTGTCAGCTGTGATGAAGTATACTAGCGTACCAACGGCAGCGCATAGCATTAGTGCTTCATACGTTGTCATGACAATCACCTCCCATAATATTAATAGATTTCCATAATGCTAGTGTATAAAGATTTGATTCGAAATAGAAACCGGCAGGCGTCCCCGCCGGTTTGTTTTTTCGCTTTATTTTACATATTTTCTTAGTTTCGCTAGTGCTCCTTTGCGCCAGCCTTTAACCGTTTCAACGGAAACGTTGTACTTGGCCGCGATCATGCGCGGGGCTTGGTCGTGGACCGCGTGTTCAATGACCCAGCGTTGTTCTCGTTTTGATAATGTTTTCAAATATGGTGCTAAGTTTTCTGCATCTGATATCCAGGCATCTGTGTCTATGGCCACTTGAACAGGCTCCGGATCTGTGGAACTGAAAGAATGCTGGTCGTAATAACTGGCATCCTTTTTCAGCATCGTCAACATTTCTCCTCTGACACGAACGAAAGCATAGGAGGAAAAAGGTCCCTTTTCACTATCGTGATGGTGGTATGCAAGCCAAAGGCCCAAATAACCTGCTTGCACAAAGTCGTCGTGGTTGCTGTGAATATGAAGTCGCTTAAGCATCCTTTTCACTAACGGCGTGTACTGTTGATAGATTTCCTCGAATGAATATTGTTGACGGACCGATTGCATTTTGCTCACGGAAATTCCTTCCCGGAACGGCGCCGCCCCCTCAATTATTCCCCAGGGTATTGTAACTATAGCACCAAATGATTCGGAAAGCACTATTATTTCTGATAATTACTAATAAATATTTGATCTATAAGGACTATTATCATTAAATCTTTTTCTGATAGATCTAGACACTTACATCGGGACTCGTGATGAGTGATGCGGGGGAGCGGGTTAGCTGCCGAAAACTGTGATTATCGTGATCATAGAATGGGGAGATGGGTTCCGGGGACGATGTTACAGACTGTATCCCTGCTGATGCTGAAACCGTGGGGATGACCGCCATACCGACGTATCAACGTAAATAGAAGCTGGGAGTTATTGTGGCGGGCAGATCCAATTTGGTTCTTTTTACCACTTCTGCATATTGTCAGATGGCTGTTCACGAGGGGAGAAGGGATGGAAATAGGGGGATAGTGTGTCCATATCTGATGGCTGGAAATGCTCCGGCGCGAGTTTTAGCAATGATTCCAGTTCTGGCGAAGCTGACGAAAAATAAACCTACGTTCTTGATCGTTGCTGTCTTTTCTTAACATCGTTAGCATTTCGTACCTGACGCGCATGAAAGCGTATGAAGAGAAGGATCTTTTCTCTTCATCATAATTCCGACGGTATGCATACCAAAGACCTAAATTGCTATGGATGTGTAGTCGACGGATCATGCGGTGAACCAAAGGGGTGTAGTCGCAGTAAATGACTTCAAACGGAGGGTAAGTAGATGGATTTTGAAAGGTGTTCAATGTTATTCCTTCCGGAACAGCGCTGGGAAGGGGATTATATGGGAGATTTATTGTCAGTGATATGAGCCGGGTCTGATGTTAGCCTTGGATGACTGTGAAGAGGATCTTTGATATGGGGACATAAAAAATGTATTCTAGCCATGCCGTTTGCATGCCTAATAATTATACAGGAGGTAGTGAATTGGTAAAGGCTTCCGCAATAAGTGTAAATCTCTCAGCGCTTGGTGATAAAAACGGTGGTACGCATACAGACTGTATAAGTTAGTAATACCAGCATGTGAATGATATAATCTTTACAAGTGAATATGCATTGAGGGCACAATAGATGCCTTAGGTTGGGAAGTGGATGGATGGAACCTACATTGCTTTATCATATTACAGATTATCGAAACCTTCCCTCTATTTTAGATAATGGTGGGTTGGCAGCTCATTCACGGGTCTCCGGTAATAAAATATCATATACAGATATCGCTCATCACAGTATTCAGTCTAGGCGTTCAAAGATATCCGTTTCTGCAGCACCACGTGGTATGCTGCACGATTATGTTCCTTTTTATTTTTCTCCACGATCTCCAATGTTGTATGCCATCCATCGGAAAAATGTTGAAGGGTTTTCCGGTACACAAGATGATATTATCTATCTGGTTACAAGTACAGATGTTATTAAAGATGGAGGCAAAGATTTCGTTTTTACGGATGGCCACGCCATCATGTTATGGACAGAATTTTATAATGAGTTAAGTCATCTTGATAAGATTGATTGGGAAGTAATGGATAGCATTTATTGGAACGATACGGATCAAGATCCTGATCGTACACGAAGGCGCCAAGCTGAGTTTTTAGTACATAAATTTGAAAATAGGGATAAGACCAACATTTTATTTTTAGGGGGTGAAGATATTGATTTATTTTAAGCAGGGGAACTTACTCGATGACCAATCTGAAGCACTTGTTAATACAGTAAATACCGTTGGTGTTATGGGGAAAGGGATCGCCCTTCAAGTGAAGCAAGCTTATCCCAACGTTTTTCGGGAATATGAGAAAGAAAGCAAAAAAGGTAACGTGCAGATCGGTCAAATGCATATTGTTACGACAGATTCAATCGTAGCCCCTGATTATGTCATTAATTTTCCAACTAAAAAGCATTGGCGCGAAAAGTCTAAAATAACGTACATTGAGCAAGGTTTAAAAGATCTTGTGCGAGTTGTCCGAGAATTAAAGATTAAGTCTCTCGCTCTTCCTCCGCTCGGTTGTGGTAATGGGGGCTTGAAATGGTCTGAGGTGAAACCTTTAATAGAAAATGCATTCATTAATGAAGCGATTGATGTTAATGTATATGAACCCGCAGGCAGCCCGAAGCCAGATCAAATGAAAGTGGGGACATCAAAACCGAGATTAACTAAAACGAGAGCGTTATTATTAGCGTCTATGAGCGCTTATAAGGCCCCTGGCTATCGATTATCCTTGCTAGAAGTGCAAAAAATTGCTTACTTTCTCCAGGAAGCAGGAGAGCCATTAAAACTTGACTTTGAGAAGGGTAAATACGGTCCCTATGCTGAGAATTTAAACTTTGTATTACAGCGATTAGAAGGACATTTTATCCGAGGGTATGGTGACAGGAACCGAAATGCAGAAATTGATCTGTTCAAAGACGCGGGCGAAAAGGCGCGTGAGTATTTGTCGGGTGATGCAGACAGTGAACGTCGCTTGGATAAAGTACAACAGGTGATCTTTGGTTCTGAAACGCCCTATGGTTTGGAACTATTGGCTACCGTGCATTGGGTTATGAAACATTCAAACCCGGCGAATAACGATGACCTCATTCAAGATGTACAAAGCTGGAATGAACGAAAAAAGGAATTGTTTCCTTCGAAGCATATTGAGCTAGCTTGGGATTATTTGAGAGAAGTAGGTGTGTGAGGGGGGTACCTTCACAATTAGGAGTCACTACATTCCGACGGGGAACTTATCTTAGTATTGGGCGTATCGATTTCCGGGATGCTGCTAATGAATGAACAGCGTGGAACCCGGGTCGGTTGTTACAAATCAGATTCTTTATGTAACGTTAGCTTGGCGTACCCGCAATACCGATTAAGTGTCATTATGTCTAAACAGCAATCATGTTTAGTGCATCCGTGCCTAGCTCAGGGACATTGGCGATTCATGGATTGTGACAGGGGGTCACGCACCTGGATATTAGCGAAGCACTGGATGCGGAGAACAATGAGGCGCGCCCCGTGGAAGCTATTGCATTTGCAGCCGTTGTTTTGAAGGTGCGGAGTATTATGCGTGTCGGGGGAGTTGTTTGGGTGTGGGTTGTGTTTGCCTTCTGGATCGGGGATGACGGAGACAGAGTTAGAGCGGGTTATTGGGGTTGTTGAACAATTGTTGTGGTGATTACTTCAGCATTAATTGTTAAATGAAACTAAACCTTTGGCTTACGGCGCTGATGGTGGATCCCGAGCTGGGGTTACACACTGGGATATTATCGAAGCATGGGATTGCGGAGGATATCGAGGAGCGTATGATATAAAAATAAAAAAGCCCCGATTATTTCGAGGGCTTTGATCCATCTGCTTTTAATTTGTATTTAGAGGTGTCTATAGAAGCGGGGACATTAGGATCCTTTTCTTTCATTTCTTTGATGATGCGTCGTGTTTCTTCCCGTTTTTCTTCAGATTCTTGAGGGATGGCATAAACGCCATTTAGTTCAGTATCGATATAGTGGGCTAATTCACCATCAGTCATTTTTGAAAACTTGCGATTGGAAGACATCCTATCGCTCTCCTTTCGTGAAGTATAACTGAATGAGGCGGGTTGATGCAATGGTTGATAAAGCCATGCGGTCTGGCCGTATAATCTCTGCTCCATACTGCTGATATTGGGAAATCACCGATGGATGATACTTAATATGAATCGCAGTATATCCGTCAAATCCGTAGTCAAAACTGATCACTGATGCAGCAGCGAGCAATGTTGGAGTCACCTTTAGTGCAGACTGTTGAGAATGATTGGAAGGAGCGGACTCAAGAAGTTCCATAAGAATAAATCCTTCGTCCACCACATAGGACATCAATGCTTGAACATTTGGATCCCCATGTACTTTTAAGGATAGGATGTTTCTATTTGGATGAATATATTCCTCATGCCAATCAAAAATCCAATCCCTTGTTTCCGTGATATCAGATTCTGTGGCAGGTAATACATGCCCATCATACACTTCTTGATCATCTTTGGTTTCAACAATCACCTCATACATATCTCCTCTCGCGCTATCGTGTACTGCTTTTAGATGTACTCGATTTGACGGGCTTATGATTGATATTTGCTTACGGAAATTCCTTTACGGAATGATGTCACCCTTAAGTATTATTCCTGGATACTATAAATATAGCAATAAGAGGGATAAATGTCATTATAAAATATAAAACAGGAACAAAGTTGGCCTATAATTTTTGGTACATCTTTTACTATTACTTTTAGAGAAAGTTATCAAAGGATTGATTGCTAAATATAGGATCGCGGTACGTGTGGAAACCGCTACACTTGCAGCCGTTGTTTGAAGGGCCAAGTATTAGGGTCGAATATGACGGAGGAAGGTGATTGGGATTATTAAGACGATGATATCGAAGTAATAATCACGAGCCACCCACAATAGTTGTACGATTTGCCTTTTTGGATACAATGCTGCTTTAATTCGTGAAATAAATCTGACACGATACTTACGAATGCCAGAATGCTAGTCGTGGACTGGAAAGGCGGGTTCCGGGGCCGATGTTATAGACTGTATCCCTGCTGATTCTTAAACCGTTGGGATACCGCGATACCGATGTATCAACGTAAATAGAAGTGGGATGTTATTGTGGCGGGTAGAAGCAATGGTTCTTTTTACAAGATCAGCTTGATCGTGGATGGCTTGTCAATCATCCATAGCTGTTCACGGGGGGACAAGTGATGGAGATAGGGGGAGAGTGTATCCATATCTGATGGCTCGAAATGCATGACGTGCTTGATAGGTGCTATCTTTTCTTAACATCGTTAGCATTTCGTACCTGACGCGCATAAACGCGTACGAAGAGAGGGGCCCTTTCTCTTCATCATAATCCCGGTATGCATACCACAGACCTAAATAGCCAACTTGTAAAAAATCGTCGAGATTGCTATGAATGTGGAGTCGACGGATCATACGGTGAACCAGCGGGGTATAGTGGCGGTAAATGACTTCAAACGGAGGGTAAGTAGAGGGATTTTGAAAGGTGCTCCAGGAGGTAGTGAATTGGTAAAGGCTTCCGCAATAAGTGGTAAATCTCTCAGCGCTCGGTGAATGCAATACTCAGTTGGCGAGGGGGTGACGTGGTTTTTTTTCCTCGCTTACATTTGTAGCCAGTGCCAATTCGATTATGTATAAAGGGGCGCAGCCGGTGAGCAGGGCTTGTGATTAAAATAGTTGAAAATCTATTGAGTTCAGCATCTACAGCTAATAGCGGTGTGTAATGGGATCTAATCTTTATGAAAGATTACGCCCAGTTAGTTGAGGATCTTTTTATTACGTGAAATGGACATAGCTGAGTGCCATGATTAATGAGTGTAATTTGTTTTACGGTTCTTTACTCAAAACTTTGGGGAGTTAGTTGAATATCACAAAATCTTAGTAATAAAATGATACACCTTACGACCTCAATAAATCTTTAAAAATTAACTCATTTAATTTATAATAGAACTTGAAAGAGTAGTAGTAATTGTTATTCGTGGTGATAAGCGCTACGGGATAAATTGAAGGTTGTACCATAGGCAACTGTTTACGTTTATTTTTCGTTAAACTATCACAGGTTGGCAAAAGGTAGAGTTACTACTGCTCTTTTGCTAATGTTGCCCAGAAGGTGTGAATTTATGGAAATAGAAATAAGAAATACAGATGAAGATGTAAAGCGTAATTTTGAGAATTTAATAAATTTTAAAGATGTAGCCCATTTATTAGAAATCTCAGCGGAGACATTATATAAAATATTATTCATAAATAAGCACTTAAATTACAAAGAGTTTACGTTAAATAGAGGAAAGGTAAGGACAATATATTCCCCAAAAAAGAACTTAATGATTATACAAAGAAAATTAGCTTATATATTAAGTCTTTTATATAGCCATCATACAAAGTCACATGGATATATAAAGGAAAAAAGTATTATTTCAAACGCAAATGAACATGTTCAGCAAAGGTATGTTTTAAACTTTGACCTAAAAGATTTCTTTGATTCTATTTCATTTGGACGTATAAGAGCTATGTTCATGACTTACTTTAAATTCAATGATAAAGTATCAACAACTTTAGCTAATATTTGTTGCCACCCGAATGGATTCTTACCGCAAGGTGCTCCTACCTCGCCAATAATTTCTAACATAATTTCTTATAGACTTGACAAAAATTTAGATAGTATTTCCAGAAGGTATAACTGTAAGTACACTAGATATGTTGATGATATAACAATTTCCACTTCCAGAATATATTTCCCGAAAGCTATAGGACATGGACAAAAAGGGTCAGATCAAGCAGTTGTTTCAGAAAAAATTAAGAGTATTGTACATAAAAATGGATTTAAAGTTAATGATAAGAAAACAAGGTTAAATAGTAAATACGAAAATTTAAGTGTTACGGGTATTACTGTTAATGAGACACTAAATGTTAAAAGATCTTATGTTAGGTACATAAGAGTTATTTTACATTCTATAGAGAAAGGAATCGAAGAAGATAACCTAGATAAGGCACAAAAAAAATTTAATGAACAGTATAATTTTAGACAAAGAAAAAAAGGTAACTTGCCGGATATGTACAGTGTTATAAGGGGAAGATCTCCTATGTTGGACAAGTTAAAGGGAAGAAAGATAATGTCTATAATAAGCTAGGAAAAAGATATAACAATATTGCTAAAAAACTTGATTTACCATATTTGTATTTACCGTTAGATGTTTATAATATGCAAAGTGAAAATACATTTGTAATAGAACAAGATGAACATAAGCTTATGACCGAAGATGGCTTGCCTCATTGGTTTTGTATAGAACAAGGAACAGCATTTTTATTAAAAGGGATTGGCTATATTACTAATTACCATGTAATTAAAGATTACATAAAATATTATCACGATGGTTACAATATGAAAACGCTAATAAGACTTCATAGACCAGAATATCCTGAAGAAGATGTATATGTTACAGTGAAATGTTATGACAGGATAAAGGATATAGCTATCTTAGTTGATTTAAGCAGAGATATTGATAGAAATGGATTTAAATACAGTTTAAATGATGTTTCAAAAGATTCAAATGTACAATTACTTGGATTCCCTCATTACCATGATGGAAATCCCTTAAGGCAAGATGATACTAAAATTATTGGTAGAAGGAATAGTAATGAAATTTCTATGTATGAAGTAGAATCAACAATATTTGGTGGGAATAGTGGTGGCCCCCTAGTTAACGAGAATAATGAAGTAGTAGGCTTAGCAGTTAAAGGCTCGGTTGAGTATCCAAATGAAGCTATACCTATAGTCCATGCCCTTGAGTTAAATAAGAATGAGAAAAGAAATGTTTGTCACACGTAAGGATGAAGTAACTCTTTTTATTCTTACGTATAATAGAGTTTAGAGGATGAAATTATAATTATTAGAATTAAAAACCTCCCACCATCTATACATGTGGAATCCTGGATAGTTTGTGAAGGAATGTAGTGGTGTGGGAGCCGGAACCGTTGTTATAGATCATATTCTTAATGATTCTTTAGCCCTTAGCCTTGTCACGAAACCGAGTGAGTCTTATAAATAAAGTTGGGAAGTCATTTGTCTACAGAACGATAATGTATTTTTTTTCCTGTTTTTTGTTCCTCTCAGACGCTTGTCACCATCGCCATTGGCCCGCGCGATGCGTGATGCAGAGGAGCGGGGGAAGCTGCCCAAAGCTGTGATTATCGTGAATTTTTATGGGCAGAGCGCGCGGATGGATTCTTTGATGGAGGTCTGCTAGGGGTCTGCGCTCGTGTCGAATGATGTGGAAGCGCTGGATCGGGTACGGTTTTTGGCGACCTAGGCGTAGGTGCCGGCGCTGCATTATGAGCACCGTGAGGTGGGCTATAATTATCGAATGAGTAATATCGTTGCCGGTGTGGGGCGTGGACAGTTGGAAGTGATGGATCATCGAGTGAAGCAGCGAAGGGCTGTTTTTCAGCGGTATTATGCGGCGTTGGGTGGTCAGCCGGGGGTGGCTTTTATGCCCGAGTTGGAAGGCAGTAAGTCGAATAGGTGGTCGACGGCGTTGACGGTGGGCCCCGATGAAGCCGGGGTGAGCCATTTGGATATTATCGATGCCCTGAGTGCGGAAAATATTGAGGCACGGGCCCGTGTGGAAACCCCTGCATTTGCAGCCCCTTATTGCAGAAGGCTTTACCAATTCAGGGGTATGGTGTGCTGATGATCGAAGACGCCGCGGTATCTTTGGGGAGCGAGTATAAACCATATATTTTGCAGAACAAACGTTTGCATTATAATCCCTGGTATGATATGATAATGCTATAAAAACCAAACAAACATCCCCTATAAACAGAGGAAAGAAAAGTTATGGCAGAAGGCATTTCATATCATAATAAAGATGTGCTCTTTAAGTTTTTAAGCGAGCTTTACAAAGATGCCACGTTAGATGCTTTTGGCATTGAAGGATTGCCTAAAATCAGAAAATTGTTGCCGACAACCATGCCGAAAGTTCGGGCCGATGAAAGACGCTCGGATACACAGTTTCTTTTGCAAGATGACTCTGTCCTAATGTTGGAGTACGAGAGCAACAATCGTATCGACGAAAACCATATCAAATATCTTGACTACGCCCAGCGAATTTTAGATCGAGAATATCAAGAGGAAAAAGTGGTAAGAGCCATTCGTCTTGTAGTCATATATACGAGCGATGTGGCCAGCGTGGGAGAGCGATTGAACGCCGGGGATGTAGGAATTCAGTCAAGAGCTGTTCTGCTCAGTGAGCATAATGGAGACGTGATCTTGGAGAAGATAAGTGATAAAATAAAAAGAGGTCAAGAATTAACCCGTGAGGAACTCATGAAGCTGAGCATGCTTCCTTTAATGCACAGCACGAAGTCTCGAGAAGAAATGACACGGGAATCCGTCAATTTGGCAAAGAATTTACTGGACGAACGAGAACAAGTTCAAGTCATCGCGGGTATACTGACAGCAACTGATAAATTTATGGACGCTGAATTTTCTACCATGATAAGGGAGTGGTTAAGCATGACGAAGGTCGGGAGGATTATCGAAAAGGAAATTGAGCAAGCTGTCGAAGAAAACACGAGAAAATTGGCAAAAGCGATGTTAAGGAAGAAGATAAGCCCTGAAGAAGTTGCGGAAGAAACTGGTTTAGACCTTGAGGAGGTCGAAAAACTCAAGGAAGAAAAATAAGGGAGCTGATTTTCAGCTCTTTTTTGACCATTCAGCATCTACAGAAACATAAGCAGGTACGCAGACCAAAGTCCTGCATATCCTGCTTGCAAAAAGTCCTCGTGGTTGTTGTGAATGTGGAGTCGTTGAAGCATACCGTGCACTAACGGTGTGTATTGCTGATAGATGTACTCGAATGAATAGTGTTGACGAGCCGTTTGGTGGTTGTTCACGGTAGTTCCTTCCAAGAAACGGCGCCGTTCTTTCACAAATAGATTTATAATATAAGGAGAAATGGACTATTTAACTTGGGTTCCGGGATCGATGTTATAGATTGTATTCCTGTTGATGCTGAAAGCCGTTGGGATGACCGCGATACCGGCGTATGAACTTAAATAGAAGTGGGTTGTTATTGTGGCAGGCAGAAGCGATGGTTCTTTTTACAAGATCAGCTTGATCGTGGATGGCATGTTCAATCATCCATAGCTGTTAACGAGGGCTCAAGTGATGGAGATAGGGGGGAGAGTGTATCCATATCTGATGGCTCGAAATGCTCCGGCGCGAGGTTTAGCAATGATTCTAGTTCTGGCGAATCTGATGAAAAATAAACATGACGCTCTTGATAGGTGTTGTCTTTTCTTAACATCGTCAGCATTTCGTACCTGACGCGAATAAACGCGTACGAAGAGAAGGGCCCTTTCATTGTCATTAAAGTTATATTGTAATTTATAAAATTAATGAAACAAGACAAGGATTGAAAAGAATCAGAACAAATAACAGATCAAGTGTTTACAATACTTGGGTGTTATGGAATAGGGATACACCAGTGAGGTTGGCTATAAGGTTAACGGATGAATAATATTGTCGCCGGCATCATAATAAAGCAAGAAAAAGAAGCTGCTGTACCTGTTATTAAGAAAGCTTGGAAAAAGGGGAGGAAGAGGGTTAGGTTTCCTCTGTTAAATTTTGGGAAGAAGTAATGGAGCCTATATGGTTTGAACAATATTTACCACTTGCTTAACTTCCTTTTCTTTTTGTCACCTTGCCACATTTGCCATTACCCATCTATTCTCACGGATTTACCGTTTGGAACGGATCTAACCGCCCGTGGCTGTCAACCTTAGAGGCGGTTATTTTTGTCGTTGTTGTCAGCTGTGATGAAGTATACTAGCGTACCAACGGCAGCGCATAGCATTAGTGCTTCATACGTTGTCATGACAATCACCTCCCATAATATTAATAGATTTCTATAATGCTAGTGTATAAAGATTTGATTCGAAATAGAAACCGGCAGGCGTCCCCGCCGGTTTGTTTTTTCGCTTTATTTTACATATTTTCTTAGTTTCGCTAGTGCTCCTTTGCGCCAGCCTTTAACCGTTTCAACGGAAACGTTGTACTTGGCGGCGATCATGCGCGGGGCTTGGTCGTGGACCGCGTGTTCAATGACCCAGCGTTGTTCTCGTTCTGATAGCGTTTTCAAATATGGTGCTAAGTTTTCTGCATCTGATATCCAGGCATCTGTGTCTATGGCCATTTGAACAGGCTCCGGAGCTGTGGAACTGAAAGAATGCTGGTCGTAATAACTGGCATCCTTTTTCAGCATCGTCTGACATTTCTCCTCTGACACGAACGAAAGCATAGGAGGAAAAAGGTCCCTTTTCACTATCGTGATGGTGGTATGCAAGCCAAAGTCCCAAATAACCTGCTTGCACAAAGTCGTAGTGGTTGCTGTGAATATGGAGTCGCTTAAGCATCCCTTTCACTAACGGCGTGTACTGTTGATAGATTTCCTCGAATGAATATTTGAATCCGTGAATTTGGCAAAGAATATACCGGACGAACGAGATCAAGTTCAAGTTATTGCGGGTATACTGACAGCAACTGATAAATTTGTGGACGATGAGTTTTCTACCAAAATAAGGGAGTGGTTAAGCATGACGAAGGTAGGAAGGATTATTGAGAAGGAGATTGAACAAGAAAGGCAAGCGGCTATAGCGGAAAACACTCGAAAAGTAAGCGTCAAATAATCCCCACCTAATAACAGGCGGGGATGTCATGTATGCTTTATTTAGATTGATTAGGGACGAAACATTCTTGCGGGAGTGTTTTGGACCATGGCAGAAGTTGAGCCAATTGCGCTTGATCTGTTGTATCCATATTGGGAAGTTCCTCAAACAAATAGCTAAGGTAGTGGAATGGATTCAATCCGTTTTCCTTGGCTGTCTCCACAATACTATAGATCATCGCACTGGATTTTGCTCCCTTTGCGGTGTTGCTAAACAGCCAATTTTTCCTCCCCATCACAAACGGCTTGATGGATCGTTCGGCTCGATTGTTATCGATCTCCAATCGGCCATCCTCTAAAAATGCCTCTAAACGCTCCCATTGGTTACGACAATATTTAATCGCCTTGCCAAGCGCACTTTTTGGTAATACATGTGGCGTTTGTTCTTGAAGCCATGCCAAAAAAGCCTCCAGTACGGGCTGGCTGCGTTCCAAACGCTTTTCATAGCGTTCTTGTGGACTTGCGTCCTTTAAATGGCGTTCAATGTCAAAAAGCTGATTGCAGAAGGCCAAACCTTCTTTCGCTTTCACAGACGTCGTGGCTGCGGATTCAGGCAATGCCTGCAGCGCTTCCGTGAATTTACGACGCGCATGCGCCCAACAGCCGACCAAACGGACATGGGGAAGGCCATTGTATCCTGCGTAACCATCGACATGCAGGTAGCCCTGAAAGCCATCCAGGAATCGGCGGGGATGCTTATTCGCCCGGGTCTGCTGATAATCGTACAGCACCATGGGCACATCGGCTTGTCCGGAGCGAAACAGCCACATATAGGACTTCGATGTTGCCGATCGTTCCGGTTCGGATAACACTTGTAAGGTTGTCTCATCCGCGTGTAAGGCATCCAGCTCTAATAGTTGGGCATGCATTTCGTTGTAAATCAGCTCGAGCCACGTGTTGGCACCGGACATCATCCAATTGGCCAGAGTCTGGCGGGGGATAGATACACCGAAACGTTCCAGGTGTTTCTCTTGCCGATACAAGGGCATGCCTTCCACATATTTCTGGGTCATGGCATGAGCCACGGCGGATGGAGAGGCTAAGCTTCCCGGAAATGCCGGTTCCGGCATCTTCGCTGTCACGATAGGCGTTTCGATGTCATGGCGTTCACAATGGCGGCAGCCATAGACATGGCGGACGTGCTCCACGACTTTCACTTGCGCTGGAATGACCTTTAATTCTTTTCGCACGTCCGTACTCATATCGTGTAGGGCTCCGCCACAACACGAACAGACCTGCTCCTCATCGGATAAATGATAGTCCATCGTTTCCGTCGGCAGGTTTTCGAGCTTTTGTTCGCGTTGGCCACGCTGTTTCTTGCGTTTATATGTAACCGTTTCGACCGTTGATTCTTCAACCGTCGGGGTGGATGTACCTTCGACCTCATTGAAAAGAGAGAGCTGGTCTTCATCGGTCTTCTCACTGGAAGATCCGAATCTGCGTTGTTGGCTTAGGCGAAATTGTTCTTCGTACCATTGGACTTTAGCCTCCAACGCCTCTTTTTCCAGCTCAAGCTTTTCATTTTGCGCTCGATAATATGCAATTGATGGGTTTGATGATTGCGCTGTATGTGCCATACCATAAGTATACGGAAAAGCATCCAACTTGCCCAGTCGAATGCCCGTATTTCTAAATTTCAATGTTCTATAGAATGGTACGCGCTTTGACCTCCCGATGGGCCTGCCTCTGCTCGATGGGCAAACCATCCAGCAGCCACCGAAGTTGGCGCGGACTGATGGTCATGGGTGCCGTTTCTGTTTCCGATGGCCAATGGAATGTGCCATTTTCCAACCTGCGGTAATGGAGCCAAAAGCCGTTGTGCTCCCACTGCAGGATTTTCAACTTGTCACGTTTCCGATTACAAAACACGAACAGACAAGGGGAAAAAGGATCGAGATCAAAGCATTGTTGGACAATAACGGCCAGACCGTCGATCGATTTGCGAAGATCCGTGTTTCCCCGAGCCAGGTACACGCGCTCGAATGATACATTCAACATTGGCTTCGCAACACATGAATGATATCGGATAATAACCCAACATGGGCGCCCGGCCTTACTTCGACGGAGATGGCACCGTAGTGAATAAAGATAGGTTCCGATCCTCCGGAAGGTATAGGATCATCATCGTCGACTTGGACCGTCAGCCATTGGGTTGAATCCGGTTCCGATGATATCTTGTCATCCTTGAATCGCTGGACCCAATAATACATTTGATTGACGTTGATGTCCTGCTCACGACACCATTCGGCCACACGTTGTCCGCTTTCTTTCCAGGCATCATACCGAGCTTTCCACTCGATTCTCTTGTCTTTCAGCGTCATCACATAACCTCCCGCAATCATTTCTAAGGCGATTATGGCACGGATGACTTTTGATTCCTATGTGTATTCTATTTGACGCTTACCTCGAAAATTAGCGAAGGAAATGCTAAAGAGAATGTCAGCAGAAGAAGTTACTGATATAACAGGACTGGATTTAGAAGAAGTCGAAAAACTCAAGGAAGAAAAATGAGGGGGCTGATTTTCAGCTCTTTTTTTTGCCATTTAGCATCTACAGAAACTAAGCTGGATTTGGGGTTACTATAGATGTCGCTTTAAATGATTCGTAAGTCACTATAATTTCTGGTGATTTATGGATAGTAATTTATGAAAATAGATGGATATTTTGGTATAATAGAGGTAGTAAGTGTAGTGTGTTCTGGAAGGCTTAGGCGTAAATCGGGCAGCGTGGGCCCCGGGGCCGATGTTAATGCCCGTGTTTCTGATAATACGAAAACCGTTGCGTACCCGCGTAACCGATGAAGAATTATACATAGAAGAGGGATTTTATTATGTCAGAACAACAAGACCGTATTTTTTTATCTGCCCCACATATGAGTGGAAATGAACAAACATACATACATGAAGCGTTTGACCAAAACTGGATCGCGCCGCTCGGCAACAATGTGAACGCGTTGGAAGAAGCGTTGGCGGCGTATAGTGGCGTGGAAGGTGCGGCGGTGCTGAGTTCGGGGACGGCGGCGATTCATTTGGCGTTGCGGCAGCTTGGCGTCGGGGAAGGGGATGTTGTGTTTTGTTCTTCGCTGACGTTTGTGGCGAGTGCGAATCCGATTTTGTATCAAGGCGCGCGGCCGGTGTTGGTGGATTCGGAACCGGAGACGTGGAACATGTCACCCGCGGCGTTGGAGCGGGCGCTGGGTGATGCGGAGGAGCGGGGAGAGCTTCCTGGTGCCGTGATTGTTGTCAATTTGTACGGGCAGAGTGCTCGGATGGATGCGTTGATGGAGGTGTGCCGGGGGTATGGCGTGCCGGTGATTGAAGATGCGGCGGAGTCGTTGGGGAGCGAGTATTTAGGCCGGAAAAGTGGTACCTTCGGCGATTTTGGCGTGTTTTCGTTTAACGGGAATAAAATTATTACGACTTCCGGCGGGGGTGCGCTCGTGTCGAATGATGTGGAAGCATTGGATCGGACACGGTTTTTGGCGACCCAGGCGCGGGAGCCGGCGCTTCATTATCAGCATAGCGAGGTCGGATATAATTATCGAATGAGCAACATTGTTGCTGGTGTGGGTCGTGGACAGTTGGAAGTGCTGGATGAGCGTGTAGCGCAGCGGCGGGCGGTTTTTGCGCGGTATTACGAGGCGTTGAGTGGACGGCCGGGGGTGGCATTTATGCCCGAGCTTGAAGGCAGCAAGTCGAATCGATGGTTGACGGCGTTGACGGTAGATCCCGAGAAGGCGGGCGTGAGTCATTTGGATATTATTGAAGCGTTGGGTGCGGAGAATATCGAGGCGCGGCCCGTGTGGAAATCGTTGCACTTGCAGCCGTTGTTCGAGGGTGTGGCGTATTACCCGCATGAAGAGGGGTGGAGCGTGTCGGATGAGCTTTTCCGTTATGGGCTGTGCTTGCCTTCTAGTTCGAGTATGACGGAAGGGGAGCAGGATAGGGTGATTGGGGTTGTTGAAGGGTTGTTTGAATAATCCTTTCAACATTTGCAAATTTGTAGTGTGCTAGGCCTATCCATCGAACTTTTCGATTATGATGCGGACCAACAAACATCCGTGATTCCCATTGGGGACAATGAAAAAACAGAAAGGACCCCGGGGAAAATCCTGGGCTCCTTTCTCACCGTTTACTGCATCTCTTGCTGGATTTCAATGATTCTTTTCACATCAAGATTAGCGCCTTTTGCTACCGTCTCAACGTCTATACCCATTGCTAATAACCTGCGGGCAGTCGCTTCATTTGCCTTTTTCTCTCCTCTTTCTTCTCCTCTTTCCTCAGCTTCCTTTTTACGAAGTTCTAATTCCTTCTTACGAAGTTCCAACTCTTGCTCACGAAGTTCGTATTCTCGTTCCGCGGCTTCTTGATCGATAAGTTCTTTTGATCGCTCTTCATAGGCTACACGCTGTTCTTTTGTTGAACTGAGTTCTTCCCAGTGGTCGAAAGCATCGTATAAAGTTTCGTCTTTCATGGCTATCTCCTCCCTCTTTGTAATTAAATATTCTTCCATATGCTCTTGATTTCTCAGAATTTCATGTCTTTAGAATGTCGTACCAGCAGCGTGCACCATTCACAAAGAAGATAATTCTTCAATAGAAGGAATGATATTCCATCCAAGAGGATCTCCACCTGCTCCAACCCCTAGGGGTTGGAAAAAAATGTATAACCGTGCGCTTAACGATGACCCACGTCATACATGGTCGCTTAACCTCCCATATATCACTGGATGGTTGATGATCCACACATTCCTTCGTCCGGCGTATCCATGCTGGTGGGGGCGGCTATGCTCCAATACTGGGTCTAGGCCCTAAGGGTGAGAAATGAATGCCGCCTCGGCACTGTTGGTATTTGTTCCATAGGCAAGAAAATGACTGATTTTCAAAAGAAAATATGGTTCCTATCGCTTGCTTTACGCGGCTTGTGTCTGGGAACACTTCCGATCTTGAAGGAGCTTCGCTCCATCAAAGGGACATTCGCGTTGCCCGATGACAAACAAGACTTTCAGAAGTTTACCGCACAGGGCGATCAACGACTGCATCTTTGTCAGAGGTCGGTCTGAACGCTGCGTGAGCTCATGATGAAGGGCGCGAAACGTGTCATTATGATTGACGAGCGGACGAATCGCTAAAAACAGAATGCGGCGTAATCGTCGGCGTCCTCGTTTACTAATGGTGGTTTGGCCCTTGTAAAGCCCTGAACTGTTCTCTTTTAAATCAAGACCGGCCAGGCTGATCAGCTGTTTGGGATGACGGTATTGGTGAATATCCCCAACTTCGGCAAAGAAAGCGGCAATGGTCATGTCGCCTAAGCCTTTGATATCCCTCATTTGTTCGGCGCCAGGGAGATGCTCAAGCTGCTCTGTTAATTGCGCTTCCAATGTTTCGAGTTGCCGAGTGTAAAGGTCATATTGGTCCAGTAACGCCTCCAACTCTTGGCGGGCAAAGTGAAGCCCTTCGGTGATGCCGACACTTTTTTCAGCGGCTTCATGAAGCTTTTGGGCTCGAGCGAACCCGGCGTGTCTCTTGGCATAGGCTTTCCATGTGTCCACGATGGCTTCCGGCGTCGTCTCCACAATCGCTTGGGGAAGAGGAAACGTTCGCAAAGTGGCCAAAGCACTGACGCCATCCCAGGCTTTAAACACCTGCTCAAACTCCGGGAAGTAACGGTTCAGCCAATTTTGAACCCGGCCTTCGGTCTGGTTTTGTAATTGCACGAGCTGATCTCTTAATTTAATGCCTTCTCGCAATTCAGCGTAGATGCCTTCGAGAAGGTTGGGGACAGAGTATCGCCCGTCCTTCACCTGTTTAGCGATGACCATCGCATCTTTAGTGTCGTTTTTACTTGGCGAGTGATCATCGATTTCTTTAAGACGTTTGACGTGCGAGGGATTGACCAACACGAGCTGATGGCCGCACGAGTCAAGATGATCCGCCAAGCTAAACCAGTAGTGGCCAGTGGGCTCCATGCCTACCACCATGTGCGTTTTTTGATGATTCGCTTGATGATCTTCAGCCCAGCGTAGAAGCTTTTCAAAGCCTTCAAGATCGTTGGTGAACATGATGCGTTTCCCAAACTCGAAGCCGCGATCATCAATGGCTCGAGCAACATGTTTGTTCTTAGCGATGTCAATGCCAATGATGAGCGTTTCCGGGGTTATTTGAGCGAGCTTTTCATTTTGTGTATAATTCATGGTGAGTCCTCCTTGGTAGTTATCAATTTAGAGGTCGATGAGTAATCATCGGACACTCCGTACTATACCAAGGGGGCTCTTTTGTGTTCAAAGCTCAATATTTCCCCTAACAGGAATGCTCCAATTCCTTGTAAATGTCAGCATAAACCTTGTCGTTTTTACGATCAACAATGCCGAGCATGAGCAGCCATCGGGCAAGCGCATCATTCCATGGGTCGAGTTTGTCGGCTTTCCAATCTGTAATTAGTTTGGGCATTTCGATGAAATGAAATTCCATATCATTGGTCAATTGAAACTTTTCTTCGTCTTCATATAAGTGGTAGGTGGTATGAAACCGATCGGTTCCATCAAAGATATCAAAATTCAGAATGTTAATGGCGATGACCGGATGCAATTCTTTATAAGCCATCCTTTTTTTAAAAGACCGTCGGTAGGTGCCTGCCCAATAGTACATGGATCGTTTAATCATGTTGTATCGATTTGTGAATTGAATCTCAACATTGATGACTTCAGCGGCATCGGTAGTCACTAACAAGTCTAGCCTCGAGCGCTTATCGTCGGGGTCTTCTCCACTTGCTTCCGTGTTGTCGAACGAAATATCTATGATGCGATCTCTACCGGTTTTTTGCAAAATGGCATTTAGAAATACAACGGTAATCTCTTTGTTTTTTTCATTGCCAAACAGTTGTTTGAACGCATAATCTATCTTCAGGTCCATGAGTCGTTCGAGAGGGATTCGTTTCAACACCTTTGATTTCATTTTTACGCCACCTTGCCATGTTTAGTTACTTTTATTATAGCATAATCAAGGTGAAGCCAAGTCGAATAACGATGGCCAAAGTGCGGCGAGCAGAAGAGCGGTACGTTTGGCGATTTTGATGTATTTTCATTTAATGGGAATAAAATTATTACGACATCCGGCGGAGGCGCGCTCGTGTCGAATGATGTGGAAGCATTGGATCGGACACGGTTTTTGGCGACCCAGGCGCGGGAGCCGGCGCTTCATTATCAGCATAGCGAGGTCGGATATAATTATCGAATGAGCAACATTGTTGCTGGTGTGGGTCGTGGACAGTTGGAAGTGCTGGATGAGCGTGTAGCGCAGCGGCGGGCGGTTTTTGCGCGGTATTACGAGGCGTTGAGTGGACGGCCGGGGGTGGCATTTATGCCCGAGCTTGAAGGCAGCAAGTCGAATCGATGGTTGACGGCGTTGACGGTAGATCCCGAGAAGGCGGGCGTGAGTCATTTGGATATTATTGAAGCGTTGGGTGCGGAGAATATCGAGGCGCGGCCAGTGTGGAAATCGTTGCACTTGCAGCCGTTGTTCGAGGGTGTGGCGTATTACCCGCATGAAGAGGGGTGGAGCGTGTCGGATGAGCTTTTTCGCTATGGGCTGTGCTTGCCTTCTAGTTCGAGTATGACGGAAGGGGAGCAGGATAGGGTGATTGGGGTAGTTGAAGGGTTGTTGAACGGATCATTATCCTAGCGAAAGTAATATTTAAACCCAAAAACGGTAGATGGATCCTTGCCGGTTTTGGGTTATTTTATTGATTCAATCACAGGAACAAATGTTTGCTTTTTGGTGCAAGATCTGCTATTATAACAGGTGAAATAGTACAATCGGTAATCACCTTTAAGCAAAGGAGACAAAAATATGTCAGAAGGCATTTCGTATCATAATAAAGATGTACTATTTAAATTTTTGAGTGAGTTGTACAAGGATACATCATTAGATGCCTTTGGTCTGCAAGGAATGCCGAAGATTAAACAGTTATTGCCCAGTAACCTTCCGAAAGTGAGAGCTGATGAAAAGCGTTCAGACACCCAGTTTTTACTGGAAGACGGATCCATCCTTATGGTGGAATATGAAAGTAATAATGCAATCACTGAAAACCACATTAAATACCTGGATTATGCTCAAAGAATTTTGGATCGAGCGTACCGAGAGGGGAAAAGTATTAATCCCATTCATATTGTTGTTATCTATACAAGTGATGTAGCGAAAGTTGGAGAAGGTTTAAACGCAGGGGATGTAGGGATCCAATCGAAACCCATATTGCTTAGCGAGTATAATGGAGATGTGATACTGGAGAAAATAAGTGATAAAATAGAAAGAGGAGAGGACCTGACGCAAGAAGAGCTCATGAAACTGAGTATCCTCCCCTTAATGCATAGCACGAAGCCCCGTGAAGAGAACGTGCGGAATTCTGTAGAATTGGCAAAACAAATCAAAGATGAACGGCAACAAATACAGGTTATTGCAGGGATACTCACAGCAACGGACAAATTTGTAAGCGATGAATTCGCTGCAATAATGAGGAGGTGGATGGGAATGACGAAAGTTGGAAGACTTATCGCTGAAGAAGCAAGAAAAGAGAAATCAAGAGATATCGCAAGGCGACTGTTAAAGAAAATGTCTTCCGAAGAAGTGGCCGATGTTACTGGATTAGACATCGATGAAGTGAATGAAATTGAGCAGGAAAATGAATAAAAGCCTGATGCCAAGCTAACTATGATAGCTTGGCTCTGCACCGGAGAAATGTCCTGAATGGTATTGGACGCGTGTCGATTTCTGGAATGATCGCGAGTGATTGGTGCATCGTGGGTTCCGGATTCGTTGTTATGGACTGTATCCCTGCTGATGCTTAAGCTGGTGGGATGACGGTGAAACCGATGGTTATTTATCAATAGAAATGAGGTTTCATTATGTCAGAATAAAAAGAATGAATATTGCATTCAGCTTGTACCATCCTTGCAATCTTTTTTACCACCAAGTGCGAAAGGGTTACCACCTTTTGCTGAAGCCTTTCCAGTTTAACACCGCCCCCTGTATACTTAATGGCGAAGACACCAATCATTCGAGGCCCCCTCACTACCTTGCTTCCGCGATCCGGACATTTAGTTAGAAGTAGCATGGCAGTATTTCCATCAATTCAGCAACGCACTATGAAAGATTACTCTCAGTTAGTTTAGGATATTTATTACATAGTGGAATCGAGATAGATACTGATGTGCTCGTCGTCAACATCGGCCAGCTAGAAGTACTAGAATAATACCTGGACTAATAGGGGAGTATTTTCAATCGCTGGCTCACGTCGGTCGATCCCGAGCAATCAAGGTAGTATTTACCTCATGAGGAAACAAAATAATTTATTGCAGGACTTTAGGCACTTTAGTCGAAAAGTGTAAATGTTCACAAGTAATGTTTCCATCAGGGGGTATCTATGAAACAAGCTGAGCTCCTAGATTTCTTACGCGTTTATCACTCATAAGCCCCTAAATGAACTTGGACAATAAGAGTGTCATTGTCCAAAAATCAGGGGTTAATCCGTATAGAGAAAGATTATGTGCAAGATGCTACACTAAATGTGAAAGAGTGTGTTTTAAGAAATAGTGATGAATCGATAGAAAAAGAACGACAGCTTCACAAGGACACTGAAAAGCGGTTAGAAGAAGCTTTAGAAGATAAAGAAACTCTAATAGTCGAAATTGATTTTCTTCATCTGGTATTGGAATTAATTCATCGAAATGTTATCCAGTTCATAGAGAACGGATATTCAGCAAGTAGTGCAGAATTAAATGCTAAATTCAGCTTTTATAAACGAGAACATGATGGCACAGATACATTCAAGTATAGATTACGTCATGGGGTGTCTAAGTTAGAAATTCCTGCTGATATCATCCGATTTGAAGGAGAAGATTTAGATCGTTTAAGGCATGGAGAGAATTTAATACAGTCTGAAGAAAAAAACTATCCTCTGGTTAATGACATTGGATGATAGATCTGATTGGATCGTTAAACTGCATGAAAAAAGGGATGTTGACAACTTGTTGAATGATAATGATAAAGGTATAATAGCAATAGAAGGTTACGGGAAGTTACTTCTCGTGCTCTTTGAATTAATAGGATCTGATAAATCTTGATGGAGGGATTCCCATGACCGAGAAGAAAGAAGTCTATACCGAGAAAACTGTAAATTTAAGACAAGTAAAAACATATGCCCAACTAAAGCAAGAGCGTAAAATAAAAAACGAAAAAAAGATTAAGAATCATCATAAAAACAGAGAGAGGATTTACAGATAAAAAGCAAAGAGACACCTTTTAATGAGGTTTATCTTTGCTTTTGTTTATGAGTTTTCCTGCCTCTTTCAAGTTGTATGAATGTTGTTTTTGTTTCTCCTTTTGCTTTTCCAGCTTCTCTTTCCGTCTTTTATTAAGATCCTCATACTTCAATCAAACCACTCACCTTTTTTCATCATCTTCGGTTATAAAATGCGTTTATATACATGAAAACGGAAAAAGAGGCCACTGCACTCTCTATCTTTTAGGCCGTTGGATTACCAACAAAACCGATGAAGTTTTATACATAGAAATGGATTTTATTATTTCTGAATAACAAAGATGAAGTATTTTCCGTCACGGCGGCGATTCATTTGGCATTGCGGCAGCTTGGCGTCGGGGAAGGGGATGTTGTGGCGAGCGCGAACCCGATTTTGTATCAAGGTGCGCGGATGGATGCGTTGATGGAGGTGTGCTGGGCGTACGGTGTGCCTGTCATTGAAGTTGTACGGCGTTGACGGTAGATCCCGAGAAGGCGGGCGTGAGTCATTTGAATATTATTGAAGCGTTGGCTGCGGAGAATATCGAGGCGCGGCCCGTGTGGAAGCCGCTGCACTTGCAGCCGTTGTTCGAGGGGGCAGCGTATTACCGCATCCAGAGGGGTGGAGTGTCGGATGATTTGTTTCGGTGTGGATTGTGCTTAGCTTCGGGGTCGAGTATGACGGAGGGGGAGCAAAGCAGAGTTATTCAGGTTGTTGAGCAAGCATTGGAATTTAAATGTGCAGAAAGACAACAATACTCACGTTGACAAAACATAAGTAGCATCATATAATATTGGTAATTGAACTCGCCACGCCTCTCAACGATGCGGACCACGGCGAGTCGATTATTTTGAGGTGAATTTATGCAAAATTCAAAACCAACTAAGGTCTTTAAGATCTTTGAACAACAAATTGAAATTTTAGAAAACAGAAATTTAATTATCAATGACTATGATTTTGCACTAGATGTCATGAAATCTATAAATTATTATCGTTTCACTGGGTATTTAATTCCCTTTAAGAATAAACATGATACATATGTACCCGGGACGACATTTGAGCAAATAGATCGCATTTATGAATTTGATCGTAAATTACGTTTGTTATTATTTCAATTACTTGAATCTATAGAATTGAAATTTAGAGTTGCTGTTAGTCATTATTTTTCTGAACTCTATCATCCCACTGCATATGAGGACTCTAGTTATTTTCAACAACCACATCTTCATAAAAAATTTTATGATAGATACAAAAGTTATCGCAATAGTAGTGATGAACTATTTATAAGGCATCATATAGAAAAGCAACAAGGTATACCATTTTGGGTTGCGGTTGAAATTATACCCTTTGGCACTTTATCTAGACTTTATCTAAACATGGAGAAAAACGATAGGGTATACATAGCTAAGTCTGCATATGGTCTACATTCTAAATATATTTCTAGTTATATGAACTGTTTTTCAACATTAAGGAATGCATGCACTCATTTCAATAGGATTTATGATAAAAGATTCCCCATAACACCTAAACTTCCTACGCCGATCCTAAAAAAATTTAATCCATCCATGATTTTTTATAAAATACTTTTAGCTATGAAGACTATTTTGTCAGAATCTACCTTCAACATATCGATGAATAATTTAAGTGCACTCATTGAAGAATATGAAGATGTTATCGTTTTACATAGAATTGGCCTACCTGAAGATTGGTATGACAAAATTACGACTCATTGATTACTTCCTAATACCAAAAATATCCCACTTGCTATCCAGCGATCGAGTAACGAAATTCTAACTCCAACCTGACAGAATAAGATAATGGAGAAAATGTATCATGTCATATTCCCTAGAAGATAAATTGGTAGTAGCCGTAGCTTCAAGTGCACTATTTGATTTGTCTGAGTCAGACAAAGTTTTTCGAGAAGAGGGCGAAGAAGTTTATCGTGAATATCAACGGAAGAATGAGAATTCAACATTAGAAACCGGGGTGGTATACCCGTTGGTTAAAAGATTACTTAGTCTAAATCAAAAATCTACTGATCCATTAGTAGAAATCGTTTTATTTTCCAGAAACGATCCAGATACTGGTCTTAGGGTTTTTCGTTCTATCGAAAATGGTGCGGATGCGTTGAAGCGGTCGCGGTTTTTGGCGACGTAGGCGCGGGAGCCGGCGCTTCATTATCAGCACAGTGAGGTTGGTTATAATTATCGGATGAGTAACATTGTTGCTGGCGTGGGGGGGCAGTTGGAAGTACTCGATGAGCGTGTGGAGCAGCGGCGGGCTGTTTTTGGGCGGTATTATGAGGCGTTGAGCGGGCTACCGGGTGTGGCTTTTATGCCCGAGCTTGAAGGCAACAAGTCGAATCGATGGTTGACGGCGTTGACCGTGGATCCCGAGAAGGCGGGCGTGAGTCATTTGGATATTATTGAAGCGTTGGGTGCGAAGAATATTGAGGCGTGGCCCGGAGTGTGTCGGATGAGCTGTTCCTTTATGGGCTGTGCTTGCCCTCTAGTTCGAGTATGGCGGAGGGGGAGTAGGATAGGGTAATTGGGGTAGTTTCAGAATCAATATAATGTTTCAATTCCCGAGGTTTTCAATGTCTAAGAAGACATGAATTGTCAAGTTATAGATTATCTTTTGAAGAAAAATCAGCATTACGCTCTTCCTTGATGGCTTTCATCTCCTTTCTTAATTGCTCTCGTTCAGAATCGGGCACAGGGTAGGCATAAATGCCGTTATTTTCATTATCAATTAAATGAGCAAGTTCGCCGTCAGTCATGTCTTGATAATCACGTTTTAAATTAGTCATATTACCAAGCTCCTTTGTCTTTCAAGTATACATCAAATAAGCGATTGGAATCAATGGTGTCAAAATACATGCGCTTAAGGGGAGTAGGCTTTGCGCCATAACGGGCATAATAGGCCATAAGTTTCCGGTTGAGCTTGATGTTAATCGCCACAAAGCCACCACAGTGATGATCAAAGCTGATCTGAGCTGCGCAGCAAAGCATCGTCGGTGTAATCTTTAAGCCATGACTATGGGCATTAGCAGGAGAAGATTCCAAAAGTTGAATGAGAACAAATCCTTCATCGATTTCATAAGACATCAATGCCTGAACATTTGGGTCTCCATTCACTTTTAGGGACAGGATGTCTCGATCAGGAAAAACATATTCTTGATGCCAATTAAACATCCAATTTTTCGTTTCCATGATGTCCGATTCTTCGGTAGGTAATACACACCCATCATATGTTTCTTGATCATCTTTGGATTTAACCACTACCTGCATCATATTCATGCCTCCTAGTATCAAAGGGGGGATATATATTATAACTATAGCACCAAATAATCCAAAAATCAGTATAAATACTAATAATTAATAATAACCCAGATTTCGCGCTAGCGACCATGCACACTAATCATTCCTGATGTCCAACGCGTTATGCTTGTCTGATTGTAGCTGATTCATCAGCCAATGCAACAAAATGCGCGCTTATTCCCGTTCCTTCGACATTAGCAAGGCAAACGAATGACCGTCTCAAGGTTACTGGTGACGGCTCTCGACAGCCATCGAGCTCCTTGGTTCTGTGAAAATGGAGGCATCCATTTCCAACAAAACGAGAATACGGGGTAATTGCGGCTCATAATGCTTCGGGAAGAACCGCCGAAGATGTCCGTCAATCTCCATATGAAGGATGTCGACGGTGTCCAAAAGTTCCAAAACAGATTCACCCGTGGGGCGAAAGCTTCTGCGTCCTCCTCCGCCAAGTTGGTACAGGGGTTCGGAGGCCCCTTCCATGTTTTTGCGAATCAGGTATTCAAAGAGGCTGTACACCATGACACTGATCATCATCACACATGCAAAAGCTTCCACGCGTTTAGGTTTTGCCAGATAGACCCTGCCGACAAAAAAGGGATTTTTGAGGAAACGAAAGCGATTTTCCACCGTCTGTTGCCCTTTATAGGCCTTTAACAGCTCCACGTCTGCTTGATCATCTTTGGCGACACTGGTCACGAGAATAAAGATAGAGGCTTGCTTTCGAATCGCCTCGAGCTGTTCGTCCGAAGGGGGATGAAGCGTTAATCGGACACGATAAACCGTGATCGGCGGCGGTGGCGCCTCCCCTTTTTTGGGACGGCCCCGCTTTTGGCGTTTGCCTGGCAGCTCTACACAGACCGTCGTGCCTTCAAATGTATGGTAGCCTTTTTGGTGTTTCTTGAGAAATGCGCCCAGCGCCTCTTCCGCGTCGGCCTCGCAGGAGAAGTCCTGCCTTTCCAGCTCGGCTTGTTCCTTGTGCCAACGTCTCTGTTCCTTTTCCAAGTTGCTTTGGATGGTTTTTTCTTTTCGGGCATCCATATGGTCGGATTGGATCACCAGAAACCGGTAGGTTTTCCCGTTAAGGTCAGCTTTGGTGGGATAGATGCGGTAAGAAGCAGCGCCTTTACGGTCCACGAGGGCACCGATCTCCTCCCACTGATCCAAATCCTGCTCTAAGGCCTCTGCCTTCAAGGTTTTGGCGAGATTGAAATTCTCCGGCAATCGGGACAAAAACTGAAAATCGGCCTGATCCTTTTGGCCCGTGGTGGCCTCCAGATTATCTTGGGTGACCAGGGCACTATCCGAAATAAAAATCGCCTGTTCCAGTTGTTCCGGATCATACCAATCGGTGAGCGCATGCAAGACATGCTTGTTCCACGTTTTATCATCCTGGTTACCGTCTAAAATATCGCCATAAACAGGGATGCCTTCCGGCGTCGTTCCCAACCCAAACTTGAATTGGGGCAGATCAGGCCGGTGGTCTTTGGAATAGCCGCGTACAATTTTCAAGATGTCCTCCTCGTCCGGGTGATTCTTGGGTTGGCCCGTGTACACAAAGGATGTGGTATCAAAATGGAGCCCTTTCCACGTGAGGTCGATCGGAGCTTGAACGGCCTGAATGGCTCTCTTACAGACCTTCTCAATGCCCGCCTCATGAAGGGCGTCTAACGCACGGCCGAGCGCATCGTCATTGAAATCATTCGCTTTCGTTCCGGGACCAAAGAGTAACTCGACATCTTGCTCTTGATAAAATTCTTGGACGCGATAAAGGGCTTTACGATGGGATAACTGATTGATGATCATAGCAGCTACTCTTGTCCCTACGGAGACGTTACAGTCTTTCTCTTTGACAGGAGATAGCTTGTCGATGGCCTCAATTAATCCCATTTTATCCATCAGCTGGCGGATCACTGGCGTTGATCCGATACGAACGGGTTGAATGTCGGGAAGATCTTCTGGTGATAGGCTCAAAGGAATCACCTCATGGGTTGTCTTTCCTGAACCTTTGATACAGGTAAGGCAAATTCCTGCCAAAAATTAAGAAACATACTCAAACGGGCGCGAAATGTGGGATAAAATACAAAGAGGCGAGGAATTAACTCATGAGGAACTCATGAAGTTAAGCATACTTCCATTAATGAACAGTACGAAGTCTCGCAGGAAATGACATGGGAATCCGTAGCCCTGAAGAAGTTGCTGAAGTAACTGGATTAAACCTTGAAGAAGTCGAAAAACTACAGAAGGAAAAAGAAAAGTGAGGGAGCTGTTTTGCAGCTCCCTTTTTCAGGGCGTTCGTACCGAAACCTATGATACGGGAAGGAATATATTGATTCTAAAAATCCACTGATGGCTCTTTTGATTTTATGGTAAAAAAGAGATAATGGACGTGTGTGCCGATTAAATTTAGATGAACAGAGAATGAGAGGGGGTGTTCCTATGACAACAACCCGTAAAAACAATATTCGCAATCGAAGAGAAAAATCGGAAACACAAAAAATGATTGAACGACGTCAAGAAGAAAGAAATTACGAACTGGAACAAAGCAAGAAGAAAACAGAAGCGTTTAAAAAACGAATCAAAGAGTTAACCAGACAATAGAACGAACAGAAAGCCTCTATTTATCGAGGGTTTTTTTATTTCAATAAAAAAAGCTTATTCTTCCATAAGCTTCTTTCTGAGACTTGCTTGAATCTTTTCTGTTTTTTTCTGGATTTTTCAATTTCTGCCCTTCGCTTTTTCTGGTTTTCTTGCTGTTCAAAACGCTTCTCTCTTTCCTTCATAAAGCCCCCACAAAAAAGTTTTAGCATCATTGTTGCCGAAAAACATTGAATTATAACATAGTTGACGATATCTTACGTTAATTTGTCATTGTAGCGGTGTGGATGCCGGGGCCGTTAACTGGCTATCTTCTCCGTAATAAATTCCGGGGAATTATTTACTATACATCCTTCATTTGGTAAAATATAAATAATTCTATTAAATACAAAATTTTCATATGGAGGGTTATTTTGTTGTGAAAAAGATTAGAATAGTCTTAGGATTGACCGTAGTAATACCGTTCATATTTGGAACTGCTATTTATAGTGCAGGAGGTGAAGACGAAATAAATTCAGAAAATAGTGAATCGGAAGAAAAAATAACGGATACCGCAGACAATATTATTTTATTGATTGGAGATGGGATGGCACTACAACAAACGTCTACTGCTGCATACTATCTCGGTGAAGGCGCTTCTGATGGGGAGCAGAGTATGGACACAATGCCTCACACAGGATTTGTCCGTACCCATTCGAACGATAATGTTATTACAGACTCTGCCGCTGCTGCTACAGCAATGGCTTCGGGTTATAAAACCGATGACAATGTTGTTGGAATGGTGCCCAGTGAAGATGGAAATGAAGATTACGAAGAAGTTAAAACGATACTTAGCTACGCCCAAGATGAAAATAAATCTACGGGACTTGTAACAAACACGACGATGACTCATGCAACACCTGCTTCTTTCGCGGCCCATGTTGAAGATCGCGGGATGGAAGAGGAAATTGCACCGCAAATGCTGGATAGTAAAGTCGATATATTATTCGGTGGAGGGATTGAATTTTTTTTACCTGAAGAAGAAGGTGGTGAAAGGGAAGATGGCCGAAACTTAATAGAAGAAGCGGAAGCTGATGGATATGAATTGCTTCATGATCAGGATGATCTTTCAGAAAGCAGTTCCGATCAGCTTTTAGGATTATTTAGCGAAGATCACATGTCTTTTGAGCTGGATCGAGAAACGACCAACGAACCGAGTCTTTCTGAAATGACCGATACAGCGATTGAGAATCTCAGTCAAAATGACGATGGTTTCTTTCTTATGATTGAAGGGGGAAGAATTGATCATGCTGGACATTCAAACTATCCTGTTGCGAACATAACCGATACAATTGCTTTCGATCATGCGTTACAAGTCGCGTTAGATTATGCTCAAGAAGATCCCAATACACTCGTTGTTGTCACCGCGGATCACGGGACTGGGGGCATGTCAGCCGGAGTGGATGGAGAATATGACTTTAACAGAGATGTCATCAGTGATGTCACGAGATCTTCTGAGTATATGGCGAATGAAATGAATGATGATAATAGTAATATCGAAGAAGTTCTTGCCGAATATGCGGGTATCCAAGACTTGACTTCAGAGGAAATTGAAATGATTGAAAATGCGGATGATGCAGATGAAGGAGTCGCTCATGTCATAAGTCAACGTGCCGGTATTGGATGGACAACCACAGGTCATACAGCGGTCGATGTACCTGTGTATGCTTATGGCTCTCATGCAGAAGCGTTTTCCGGAACCCTTGATAATACGGATATCGCCAACAATATACTAGATGCAATGAGTGAGGAAAATGATGAACTTCCTGAAAGTGCGGTTGATATTAAAGCTGTTGTTGAAAACTTGGCTGAAGACGGCGAAATTGCTGATGAGGAGACCAGTCGCGCTTTAACTGTGCATTTAACAGCCGTCCATCATCATGAAAATCAAGACGCGGCGGAACAAGTTGTTCAGCACATGGAGGGATTTCAGGATCTCCTTGACCAACAACATAACGATGCGTTGATCTCTGAAGAAGCATATGAGATTTTAAGCGGCCAGGCTGAAGATCTCCTGGACGAATGGGAGTGAAAATAACACACGAGGTGTGGGACGGAGGTAAGCGTATGAATGCCTATTTTCTTCCTTCAGTGAAATCAATAGCCATGATGGGTACAGCTTCGATGCTTCTTATCCCTGGTTCGACTTTTGCTGAAGATCAAGATGACGGTAATCATGACTTAACGATCATGTCGACGACGGATATTCACTCTAACGTTATGGCTTATGACTACATGAATGATGAAGAAGTAGACGACTATGGTCTCGCTAAAACTGCAACCCTGATAGAGCAAGTACGTGCTGAAAACGATAATACGATTCTTTTTGATAGTGGAGATACGATTGAAGGAAGTATGCTTGGCGAGCTTGAAACGCTGGTCGAGCCTATAGAAGAAGATGAGACGCAAGCCGTGATTAAAGCGATGAATGAACTTGATTATGCAGCAGCCGGGGTTGGCAATCACGAATTTAACTTCGGATTGGATTTTTTGGATCAAACGGTTGAATCTTCCGACTTCCCCTGGCTTAGTGCAAATGTATACGAAGCAGGTACGGATCGGGAAGAACACTACTATGATCCTTACACAATCATTGAACATGAGGTCGACGGGAAAGATATTGATATCGGAGTGATCGGATTTGTTCCTCCTCAAATCATGGAATGGGACAACCTTCATCTTGAGGGGGATGTAGAAGTACGTGACATCGTTGAGTCTGCCGAGCGTTATCTCCCGGAATTGGAAGAACAGTCGGACATCGTCGTAGCATTAGCGCATACTGGTATAAGCGAGGATGACGATGATAAAGAGAATGCAGGTGTTCCGCTTGCAGAAGTGGACGGAATCGATGCACTGCTTTTGGGGCATAACCACAATACGTTCCCCGGTCATTCCGATTACGATGAGATAGAAGGTGTGGATGATGAAAATGGCACCATTCACGACGTGCCAGCGGTCATGGCCGGAGATTGGGGAAGCCATTTAGGTACGATTGAACTCAATCTCACAGAAGATAATGGGGAATGGTCGATTGAAGATGCTGCTTCTGACGTAACTTCAGTAGAAGGGGCAGAAGAAAACGATGAAATTGTAGCATTAACCGAGGACGTTCACGAGCGTACGTTGGATCATATTAACGAAGAAGTCGGTTCTATTTCCGATGATGTGAATACATTTTTTTCCCGTGTGATGGACAATGAAGTACTGCAGCTTGTCAATGACGCACAAATGTGGTTCGCTGAAGACTATTTTAGTGACACAGAATATGAAGAGAAACCGCTCCTTTCTGCAGCAGCGCCTTTCCGTGCAAACGGGGACTATACGGAGGTTGATGAAGGCGAAGTAACCATTGGAAACCTTGCGGATATTTACGTCTATCCGAACACCCTTCAAGTTGTCGATATTGATGGAGACGAGTTGAAACAGTGGCTTGAACGTTCGGCTGAAAATTTTGAGCAGATTGATCCCGAAGAATCAAGTGACCAAGATCTCCTTGCCTCTTTTTCCTCTTATAATTTTGACGTGATTGAGGGAGTAGAATATTATCTTGACGTCACCCAGCCGGAAGGGGAAAGGGTTCAAGCATTAACTTATGAAGGTGATCCGGTAACAGCTGACATGGAATTTCTGGTAGCAACGAACAACTACCGTGCAGGCGGTGGCGGTGGTCATCTTGAGGATGCAGACATTGTAGAAGAGCTCGTAGATGAAAATCTCCAGAATCGCCAAGTCGTTGCCGAGTACATGGAGGACATGGAAGAATATGATCCACATGTCACCAATAACTGGTCTCTATATCCGGCAGATACAGCTGGAGATGTTACATTTACGAGTTCCATTGAAGGCGTAGACCATATAGATCGACACGAATTGGATGAAGTAAGTTTTACTGGCGACTATGATGGAGACGAAGCATCCTACACGTATAACTTCTCTGAATCAGACAGCATTTCGGCATCATTGCTGCAAGACGTTGTTGAGCAGTTGGAGGAAGATGGGGCGTTTGCAAATAGCGAAGCAGTGCATACACTTGATCTACATTTGCGAGCGGTCGGTCACTATGAAGACCAAGGAGACACGGACAAAGTCGTTGACCATATGGGTGGTTTTCACGATCTGCTGGATCATCAATTGGAAAATCAATGGATCTCGGAAGGTGGTTTTGAAACGCTTCAATCCCTTGCGGATGACTTGATCGCAGCGTACGATGGAACGTTTAGCATGAATATTTATCATACGAACGATAATCACGCAAACACAGAAATGTTCCCGCAATTAGTGACGACTTTAGATGAGGCCAAGGATGAACATGGCGACGGTTTACTTCTTGATGCTGGCGACGTATTCACCGGAACGATTTATTTTAACGAATTTTATGGCCAAGATTCGTTAGAATTTATGAATTTGATGGATTACGATGCGTTTGTGCCAGGGAATCATGAATTTGACCTTGGCGATTCCGAAGAAGGGCATCCGGAACTGGTTGATTTTATAGATGATGCTGAATTTCCGGTTTTAGGAGCTAACATGGACTTTTCAGAAGATGAAGGGTTAAATCAATTAACTACGGATGGCATTAGTGAGGAAGCGGAGGAAGGGATGATTCACGATGGGATCATCCTGGAGCATGAAGGGGAAGACATTGGTGTTTTTGGATTAAATACGGAAGACACCGTTGATATCTCCAGCCCGATGGATGTGGAATTTTCCGATTATGCTCAAGCTGCGCAGGACATGGTGGATCAGTTTGAAGATGAGGGCATCGACAAAATTATCGCCTTGACACATCTCGGCTATGACAGTGATCCGAGTGTTGGCAATGATCTTCTGCTCGCTGAACAAGTGGAGGAAATTGATGTCATCGTGGGCGGTCACAGTCATACTGCCTTGGAAGAACTGACCATCGTGACAGAGAATGAAGACGGTGAAGAAATGGATCCAACCGTCATTGGACAAGCCGGGGAATACGGGGAACATCTTGGTCGGATGAATGTGACGTTTGATGAAGATGGCGTTATTACGGAAGCTGATGGTGAACTGATGGATACGGAAGAGCGCGAACCGGACCCTGAGGCGCAGGACATTCTGGATCCTTATCAGGACACCATTGAAGACATCCAAAATGAAGAAGTCGGGGCTACCGTTGTTAATGATCTTCCCAACCCTCGACATGGGGACGGAGATGATGAGAGTGTTCGTGCGGATGAAACAGCCCTCGGCAATTTAATTTCGGATGCTCAACTGGAAGCCGCGCAGTTAACCGATGAAGATACGATGATGGCACTGCAAAACGGTGGTGGTATTCGTACGTCTATCGAGACAGGTGAAGTCACTGTAGGGGATATTATTGAAGTGCAGCCATTCGGCAATCGTCTGACACTTCTTGAACTGAGCGGCGAAGAATTAATCGAAACGTTTGAGGCGAGCGTGTCGAATAGTCCCGAAGAAAATGGCGGTTTTCTCCAAATCTCAGGCGATACGCGTCTCACATATGACAGCAGCCAAGATCCGGGTGAACGTGTAGAAACCCTTGAGGTTAATATGGACGGCGAATATGAAGAAATTGCTGAAGATGACATGTATACGGTGGCGACGAATAACTTTACAGCTACCGGTGGCGATGGCCATGACGTTCTAGGCGATGCCTATGATGATGGACGCGGGACCATCGTCGGAGATACCGACTGGGAAATGCTTCGTGACTACATGGTCGAACTCGAAGAGGTTGATTACGAGGTGGAAGACCGTATTCAGGACGTGGCCGATGAATAAATGCAGTGATCTTAGGGCTCAAACAAAAGAGATGTTTGAGCCCGGTCATTATCTTTGTGAAAGGGTGTAAAAAAATGCGTGAAAGGATGTTGAAAAAGTCAGTATACGGTGTGTGTATCTTTGCCTTTTTATCGGTAACAGCGGTTTCCGTTCAGGCGGACGCGAACAGCTCGGATGATGAGCATTTGACGGTGGACGAAGCCATTGCCGACAACGACGGATCGGGAACGGTTGAAGGTTATATCGTGGCGCATACAATCGCATCAGACAGTTATAATTTTGATGAACCTTTTAGTAATGATTATAATTTTGCATTGGCTGATTCGAGCTCGGAAACAGATTCGGACAGCATCCTTCCGGTTCAAATTACAGCAGATTTTCGCAGTGGTTATGGTTTACAAACCAACCCTGGACTCATCGGGGAAAAAATTCAAGTGACCGGAAGTTTGGAAGCGTACTTTGGCGGTCCGGGTATGCAAGATCCACGGAATATGCAGCTCGAAGATGAAGAAGAGCAGGAACCTATTGAAGACTTGCGCATTCATGATATCCAGGGCGCTGAACATCGTTCGCCATATGAAGGAGAGCTTGTCGCCGATGTCGAGGGCATTGTGACGGAGATCGATGATAATGGTTTCTACATGCAGGATCCCGGACCCGATGGAGATATACAGACATCTGAAGGTATCTATGTTTTTCAGCCGAGTGAGCAAGTAGAAGTCGGCGATTTAATACACGTTGATGGTTTGATAGATGAATATGGATATGAAGGAGAATTAACAACGACGGAAATAGAGCCATCCGAGATTAACATAGAATCTTCCGGGAATGAACTGCCTGACCCAGTGATTATCGGCAAGGACGGTTACGTGCAGCCAACGGAGCACATCGCTTCAGACGGGTTGAGCGAGTTTGATCCGGAAACGTACGGCATCGATTATTATGAAAGCCTGGAAGGCATGCGGGTGCAACTGGATGATCCTGAGGTTGTCGGTCCCCCGGCTCACGATGAGATACCGGTTGTTGTTGACAATGATGTCGATAAACTAAGAACAGAAGCAGGTGGTTTATTGCTAGATGGTGGTGATAACTATAACCCCGAGCGTATGTTCATTGATGCCGAGGGGGTGAATGCAAAAGTTGGTGATCAATTTGACGGCTCGGTCATCGGTGTGGTCGATTATGACTTTGGCAATTTTAAAATAAGACCGACGGAAACATTGCCCGAAGTCAACGATGGTGGCACAGAACGAGAAGTCTCATCGATTACGCCAAATGAAGAAGAACTCACCGTTGCCACTTATAATGTGGAAAATTTTTCAGCGGAAACCGACCCTGAGCGTACAGCCGATTTAGCCGCGTCCATCAATGACCATTTGCACAGCCCGGATATCATCGGGCTCGTGGAAGTCCAGGACAATAATGGACCGGTCGATGATGGGACGACGGACGCGAGCGAAAGCTATCAAACGTTGATTGAAGCGATTGAGTCAGCTGGCGGTCCGGCGTATGAATTTACGGATATTGCGCCTGAAGATAATCAGGATGGCGGACAACCTGGCGGTAACATTCGTGTCGGCTACTTATACAATCCCGAGCGTGTCTCGTTAACGGACAAACCGGAAGGGGATGCAACCACAGCTGTTGATGCCGATGAGGATGGATTGACCCTTAATCCGGGACGGGTAGACCCGAATAATGAAGCATTCGAAGATTCCCGTAAACCACTGGCAGCAGAATTTGAATTTAACGACGAAGAAATCGTTTTGATTAACAACCATTTCAATGCGAAGTCCCCTGATGATCCACTATTTGGAGAAAATCAGCCACCAGAATTGGTGAGCGAGCCACAAAGGCTTGAACAAGCAGAAGCGGTGAATGATTTCGTTGAAGACATCAAATCCACGAATGATGATGCCAATGTTATGGTGATGGGGGATTTGAATGACTTCGAATTTTCACCGGTGCTAGATATTTTCACTGAAGCGCACTTAACGAATATGGTGACTGAACTGCCGGAAGAAGAACGATATACGTATAATTTTGAAGGCAACTCACAAGTGTTGGATCATATTCTCGTCAGTGATCATCTGGCTGAAAATACAGAAGCTGATATCGTCAATATGAATGCGGATTTCACAGAGGAAGATGGGCGCGTCAGTGACCATGATCCGATGCTTGCGCAGATCAGTTTCGAAGAAACCCAAGTATCCGATGTCATCACCACCGTAGAAAACCAGATCGAAGACGGGGCATTTTTTGATGATCAAGCACCCCATGACTTGACGGTTCATTTAACAGCAGTCAATCATTATGAAAATCAAGAAGAAGGGGCAAAAGTCATTCAGCATATGGAAAGCTTCAAAGATCTTCTCAACCATCAACAAGAAGAGGAATTGATTTCTAACGATGCATTGGATCTTTTGCACGCGCAGGCAGATCATGTCATAGAGAGCTGGGAATAAAACAAACATGACGCTTCGCGCCCCCCATTGAAAGATGAAAAGGATGTATATCATGTTTTGTTGCACTTGCGGACTAATCTTGTCTCCGAGCACCGCAATTAGTCCGCCAACCGTGCTCCTGCGGACTGATATGCCACCTGAGCACTGCAATGAGTCCGCCAACCATGCTCCTGATGCCTAATCTGGTACTGAGCATTGGTTTTCACTTTATCATTAGAAACTTTCGATAGTGTGAACCCTTTAATTCTTTTCACAAAAAGAAACACCTCCCGTGGCAAAGTATTTTTTTGCTACGGGAGGTCATTTATCGATTAATGTATAAAAATTGGTATTTGTGAAAAAAGTATTTATTATATGAAAAATACATGGTATAGTTAATTCGGACTACAACGTTTCTATAGAAATATTTACACAATAAGGGGGATGATCATGATGAAAAAGCGTTCGACATTATTGTTGTCTGTCCTCTTGGGCGTCGGCACGATTTTGACTGCTTGTGGCGGAGGAGACGATGAAGCTAGTGGCGAGGGGGATTCAGCAGAATTCGCTGCCAAAATGGTTGCGGATGAAGGCGGGATTGATGACCGTTCATTTAATGAATCTGCCTGGAATGGTCTGCAAGACTTTGAAGCTGACTATTCGGAATCGGAAGTCGATTACATTCAATCAGATAGTTCCTCTGATTATCAACCGAACCTGATGCAGTTCGCACGTGAAGGCACTGATATAACATTTGGCATCGGCTTTTTGATGTTGGATGATATTTTGTCTGTGTCTGAGCAAAATCCTGATGAGAATTTCGCACTCGTAGATGATATTGTCGTTGATGAAAATGACGATCCTGTGGACAACGTTGCGAGCATTACATTTGCAGAGCATGAAGGTTCTTTTCTTGTCGGTGTTATCGCTGCTTTGCATACGGAAACGGATCAATTGGGTTATATCGGAGGGGTTGACAGTCCGCTGATTAACAAGTTTGAAGCCGGTTTCAGAGCAGGGGTCGAATATGTCGATCCCAACATTGATGTAGCCATACAATATACTGAAGATTTTAACGACGCATCGCTAGGGCAGCAAGTGGCCGACACGATGTATGGCAACGGGGCAGATATTATTTTCCATGCCGCCGGCGGTTCGGGAAATGGTTTATTTACGGAAGCGATTGATCGACGGAACCAGGACGAAGACGTTTGGGTGATCGGGGTAGACCAAGATCAGGCGCTTCAGGAAGAAGAGTGGGCGGATGTAACCTTAACTTCAATGGTCAAGCGTGTGGATGAAGCTGTTTACCAAGTGAGTGAAGATACCATGGAAGGTAATTTCCCGGGAGGCGAAATATTGGAGTTTGACCTGGAAGATGATGGGGTCGGAATTGCAGAAACCCGTGACCATGTATCTGAGGAAGCGCTTGAAGCTGCCGAAGAGTATACAGAGATGATTATCAACGGCGAAATTGATGTTCCGGAAACCGTAGAAGAATTTGAAACATTCGCTGATTCTCTTTAATTCACTGAAACTGTTAATGATGAGCATAACGAAGGCTAGTTTTGCACTAGCCTTTTCGTGTACATAGCTTGTGCGTTCAATGGGAGTGGTCAATTTGGAATACGTCATCGAGCTGAACGAGATACGAAAAGAATTTCCGGGTATTGTTGCCAACGACGACATTACGCTGCAAGTTCAAAAAGGTGAAATTCATGCCTTATTAGGTGAAAACGGCGCGGGAAAATCAACACTAATGAATGTTTTGTTCGGGTTGTATCAGCCTGAACAAGGGACGATTAAAGTCAGAGGCGAGAAAGTGGCTGTCACAGATCCAAACGTTGCCAACCGGCTAGGCATTGGAATGGTTCACCAACACTTTATGCTTGTGCAAACATTTACTGTGACGGAGAATATCATTCTCGGAAGCGAGCCTTTAAAGAAAGGGTTCATCGATCATCGCCGGGCAACCAAAGATGTTGCCGATATCTCCGACCAATACGGATTACAAGTTGACCCCAATGCCAAAATTGAAGATATATCTGTCGGTATGCAACAGCGGGTAGAAATTTTGAAAACCCTTTATCGTGGGGCTGATATTCTTATTTTTGACGAACCTACAGCAAGTCTCACCCCCCAGGAAATTAACGAACTTATCCAAATTATGAAGAATCTGATAAGCGAGGGCAAATCGATTATTCTCATTACACATAAGTTGAAAGAAATTATGCAGGTTTGCGACCGGTGTACGGTGATTCGCAGGGGGAAAGGCATAGGAACGGTAAATGTTGCTGAGACCTCAGAAAATAAGCTTGCCGAAATGATGGTCGGGCGGGAAGTGAGTTTTGAAGTAGAAAAGGAAGCATCTGATCCAAGAGAAACGGTGCTTTCCATTAAAGATTTAACGGTCGAAGATGCACGTGGGGTAGACGTGATCAATGGTTTAGACCTTGATGTGCGTGCCGGTGAAATCGTTGGTTTGGCAGGGGTTGACGGCAATGGCCAAACAGAACTGGTCGAAGCGATCACCGGTTTACGATCTGTCAAATCCGGGTCTGTGACCGTCTCCGAAAAAGTGATTACCGACGATAAACCACGAAAAGTAACCGAATCAGGCGTAGGCCATATCCCGGAGGACCGGCATAAACACGGCATGGTCATGGAGTTCACCGTAGCGGAAAATATGTTGTTACAAACGTATTATCAATGGCCTTATACGAAAAAAGGCATATTAAACTATCCTGAAATTTATGACAAAGCCAGAACACTTATTCAGGAATACGATGTCCGTACGCCAAACGAGAAAACACCGGCGCGGTCATTATCCGGTGGTAACCAGCAGAAAATGATCATTGCCAGGGAAGTGGACCGTTCACCGGATATGTTAATCGCTGCTCAGCCAACACGGGGACTGGACGTTGGAGCTATCGAATTCATTCATGGAAAGTTGGTCGAAGAACGAGATAAAGGACATGCTGTCTTGCTTGTGTCTCTGGAGCTTGATGAAATTCTTAATGTGAGTGATCGCATTGCAGTGATCTATGAAGGTGCCATCGTAGATGTCGTCTATGCAAACGAAACGGACGAAAAAGAACTCGGTCTTCTCATGGCAGGGGGTAAAAGGGAAGCAGGTGATGGACAACGGTGAAACATCTATTGACATCCAGGATGTTCGGATTGTTCATTCCGTTGATTGCGATTGGTTTCGGGTTCTTTGCCGGTGCTATCATTATGCTTTTCAGCGGGAATAATCCGATGACCGGTTATGTGGCATTAGTCCAAGGTGTTTTTGGTGATTTGTATTATTTTGGTGAAACACTTCAACAGATGATCCCGTTGATTTTTTCTGGAATTGCTGTCGCCTTTGCTTTCAGAACCGGCCTTTTGAATATCGGTGTTGAAGGTCAACTCATTGTCGGCTGGTTTGCTGCCGTTATTGTCGGTATTACGATTGAAGCGCCGATGATTATTCATCTGCCATTAGCCATACTGGGCGGGGCAATGGCTGGTGCCTTATGGGGTTTCGTGCCTGGATTGTTAAAAGCTCGTCTGCAAGTTCATGAAGTCATCGTGACGATCATGATGAACTACATAGCGATGCATATCGTCAATGCTTTGATCCGGGCTTATTTTCAGGAATCTGGTCAAAGAACGGCTTTTATACATGATTCGGCATCACTCGCTTCGGAATTTTTAGCTGAGATCACGAATTTTTCCCGGTTGCATTGGGGCTTTGTTCTTGCCGTGCTCGCGTGTGTGCTTATGTGGTTTCTTTTATGGAAAACAAAATCAGGGTTTGAATTACGTTCCGTCGGGTACAATCGACAAGCTTCTGCCTACTCCGGGATGAACGTGAAAACGAATATCATCATGTCGATGTCCATTTCCGGGGCGTTTGCAGGAGTCGGCGGGGCCATGCTCGGGCTGGGAACGTTTGAATATGCTGAGATCCTCTCCTCATTTACTGATTATGGATTTGACGGGATCGCTGTCGCGCTACTTGGTGCCAGTAATGCCATTGGCATTTTCTTCTCGGCATTTTTGTTTGGCGGCCTCCAACAGGGAGCCAACAATATGCAGGGACAAGCGAACGTTGCGCCGGAACTGGCAGATATCATCATTGCCTTAATTATTTTCTTCGTCGCTTCCAGCTACTTGATTCGGTGGATCTATAGTCGTTTGCAAAGTAAGAAGGAGGGGAAATAAGATGGCAGACATTCTACAAGTCCTTTATACGATTGTTCCGGCTGCCCTGATTGCATCTACTCCTTTACTTCTTACAGCCCTTGGCGGATTGTTCAGTGAACGATCCGGAGTCGTTAACATTGGTCTTGAAGGGCTGATGGTAATGGGCGCTTTTTCCGGGATTGTAGGCACATTATTCTTCGAATCCATCGGGTTTGGTTTTGCTTCTCCCTGGATGGGAATGCTCGCGGCAATTATATTGGGAGCGATTTTCTCGCTTTTTCACGCTGTCGCGTCCATTACGTTAAAAGCCGACCAAATTGTTAGTGGTGTGGCATTAAACTTCCTCGCTCTCGGGTTAAGTGTCTTTATTGTCAGGGAAGTGTTCGACAGTGGCCAAACAGATGCGATCAGCGCGCGATTATTCAGGATTGATGTTCCCTTGCTAAGTGAAATCCCCGTGATCGGGTCGATGTTTTTCTCAAGAATCTATGCAACAACGTTTCTCGCGTTTATAGTCGTTGCTATCGTTTGGTATGTGATTTTTAAAACACCGTTTGGACTCCGGCTTCGTTCTGTCGGTGAGCATCCAATGGCAGCCGATACAATGGGCATCAAAGTGAACCGGATGCGATATATCGGAGTGATGCTCAGCGGTGCACTCGGCGGCTTGGGCGGAGCTATTTTCGCCATCACCACCGCCGGCAATTTTTCTGCCGGAACCATTGTCGGACAAGGGTTTATGGCACTCGCCGCTCTCATATTCGGAAAATGGCATCCCGTCGGTGCCATGGGGGCAGCCATATTTTTCGGATTCGCTCAAGCTTTAAGTATCTCTGCCCAGCAAATACCAGGGCTCTCCGAAATTCCGCAAGTGTACATGTTGATTCTCCCTTACGTACTGACCATCCTGGCCCTTGCCGGCTTTGTAGGAAAGGCAGAACCCCCGAAAGCATTGAATCAAACGTATTGAAAAGGAAGCTGTGCTGGCCTGAGAGGCAACTCCGAGCAGGGAAATATATCAGCCAAATTCAACGTTTTATCAGCCGAAATCCCCCATTTATCAGCCAAACGGTAAGTCTCTTCCAGATTCAGTGAAGTCCTAATGCCCTTCGGGGCATTTTTTTTATTGTAGTCACGAGCTTTCCATATTTATTAGATAGCCTCAAGGTTTCTTGAATAATGTAAGCAATAAATATCTAAAAATATCGTAGGAATTTATAGTAATATCTCAGGAATATAGCTTTTTTGTCGAAAGGGCGCTTGTATTAATTTAATGCTATGTTATAGTGGCAATTATGAATTCATAAAATGAACATGTTCATAAAAAGAACAATTTCATTAAGCCAATATTTTGGAGGGTTACCACAATGTCTTTGCAAAAAGAAGTTGTTGAAAAACGTCTGGCACATTTTCGATCACGTATGGTGGATAAAGGAGTACAACATACACTCTTATGGGATCCGGATAACCAATATTATTTAAGCAACTATGATGCGATTTCGTATTCTAGACCAATCGTGCTCCTTATCGATCAAAAAGAAATGAAATACATTATTCCGGCTTTGGAAGAGGATCACGCGAAAGAAAGAGCGATTGCCGATCATTTCTATATTTACCATGAAAAGATACAAAACAATCATCTAGATACAGATTATCGTACTCCCCTGCATACCATCATAAATGATTGGGAAAAAGGGGCTGTTGTGGGTGTTGAGTTGGATATACTTCCTGCTTCGGTATATCAAATATTACGTGATCAAGGATTTCAAATAAAAGATATTGGTCAAGATCTTATTGATTTACGTGCGGTTAAAGATGAAGAGGAAATTTATTGGCTTGAACAGGCCGGCCGTTTGTCTGATGCAGCATTATCGGCGTCATTCGCAAACGTGAAGGCAGGCATGAGTGAGCTTGAATTCGATTCTCACGGTGATCAGAAATTATTGGAGCTGAGTTCAAAAGAGTTCTCAGGTTTAATCGTTGGTTATGAAAACTGGACGTGTTCAGGAATCGAACGTAGTGCGATGCCGCACTTATATTCAAGTACTCGAAAGTACGAAGAAAATGATGTCATTATTCACAGTCGACAGGTGTGGATCAATGGTTATCGCGCCGAAAATGAACGGACGTTTTTCATCGGAAAGCCAACGGAAGAACAGAAGAAATGTTTTCAACTTGCTGTTGATGCACAACAAGTCGGATTTGAAATGGTCAAACCTGGCGTAAAAGCAAAAGATGTTGATATTGCTTCCTTTAATGTTTTCGAAGCAGAAGGCTACGGTCAATACGTTCAGCATCGGATTGGTCATGGACTTGGCTTATCAGAACATGAAGAACCTTACCTTCGTTTTGATAATGATCTCGTTTTAGAAGAAGGGATGGTTTATACCATCGAACCAGGGATTTACGTGCCAGGTGTTGGTGGGTTCCGTCATTCCGATACCGTAATCGTTACAAAAGATGGGTGCCGAAGCATCACAAAATATCCCAGGGAAATGAAAGACCTTATGTTTTAAACGAATCATATCCCTCTCCAGGGAGGGATATCCAAATCGTTAAGGCATTAAGTTCGCCCCGCATCCAAGTCAAGGCCAAACGAAATAAGGGGGATTAATTTGATTGAATTAAAAAATATAAGCAAACTTTATGATGATGGGTTTCAAGCGCTACGCGATATTAACTTAATGTTTGAGGACGGGAAGATCAATGTATTGATAGGCCCCAGTGGTTGCGGGAAAACGACGACATTGAAGTTACTCAATCGACTCGTTGATTATACCGGTGGTCAAATCATCATCGATAATAAAGATATAAGACAAATGAATTCCATCGAACTTCGCCGAAACTTGGGCTTTGTCATTCAAAATATAGGATTATTCCCTCATATGACCATCTATAATAATGTTGCTTCTGTCCCTAAATTATTAAAATGGAACAAACAAAAAATACGTCATAGAGTTATAGAATTACTGGAGTTAGTCAATTTGGAACCTGAAACGTATATGCACCGTAAGCCATCTGAACTAAGCGGTGGTCAACAGCAGCGAATTGGGGTGATACGTGCACTAGCTGCAGATCCTTCTACGATTCTGATGGACGAGCCGTTTAGTGCTTTGGATCCCATCAGTAGGGAACAAATACAAGATGAACTCATTCGCCTTCAAGAGGAAATAAATAAAACCATCATCTTTGTCACGCACGATATGGATGAGGCGATCAAAATTGCCGATAACATTATTTTAATGAAAGACGGAGAAATTGTACAAAAAGGAAGTCCTCATGAATTATTAACAAATCCAGCCAACGCATTTGTGAAAGATTTTATTGGGGAGAAGCATTTAGATATGCATCGAACACTCCCGCCACTAAGTGAATTTGTTTACGAAGATTTTGTTTCTATTTCGTCTGATTCGTCCGTCGCATCGGCGATTGATCAGATGATCGCTCATAAAATCCCGGGTATTTCGCTTGTTGATAACAATGGCACTTATCTCGGGCAGCTAAGTTTGTATAAGGCGCTTTCAAATAAGGAAAGAACCTTACAGGATGTATTGGATTTGTCGATCAAACCAGTTAGGGAAGACGAAGACATTCGAAGTGTGATAAACCATGTTACTGCTACAGAAGAAACAGTTCCTGTAATTGCTGAAGATCAAAAGTTAATAGGTACTTTGGATATAAATAAGCTATTTCATACCCTGTGTTCCAGTATAAATGGTAAGCGTGGTGATGTATAAATGGAGATTCTGTCCGGTTTTTTCGAGTATTGGACGGAAAGCTATGCATCAATTTTAGAATACACTTACGAACACATCGCTATTTCTTTTACGGTCATCCTTTTAGGAATATCGTTTTCCATACCACTTGCTGTTTATATGACAAAGATGAAAAACAATAAAATAAAAAACATGATATTTAATATCGCGAATATATTCCAAACTATTCCGCCAATTGCATTGTTGGCTGTGATGGTTCCTATAGCTGGCATTGGTTTTGCACCAGCTGTTATAGCGTTGTTCTTATATTCACTGTTACCGTTATTGAGAAATACGTATGCCGGTATCGAATCAATAGATCCCGAAATTGTAGAGGCGGCACGGGGGATGGGTTATAGTACGTTACAAAGTTTATTTAAAATTGAACTGCCTGTTGCCTTTCCATATGTGATGTCCGGCATTCGTGTGTCGTCTGTCTATATCATCAGTTGGACTGCTTTAGCAGCATTAATTGGTGCCGGAGGATTAGGGGATTTAATCCTGGCCGGGATTGGATATAACGATCAATTTATGATATTCACCGGAACGATTGCAGCCATCTTGATTGCCGTTTTATTAGATTTAATTCTAGGCCGAATGGAAAAAAGAATATACGGAAGTTCATAAGTAAGGGAGTTGGATTTAAAATGAAACAAAGATTATTGGTAGGTTTATCCACGATGTCGTTGATCATGGCCGGGTGTGGCAATGGAGATGAAAATGGAGAAGAATTCACCTCAGCGGCAGCCACAAGTACGGATGCAAAACTTAATGTGCAAATGGTTAAGTCACTCGTAGAGGATCAGACAGACCACACCGTTGAGATTGTTGAGGACTTACCAGCTAGTCCGCAAATATTTGCAGGTATTGAGCGTGGTGAATTTGACATCGCTAGTCTTTATTCGGGAGAAGTGCACAACAATTATTTTGACGAAGTCGAGTATACCACAGATCCCGATGAAACATTAGAACAAGCGCAGACGTTCTTCGGGGAAGAATATGACATTAAGTGGTACGATCCAATAGGGTTTATTAATAACTATTCGATTGGTGTTCAAGAAAGCTTTGCAGAAGAAAACAATATTGAAACGGTCACAGATTTGGGAGAATACGCGGATGAATTGACATTGGGTACAGATAATGCCTGGATAGAACGAGATAATGATGGCTATAGAGGATTTCAAGAAGCATATGGATATGAATTTGCCGATGCGAGAGGAATGGATGTTTCGCTCATGTATGATGGAATTGCGAATGGCGAAGTAGATGTTGTGACGACATATACGGTTGACCCACAGATCATAGAGAATGACTTAGAAGTTCTCGAAGACGATCAAGAATTCTTTCCGCCATATGAATCTTCTTTAGTCGCAACAAATGAAGTAGTGGACAGTCATCCTGAAATTAATGAAATATTAGAGTCAATGGTTGATTTAATAAGTACAGAAGAAATGACTGATTTAATGTATGAAGTTGAGATTGAGGAGCGGGACACAAAACAAGTAGCAGATGAATTTTTACAGGAAAAAGGAATGTTAGACTGATATAAGCAGGTGTTGTCAATGGAATTCATTGCTGAATTAGTCAATTACATCGTAGAAAATTATGATGAATTGTTAGTATTATCTATAGAGCATCTATTGATGGTTGTTTATGGAATTGGATTAGCATTGCTTGTCGGTGTACCACTTGGCATTATTGCTGCAAAGTTTGAGAAACTCACCCCTCTTATCATATCGATAACTAATATCCTCCAATTAACTCCAAGTTTAGCGATGCTTGCGATCCTTATGTTATATTTTGGATTTGGATTTCAGACGGTGGTTATGGGATTGTTCCTGTATTCTCTACTTCCAATTGTGAAAAACACATATGTAGGGATCAAAGAAGTTGATGGGAGTATTATGGAGGCCGGTACCGGAATCGGGATGACACCGCTTCAATTGCTTATGAAAATACAATTTCCTTTGTCTATTCCATTTTTAATGGCTGGTTTAAGACTCGCTGCTGTTATTGCAATAGCCGTAGCAACGATCGGTCCTTATATCGGTGCGGGAGGATTAGGAACAGAAATCATTTCCGGCATTAGTATACAGTCTGATGTTCAAATTTTTGCTGGTGCAATTCCAGCCACATTAATGGCACTTATTGCGGATTTTGTTTTAGGAAAGCTAGAGAATAAAACAAAACATGGAATAGCGTAGGTCATGTCAGTTTGTATGAAAAACTTAAGTCGGATAATATGAAAAGGGCATCTTCTTGAAAAGGAATGGGAGGTGCCTGCAAAAGGGGGATCAGGTCATGTCACTGTCACGTAAAGACATACAGAAAGAAAGAATGTGGCATTATTTTATCAATGCAGCATCGGAAACAATCGATGAAGTAGGAATCTCACAAGTTAGAGCACGAACGGTTGCAGAACGGGCAGGGTTTACAACCTCTACGATTTATAATTATTTTAGAGAATTTTCCCATGTCATATTTTTTGCAGCAATGCGCTATACAAAACCCTATATTGAGCAATTGCCTCAGTATATGGATCAAGGAACGAATACACTGGAAAAATGGCTGTATAGTTGGGAGTGCTTTTGTAAAGAGTCTTTTAAACATCCGCAAATCTATTCTCATATTTTTATCAGTAATTTAAAACAAGTACCTGAAGATTTGTTGGATCATTACTACAGAATGTACAAACATGAGCTTGTAGGGTTGCCTGATCAAGTTCAATCCATTGTATTGCAGCATACACTGTCCACACGAAGCTCTCTATATATCCAACATGCAGTAGACGAAGGATTTATCCGTCATGAGGATATACCTTACATCACAGAAACAACCCTCTTAATTTGGAAAGGGATGCTCACCGATATATTAAATCAGCGTAAACCTTATTCACAAACAGAGGCAATGAGAAAAACACTTCATCTTGTGCATAAAACCATCATGAATATCGTCCCAGTGGATAAGCACCAAGAGGTAAATGTCCAATTTAATATTTAGTTTGAGAATAATACAAAGAAAAACGGACAGATGTTGTGTTTTGTTCCTCGGGCGTTAGAGCGGGGAGATCTCCCTAGTGCCGTGCTTGTCATTGAAGATACGGCGGAATCGTTAGGGATTGAGTATCAAAATTATCACCATATCGGGTAGGGGTGCGCTGGTGCACTGGCTCTTTCTCGCTTTAATCGTAATGCTTTAAAGACTTCTATGAGTACAAAACAAGGGTGATAGTGTATTAACACTGCTAAAGATGCTTATCTTTGGAATGGTTCCTCTTATCTATCTCCGGTAACGTAGCCAGGAGTTCTTGCCGATGAATTTTTCAACTTATTATGTTTTCGATCATAAAATACGAACATATGTGTTATAATGTAGAAAAATCGGAGGCTTACAAATGTGTAATGAGCCTAATCTGGATCATAAAATGCACCATCTAAAAGAGCATCTGAGCCCACTAATAGAAGCCTCAAAGAGTAATTATCGTGTGGTGAAAAACAAGCGTGGAATGGAACGTATGTGGTTGCCACTTTTGGTTTATCACCCTTTAAAACAACTTTGGAATCTGGTGATTTTGGGAAAATCGAGAATTAAAGTGACGCCAGTTATCAACATCATCACCATTTTACTAGCTTTTTTAGCAGCTGTACCGGCGCTTCCAAATGTACTAGCGATACAAAACTACATCACAGATACCACGACTTATTGGTCGGTTATTCTATTGGTTTGGTACCTCATGACCGTTGGGTACACATTGGTTCAAATGACGAATTGGCAAAATGATTATTTTTTTCACATTGATGCCTACAGAAGAATTCGGAGCAATGAGTATCACATTATCGAACCGTTCTTAGATAACGATTCATCCCTTTCTTCAACCATTGATTATATGATGAGAAACAGTGGGGATAAAGCTGTAAGAGCAATTTATCAAGAAGTTACAAAGAGAACCGATGAGTTACAGGATGAAAAAGATAAGTATGTAAGGTTACTTGAAAGCAATGAATCAAATGTCGTTATGTTAAGTGATTTCGTTAAAAACCTTTCTGAAAACTTTAGCCTTATTGAGGCACAAAAGCTAGATTTTGAACACTTATACCTTTTGAATTTTCACTACACTGTATTCCAGCTCGATAAGAACGGCGATGAATTACATTTGCTGTATCAGTATTATCCCAGAGGAGATATACCGAATAAAGTGTATGTTACCGATGGAAATAGTATAGCAAACCAACATTTCAACACCATTCATTCTAACGGGATTTATGAAAGCGATATTGGAATTTCATTTCGTGTTTATATTCACTCTTCAAGTGAAAGTTGGATAGTGACCCTCTACAAGGGTTCAAAAGAGAAGGGTAGTGAGTTGAATATCTTAAGGCAAGGAGATATAATAGAAGGACAAGCTTTGCTCTCGGAATTGAACTTTCATCAAGTCATGGAGGCTCATTGTAACTTAATTGAGATGAACAGAAAACATAGTCTATAAGAATAGCGAGAGGGTGTGTTCCTATGACAACAACCCGTAAAAATAGTATTCGCAATCGAAGAGAAAAATCGGAAACACAAAAAATGATTGAACGACGTCAAAAAGAAAGAAAATACGAATTGGAACAAAGCAAGAAGAAAACAGAAGCGTTTAAAAAACGAATCAAAAAGTTAGCCGGACAATAGAACAAACAGAAAGCCTCTATTTATTGAGGCTTTTTTTATTGAAATAAAAAAAGCTTATTCTTCCATAAGCTTCTTTCTGAGACTTGCTTGGATTTTTGCTGTTTTTTTCCTGGATTTTTCAATTTCAGCCCTTCGCTTTTGCTGCTTTCCTTGTAGCTTTTTCCTATTCTGTTCAAAACGCTTCTCTCTTTCCTTCATAAAAAGCCCCCACAAAAACAATCGGTTTTAGCATCATTGTTGCCAAAAAAATAGTGAAGTATAACCTTGTTGATTTGCTGATCGCTTACGTTGAGAAGTAAAAAGATCTATACAGATGTGGTGATTTCTGGATTGGTTGTGGAGGATAGTAGAGGTATGTGTCGGGCATGTATTCAGGACGTGGCTGTTGAATAAATGCAGTGACCTCTTGCCGGACTCAAGCAAAGGGTACGTTTGCGGCCGGTTATTTTGTTCGTGAAAGAGTGTACATAATGCCAGTATACGGAACGGGGAGGAACTAGAAACAGCTGTACGCGATTACGTGTACAGCTGTTTTGCCTGAAGTGCGCTTAGCCGTTCAAAATGCTGTGCGATGCTTCGTGATAGTTCCAAATATAAAGAGGTAAGGTCGCGGTATAATGGGATGTTTGCTTGGTTTGGCATGATCGTTTCTTCGGTTTTGTCATTATCTTTAAAATGAGCCAAATCATCAATGTCTCCGAGTGCATACATGCCGAGTATGACGGCTCCGAATGCGGAGCTTTCGTAAGACTTTGCGAAGTGCAGTGGCTGCTCAAAGACATCGGCAACGATTTGTTTCCATGTTGTTGAGCGGGAAAAGCCTCCGGAAGCATAAATTTTCTTCGGAATGCCGATTAGTTCTTGCAGGGCAAGCAGCACACTATAAATGTTAAAGGTCGTACCTTCGAGTGCTGAACGGATCATATCTTCTCGGGTGTGTGCCCTCGTAAGTCCAATGTAAGAAGCGGTTGCATTTGGATCCCAGAGGGGCGCGCGTTCTCCGGTCAGGAACGGCAGGAACATTAAGCCGTTGGCTCCCGGCGGCACTTGTTCCGCGAGTGCCATGACCGCTTCTGTCGCTTGGTCCGGAGGGACAGTTTCGTCCTTGACGAGCTCTTCCACAAGCCATTGCAGAACGATGCCGCCATTATTAACCGGGCCGCCGATGATCCAGAGACCATCCGTGAGCAAATAGCAAAATGTTCGTCCTTTTTCGTCCACATACGGCTTGTGACTCGCGCTGCGAATGGCGGCGCTTGTCCCGATGGTGAGGGCAACTTCGCCGGATTCGATCGCACCGGCGCCGAGGTTGGAAAGAACTCCGTCGCTTGCGCCGATCACAAATGGCGTATTATTTTGATCGTAAAAGACTTCGGTTGTCGGTACGAGTCTGGGTAGCTGCTCTTCCGTGATGCCGGCGCGGCTCAACGCTTCTTGATCCCAGGTGCGTTCATGGATGTTCATAAGCCCGGTTGCACTTGCGAGTGATTCATCCATCACGTACTCATTAAATAAATGCCAAAATACATATTCTTTAATGCCGATCACTTTCGCCGTCTTGACGGCTTTTTTTGGATCGTTTTCTTTCATCCAGATGAGTTTGGCGAATGGTGACATCGGGTGAACAGGGGTTCCTGTGCGCTCGTAAAAACCCTGGGCGTCCCCATTTTCTTGCCTATGTTTTGTCACGTCAGAGCTGCGTTTATCTGCCCACGTGATAAGCGGTGTGATTGGTTTGCCCTTTTTATCTACACACAGAAGACTGTGCATCGCTGAGCTGAAGCTTACCGAGCGGATGGAAAACCGTTCACGACTGCAAAATGTGCGAGCTTCATCTAAAACTGCAAACGTTTGTTCCAAGACCTCATTCGCATCTTGTTCAGCGATTTCCGGAGTGGGGCTATGAAGCGGATACGTTCGATGCGCTTTATAACGTTCCTGTCCTTTTTTATTAAAAAGGACCGCTTTCACTCCGGTCGTGCCGATATCAATGCCGACGTAGATCGATTGCATACCGTATACCTTCTTTACTCGTTTTTTTCAACCTCATGGCCCCCAAATTGATGGCGAAGGGCCGCGACTACTTTGCCGTGAAAGGGATTTTCATCGAGAGAGCGATAGCGCATTAATTGCGACATTGCGATCACAGGTGCGCTCGCTTGATATTCGAGTGCAGCTTCAACGGTCCATTTTCCTTCCCCGGAAGATTGCATCACGCCTTTGATGCTTTCCAGTTTTGGCTCTTCTTTAAACATTTGCGCTGTTAGCTCCATGAGCCAACCTCGAATGACCGAACCATGATTCCACATGTCCGCAACATTTTCATATTCATAGGTAAAAGGTCCTTTTTCGAGCAATTCGAACCCTTCTCCGATGCTTTGCATCATGCCGTATTCGATTCCATTGTGGATCATCTTCAAATAGTGTCCGCTTCCAACTTCTCCGGTTAACAAAAAGCCGTTAGGGATGGTGATTGTTTCAAAAAGTTCATTCAATCGGGGACGTGCTTTTTCATCAGCGCCGACCATGGCACATAGTCCGTTTCGGGCTCCGGACATTCCACCTGATGTTCCGCTGTCCGCAAATAGGATTCCTGAGTCTTTGAGTTGTTGATGGCGGCGAAGGGTGTCTTGGTAATGTGCATTTCCCGCATCAATCATTAAATCATCTGCGGATAACTTTTTGCGCAGTTCTTGAAATACTTTTTCCGTAATCTCTCCTGCAGGTACCAACAAAAGGATGGTTCGCGGCGTTTCCAACCTCGAAATTAAATCATCCATGGATGCTGCAGCTTCTCCGCCTTCTTTTTCAAGTGCATGCTTATTCTCGGTTTGTGGATCAAAACCGACAACCTCATATTGATTGTCTAACAACTGCAATGACAGGGGAAACCCCATCTTTCCCAATCCAATAACGCCAATTTTCATATAAAGTCCTCCATATTTCTCGATGATGCTATCGTATAAAAATTTCTTTCATAAGTAAACATTTTAAAGAAAATTTCTTTCATAAAAAGTTAATCCATGATACGATGCTAGAAAATCAACCATTGTTTATCTGTTTTTTTACAGTCTGGCTGTTGTTCTTAAGTTTTATGATTGCGTTTACAAAACATTTGTACATACGATTTCTTTGCAGAAAGGGAGGTAATGATGAAAATCACGAACTATGAAGTGTTTCAAGTGCCGCCAAGATGGTTGTTTTTAAAAATAGAGACGGATGAAGGGATAGCAGGATGGGGGGAACCGATCATCGAGGGTCGTGCTGCTACCGTCAAAGCAGCTGTACATGAGCTAATGGAGTATTTAATAGATACAGATCCGTTGAATATTGAAGATCATTGGCAACTTATGTACCGCGGCGGTTTTTATAGAGGCGGGCCGATCTTGATGAGCGCCATTTCGGGGATTGATCAGGCGTTATGGGATATTAAAGGAAAGTATCTTTCGACCCCAATACATCAGCTGTTAGGCGGGAAAGCGAGAGACTCAATTAAGGTTTATTCGTGGATTGGCGGCGATCGTCCCTCCCAGGTTGGAGAAGCTGCCAAACAAGTGGTTGATAAAGGCTTTACTGCTATAAAAATGAATGGGACCGATGAGCTGCAATATATTGATTCCCATGAAAAGATTGATCGTGTGTTATCGAATGTGTCAGCGATAAGAGAAGCGGTAGGCCCCTATGTAGGGATTGGCATTGACTTTCATGGGAGAGTCCATAAACCGATGGCAAAGATCTTGGCCAAAGAATTAGAATTTTTTAGGCCGATGTTTATTGAAGAACCTGTCTTGCCGGAACAGAATGAAGCTTTAAGAGATATTGCGAATCACACGGTGATTCCGATTGCTACAGGCGAGCGTATGTACTCAAAATGGGATTTTAAACACATTCTTAAAGATGGATATGTTGATATTATTCAACCAGATTTGTCCCATGCCGGCGGAATTACGGAAAATAAAAAGATTCTATCGATGGCCGAAGCTTTTGATGTAGCTGCTGCACCGCATTGCCCTTTGGGACCAATCGCTTTAGCGGCATGTCTTCAAGTTGATGCTACTTGCCATAATGCATTTATCCAAGAACAAAGCCTTGGCATTCATTACAATGAAGGTTCGGATCTCTTGGATTACCTTGTGGATCCTAGTGTATTTCACTATGAAAAGGGGTACGTCCAAATTCCGGACAAGCCTGGACTTGGGATTGAAATGAATGAAGCGCATGTTCGGAAAATGGCTGAAATGGGACATCAATGGCGCAACCCCATTTGGAGACATGCGGATCAAAGCATTGCAGAATGGTAGTAGCTAACGGTATTTAATTTTTTCCTGAAAAGAAGGGGTTGTTTATGTCTGATGCCGGTTTGATTATCATTACAATATTGGGGATCGCTGTTCTTTTATATTTAATCATTCGCTCAAAAATGCAAGCTTTTTTGGCCCTTTTGCTCGCGAGTATTTTTATAGGGCTTTTGGCAGGAATGGAGCCTCAATCATTGCTCGAAACCATTGAAGAAGGAATGGGAGGAACATTAGGGTTTATCGCGATTGTCGTGGGTCTGGGCGCAATGTTCGGTGAAGTGCTGCGTACTTCCGGCGGAGCGGAAAAGCTTGCCTTCACGCTCGTGGATACATTTGGTGAAAAGCGGGCGCAGTGGGCATTAGGTTTCACCGGTATCGTTGTAGCCATCCCCGTATTTCTTGATGTGGCCTTGGTTATCCTTATTCCGATTGTGTATAGTTTAGCGATGCGGACAGGGAAGTCCCTGCTCTATTATGCCATTCCACTTCTTGCAGGTTTGGCAGTTGCCCATAGTTTTGTGCCGCCAACGCCTGGACCGATTGCGGTTGCTTCCGTATTGGGCGTGGACTTAGCTTGGATGTTGTTATTTGGTTTTATTGCAGGGTTGCCTGCCATGATAATCGGAGGACCTCTATTTGGCAGGTATATAGGGAATAAAATCCATGTTCCTGTACCGGATCATGTCTTAGAACGAGAACAAAAGGAATCGGATAGCCGGCAAGGAATGCCATCTTTTGGCCTGATCCTTTTTATCATTTTGTTGCCGCTAATTCTGATTTTGTTCAATACAGCAGGGGAGCAGCTGTTGGCAGAGGGGATGTTGAGAAGCACCCTTATGTTTATCGGCCATCCATTCCTCGCTTTAATCATTGCAACATTACTCGCCATGCATTTCTTGGGAAAAAGGCGAGGCGCTTCCAAACAAGAATTACAAACAATGACAACGAAAGCACTGGAGCCGGCAGGGATTGTTATCCTGATTACAGGTGCCGGAGGCGTTTTCAGTGAAGTTCTTATTGAAACCGGTGTCGGGGATGTCATGGGCGATTTAATGGCAGCTTCCGGTTTTCCGCTTGTGCTTCTCGCGTTCTTGATTGCAACAGGCGTTCGTGTCGCCCAAGGCTCAGCGACTGTGGCTATGTTGACGGCAGCAGGGTTAATTTCACCGCTCGTGGATTTGGTTGATTTGTCACAGCCTTCTCTCGCGTTAATAGCAGTTTCGGTTGCTTGCGGTGCTACCGTGCTTTCACACGTGAATGATTCTGGTTTCTGGTTGGTCAACAGGTTCTTGGAAATGTCAGAGAAAGATACGCTAAAATCTTGGACGGTTATGGAAACGATCATTGGCGTCGTTGGTTTTATCGTCGTCTTTATTCTCAGTTTCTTCTTTTCATAAAAAGGGCTGCCTCAAATGAGGCAGCTTCTTTTCAATGCAAGGATTAAAATCGTTTTGTCGCTATCGATTTCCGAATGGACTCCAAATTATGTAAGGTTGTATTTTTCATTTTCAATGCGCAGACGACGTAAAGGACATCGATAAGGGCAAGTTGCACGATCCGGGAAGCCATTGCCTCTGAGCGGAAAAGCGATTCCCGGGCGCTTGTGGAAAGCGCGAAATCGGCAGTTTTTGTGAGCGGAGAGGAAGTATTGTTGGCTATTGCCACCGTCGTTGCGCCTCCGGCTTTTGCTGTTGCTAATGCATCTATGACGTCACGGTTGCTTCCGCTGTTTGATATGCCGATGGCGATGCTTCCCTCTTTCAATAAAGAAGCACTCATCATCTGCTGATGGCTGTCCGTAAATGCTTGAATCGGGATGCCAAATCGCATCATTTTGTGGTAAGCGTCCTCAGCAACGACCCCTGAGCCGCCTGATCCATAGATGTCGATGCGGGTAGCGTGAATAATGTGGTGGGCGACGGTTTGAATGGTGTCTTCATGAATAAGGGAGAGGGTGTCGTCCATGGCTCGTTTATGTTCAGTGAAAATTTTTGTCGCAATCGTTTTGCTGTCATCATTTTCTTGGATTGATTCATGGATGTTTTCTTCCGGCTTTACGATTTGGCGGGCGAGGGCGATTTTAAGGTCTTGGAATCCTTTGTAGCCCAAACGTTTGCTGAAGCGAAAGACGGTAGCTTCAGCTACTTCGCTAGCTTCCGCCAGTTCTGAAATCGAAAAGTACATCACTTTATCGGGAGAAGCGAGTATAAAATCCGCTACCTTTTTTTCTTTATCGGACAATGATGAGTAATGCGCACGGATCGTTTGCAGGCTAGTATTTGTAACCATTATGCCATCCCTTCTTTCTAGTCTCCCCTGGCTAGAAGTATAGCGTTTTTAAAATGGGAACGAAAGGGAAAGGGCGAGTCGTATCGAACAACCCTAAAATATATCAGCGGATGATGAACTGGTTCATTGCTATGATCCCCGGTTGGATATATACCCCCGCCCATTTGGAATCTTCAACCATTATGCAGGGTGCAGAGAAATCATAAAAACAGCCATCAAACCTAAGGTGTTGGCTGTTTTTTTGTGTGCCCGTCATTGAAGATGCGGCGGAATCGACAGTTTTGACTCACTCTTTCCCACGTTAAAGCTTGACAGATAAAAAGTAAAAATGTAATATTATTAGTGTTATTTTAGTAATAAATTTTAATCACTTATCAAGAGAGACTGAGGGGTTAGGCCCGATGACGTCCGGCAACCTCCCATGATGGGGAAGGTGCCAATTCCTGCAGAATGAATTCATTCTGAAAGATAAGTCTATGAATGCCATTTCAAGACTTCTTTCAAGTGAAAGAAGTCTTTTCTTTTGATCGGAGGAAGTTCAGTGATTCAAGTTGAGGGTCTGACGAAAGTATACAAAACGAAAAAGAAGACGATTACCGGGGTGAATGATGTTTCGCTCAAAGTCAATCAAGGAGAAATCTTCGGGGTTGTCGGCTATTCCGGTGCAGGGAAGAGTTCTCTCATTCGCTGTGTCAACTTGCTTGAGCGGCCGACGAGCGGGACGGTGACCGTCGATGGAACCGAGATGACGTCGTTATCTGGGGAGGCTCTGAGAGAACAACGCCTGAAGATTGGCATGATCTTTCAACATTTTTACTTAATTAACCAGAAGACGGTGTTTGAAAATATTGCGTTTGCACTTCGGGCAGCAGGTGTTGAATCAAAGGATATGAAAGCCCGTGTGGAAGAACTGCTTCAACGTGTGGAGTTATTGGATAAGCGCGATTCCTATCCTTCGCAGTTGAGCGGAGGGCAGAAGCAGCGGGTCGGGATTGCGCGGGCGCTGGCGAACAATCCGACCGTGCTTCTCTGTGATGAGGCTACTTCGGCGCTTGACCCGACTACGACGAAGTCGATTTTGGCCCTTCTTAAGAATTTGAACAAAGAGCTTGGTTTGACGATCATGCTCATCACACACGAGATGAATGTCGTCAAAGACATTTGCCACCGGATGGCGATTATGCAAGATGGCAAGGTGGTGGAGGAGGGCAGTGTTTACGATCTCTTTGCTGAGCCACAAAATGTGCTTACCCAAGAGTTCATCAGCAATGTCGTCTCGTTTGAGCTTCCGGAAGCCACTTTGGCACAGTGTTCAGGGACGATCGTTAAGGTGGTCTTCAAAGGGGATATTGCCGGTGAAGGAATTATTGCAGATACGCTTCAGAAGTATAACGTCAAAGGTAATTTTTTACATGGAGCCATTGAATACATCGAATCAAAACCGCTCGGCATTTTCATTATGGAGCTGAGCGGAGAGATTGGCGATATTCATGAGGCGATCCAGTATATTCAAGCACGCAAAGCAAAGGTGGAGGTGATCCGTGATGGACTTGCAGCATCTCATTGATCTCTTGCCCGAGATGGCGGAGGCGTTCGTGGAGACGCTGCAGATGATCAGCATATCCACCGCGGTTGCCATCCTCGTCGGTATTCCACTCGGTGTGCTTTTGTTCGTTACGGATCGCGGCTTGTTCTGGCAAAACCTCGTTGTCCAGTCTGTCCTTGGATTTATCGTGAACGTCGTACGCTCGATTCCGTACATCATTTTGCTCGTGCTGTTGTTCCCGCTAACAGGTTTTTTAGTGGGTACGACAACCGGACCGGTGGCAGCGAGCGTATCGCTATCGGTGGCGGCTATTCCGTTTTTTGCCCGCATCGTTGAGACCTCTATGCGTGAAATTGACAAAGGCATGATTGAAGCTGCAATCGCGACCGGCGCTACACCATGGATGATTATGAAAGATGTGCTTTTCCCGGAAGCGCGCGCTTCCATTATTCATGGGCTTACACTCACGGTCATCACCTTAATCGCCTATTCTGCGATGGCCGGGGTCGTTGGTGGTGGCGGGATTGGGGACCTGGCGGTCCGTTACGGCCACTACCGCTATGACACGACCATCATGATATCCACCGTCGTACTGCTCATCGTACTTGTCCAAGTGCTGCAACAGCTTGGCGATTTCATTGCAAAACGCGTAGATAAAAGATAAGAGGGAGAGAATACAGATGAATAAAAAAATCACCCCATTAACCGTTCTCGCCAGCAGTTTGTTCGTACTAGCTGCATGTGGAGGAGAAGAAGACGCAGAAGGAGAAGATTCGCAAGCCATTACGATCGGCGCTACTGCCGGTCCTTATAGCGATATGGTGAGTGTTGCCATCCAGCCTGGACTGGAGGAAAAAGGATATGATGTTGAAATTCAGGAATTCTCCGATTACGTGTACCCGAACCAGGCGCTTGCCGAGGAAGAGATTGAAGCGAACTTGTTTCAACACAGCATCTATCTGGAAGATTTTAAAGAGGAAAATGACCTTGAGTTGAGTGGACTCATTACGGTGCCAACGGCGCCAATGGGGATTTACTCTGAAGATTATGAGTCATTGGATGATATCGAGGAAGGAGCGGAGATGGCGATCCCGAATGATCCGACCAATGCCGCGCGCGCCTTTTTGATGCTCGAAGACGCTGATCTGATTGAATTTGAAGATGGAATCGATGAATTAACCGCGTCCGCGCATGACATTACGAACAATCCGCTTGACCTCGACTTTGTTGAACTGGAAGCGGCTCAGCTGCCACGGCAAGTCGGCAGTTCAGAACTCACTGCAGTGCCAGGAAACTTCGCGCTCGGTGCCGATATGGATCTACTCACCGCATTAGAACTTGAGGACATGCCTGATCAGTACCGTAACGTCGTTGCCGTTCGTTCGGAAGACGAAGATAGCCAACTGGCTAATGATATCGAGGAAATCATCGAATCAGAAGAATTCGAAGCGGTGATTGATGAAGAGTTTGAAGGGTTTGGCAAGCCGGAGTGGATGGAATGATTGAGAAAGCAGGAGCCTTGGGGCTTCTGTTTTTTTCTTCGAGTGGCCTGAGGAGCGGTGATTCTCCTATTGCCTAAAGAGGGGCATGTGTTAGAATAAGCTAGAGTCATACTGGTTTAATTTTTAGTGTTGCATTGGATTTTACAATGAACCATTCAGGGGAGTTTGTTGCATGGACCAATGGTACAAAATCGACAATGCGGGAAAGATTTTTCACGCGGTATCGAACCCCGCGAACTCTTCTGTGTTTAGAATTGCGATGATGATGAAATCACCGGTGGAAGCGGACAAGCTACAAAGCGCGCTGGATGACGTGATGAAGCGTCTCCCGATGTTCGCCGTGAAGCTTGGGAAGGGGATTTTCTGGGACTTTCTCGTAGAGAATGACAAGAAGCTGTTCGTGCAAAAAGAACATCGTTTTCCTTGTGCACCGATTGATCCGATTGAAACGAACGGTTTTTTATTCCGTGTGATTTATTACGAAAAACGAATTGCAGTGGAGTTTTTTCATTCGGTTACGGACGGCACTGGAGCACTTGAGTTTCTCAAGGCGCTTGTTTATCACTATTTGCTCGAGCAACAAGCTCAGATTGAAAATGACGGTTCGATTCTTGATATTGAGGATCAACCGAGCACTTATGAATTGGACGACAGCTATTTTAATTATAAATCCAATCACGCGGTTAAAAACGCTCGCGAAGGGCACGCGTTTCAAATCAAAGGGACACCGACCGAAGAGACGACTGTTGTTCATGGGGTAATGAAATCAAACGATATTCGAACAGCCGCGAGAGCCTATGGCGTATCGATTACCGCTTACATTACTTCGGTATTGATTGTTGCTATTTATTATGAAAAATTGCTATATCGATCACGAAAAGAAGAAATTAAAATCGCGATCCCTGTTAATTTGCGGAAAATGTTTCCGTCCAAATCACTTCGAAATTTTTTTGCTGTCGTGAACGTAGGAATCCATGTCGAGGAGCATACAACCCTCGAAGATATCATGGCAGATATTTCGAAACAGTTGCAAACAAAGGCAGAGAAAGAAGCGTTGCAACTCGGATTAAATCATCATGTTAAACTACAAACCATGCTGGCTGCTCGTTTTGTGCCGAATTTTTTTAAATACTACGCGCTTCGCTATGGGTATAAAAGCTATGGGGAACGCACGAAAACAATGACACTCACCAATTTAGGCGATGTTCATCTGCCGGAAGAGATGATGCCTCATATTGCCCATATGGAGATGGTCATGTACCCAACGAAAAAAAGTCCGATAAACGGCGGCATTTGTTCCATCAATGATCAATTTGTGCTTTCGTTTGCAAGAACGATCGAAGAAGCAGCCATTATTCGTTCCTTTTTTCAGGAGCTTACAAAGACAGCAGGCATTGATATTGAAGTGTATGCCAATGATGGAGGGTGATCCCATATGCATCGATGCTTGAACTGCAGCGTGTGGACCGCCCACCAGCATTGTCCACTATGTAAACGCCAGCTAACGGAAGAAAAAGCCTCATTGAATACGTATCCGAACTATCACTCGGATGCCAAGCGGCGAAACCTAAAGCAGCGAGTGTTTTTGTTTATTGCGATATTAATCATGAGTACAAGTTTGCTCATTAATTTGCTCACCACCCCGAACCAACTTTGGACATTTTACATCGTAGGGCCTGTTTTATACGCGCTTTTATCTATTAACCACACGATCCTCTCAAAAGCGCACATTGGATCAAAAATCATTTTTCAAGTCCTCGCCCTTTCGGCCATGCTCGTCGTGATCAACGTTACGGCAGGGGGAGAACGGTGGTCCGTGCATTATGTGATCCCTTTCCTCGTAATCGTCGCGACATTGATGGTTACGATCATCATATTGCGAAAACCAATGAAATGGAAAGAGTACCTCGGATATATGATGACGATGATCATCCTCGGTTTTATGCCTGTCCTCTTGTTTGTCAGCACTTTATCCTACGTCTTATGGCCAGGTGCAATAACCGCGCTGTACGCACTGTTAACATTCACCGGCATGATATTGTTCGCCAATAAAACAATGAAAAACGAAATTGTACGTCGGTTTCATTTTTAATAGAGTAGGACGGGCGATGCTCGTTCTTCTTATTTTTATTAGCATAAATGATTGTATTTTTAAATAAATTAATATACAATCAAAATACGAAAAATCGTATATTAAGGAGCCGGATCATGAGCGGAAGTTGGACGAAGCTATATTCCAAGAATGGGTTAGCAGCGAAACAGATTGCTGGTAAGTTAGTGTACTTGGAAGTTGGACAGCGAATTCCGAGGGTGACGGATATGGTTCACGAGTTTTCCTTGGGGAGGGGGACGGTTCAGGGAGCGCTGAAATTATTGGAAGAAATGAAAGCGGTTAAATTGGAGCCCAGGGGCCATCTCGGTACGTTCATTGCACAAATGGATGCACAAAAGGTATTGGAAATTGCAGGCATTGGTCCACTCGTCGGCGTGATGCCGCTGCCGTATTCGAGAAAATATGAAGGATTGGCCACGGGACTGGTGGAAGGGTTCGAATATCGCGATATTCGTGTTAATTTAGCTTATATGCGAGGGGCAGCGCAAAGAATCGACGCTTTAAAATCAGGCCGGTATGATTTTGCATTGCTATCAAGAATGGCGGCTGAAAGGGCAGTAGAAGAGAGTCAGGGATTGGAAATTGCTTTAATTTTCGGGGAATCCACGTATGTTTCCGGGCATGATATTTTTTTTCATGATCCTGAAGCCCGCAAAATAGAATCGGGAATGAGAGTCGGGATTGACTATACGTCACCGGATCAATTTTTATTGACGGAATACGAATGTGCAGGTTTGGATGTGAGGTTTACGGACGTCAACTATATGCAATTGTTTGATATGTTAAAAAATGGAGAGTTGGACGCGGCGATCTGGAATAAAGACGAGGGGCGTATAATGACGCAACTGAATCACACAGCGTTTTGCTCCTCACAAGCGATCGCATTTTCTCAAAAGGTAAACGAGGCTGCGTTAGTCGTAGAAAAAGACCATCGCGAAACAAAACATCGCATCAAGCAGTTGGATCTGGGATATGTCAGGGATGTTCAACATAAAGTGGAAGAAGGGACAGTGTATCCGCGTTATTAAAATACTAAATACTGTATATTGGAGGGAGAGGATCGATGGTACAAGTGCAAGAACGTTTAAAGATTCTTTTGGAAGCGAATGTGATTACAAAGGAAGCATCGAAAATTGCCGCTGAGGCAGCGGATAGGCTTGGAGCCCAAGCTCCGCAAGCGCCACTCGATATGCTAATCACGCATCTCGCTACTGCTTTAACCCGGTTGGAGCGAGGAGAAGAATTGGAAGCTCCTCCGGAATCAATGTTCAAGGAAGTACAACAGTCTGTGTACTTGCAAAATGCGATGGAAGAAATTCGTTGGGTGGAAAATCGACTCGGGAGTATACTGCCGGAAAAAGAGCAAAAGTTTCTGCAACTCCACTATGTTTCAAATTTTCAGCAAATGGGAGGCAGATCATTATGAAGATTGTGATTGGCGGACAGGTCGATAAAAAAGAAGTGGAAGCGTTGGTAAAGGAACATGGGAAGGAGGATATTGCAACTTCCGTTAAGTCCGATGTGGAAGCAGCCATGGCCATAAAATCAGGCCAAGCGGATATATATGTTGGCGCATGCGCGACCGGTGGAGGCGGAGCACTTGCGATGGCCACAGCCATTCTTGGAAAAGATCAATGTGAAACGGTGTCGATGCCTGGGCGGAAGCCGGACGAGACCAAGATCAAGGAAGCGGTGGATCAAGGCAAAAAAGCATATGGGTTCACGGCTGACCATAAACGGGAGGCTGTTCCCCTCATTATGAATGCCCTGATGAACAAGGGATGAAAGGGTGAAACCGGATGGAAATGATCATTATTGTTTTGGTCGGGGCTTTTGGGGCGGTATTGGCGAATCGAAATATCGCGGTCTTTAATGATGGGTTGCGGCCGATTGTTTCCGAGCACATTGAAGGGAATATGAGTCGCAGGGATTTAGCGTTAACCTCGTTTGCCATGAGTTTTGGCCTCGTCATCGGTTTTGGCATTCCGTTTACACTTGCGACCAGCATTATTTTAGTGCATGCCGTTTTCCTCGGGACGGACATCGTTGGTTTAACAACGCCTAAAAATCGTTGGGGCACTCCAGTGGCTGCCGTCGTCGGCGGAACATATGGTGCCGGAATATGGGTCGGACTTGAATGGTTTGTGCAAATGTTTGAATACTTGCCGGTAAATTTTCTTGAACCTTTGGAGCAAGTCGGTGACCCGGTCGTTGTTGCCTTTATGGTGTTCCCGGCGCTCGCTATTGCTTTGCAATTTAGCGTTAAAAAGGGGATTCTTGCCTTTGCCGTCGCGGCTATAGTTCGACAAATTGCTGTTTGGTTGAATGAAAATGAAATCATTACTTTAGGTGAAACCGCTGTTGAACTGAATCAGGAAGGGATGGCCCTCATTGTGGGGATGGCTTTCCTTCTGATTTTTGCCATGCGTGAGAAGCCTGAAGACGGTGGTGCAAGCATTGATCTCGCCAGTGTGTTCAGTGAAAAGGTACAAAGAATTCGCAAACATGTTGTTTATTTTATGATCATCGGTGGTTTGATTTCCGCCGCCACCAACTTGTGGATGATGGCCGGTGATCCGATTTCCTTAAATATATTGGCAGAGGGAAATGACACAGATGCAGGCATCGCGGCTGCCGCACGTGCGTTAGGGTTCATTCCGCTCGTTGCCAGCACCGCGATTGCTACCGGTGTTTACAGTCCGGTTGGTTTTACCCTCGTCTTTGTTGTCGGGTTGTTTGCGCCGAACTTCTGGATTGCCGCTATTATCGGGGCGCTCGTCATTATGGGAGAGGTTTTCCTTCTGAATGGGATTGCCCGCTTTATGGATAAATATCCGGGCGTCCGTAATTCGGGAGAAAATATTCGCAGTGCGATGACGAAAATATTGGAAGTCGCTCTTTTAATCGGTGGAGCCAATGCTGCTAACGCGATTATCCCCGGTTTCGGTTTCTTCTTTATAGCAGGTGTCTACTTACTAAATGAAGCAGCGGGAAGGCCGATCGTCGGCATGGCTATCGGTCCAATCGGAGCGATTGCCATCGGGATTATTGCGAATATCTTGGCGGTCATAGGGCTACTTTAATTTCAGGAGGTTCATCTATGATTCAAACTGTGACAGAAAAGATTCAGCCTTCTCAACTGGGTATCTGTGCCGCCCATGAACATTTAACCATTGATTTATCACGAATAAAAAAAGACTCCGATACGATTTTAGATGATGAAGCAGGGATGCGCTCAGAACTCGACGCATTTTTCGCAGCAGGCGGTCGCGCGATGGTGGAAGTGACCAATGATGGGATGGGGCGTAATGCCCCTTTGCTTGCTCGATTAAGCCGCGAGTCCGACGTGAAGGTCATCGCCAGCACCGGTTTTTATAAGGATCCTTACTTACCGGTGTTTGCCCAAAACTGGGAGGCTGAACAATTTGCCGGCCACATTATTCAGGAAGTGAGAAATGGAATTGCTGACTCGGGAATTTATCCAGGTGTTATTGGAGAAATTGGGAGCAGCCATCATGAGCTGAAACCGATCGAGAAAGAACTGCTGAAAGGAGCGGGATTGGCCGGCATTCAAACCGGCCTGCCTGTGACCACTCACACGACACTTGGCACCCTTGGCTTAGAACAAGTGGAAATTTTTTCGAAGATGGGTTTGGCAATGGATCAATTGGTGATCGGGCATCAAGACCTTAACCCCAATCGCGAAGAAGTGTTGGAAATTGTCAAAGCCGGGGCTTTCGTAGGGTTTGATACGATTGGCAAAACAAATTACCGATCGGATGAGGAGCGATTGGATTTATTGCTTTATTTATGGGAAAAGGGGCACGGGCCACAAATTTTATTGTCGGCAGATTTAACGCGCAAATCCCATTGGAAAAAACACGGAGGACCCGGATACGGTTTTGTGTTGACATCATTCGTTCCACGTCTTAAAGAGGCAGGACTCACAGATACGAATATTGAGCAATTGTTGATCAGGAACCCTGCTACAGCTTTTTGTATCAAGGAGGATCGACCATGACATCGCCGGTATTGCCGACCCTGACTATTGAGGAAGCGAAACGCATGCAATTTCGGATCGTGCATGCCATTAGCCGTCATTTTTCCGGGCATGATATTTTTCACCTCGGAGATGTCGGCGTGCATCCCGAAGGGATGAGGCCCCAAACAACTGCCCAAGTGGAAAAAGTGATGGCCGATGTCTTCGAAACAGAGGATGCCGGGCTCGTGAGGGGTTCAGGCACAGGAGCGATTCGAGTGTTGTTAAGCGCTTTGGCAGAACCGGGGGAGACGATTTATATCCACGATGCCCCTGTATATACGACAACCGCGGAAACGTTGCGGATGCTTGGTTTACACACAGCCGTTGTCGACTATAACGATTTAGGGGCTGTACGGAAAGCGGTTCGGAAAAATAGAGGGAAGGTCTTTTACATCCAGCATGCCCGCCAGCAGCCCGAAGACAGGTATGATTTACAAGGTTTAATCGAAACGGTGAAAAACGAGGTCCCTGAATTACCTGTGGTCACCGATGACAATTATTGTGTGTTAAAAGTACCCGCGATCGGCGTTGAGCTGGGTGCGGATTACTCGACATTTTCCGGTTTTAAAGTGCTGGGGCCGGAAGGGGTCGGTGTGATAGCAGGAAAGCATGAGGCGGTAGACATCGTTCGCGGACGCAATTATTCCGGAGGCGGCCAGGTGCAAGGGCCGGAGGCTACCGATTTTATGCGGATGATGACGTTTGCCCCTGTTTCGCTGGCCGTTCAAAACGAGCAAGTAGACATTTTGTGCGAGCGTTTAAATGAGGGAGAAGTACCTGGCATTCACAAAGCCTATGTCACTAACTCGCAGTCGAAAAACGTGATCGTTGAGTTGGAGGAGCCGATCGCGGCACAAGTGATCGAAAAAAGCGCCAAGCACGGTGCAGCAGTTTACCCGGTGGGGGCCGAGTCCCGCTATGAAATTTTGCCAATGATCTATCGCGTTTCCGGAAGCTTTTCAAAAGCCCATCCTGCCTTGAAAGAATACGGCTTGCGCATTAACCCAATGAAGTCTGACGCAAACCATGTCATTCGTATTCTCGGTAATATTTTAAGTGAAGGTTAGGAGGGTGCCATCATGTTTTTGGAGGTCACGAAAAGAAGAAATCCTTCCCTCATAAAAACCGGTGCGCAATTCCATCAGGATGGGTTGATTCTTCCGAATACGTATATGATCGATATGGATGTGGTAGGGGAAAATGCGCGTTCTCTATCCAACCGCGCGAAAGCACACGATATCGAACTTTTTTTCATGACAAAACAATTGGGCCGCCTTCCCCGTTTGGCACGATGGATTGCTGATAATGGAATTGAACAAGCGGTAGCGGTGGAATGGGAGGAAGCAAAAATCCTGCATGATGCGGGGGTGGGCATAGGAAACGTTGGGCATCTCGTGCAACCCGGGAAGTGTCAGTGGAAAGAAACGTTGCAGATGCAACCGTCATTGATCACTGTTTTTTCCCTGGAACGTGCCAGGCAAGTTTCTTCCGCTGCGAAAAAGTTGGGGGTTGTGCAGCCCGTATTGCTGCGGGTGATCGATGGTGGTGACGATCTATATCCCGGACAGGAGGGGGGCTTTTGCTTGGGGGAGCTAGCGTCCATACTTCCTCAACTTGTTTCTTTACCGGGTGTTTGCGTGGAGGGCGTGACATCTTTTCCTTCCCTGCGAATGAATGCTGGGGATACAGGGTTCGAGTTTAGCCCAAACGTGCGAACATTATTGGAAGCGAAAAAGCAGATGGAAGCCCACGGCATAGAGGTTAGACACGTCAACGCGCCAGGTGCGACCAGCTGCCACACGATCCCGATGTTGAAAGAAGCAGGGGCGACGCAAGGGGAGCCCGGGCACGCTCTCACCGGAACGACTCCCCTGCACGCGGTGCAGGATTTGGAGGAACGGCCGGGGATGATTTATGTGACGGAGGTTTCTCATGAGGATCAGAAACACGCTTATGTTATCGGCGGAGGGTTTTATACAAGGGGAAATATGACCGGAGCTTTAGTCGGGAATGAGCCTCAAAAACTGATGGGGCAAAAGTTGACTGCGAAGCGTCAGGATCCCAATTATATCGATTATTATGGTGCTTTGTACAAAGATGGAGACGTCCATGTTGGGGATACAGCGATCTATGCGTTTCGAACACAAATCTTTGTGACACGTGCCCATGTTGCTTTAGTTCGCGGCATTCAGGAAGGAAAACCGGAACTCGTTCATCTCCAGAGGAGGTGGTAACGATGGGGAAAATAATATTGCTCGTTCTTGACGGTTTTGGGGTAGGGGCAATGGAAGATTGCCGGGACTATGAACCGGCGGATTGCAATGCCAATACCTTTCGTCATATTCGAGAACAATGGGCTGAGTTTAATCTCCCAACGTTGGAAAAATTAGGGCTGTTGAAAATTGTAAGCGGAACGGGAACTGCCACTGCAGCATTTGGCCGTTTCGAACTCGCCCATTATGGCGCAGATACGTATATGGGGCACCAGGAAATAGCGGGAACGATCCCGAAGCGTCCGCAAAAAAGATTAATGAAAGATATTCATAAACACCTGGCTACAGCGTTGCAGGCAGAGGGTTATAAATTCGAGTATCCATGGGAAGGGTGCCCGCTGCTTGTAGTGGAGGGAGCAGTGGTTATCGGAGACAACCTGGAGTCCTCTTATGGCAATATCATTAATCTGACAGCTGATTTTAACCGTATGCCTTTTGAAAAAGTGAAAGAAGTGGCCCGAGTGGTTCGGGAAAATGTCGATACAAGCCGTGTCATTGCTTTTGGAGGTCCGTATACGTCTATGGATCATATCCTATCCGTTGTAAAAGAGAACAACCCCGGACAGTGGGGCGTGGATACCCCGCGTGCCCGGGTTTACGGCAAAGGCTATGAAGTCTTTCATATCGGTCATGGCGTCCAAATCGAGCGACAATTCCCGATGATCGCAGCGCGGCATGGCATCCCCGTGCACAGAATAGGTAAAACAGCAGATGTCTTGCACGGAAAGGGGGAGGCATACCCGATCGTCAATACCGCGGAAGTGTTGAAGAAGTTGAATGAAGTGTACACGCAGGAGACAAGAGATGCCGCCCTTTTGGTGAATGTTCAGGAAACTGATTTGGCCGGCCACGCCGAAGATGTGGAGTGGTACGCACGTTTGCTGCAAGAAGTCGACACTTGGTTGGCTGACTTCATCCCGAAGCTTGAAAGAGAAGATGTATTGTTAATCACTGCCGATCACGGCAATGACCCCACGATCGGCCATTCTAAGCATACGAGGGAATATACGCCATTGCTTGTGACGGGACCCAAAGTAAAAGCGGTTGACATTGGAACGCGTCAAACGATGGCCGATATCGGCGCTACGTTTTGTTCGTATTTCGGACTTCCCTCGACTGAATCGGGGAGAAGCTTTTTGCGGAAGCTCTATTAAGGCATACGATTGGTCACAGATGCCGACGCTGAGTATACATCGGCTGCTAAGCTAGCATTCATTACTCCTTTATTCCAACCAGTGACCGCCTTATCGCAAAAGCCTCTTCCCGAGTGATCGCCCGCTCCTTGTTTCCGTCACGGCCGACCGTTGTTTCAGCGGCAAACAACGAGTTCCAGATTGCTTCTTCCGTTGCGCTTGCGGTTGCATTGAAAATATCGTTCATTACGGAATGATCATCGCGCAAAAACTGAAAACGTTCTTGTTCGCCGCCTTCATGCGCTACTTTTTGGGCTGTTGAAAATGCAATAGCGATATCGCCGCTTCCGTGATGGGCCGTCGAACCTGTAAGGGCCAGGCCGAAAGTCGTCCGCTTTGCCACACGTTGAAGTTGACGTTCATTTAAAGCATGGTCCGTCGCCACAATCATCATGATGGAGCCCGGGGGAAAATCAATATCATTACGTGTGCCATAATTTGAAACGACGAGTACACCGAGTGTTCCATCGCCAACAACACGCGAACTCGTACCTACTCCTCCTTTAAAACCAAGGCTGGTCATTCCGGTACCTGCACCTACTGCTCCCTCATCTACATTGCTCGAGGCTCTTTTAATCGAAGTAATCGCGTGCTCCGGGCGCACGTGCAAACCGCGAATATCGTTTAAAGAACTGTCGTTGCATTCACCGACAACGACGTTAACGGTGCCTGTCGTTGTGCCGATTTCTTCATTTTCCCGTAAGAGATATTGAAGTGTCCCTTCGGTGACCGCGGGCACACTGAACGTGTTCGTGAGCATAATCGGACTTTCAAGGAGACCGAGTTCATCGACTTGAACGAGCCCGGTTGTCTTTCCGAAACCGTTGATTACGGAGGTGCCGGCAAATACTTTTTCTCTGAACAGGTTCCCTTTATGGGGAAGGATCGCCGTTACCCCTGTGCGAATGTCATCCCCCTCGAACAAGGTGACTTGACCCACGGAAACGCCAGAGACGTCGGTGATGGTGTTGTTTTTGCCGGTAGGCAAGGTGCCGAAGGTGAGCCCGTGGTCACGGGCTCGTTTTTTACAATGGCTCATATCCGGATTCTCCCCTTTATTTTCTACTAGCAGTCAAAAACCATCTTATTACGTCGAATCGTAGAGGACAATGGTTTATTAATATGCAGAGACTGTCCCGTCCGTTCGCGATTCAGATCCGCCCATTAGTATACCTGTTTTCGAATCTCGCCAAATGATTTGGCCTCTTCCGAAATCACCAATCGTATCTGAAGAGATTTCAATGTCATGCCCTTTATTTGTGAGTGCGTGCGCGAGGTGGGAAGGGAATGTCTTTTCAATAGAAACGGTTTTATCTTCCACCCATCTCCACCTTGGCGCATCTAGCGCGGCTTGGGGGTTTAGATCGAAATCAATCGTATTCATCAATGCCTGCACATGGCCTTGAGGTTGCATTAACCCACCCATCACTCCGAATGGTCCGACGGCCTGATGCCCTTTCGTTAAAAAGCCGGCAATAATGGTATGATACGTTTTTTTCCCAGGCTGTAAGGCATTGATATGGGTAGGGTCCAAGGAAAAATCATGGCCGCGGTTATGAAGGCTAATGCCGGTGCCGGGAACGACAAGGCCCGATCCAAAGCCCATATAGTTGCTTTGAATGAAGGATACCATATTCCCTTCCCCGTCAGCGGATGCAAGATAGATAGTGCCGTCATCCGAAGGTTTGCCCGCTTCAGGTTCACGTGCTGCCTCACCAATGAGCGAGCGTCGCTCATCCATGTATGAGTCGGATAGCAGCGATTCCGATGAAACATCCATGTAACGTGGGTCCGTAATATAAGTTTGGCCATCGGCAAAACCGAGTTTCATCGCTTCGATTTGTTTATGATACGTGTCGGCTGTGTCTCTCGCCGGGAAATCAAACCCGTTTAACATCTTTAAAGCTTGTAATCCGATCATTCCTTGGCCATTGGGAGGCAGTTGCCACACATCATAGCCCCGGTAATTGACACGAATCGGTTTCACCCACTCCGGTTGGTAAGCGGCCAAATCTTCTTTTGTTAAATAACCGCCATGTTCTCGTGAAAACTGGGCGATTTTTTCCGCAATTTCTCCGCGATAAAAAGACGCTGCCTTCGTTTGTGCAATATCCCGCAGCGTCTTCGCGTGGTCAGGGGACGCCCATACATCACCGGCTTTAGGAATTCGGTTTCCGGGGGCGAACGTTTCAAACCAACCCGAAAATTCCGGACCAACCAAATCTTCTTGATAATCTTCATAAGCCTGTTCCCAGAGATGGGCGACAACTGGAGAAACAGGAAACCCGTGCTCGGCATAATCGATCGCTGGTTGCAATACTTCAGTGAAAGGCAATTTCCCAAATTGTTCGGAAAGGGCTGCCCACGATGATGGGGCACCTGGAACAGTGACCGGAATCCAGCCGGTTTCCGGGATTTCCTCGTATCCATCTTCATGCAAGGCATCAATGGAAATCGACTGTGGTGCCGGTCCGCTGGCATTCAATCCATGAAGCTTTCCTTTTGTCCAAACAAGCGCAAAAGCGTCTCCCCCAATTCCATTGCCGGTGGGTTCAACGACCGTTAGGCAAGCGGCTGTTGCAATCGCGGCATCAATCGCGTTTCCGCCTTTTTTTAAAATATCCAATCCGGCTTGCGATGCCAATGGTTGGGATGTGGCGACCATCCCGTTTTCCGCGAATACTGATTTTCTTGAGTGTGGATAGGGCTGATAGAGAGGATCCAAAATGCTCATCTCCTTTGATTGATTTGACAAAGCCAATCTGGCGTTGCCTATTGTTTAAAGAACGTTGCTTCATTTAAAAACAACCATCTTCTCAAGAAAACAAGTATATGCTAAAATACGAACAAATGTTTCCATTATGGTTGTTTTTTCCTTTCTCTAAGTTCTTTAAGTCTTAGATCGATGGATTGGAGGGAGAGCATGAAAAAGAGAACTCCGACGTTGGAAGATTTCATAAGAAGCCATGCGCATTTTTTTCAAGATCCGTTGGTCCAAGCCTTTATGGAGAAAAATCATCATTGGGGATTATTGCGCGCAGCGATTGAACAGGAAGACGAAGCCTCTTCGGATTTATTAAATCAACGTTTTGAAATGTTTTATTTAAAAATACGCATGATGCAATACATCACGACGTTGAGCCGTTTTTACGTCAATTCTTATGACCAATCCAAACGTAAACAAATGGCGATGTTAATGTTGGATGCACCTAACGATGCGGCAGAAGAAGAAGGGAAGACGCGAGGAGATTTAGTGCCTGCGGAAGGCCCATCCTCTGATGATGCCATAGCGCGAGAAGTTCGAGATCTTTTGCCAACCGCTGAAATGCAAAAAACCTTTCAGTCTTTTAGTCAAAAGAAACAAGTCATCGTTTATATTCATTTATTTTTTCAAGCTAGGGATCAAGAGATCGCAGAAATGTTCGGGTGCACCCCTCAAAATGTTTCGAAAATGAGGAGAATGGCGTTCGCACAACTTCGGGGAGGTTGATAGGATGGATCAAAATGCACTTATTATGGAAGTGTTGAAGGATATGGAGCCTAAGATTCAAAAGGGTTTACAGGCGACACATCCGCAAGAGCGCGAAGATCTAAAGCAAGATATGAGGACACGACTGGTCAAAGTAACGAGTGAAATGGAGAGGATTTCTTTTTGGACATTCAAGGAGCGGTTTTATGAAAAAGGATTGAAATGAAATGGAGTTCAGCATCAGCTAGATATAAACGCCGAATGTTTTCCATTAAACAAAGGAGCCACTTGGAGCTCCTTTGTATTTTGTTATTAAATTAGGGGCTACTGAACAACTTGTTGCTATCAGGAGAAGAGGGGATGTCGCTTTCATGGTTTCGATTGCCGCGTACGAACGGCCAAGCCTCCTCGTGTCTCCGCCATTACAGCGCCATTCCTTCCGTTTTGACGGTAAGGTGCAAGGGTTTTCTTTTCTGCAAATTGGCGGGGCTCGCAGGAAAAAAGGTTAAAGCATAAAATTCTGCTTTACTCTCTCGGTCCGGTTGTGCCTCGAATCAGTATCCTCGGTTCAAGCGTTCTCTGCATACTGTTTTGCTCTCCTGGTTCAGTATCCATCATATGAATCAAATGTTCAATCGCATGCAGACCCATGGATTTCTCGGATTCATGTGCTATAGTGGTCATTTGAATGGCGGCGTGTGCAGTCATATCGATATTGTCCATTCCGCATATGCTAAAGTGTTTGGGGATTCGGTAGCCCATTTGCAGTAAGTAATTTTGGCAAAATAGTGCAATCGAGTCTGTCGCCGCGAAAATGGCGGTTGGTGTTTCATCCAATAAAAGCAACTCATCCACCGCTTTAACCACTGATAATTCAGTTGTATCTGTTTCTTTTATCCATTCATAGCTCACAGGTTGATTAGCACCTGTCATTGCTTTTTGGTATCCGGATAACCTTCCTTGAAACGTTGACGCATGTGTTGGTCCCCCTATCCATGCAATTTTGCCATGACCAAGTTTTAATAAATGATTGGTCGCTAATTGTCCCGCATTTTCATTGTTAATTTCTACATAATTTCCACCTGAACGATACCGGCGGTTAAACATGACGAAAGGGATGCCTGAAGCTACCAGCTCTTGATAGATAGGGTCGTCGATAAATATTGAAGATAAAATAATGCCATCTACTTGTTGTTTTAGAACTTCCTCATAGACAGAAAGATTGTCCCCTTGGTCTTCAAAATAGACAAGCGTGTGATATCCGTGTTCTTTGGCATAATTGACAATCGCCGTCGTGCTGTCAACAAAAAAAGGGTTATGCAAAGGTCCGGAAATTAAAGCGATATACTTGGTTTTTTGTTGTTTCAAACTACGGGCGATCGAATTTGGCCGATAGTTTAACTTTTTCATTGCCTGCTTAACTTTATCAACGCTGTCTTTCTGAACGTTTTCTGGGTTATTTAAGACGCGAGAAACCGTAGATTGTGAAACGCCAGCTTCCTTCGCCACATCTTTTGAAGAAACCATTTTTATACCTTCTCCCGTTTCGGTGAATACGTATTTAACCTCATTGTAAACGCTTTAATAATAGATGTAAACATAAATTAGCATAAAATCCATGGTTCATTTTTAAAATTAACCGTTTACAATTAAATATCTTTTCGATTACAATGAATACGTATTCAAACATGGTTACAAACGTAGAGGAGTGTGTAGATCAATGGCGACTTATTTAAAACACGGGAAAACCGATCAAGAAAAACAAGAAGCGGATACGAAGGTTCAACAAACCGTTAACAACATCATAGAAGACGTTGAAGAACGTGGCGATGCAGCTGTGCGAGAGCTTTCGGAGAAGTTTGATAAATGGTTGCCAGATAGCTTTCGGCTCACCAAAGAAGAGATTGACGGAGCAATTGCTGAGTTACCGGACAGTGTGATTCAGGACATTAAGTTTGCGCAAGATCAAATTGAAAATTTTGCCAAGCATCAACGTGAATCGATTCAAGATATTGAAGTGGAAACCCGTCCGGGCGTCATTCTTGGCCATAAAAATATCCCTGTAAACAGTGTTGGCTGCTATATTCCAGGCGGCCGTTATCCGATGGTTGCTTCCTCGCATATGAGCATTGTCACCGCCAAAGTCGCCGGTGTTGAACGCGTGATCGCGTGTACACCTCCGGCAAATGGCGAAATTCCTGCCGCCACCGTAGCCGCTATGCATATGGCGGGTGCCGATGAAATTTACTTGATCGGCGGTGTGCAAGCCATGACAGCTATGGGGATAGGCACCGAGTCAATTGATCCGGTTGATATGATTGTTGGTCCGGGAAATGCTTTTGTGGCAGAAGCAAAGCGTCAACTTTTTGGACGAGTCGGTATTGACTTGTTAGCCGGACCAACAGAAACACTCGTCATTGCGGACGATACAGCTGATGTGGAGATGGTTGCCACTGATATTCTCGGGCAAGCAGAGCACGGACCTACGTCGCCGGGGGCATTGATTACGACTTCTCAATCTTTGGCCGAATCGCTGGAGGATGAAATTGCTCGCCAATTACAAACATTGCCAACGGCAGATGTTGCCGAAGTGGCCTGGAGAGATAACGGAACGATCATTGTAGTTGAAGATGAAGAGGAGGCTGTGCGCGAAGCCGATAAACTAGCGTTTGAGCACGTTGAAGTGCTTACTAAAGATCTGGATTACTTCTTAAATAACCTTACAAATTACGGCGCTTTATTTCTAGGCCCGGAAACAAATGTTGCTTATGGGGATAAGGTTATCGGCACAAACCATACGCTCCCTACAAAACAAGCGGCTAAATATACAGGAGGCTTGTGGGTTGGAAAGTTCCTGAAAAACTGCACATACCAGAAAGCTACCGAGGAAGCTAGTGTGGAAATAGGTAAATATGCCGAAAGGTTATGTGAACTAGAAGGTTTTATGGGGCACAAAGAACAAGCTTCTCTACGCGTTCGTCGTTACGAAAGCTAAAAAGTCAACAGATAATTTCTACTTGGACTGTGCGCTGCAAAAGGGTGGTCGGAGATTATTCTCCTGACTCCCTTTGCTTTTTGTAACTACGTCTTCCATCCATTTGAAAGGTAGTAAAAGGAGAATTTTTATGCTGAGCATGATTGGTTTACTTGGAGGGATAACATTACTTATTATCCTTACCATGCGTGGCATGAATTTGTTAGTTGCCGCGCCTCTAAGCGCTTTGTTTGTAGCTGTTTTCAGTGGCCTTCCAATGTTTCCGGAACTGGCCGGGGAAACAGAAGCAAGTTTTGTCGGAGATTATATGGATGGCTTCTCCGGATTTGTTGCTAATTGGTTTTTAATGTTTTTGCTTGGGTCTATTTTTGGTAAGGTCATGGATGACAGCGGTTCAGCGCTTAGCGTTTCCAAATGGGTGGTTGGGCGTTTCGGACTTAAGTATGCCGTTTTGACAGTTGTTGCTGCCTGTGCGATTTTAACCTATGGCGGAGTGAGTTTGTTCATTGTAGGATTCACGGTTTTCCCGATTGCTCTCAGCTTGTTTAAGCAAGCGAATTTACCGCGCCGCTTTATCCCGGCTGCGCTTGCGTTTGGTTCCGTTACTTTTACAATGACGTCAGCGGGTTCACCTGAAATCCAAAACTGGATTCCTATTCCTCATCTGGGAACAAGCCCTTACGCTGGTTGGGAAGTCAGTTTGATTGTAGCAATATTTATGATGATTACAGGTTATGTATGGTTAAAATGGATAATTAACCGTGCGGTTAATAAAGGCGAACAATTTGACGAACGAAACGGAGATCCTGTGGAAACGGAAAGAGAATTACCGAACCCGCTGCTTTCAGGTCTCCCGTTACTTGCAGTGTTGGTTACAGCATTTATATTTCATGATACTCTTGGTACTTCTGCACTCATCATTGCCTTATCCAGTGGCGTGTTTACCGCGTGGCTCGTCAATCGTCGTTATCTTGAAAATGTATGGACATCAGCTTCGAACGGCACAACCGGGGGGCTCTTGGCCATCGCCAACACCTCGGCAGTCGTTGGATTCGGCACTGTTGCGGAAGCAACGCCTGCATTTGACAATGCTGTTCAGGCGATGACGAATGTACCTGGTGATCCGTTAGTCGGAGCGGCTATTGCTGTAACCGTGATTGTTGGACTTACTGGTTCCGCATCCGGCGGCCAGGAGATTGCTTTGCCTAATTTAGCCCCTGAATATTTAGAGCAAGGTGTTGATCCTGAGGCACTGCACCGTGTCACTGCACTCTCTTCGGGGGCATTGGATTCATTACCTCACGGTGGTTATACGGTAACAACGATTCGTGTTATTTGTGGAGAAACCCATAAATCAGCGTATCCGGCCGTTTTTGCAGTAACTGTTGTTGTGCCGTTACTTGGTGTTATCCTCTCCATTGCTCTTTTCTCATTAGGCATTGGGATTTAGTGAAAAGAAGATCGTGATTACGAAAAAACTGTAAACCAACTATTAGTCGCTTAGAACATAGGGATTATCCCTGAGTTCTTAGCGGCTTTTTTTGAATTTGTTCAATGCTGTGCTAAATTAAAGACAAAATCAGTAAATAATGGAATGTACTAAAACAAGAACAAGGGTCTGATAAGATGGTCAAACTTTGCATACATAGGAAGTGCTTTTTCCACACTGTTTCAGTTTTTAGGCTGAAGGATCAATTCGCAAAATCTGACGAATAACGATAATTTCTGTGTTAAATATTCTAAATAAAGATAGAAAGGGTGTCTTGAGACATGAAACGATTGCTGGATTGTACGGCTTCGGATTTTGCCGAAATGAATGGAATGCAGTTAAGGCAGGCGATTGAGGCTTCAGAAGGCAGGGTGATGTTGTCCGAAGTCGTTTGCGCTTCAACGCCATTATATCCCGGTTTGACGAATGCGGAATATGCAGCAGCTTTCGGGGCCGATATGATTTTGCTGAACGCATTTAATGTTGATCAGCCAAACATCCAAGGGCTTTCGGCGGACAATCCGAAGCATGTCATCACAGAATTGAAAACATTGATTGGAAGACCGGTCGGGATTAATTTGGAACCGGTTGATGCCGATGCCGATCGTACAGAGACATTGGATACTCTGCCAAAAGGGCGTACCGCAATTCGTGAATCGTTGGAGAAGGCTAAAGAACTGAGTGTGGATTTTGTCTGTTTCACCGGCAATCCGAAAACGGGGGTGACTAACACGGCGATTTTAAAATCAATTCGCGAGGCAAAGGATATTTTCCGTGATGACATCCTGATTTTTGCCGGAAAAATGCATGGCGCTGGTGTGAAAAATAAATCAGGCGATGGGATCGTAAGTGAGAATGTTGTAGCGGAATTTGCTCAAGCGGGTGCAGACATTATCTTGCTCCCGGGGGTTGGCAGTGTTCCGGGGACGACACTTGCCAAGACAGAGACTTTGGTTCAAACGGTCCATGAACGTGGCGCTCTGGCATTAACTGCAATTGGAACTAGCCAGGAAGGGGCCGCAAGGGAAACGATTCAACAAATAGCGCTTGAAAATAAAATGGCCGGTGCAGATGTTCACCACATCGGTGATGCCGGGGAGCACGGGATCGCTGTCCCGGAAAATATCATGGATTATTCAACAGCTATTCGCGGGAAGAGACATACATATGTGCGAATGGCGGCTTCGATTAACCGGTGAATGATATTTAAAACAAAGGAGTGTACCTCATGCTCATCCAATGTACGAAAAAGCTTTTAGATCAATTGCATGAAAAACCGGAGGCAGACGTGGATCACGCGTCACCTTTGTTTTCTTGGCATGCCAATGTGATCACGGTCAATCGGAGAAAAGCTGTAGTTGTTGTGAATGACAACAACCGTTATGTCGTTGTTTTATATGGGCTTAAGGCAAAGGATTTCCGGAAACTCAATGAGTTGATTGTTCATGCCATTCGCCAAACATTCCGTGAAGAGGGGATAAAAGACGACGTCATTGAGCAATACCTTGAAACGGCCGGGGCGGTCACTTTTTCAAAAACAAAGAATCGCACCACTGTAGCTAGATTGAACAAAGCTAGTGAGATGGTTCAAGTTTTTGACGATTTGCTTCAACACGAATCTTTTTATCAAACGGAGATAGGGATGCGAGTAAGCCGTCATTTAGTGACGGACGGTGACAAGGGCTATATTACCCCCAATGAAGAAATGTATAAAGACTTGGAAACATTTAGCGGGGGACCGATTATTAGCAGTCAAGCGGCGGTGTTGATGGTGACACTCGAGCTTGAAAATCATGAAGTTTTGCGTAAAATCATCGTTCCCGCAAACATAACTTTTGATAAAGTTCACATGGTGATGCAAAGGGCGTTTGGCTGGAAAAACATGCATTTGCATGAATTTTATATCCTAGGAAAAGAAGGGCAACCGATTGTAAATCTTGTTGGTGACAATGAGGCTCTTGCTTATGAAGATGATCTCCCCGTGAGACTTGAAGATGGCACCAAGCTGTCCGAGTGCCTCCCGGCTACGATGAAGTATGTCTATGATTACGGCGATGATTGGGTGCATCGGATTGAAATTGAAAAAGTCATCACCGACTATGATAAAAATTATCCGGTATGCCTGGAAGCTCATGGCAACGCGCCGCCCGAGGATGTTGGCGGAGAAGGCGGATACGAAGAGTTTTTGGACGTTATCGCTGATGAGCGACACCCCGACCATGAGGAGATGAAAGCATGGGGGCGTATGCAAGGCTATCAGGACGTGAATATTAAGGAAATTAATTTTGATTTGAAAAGAAGGCTGTGAGGGGCTGGAAAGCTGGAGGGAAATGGCTGATAAAACCCGCCCCCGCCCCCTCCGACTATGCATGGTTCATTCCATAAAGAATCCAAGGGGAGGGGAGCGCAAATGGATGATCGGCCGGGAGGAGGTTAACTTCTTCTTTTGTTAGGTCGATCCATATGTAAGTGTCTTCTCTCGTTTGGGCGCGAAATGTGCGGTATGCTGCGGCCACGGTTTCCCATAAGCCTTTTTGGGACCAATGGTCGCTCCATGGATAGACGACATGCAAGTAATGGTATTTTTTCTGATCGGTTTTGGCAATGAAGAATCGGGTTTTGGTTTGATTTTCATAAAAATCCCAGTTTTGTAAAAGGTCGTCTGAAAATAAAGCCGGAGACGCCGGAAAGGGATAATAACATTCAAAGGGAAAAATCTTGGAAGATTGGATATACGTCTTTTCCACCCAGTCTCGTTTCCTTTTTAAATCATGGATCGGCTCCCAAAGTTCAGCTCCCGATTGTAATGACGCGGCATCATTGGTTGTCGCATTAAATAATGTGATCTGGGGAGTTAAACCGAGTTTTTCCAACACGCGCTGCGCCGGGATATTATGTTCTTGTGTGTTTGCCCCGACCCACTGGATCTCCGGATGCTCAAGAGCCTTTTGGATGACGGAAGTCATTAGCTTCGTGGAGCGGTTTCCCCCTTGCAAGGAACGGTCACTACGAAGCCTTCCCAACATGGCATAGCGGTTGGCAAAAACGGTATATCCGCCTGTGCTTACGAGCTGGCTATTTTCAAATAAACCATAAAGTCGATGATTCCCGGTGACTAAACGATCAAATATTTCGGTGATGTAATCATCTTCAATACCTGTATCTATTTTTTCAAATCGTGGTAAATCTTCAACGTGTAATTGACGAATCAAACGGTTCACTCCTTATTTTTTCCTACCTGCGCCCATTGTATAGGATCAGGACGTTTATTTCATTAATTCCCGGTTAGGTTTTAATCAAATGGTGAACGGGAAGCGCCTTAACAAGGTCAAGTATCTCTGAAGGAGGTCCAGTAAATGAGCAAAACTATTTTTATCACGGGCGCCGGCAGTGGGCTTGGTAAAGGGGCAGCAATTGGACTTGCGAAAAAAGGGCATCGGGTGATTGCTTCCGTAGAAATTATATCTCAAGTCACCTCTTTACGTGAAGCTGCAGCTGACGCAGGCGTCGAATTAGAAGTGATTAAACTCGATATTACCGATAAAAGGGATCAGCAATTGATCGCGGAATATGATTATGATGTGTTCGTGGCGAACGCGGCCATTGGAGAAGGGGGACCACTAGCAGAGGTTCCGGTGGATCGTGTGAGAGCCATTTATGAGACGAACGTCTTTAGCACGTTGGAAAATGCACAAATCGCAGCGGAAAAGTTTGTGGATAAGAAAGAAGGAAAAATCATCTTTTTAAGTTCGATTGTCGGTATTGTAGCAATGCCTTATTTGGGTCCGTATAGTTCTTCGAAACACGCACTGGAAGGCATTGCTAAATCGATGAGGGCAGAGCTGAAGGAATTTAATGTGCAGGTAGCTACCATCAACCCAGGGCCATATGAAACGGGCTTTAATGATCGGATGTTTGAAGAAAAATGGAAATGGTTCGAGAATGAAGATAACTTCACTAGCCGGGAATCGGTTGCAGAAACCGAGAAAATTTTGGAGCAGCAGTACGACCCGGAAGAAATGATTGCAAAAATGGTGGAAGTGATTGAAGCCGATCACCATTCGTTTCGGACAGCCTATCCTCAAGAAGTAGAAGACACGATGAAAAGCACAGAAAAAGAAATGTGGGAAGATGAGGTATAAAATGACTTGCAAAAAGGGGGCTGATGAGCCTCCTCGTGCTGTCGCACCGCGAGGGTATTTCCTTGAGTTATGTGTGGTATTTCAAAGATAATAATCCTTATAGATATTATAAGGATTAATAAGGGAGGAAATCAGAAATGAGTCAAGTACCATTGATCGTCGATACGGCATGGTTAGCAGATCGGTTAGATGACCCGAAATTACGATTAATCGATGCAACAACATTTTTAAAACCGCCTGAGAGTGGTGGGTATTACGATGTATGGTCCGGGAGAGAGGCATATAACGAGGGGCACATCCCAGGTGCCGTTTACGCTGACTTGCTCCATGAGCTCTCTGACCCGGACTCGGAATTTCCTTTCACCGTTCCCTCAAGAGAAAGGTTTTCTAAAAAAATGGGTGAATTAGGCGTCGGGGGCGATGACACGTACGTTGTCGTATATGACCAGGGAAACGCGATTGTAGGTGCACCGTTTATCGCATCTGACTGGGCATCGCGGCTTGCTTGGCAGTTACGCTATGAAGGGTATGGCAATGTTGCCGTGCTTGAGGGGGGATTCGTGAAGTGGAAGGAAGAAGGACGTTCCATTTCAACGGAACCCGCCTCATATCCTGAAGCGACATTCACAGGGGAGCGCCGCCCAGAACTATTGGCAACGAAAGAAGACGTCAAGGATGCTTTGGATGATGAGAATACCATCCTGTTGAACAGTCTTTCAGAAGCTGACTTTAACGGCGAAACAGACACCTATGCGCGTAGCGGGCATATTCCTGGCAGTGTCAATGTTTTCTTTGGCAATCTCTCTGATCCTGAAACGAAAGAGCTTTATAATGACGAACAATTACGTGATGCGTTTGAGAAAGTCGGAGCGCTTGATCCTGGTAAAAAAGTCATCACTTATTGTGGAAGCGGCATCGCCGCCACTTGGAACGCTCTGCTTTTAAACAAGTTAGGCAAGGATAACGTTGCAATGTATGACGGTTCAATGACCGAGTGGACCGCAGACCCATTGCTTCCATTGGATAAAAAAGACAAATAAAACATGGAAGGACGCCGGGGTGAAAGCTGGCGTCTTTTTAGCTGGATGTAATAGAAATTACTTTCATTCGCTGGTAGAAGGAAATTTGAGCGTGTTACCACATAAGTTCCCATCCTTTCCTTGACAGTATCATCCAATGTCAATATTATGTAAATAATAGGTCATAATGAATAGATTTGTTTGTCTATTTTAGTAGGAGGGGAACTTGTGCGTTTGCCAAGATATGCTGAACTATTTTCTAACGAAATTAAGGTAGATAATCTTTTGCTAGGCAATGGATTTTCCAGGAATTTTTCAGAGAATTTTTCGTATGGGAACTTGATGGACAAGTGTGAGGGGCTTAAATGGAATGAAGAACAGCTGTTTGAAAAATTACAAACTAGCAATTTTGAGGAAGTATTGAAAATTATACATAACACAAAAATGGTGAATGAAGTGTATGGTATACGGTATGATGAGTACGATTATGCCTATGAAAATATAAAAAAATCCTTAATCAATGCAGTGAAAAAAGTCCATATTGAACCATCGGATATGGAAGGTTTAAATATCCGGGTGGGATCAAAAAACCTTCTTGGAAAAACAAACCGTGATATTTTTACGACTAATTACGATTTGATCTTGTATTGGTTGCTTAACGAAGCAAACAATAATCATCGCCGTCTTGGTGATATGTTTAGGAAAGATCGTGGTTATCTTTATTTTGATGAACATAATAACCGAAAATTTCAATCGAATTTGTTCTATCTGCATGGTGCTCTTCATCTTTATGTTGAAGATGGGATTACTAAAAAAATTAGCAGCAGGGAGCAAAATAAAGATTTACGTGAAATAATCACCCAACGAATTGATCATGGACAAATTCCCTTATTTATTTCAGAAGGTAGCGGGAGCGAGAAATATGAAGCAATCATGCAAAATGAGTATTTAAAGCAGGGGTATAATACTTTGCGGGAAGCCAGCGGTGAGTTAACGATCGTAGGACATAGGCTGAATGAAGATTCAGACCAGCACATTATTGATGCGATAAATGATTCTAAAATAGAAAAAATATATTATGGCGTACATGGTGAACGTGTACCTCACGATATTGAAGAGAATTTGACAAAAAAGGTTGAATATTTTAATTCAGAAAACTTTCTTCTTGATTTTGCTGAATAAAGGTCTCTCCTAGGGTTTAATTTTTAAATACAAACAATTCCCGGGGATCATCTTCCCCCGGGATCTTTATATCTTCACGTAACAGAAGCTCGGTAAATGGAGTCCACTGCTTTTTGCAGGGTGTCATTAAACGCTTCATCGGATTGGTCGACATTCAAATCTTGGGTGAGTGCGCGGGAGAAACTGGCGATGAGATCTTTGTTTTCCGCCAGTTTTTCGTTCGCTTCATCTGTCGGGTAGCCGCCGGATAGCGCGACCACACGAACGACCTTCGGATGGTCAATCAGCGTTTTATACGTGTTCGCGACGGTTGGGATCGTCAGTTTTAACATCACGTGATCGTCTTGGCCGAGTTGATCGAGGTGGCTTTGAATTTCCGCTTTCAATAGTTCCTCGCATTTTTCTTTTTCCGGGCTGTTAATATTCACTTCCGGTTCGATAATCGGAACAAGGCCGGCTTCGATAATCGTTTGGCCAATCTCGAATTGCTGATCGACGACTGCTTTGATGCCTTCCGGGTTGGCTTCTTTGATGACGGAACGCATCTTTGTGCCAAAGATGTTCCGTTCATTCGCGCGCTTCAGCGTTTCATCGAGGTCATTGATTGGTTTCATCAATTGCACGCCATTTGATTCTTCCGCGAGGCCTTTATCCACCTTCAAGAACGGGACAACGCCTTTTTTTTCCGCCAAATAATCGCCGGTGTACATGCCTTCGATTTCGCGGTCCATCGTTTGTTCAAACAGGATGGCTCCGATGATCTGCCCGGAATTGAATGCAGGCGAGGTGATAATTCGTGTGCGCATCTCGTGCACCAAGTCAAACATCTCATCGTCGTTGGCAAATGCATCTTCCGAAATGCCATATAGGGCGAGGGCTTTCGGCGTGCTCCCTCCGCTCTGGTCAAGCGCTGCGATAAACCCATCTTCGTTTTTCATTTGTTCAAAATGACGCTCTTGCATAACTGACACTCCTTTATTAGATTAAACTGCTATTTTTTATGTAAGATGTACAATACCGCATCTATTGTATCATTAATAGGGGGAAGGGTACAGTGGGATGTTGAAATGATCAAATGCACAATAAATTTTAAAGGTATCGAAGAAAAAAATAATATTCAAAAATTTATGTTTAATTTTTATCATAAACGGGTATGTCATATGGGAATTGATCAGAAAGGAGACGAAATCTATGAACCCGTCCATTAAAGAAGTGTTGGAAAGCAAGGGCATCACGGTGGCTGAAGAACATTTGCCAGTCTTGCAGGCACGGTGGGAAGCGGTTGAGTTATTAAAGAAAGAAACAAATGATGCATCTTTGGCGGATTTTGACATCGCGTTAAGAAACATTCCGGGAGGGGATCATTATGGGCTATGAGCTCGTAACAAAATCGGTGGAAGAATTAGCCCCGTTACTTAAAAACCGTGAAATCTCATCCAAGGAGTTAACAAAAACGGTACTTGATCACGCTGAGAAAAATAATGAAGACATTAACGCTTATATTTCTTTTACAAGAGAACGGGCTGAAAGGGTTGCTGAACAAGTCGACCGTGACATTGCTGCCGGGGATTATAAGGGGATGTACCATGGCATTCCGATGGCGGTTAAGGATAACTTGTATTTTAAAGACGAAGTAACCACTATGGCATCAAAGATCCATAGGGATTTTGTTTCCGATTATGACGCGACGATTATTAAGAAAATGAAAGATGCCGGGGTTGTTTTTACCGGGAAATTAAACATGCATGAATATGCGTGGGGGATTACCAATAATAATCCACACTTCGGGGCATCCCGTAATCCTTGGAATACACGAAAAATACCGGGAGGTTCGAGTGGTGGTTCCGGGGCAGCCATTGCCGCTGATATGAGTGCGGCCACGTTAGGGACGGATACTGCAGGGTCCATTCGCATTCCCTCTTCCGTTTGTGGAATCGTAGGATTAAAACCTACCCATGGACGTGTGAGCAAATATGGTTGTTTTCCATTATCTTGGTCGCTTGATCATATTGGGCCGATGACTAAATCGGTGACAGACGCAGCCGCCTTATTGGAAGTCATCGCTGGATATGACACCAACGACCCTACCTCAATGAACGTTCCCGTCCAATCCTATACTTCTCAATTAACCGGGGATATGAAAGATATAACGATAGGCGTAAATGAAGACTATTTTTTCAAAAATGTTGATGCTGCCGTTGAAGCATCGGTGCGACAATCAATCCAATCATTAAAAGACCAAGGCGCTAACATAGAAACGGTAGAGATGCCATCGCTTCGCCATGCAGAATATACAGAATTGATTACCATTTTGACTGAAGCAGCGGCCATCCATCATGACAATCTTGTTGGGCGCCCGGATGATTTTGGCGATGACATTCGTCTGTTATTTGAATTAGGGGAATTGCCTTCAGCGGTGGACTATCTGCGCGCTCAACAATTGCGCCGACAAATCAAACAAGAATTTCAAGAAGTTTTTAAAAAAGTTGATGCGCTCGTCATGCCGACTCTCCCCATTATTGCGCCTGAAATAGGGGAGGACTATGTCGACTTAAATGGTGAGCAAGTTGATTTGGTAAACAATATTATTCGTTTTACGGGACCGGGGAATCTGACTGGCCTCCCTTCTCTCACCGTTCCTTGCGGTTTCAAACAAGAGATGCCGATAGGCATGCAGGTTATGGGGAATGCCTTTGATGAATCGACGATTTTGAATGTCGGACATGCCATAGAAAAAACCAATCCCTTAAAAGGGAAAAAACCTGAATTAGTGCGATAAAAAATATGGCAGAGTTACGGGCGCATATGAAGGGGGACATCGAATGGTTGCAAAACAAACAGTCTACGTTAATGAATTCACGGATGGCATTCTTGATCCGCGAAAGGAAATGGCATATAGCGTGAAAGACGGCGGTTTTATCGTGGCAAATACAACGCCTGGTTGCTGGGGGCCGATGATTACACCGGCATTAAAAGGTGGACATGAAGTAACAAAGCCTGTATATGTGGAAGGGGCAGAAGTTGGGGATGCCATTGCGATTCATATTAGATCGATGGAGATAACATCGTTGGCAACCGCTTCGGGGAATGACAAGCCTGTCGATGGGCGTTTTCTCGGCGATCCATTTGTTGCTGTCAAATGTCCGGAGTGCGGCACGATGAATCCGGAAACATTTATAGATGGAATCGGCAAGGAAGCGATCCGCTGTAAAACGTGCCGTGAAGACATTACCCCTTTTGTTTTTACACACGCGTATTCGATGGGTTTGGACAACGATAAAAAGATAGGGATCACTTTAAACAAAGAGGCAGCAGAAAAAGTCGGCCAAGAAGCGAAAAAATATATGAACACACCTGAAAATTCGATTCAAAATCCGGTGCTCACATTTGCGCCTCATGATTTGGTCGGAGCAATCGCCAGAATTAGGCCGTTCCTTGGTCAATTGGGGACAACACCTGCACGCCCGACACCGGATTCCCATAACGCAGGCGATTTTGGCCAATTTTTAGTAGATGCGCCCCATGATTATGGAGTCACGAGGGAGCAGCTGGAAGATCGGACGGACGGCCATATGGATATTAATCGTGTTCGGTCGGGAGCAATATTAATTTGCCCGGTGAAGGTCCCCGGCGGGGGCGTATATTTAGGAGATATGCACGCCATGCAAGGAGACGGTGAAATTGCCGGCCACACCACCGACGTGTCCGGAATTGTTAACCTTCAGGTTGAAGTCATGAAAAACGTGCAACTAGACGGGCCGGTCTTGCTGCCAATTGTTGATGACCTTCCGGAACTTGCCAAACCCTTTAGCGACGAAGAAAAACGACAGGCCGAACAATTAAGTAAAGCATGGGGGATTGAAGAACTGGAGGAGTCATACCCGGTATCTTTTGTTGGGACCGGCGCCGATCTGAATGAAGCAACGACAAATGGCATGGAAAGGGCTGCCGCTTTATTTGGCATTACCGTTCCGGAAGTGATGAACCGAGCAACGATTAACGGTGGAATTGAAATTGGCAGACACCCGGGGGTTGTGACGGTTACGTTCCTCGCCCCGCATCATTATCTAGAGGCAAACGGGCTTCTCGATTTGGTGAAAAATCAATATGGATGAAAAAAAATAGTACAGTCAAGGGGTTGGTGATATAATCGATATATATAGCAGATAATTGTAATTGTTTCGGATGTGGGTAAAATGAACAGTGGTTCAAAACGGGTGATCGTGGCTTGGTTTCTTGTGATTGGATGGATGGGGCTTATTTTTTATTTTTCGCATCAGTCGGGGGAAGCGTCGAGTTCACTCAGTGGCGGTGTGACAGAGGTTGCGTATAGTTGGAGCCAAAGTCTGCTCCCGTTTGTAACTATAGAGTTTGACCCCTTTCATACGTGGATTCGCAAGGCAGCACATGTGGCTGTCTACGCCGTGCTAGGTTTATTTATGGTTCATGCGCTTCGCGTGTCGACGATAGAAGGAAGGATGTCGCGACGAATCATTCTGGGGGCATGGGTGCTTTGCACGGTTTACGCGATCACGGATGAAGTGCACCAGCTGTTCATCCCCGGGCGGAGCGGTGAAGTAAGCGATGTGGCACTTGATAGCATCGGTTCTATGGTAGGTATTGGGGTATATGTAGTGGTGTGGAAAATGACAAAAAAATAACATTGAATGGTGTCATGGAAGGTCCATGACACCATTCAATGGAAGAAGTAGGTAATTGGAGCATTCCTGTTAGGGGAAATATTGAGCTTTGAACACAAAAGAGCCCCCTTGGTATAGTACGGAGTGTCCGATGATTACTCATCGACCTCTAAATTGATAACTACCAAGGAGGACTCACCATGAATTATACACAAAATGAAAAGCTCGCTCAAATAACCCCGGAAACGCTCATCATTGGCATTGACATCGCTAAGAACAAACATGTTGCTCGAGCCATTGATGATCGCGGCTTCGAGTTTGGGAAACGCATCATGTTCACCAACGATCTTGAAGGCTTTGAAAAGCTTCTACGCTGGGCTGAAGATCATCAAGCGAATCATCAAAAAACGCACATGGTGGTAGGCATGGAGCCCACTGGCCACTACTGGTTTAGCTTGGCGGATCATCTTGACTCGTGCGGCCATCAGCTCGTGTTGGTCAATCCCTCGCACGTCAAACGTCTTAAAGAAATCGATGATCACTCGCCAAGTAAAAACGACACTAAAGATGCGATGGTCATCGCTAAACAGGTGAAGGACGGGCGATACTCTGTCCCCAACCTTCTCGAAGGCATCTACGCTGAATTGCGAGAAGGCATTAAATTAAGAGATCAGCTCGTGCAATTACAAAACCAGACCGAAGGCCGGGTTCAAAATTGGCTGAACCGTTACTTCCCGGAGTTTGAGCAGGTGTTTAAAGCCTGGGATGGCGTCAGTGCTTTGGCCACTTTGCGAACGTTTCCTCTTCCCCAAGCGATTGTGGAGACGACGCCGGAAGCCATCGTGGACACATGGAAAGCCTATGCCAAGAGACACGCCGGGTTCGCTCGAGCCCAAAAGCTTCATGAAGCCGCTGAAAAAAGTGTCGGCATCACCGAAGGGCTTCACTTTGCCCGCCAAGAGTTGGAGGCGTTACTGGACCAATATGACCTTTACACTCGGCAACTCGAAACATTGGAAGCGCAATTAACAGAGCAGCTTGAGCATCTCCCTGGCGCCGAACAAATGAGGGATATCAAAGGCTTAGGCGACATGACCATTGCCGCTTTCTTTGCCGAAGTTGGGGATATTCACCAATACCGTCATCCCAAACAGCTGATCAGCCTGGCCGGTCTTGATTTAAAAGAGAACAGTTCAGGGCTTTACAAGGGCCAAACCACCATTAGTAAACGAGGACGCCGACGATTACGCCGCATTCTGTTTTTAGCGATTCGTCCGCTCGTCAATCATAATGACACGTTTCGCGCCCTTCATCATGAGCTCACGCAGCGTTCAGACCGACCTCTGACAAAGATGCAGTCGTTGATCGCCCTGTGCGGTAAACTTCTGAAAGTCTTGTTTGTCATCGGGCAACGCGAATGTCCCTTTGATGGAGCGAAGCTCCTTCAAGATCGGAAGTGTTCCCAGACACAAGCCGCGTAAAGCAAGCGATAGGAACCATATTTTCTTTTGAAAATCAGTCATTTTCTTGCCTATGGAACAAATACCAACAGTGCCGAGGCGGCATTCATTTCTCACCCTTAGGGCCTAGACCCAGTATTGGAGCATAGCCGCCCCCACCAGCATGGATACGCCGGACGAAGGAATGTGTGGATCATCAACCATCCAGTGATATATGGGAGGTTAAGCGACCATGTATGACGTGGGTCATCGTTAAGCGCACGGTTATACATTTTTTTCCAACCCCTAGGGGTTGGAGCAGGTGGAGATCCTCTTGGATGGAATATCATTCCTTCTATTGAAGAATTATCTTCTTTGTGAATGGTGCACGCTGCTGGTACGACATTCTAAAGACATGAAATTCTGAGAAATCAAGAGCATATGGAAGAATATTTAATTACAAAGAGGGAGGTGCCATAATTCAACGACCATCTACCCCTGCTTAGCAAAGTCAATAAAATAATCCAGCGTGGCCGGGTTTTTCATTGATCCCATGTTCACGGCCTTTTCAATCGGAGTGCCCATGAGAATTTTTTTGATGGGGACTTCCATTTTTTTGCCGTTTAGTGTTGTGGGCACTTCGTCGATTTTGAAAATATCATTGGGCACGTGTCTCGGTGAGCAGTGCTCGCGGATGTTTTGTTTGATTTCTTTTTCCAGTTTCTCGGTTAGTTCTTCGTCCGCTTTGAGAACGACGAACAGCGGCATATAGTCTTTCCCGTTCGGGTCATTGATATCGACGACGAGGCTGCTTTCGACCGCGTCTACATCTTCGACAGCGCTGTAAATTTCACTTGTGCCCATGCGAATGCCGCCGCGGTTGATCGTGGAGTCGGAACGGCCATAAATCTGGCAGCTTCCTCTGGACGTGATCTTAATCCAATCTCCGTGCCGCCAAATGCCCGGGAAGTCTGCAAAGTAGCTGTCGTAGTAGCGTTCGTTGTTTTTATCGCCCCAAAAATAGATCGGCATCGAAGGCATGGGTTTCAAGAGCACGAGTTCGCCAACTTGATCGAACACCGGCTGAGCGTCTTCGGTATACGCTTGCACGTCGGCTCCGAGCGCGCGGCATTGGATTTCGCCCGCATGTACCGGCAAGAGTGGGGAACCACTGACGAATGCGGAACATAGATCCGTCCCGCCGCTGACGGAGGCGAGCCAGACGTCTTTTTTCACATTTTCATAGATCCATTCCGAACCTTCCGGAGGTAGCGGTGAACCAGTCGAGGCGATACTCTTCAAATGGTCCAATTTGTAAGTGTCGCCGGGGACGATATCGTTATTTTTATTCGCCATCAAGTAGCTCGCGCTTGTCCCGAAGACGGTCGTCTCTGTTTCATCGGCGAATTGCCAGAGTGTGTCTATCTGTGGGTACGTTGGGCTGCCGTCATACAGAACAATTGTGGAGCCGGTGAGTAAACCGCTTACAACAACGTTCCACATCATCCAACCGGTCGTCGTAAACCAAAAGAAGTTGTCCTCTGGTTTTAAATCGGTATGGAAAGCCAATTTTTTCAGGTGCTCAAGCAAAATGCCGCCTTGTCCCTGGACAATCGCCTTAGGAAGTCCGGTCGTTCCGGAAGAATAAAGGATCCAGAGGGGATGGTCAAAAGAAACATAGGTATATTCGAGAGAAGTCGATCGGTTGTTTTCGATAAAAGCTGCCCAGCGCTCTACGTTTGTGAGCTCATCGTCTTTTGGTTGAGCCGACAAATAGGGGAGGACGACCGTTTTTTCGAGCGTCGGGATGGCTTCTTGAATTTCACGTACCGCATTGATTCGATCATGGTCTTTGCCGTTATAACGGTACCCATCGACGGCAATAAGTAGTTTCGGTTCGATCTGTTGAAAGCGGTCAACCACCGTTCGGCTGCCGAAATCCGGCGATGCGCTCGACCATACAGCTCCAATGCTGGCGCATGCAAGGAAAGCAATTGTTGCTTCCGGAATGTTCGGCAAATAAGCGACCACCCGATCGCCGGGTTTGATCCCTTCCGCTTTTAATCCCGCGGCAAAGGAAGCCACCTGTTCATAAAGCGTCTGCCAAGTCATTTTTTCCGTCGGACGGATTTCCGATTTGGAAATAATTGCTGTTTCGTCCGGGCGGGCGTGACGAAAGGCGTGTTCCGCGTAATTCAGCTTCGCGCCTTCGAACCATTTTGCGAACGGAACGCCATCGGACTCTAATATACGCTTATAGGATGGATTTGCTTGAATATCAAAATACTCCCATTGTGTTTCCCAGAAATCTTCGACGTTATTAACGGACCATTCCCAGAGCGTTTGATAGTCATTAAACGCCAAACCTTTTTCTTTTTTCAACCAATTCATGTAATCGGCAAGGTTGGATTGCTGGATAAATGCTTGTGACGGTTCCCAGAGAAGGGATCCTTCTTTTACTGCCATTGTGAAACCTCCTGTTGTTTTCAAAACTTGTGTCTATTCATTGTATCATAGGATATCAACACCGATGTTCGGTTTCTCCGATCAACCCTGTTCCGGTATTTGTAAACGCATTCATCTCCGCTTTGTTTTCATTTTACCATGATCGCCAACCTTATGATAGACTGAAGAAAAGAGCGTTGGAGAGTGATTTCATGGCAAAAATAGGTCGTAACGAACCATGCCCGTGCGGAAGCGGAAAAAAATATAAACATTGTTGTTTGCAGGTAGAAAGCGAAAATAAAGTTGTAGATATCACTACGAAAAGAGCTAAGCAAGAATTGGAGCAGTTAAACGAGGAACTGGAGGAATTGGCGCTACAATATAGTGACGAGATCTTCTCGTTGTATAAAGATTATGTACGTGAAAATAACTGGGACATAGATTCGGATTATGAAGCAGAGTATTATGTGTTGTTTGTGGGCTGGGCGATCTTCAATGCACCGATCATTGAAGGAGAAACGGTTTTTCAAACGTTTTTGGACGAGCAAGGAGACTCTTTACGGCCCGAGACAAAAGAAAGAATTGCTGAATGGGTAACGGTACCCGGCATGTATGAAGTGATCGATCATATTGATGATGATCATTTTAAAGTGGCTTCACTGGAGACCGGCGAACGCGATGTGTTCTGCGATAAAGAGGACGAGTTACCTGAAATCGGTAATGGCGTGCTCGGAATCTTCGTCCCCTTTGACAATAACGTTAACCACTTTCTTTTCACTCACGATGAGTTTCCATTGGATTGGCTACAAAGCGTGTATGAGCAATACCGCAGTGACTTGGACCCTGGCCGTTTCTCAAAAACGATGAAGAACGAATACCCTTTCGTTTTGTACGATCTGTTTAACGATGAAGAAGACCCGCGCGAGTTAATTGATACGTATGATTGGGTTTCAAAAAAACATCGGGCGGTTATTGAACTTTTATACGAAATGAACAGACCGATTTGGGACGACGAAGACCTCAATTTAGCGATAGAAGTATGGCAGGAGTTTTGCGAGGATGAAAATCCCGTTGTAAAAAAAGAAGCAGTATTCGCCGGCGCACTCGAATATCTTTTAAACATGATGAACGAGGGTGAAGGGACGCAAAAAGAGATCGCGGAAAAATACGGGGTATCCCCGAATAGTGTATCGCAACGATATCGAGAAATGGATTATTTAATGTATGATTTTTTCGATGATATCATAGACGGCTTCTCGCCGGTTGCCCCCCATGAATTGGCGGAGCAAATGTTTAATGAATTAAAACAGGCTGTTGAAAGTCAAGAATTTTCGTCTGAAGAAGAGATGGAGCAGTTTATAAGTGATTTGATAACATTCGGTTCTTCCACTCAACCGAGCAACGACAAAGAACATGCAGAAGAACTCCTTAATAAAGCCTTCAATTCCGGCGAGGCAGAAGAAAGGGTAAGGCTGGCGAATGAAGCATTGGCGCTGTACCCGAACAGTCCTGGTGCCTATGTCATTTTGGCAGAGGAATCATTTAGTTTGAGAGAACAAAACGATCTTTATTTTGAAGGCATGATCAATGGGGAAGCGGAATTAGGATATGCCTTTTTTGAAAATAATCGGGGGCAATTCTGGGGACTTACAGAGACGCGCCCGTATATGCGTGCCAAACAAGGGTACGCCGAGACGTGTGAGTTAATAGGGGACTCGAAACTGGCCATAGACCAATATCGGGAAATGTTGGAATTAAACCCGATAGATAATCAGGGAATTCGCTACCTTCTGCTAGAAACCTTAATTGATAATGAAAAGTATGGTGTGGCTAAGGAATTGATAGACGAATATGACGAGCCGACGGCTAATATGAGCTACAACCGCGCGTATGCCGAATACATGCTGAACGGATGGACAAAGCAAGCAAAGAAATACTTGCAAGAAGCAATCAACTTTAATTCACACGTCCCGGATTACTTGCTCGGAAAAAGAAAAATTCCGGAAGCGAGCCCTGGATTAATTGGATTAGGGGAAGAGACCGAGGCCATCGAATACGTTCAAAGTTACGTCGAGCTATGGCAAATGGAGCGTGAGTTGATGCAGAAGCTGGAAGGATTGGCGGCGGAATAGGGGTTATCGTTTGTTTATTCGGAAAAGAGACCGATCAGGGATCAGGTTTGGACACTTTTGCATGGGGACGCGTGTAATCTGTCCGAACTCAGTGCAACCTCGGACAGATTTATAGAGCATCCACGATTAGTGTCCGAACTCTTCTTCAGTTCGGACACTAATCGTGGAAATGCAAGTAAATGGTCCGAATAGAGAGTGACGTCGGACATTTTTATGCAGAAACACGGAGAATTGTCCGAACTTAATGGAGCATCAGACAGATAAAAGTCTGAGGTGGCGATGATTGTTATATAAAAGTTTACATAATAAAAATATCGTCAATTCCGGTTCTTCGAAATCGTCGCGATAACGATCCCGCCAATAATCAGCGCGGATCCAGTCAATACGCCGACGGTCATTTCTTCTCCGAGCAAAACACTGCTGAACGTGAGTCCGAAAATAGGAACGAGCAGCGTGGAGATTGTGGCGGTGACCATATCAATTTTGCTGATGATAAAAAACCAGGCGGTGAAGCATAATGCCGAGGCGAGCACACCGGTAAATAAAATATAATAAATGCTCGTTGCATTAAAAATAATCGTGTCGCCGCCTTCCATGACCAGGGCTGCGAGCGTGATGCCTATTGTGCCGAAGAACATTTGCCAAGCAGACACTTGAAGTTGCGATAGCCCGGACACGGTACGTCGATAGTAAGTGTTTGATATCGCCCAAGCGATGGCGGCAATAATGATCAGAAGTTGGCCGACGATCACCTCGAGCGGTTGCCCGACCCACATATCCCATCCGACGATGGTAAAAAGCCCGACGATTCCCATTAATAAGCCTGTCATCTTCGCCGGGGTTATTTTTTCGCCAAGGAATTGCACGGCGAGGAGGCTGCTCCACATCGGCATGGAGTATAATAGGACGGAGGACTGGCCGGCGTCGACGAATTCGAGGGCGTACATGACGAGCAGGAACACGGTTGACGTTTGCAAAAGACCGATAACGACTAAGTGTTTCCAATAGCGTTTTGGCGGCAAAGCGATTTTCATGATCCATACGACCAAGAGCAGCGTGGCTGCGCCGGTGCCGAAGCGAAACGCCGAGAACGTGAACGGTCCCATGTATGTAAGCGCGTCTTTCATGAGTACCCACGCATAGCCCCAGAGCAGTGTGATGATTAACATAAGCATGTAGATGATGAGTTTGTTTCCTTGTTTCATTGGTGTCCTCTATTTCTTTTGGATGTTGCTTTCATTCTAGCATGCTATGATGTGAAAAAGAACCGGGGTGTCGATGCAACTACGATAAAGCATCGAATGATAGGAACATAAGACGGATTCGCGTTTTTATTTCGGCGATCCGACCGGTTATTATATCGCAAAAGACCGTCACGCGATGTAATTTAAGAGAAGGCACCGGTTATTATATCGTAAAAAGGCATTATGCGATGTAATTTAAGAGCATGCACTGGTTATTATAACGCATCAAACCGTCAAGCGTTCAAATTACAGTAATTGCACCGGTTTCGAACGCCTGAGAATGGCTTAAAACTTTGGAAGGGAAAGAGTATTTATGTTTCGTTTTGTGATTGTTATTTTTTCTATGCTGATTCTCGTTGGCTGTCAGGGCCCGTCTGACGATGAGCCGTTGCAAGGGATGGTTGTGAACATCGTCGATGGCGATACGTTTGATGTGAATATTCAGGGGATGGGGGATGAACGGGTGCGGCCGATCATGGTGGACGCGCCGGAGATCTGTCACCAGCATGACCCACCGGAGTGTGATCCTGAGCCGTATGGGGAGGAAGCGACCGATTTCGCGGCGGAAGTGTTGCTCGGGGAAACGGTATATCTGGAGCAGGATGTTTCGGAGCGCGATCAATATGATCGAATGTTGTTTTACGTGTACGTGGAAGCAGATCAGATGTTTCAGGAAATGTTGTTGAAAGAAGGACTGGCGGAAGTCGTTGTTTATGAACCGGACGTGCGTTATGAAGAGGAGTTTTATGAGATTCAGGAAGAAGCGCAGGAGGAAGAGAGGGGGATGTGGGGGCGGTGAGGCGTGTTACCCCTGTTCCATCTCCCGTAAAAATGCTTGAATCCTTGCCTGGTATTCATCACTCATGTGAACCGTATTATGCCCTGCGCCTTCAATGATATAACTCTCCGTTGGCCCGCCCCATATATCCACGAGGGATTTTGAATACTCCGGATCAACAATTTCGTCCTCCTCGGCAATCAACGCCAACATCGGGTGCTCCATTTGCGGTGCGATGTCCGTGGAATCGAAAGAATATCTCAACAGCCATTCCACGGGAAGAAAAGGGAATTGAGACTGGGCGACGTTTAAAAATTCATCAAACGGGGAGACGAGAATCGTCCCCTGCACCTCCCTTTCCGCGCTAAGATGTGTGGCCACTGCAGATCCAATGCTTCTGCCCATCGTGACAATGTTATCCGAGTCAATATCTTCCCGCTCCGCCATTTCGTCATAGACCATCAAGGCGTCTCCCAACAGCGTCTCTTCATCATCAGGATCCCCTTCGCTCAATCCGTATCCTCGATAGTTCATCAATAACACCGACCAGCCCTCGATGTCCGCGGTCTCGGGAATCAACTGTGACACTTCCTGCGCATTCCCGCCAAAATAAATAAGCAAAGGCGCCGGTTCTTCGTCGGCATCGGAGATCAGCCAACCGTGCACCGTCACCTCGTCGGTAACCGAAATGGTGATCTCTTCCGCCTCGGGGTGTTGCGACCGAATCGTCTCCGCTTCATTTTCTGATAGGGATGTAGGGTGAAAGATCAGTCTGTGTTGGAAAAAATAGAGCAATGTTAGGACGATACCAATGAAAACAATCATGATAATAATCAACGAGAGCCATCTGGGTATAGCAGGCATGGTTTCACCGCCAATAGGATTTTCGATAGTGACATTATATCTTACTTAGGCGAGAAGACTCTACTATTTCGCAGGGGGTTACACCTTCTTATATATGTGTTAATCTTTCGTGTTTCGGGATAAACATTCTTATGGCGATACAACCCAAGTTAGGTACTTCAACCTGATTGAGCTCAGATCATAACAAGTTGCCAGTACTCGAACCCCAGCAATCAAGAGGAGGAAAAAATATGCGAGAAAATGGCGATAATTATTTAACACATAGGGGGTCATTTAAAGTATATTGTAATGGAGTAGAAGTTTCTATAAGTCCTTACAGAACAGAGTTTGACGAAGAAGAACAAAAGGTGGAAAATGTCATTAAGGATCCAAGGTTTATTCTTAAAGATGTTTCGGATCAGTTATCAAATACAAGGGAAAAGTATATTGATTTAGTGAACTTAGAAGCCATGTCAACGTTAAAATCTCTGGTTGTTGTGGTTGATCATGAAAACTCTGAATATGGTGATATTGTAACCGTGATTGCAAAATCAAAGTCGAATGAAAAGGGAGGTACGATTTATGATCGCGGAAGCACAACCAATTGACAATGTTTTGTTTCAGTACGACCGTGACCATGACGTGCTCCATATTACGATAGGCCGCCCGATGATTTCTTATGCAGAAGAACCCTCACCCGGTATCTATATTCGATATGCGGAGGAAGACGATACCCTTACAGGCATTGTTATCATGGATTATAAAAAAAGACCGCACACATCAATACAAAACATGCTACCGATAAGTATTAATTTTGATGATATTGATAAGAAAATTGACAGCACCTAATTATGGATGCTTTTTTGAAAGCCGTATTTCCGACGAAGAAATGCGGCTTTCGCCATGTAATTCCTTATCATTCTTTTTGTGAGCGCTACCCGGGTAAGATCGGCCGAAAGTCATGATGCTTCTTGCTGGTTTTCTTTTCCTTCTTTCAAAACGTACTTGCGCAGGATTTGAAAGAGTGGCGGGAGGACGAGGAGTACGGCCATGATTCGGATGATTTGGACGGCGACGACGAAGGTGGAATCGACCCCGAGTTCAACGGCGGTGGCAGCCATTTCCGCAACGCCTCCGGGGGAGAACGCGAGGATTGATGTGATCATGTCCAGTTGTGTTTGGGATGCGACTAAAATCGACAAAGCCGCGAGCGCCGCGATTAGCGCCAACGAGCTAATGATGCCGACAATGATCACGGCTTTTGCGTCTCGAAATAAATCCCGTTGCATTTTCGCGCCTATACTTGCTCCGAGAAATAACTGAGCGACAGGCAATGCCCAATCCGGCCACCAAAGCGAGGCGGCTGGCGCAGCTTGACTGGAAAGGAGATTGAAACCCGCGACGGTCACCATCGCGCCGAGCAACCAGGGCGTAGGGATTTTTAGTTTTTTTGACGAGACCGCTCCGAAAAACGCCAGGGCGAGTAAAAGCAAGGTCCAGCCGAATTGGCTGAAATTCAACGGCAAAAAGGCAGAATCGTAGGTAACCGTTTGTACCTCGGCAGTTGCGCTGCCGTTTCCGCCATTGAATGATAATAAAACCGGGACCGTACTGATCACCAAGACAATGCGGAGCACTTGTGTGACACTGACGGTTGCCACATCTGCCCCGACTTCTTGCGCGTAAGCGGGCATGGCGGCAACTCCGCCGGGCGCGGTGGCAATAAAACTGGATAATAGATCTGTTTTTGTAAAATAAAAAAGAAAAAATCCGGTGATGAAAGCAAAAATAATAGAAAGAACGAGTACGATAAGAATGGTGAACCAATAGTTACTGAGTGTGTTGATGAGTGTCATATTGACATACAGGCCAAGTTGCACACCGAGTATCCCTTGGCCAAGCATAAGCCAACTGGCCGGGACCGTGTTGACCGCGCGTTTTAGGTTCAGAAAGTCAGGCTGTAAAATGGCGACCAAGCTACCGACAACTAACGCGCCAATCATCCAGGCAATGGATAGGTTTGTAAATGAAAACAAAAGCCCGCCCAATCCGCACAACATAAAATAAATGATATATTGCAAGTCTATTCCTTCTTTCAACGTGCAAACACTTTCTCCAGTATAATAATGATATGTTGGGTGGGCAAGAAAAGGGGATTGGGTGCAGATGAGGTAAAGTGCCAGAATATCTTGTGAATTCGCCAGATTAAAAGGAGCCCGGGGCGCTTGACCCGGGCTCGTCCCCCTTCTTCACTTACCGATCATACGCGTTCAAACCATTGACTCCGTGGGCGAGGGCTGATCCTGCTTTCAATGCAGTGGCGACGAAAATGATTTCGGCGATTTCTTCTTTACTGGCGCCTTCTTTTTTGGCATTTTTTGTGTGTAGATCGATGCAGTACGGACAACCGGTCGTATGTGCAACCGCGACTGCGATGAGTTCGCCCTCTTTTTTGCTCATGGTGGATGGTTCGAGGGCTTGTTGATCGAAATTGACGAAGGATTTAAACATCTCCGGTTGGAGCTTGGAGAATTCACTCAGTCTCTCGAAGTAGCTTCTTTTAAACAGGGTGCCGTCCTCCGCACCGTCATATGCGTTCAAGGCGTTGACCCCATGGGCGATGGAGGAACCGGCTTTTAACGCAGTTCCGATCAAAATTGCTTCGCTCATTTCTTCTTTGTTGCCACCGGCATCTTTTAGTTGACCGACATGGAGCTCGATGCAATACGGGCAACCGGTGACGTGAGCGACGGCAACGGCGGCAAGCTCTTTCAATTTCAACGAAAGCGAGCCGTGTTGCATGACGCCTTCATTGAAGGTCATGAACTCCTTAAACATCTCCGGAGCCAAATCGGAAAACTCGCTTAATCTTGAAAAATAAGATCGTTCAAATAAACTTTCAGCCATGCTAATCGCAACCTTTCAATTAGATTCTTTTTCCATATACCCTCTTTATTTTGTGAATAATCTGGTATATAATAAAAAATACTTCATTACTTATCACATATCTGACAACTTATCATAGGGAAAGGAGGACGGAATGGAGATTCAAAAAATAACGACAAAGAAAATATCCGAGCAAGTGGCGGAGCAACTGGAACATTCCATCGTGGACGGCAGCCTTCCGGCGGGCGAGAAGTTGCAATCGGTCCGGGAACTTTGCGAACAATTCCAGGTCGGGCGCTCGGCTGTGCGGGACGCAATCACGGTTTTGAAAGGAAAAGGGATGGTGAACGTCGTCCAAGGCGAGGGAACGTTTGTAACTGCGCCGAGTGAATGGCAACCATTCGGCACATTCACTTTAACCGATGAAAAATCGATCCGCGATTTATATGCCGTGCGGAAGTGGATGGAAATCGGAATCGCGGAAGAAGCGGCCAGGCACCGCAACAACGAACAACTGGAAGTGTTGGAACAGCAAGCGAATGAAGAAGGATGGGAAGCGGATTATCGTTTTCACATCACCCTTGCGAAAGCAACGGGCAATGACATGTTCGTCCATTTAATGGAAGCGATTTCAACAAATATGAAAAAAGCATTGATGGATTGCCACCGCATGATCGCGGCGGATGCTGACGTGGCAAACAAAATCGAAATGCAGCACGCGGGCATCTATGAAGCGGTCAAACAGCAAGATCCGCAAGCGGCGAAAGAAATCATGCAAAAGCACTTAATCTATGTCGAGGATCTGCTACAACAAGCGTTGAAGGGGGAGGATTATGCAACAGCAAGCGCTAGGGAATGAGGGGCGACAACGCGTCAACCCGTCCACGCCGGAGGAAGTCGCAGACATCTTAAAGCACGCAAAAGACAAAAACGAAACGGTCATTCCGATCGGCGGAGGTACGAAACAAGGGTTTGGCGGGGAAGGTGATGAGGCCGATAAACTATTATCCTTGGAAAACCTCAATCAAGTAATTGAATATTCCCCGGGAGACATGACGATGACCGTGCAGGCAGGCACAACCATGGAAAAAATCAATGAAACCGCGCGTGCGGAACAACAAATGGTGCCGCTCGATCCTTCGTATCCGTCACAGGCTACCATCGGCGGGGTGGTAGCTGCCAATGACAGTGGCCCGAAACGGATGGCGTACGGATCGGCGCGGGATCATGTTATCGGTTTGCGTGTTGCTGATCCGAATGGGGAGATCTTGCGCTCAGGGGGAAAAGTCGTCAAAAACGTCGCCGGCTATGACATGAACAAATTGCTCGTCGGTTCGATGGGCACGCTCGGGGTGATCACGGAAGTCACGTTGAAATTGCGCCCCTATCCAAAATATACCGTTATGTGTGTGCTGACATTTCCGGATGAGAAAGCTGTAAGCGCTGTTAAACCTTTTGTGTCGGAACTATTGGATACGCGTTTGGAACCGGTGACTTTGGAATACATGGAACCGAACCTCACGGAGCGTTTGTTTCAAACGCACGGGTACAGTTTGGTGATTACATTTGAAGATGTGCAAAAAGCCGTGGAGGTTCAGGAAAAATGGATCCGAGAGCACATGCCGGACACAGCAGAGCTCAGCGTTTTTTATGATAACGACGTCGAAGAATTTTGGCGAACATTCGCCCAACGTTCATTTGCTGATGCCGTTCATGTGAAAGTCGGCAGCAAAAACATGCAGGTGCTCGACCATATCCATCATTGCAAAAACTTGCAGGAAGGAAGGGATGTACACTTGTTTGCCCACGGCGGGGCCGGCCACGGGATCAGCCGTGTATATGCCAGTGGCGATGGCGCTGCTGTCCAGTCCTTCGTGGAAGACTTGCGGACGCATTGCGAGCAATCGAAGGGCTACGCGATCTTGACGCATGCGCCGCTGGACGTACGGAAATCCGTTGGTGTCTGGGGAGCGACACCGGGTTATTTTTCCATCCTTAAAGGCATTAAGCAGCAGTTGGATCCGAATGGGGTTTTGAATCCAAATCGATTTGTAGGGGGTATTTGAGATGGCTACGGCGCCGAAGTTGGCCGATTTGGTTGTGAAGAAAAATGAGCCGCCGAAAGGCAATTACTTGTGGGAGGATCCGCCTGATGAGGATAAATTTTCCGCTTGCGTGCATTGCGGGATGTGCCTGGAGGCGTGTCCGACGTATTTGGAGCTTGGCCATGAGCATCAGTCGCCGCGGGGGCGGATTCATTCGATCGTGGCGGTAGCGGAAGGGAAAATTAGCATTGATGAAGCGTTTGAAGATCCGATGTTCACGTGTCTGGATTGTCGAGCGTGTGAAACGGCTTGTCCGGCAGGCGTTCAGGTGGGGGCGCTCATCGAGGAAGCGCGCGGGCAGGTGCGGCAGGCGATGCCGCTCACAGGGTGGCAAGGGTTCGTGAGCCGTTTTTTCCTGCGCGGGGTGTTTCCGCATAATAAGCGATTGCATGCGCTCGGCATGTTGACGAAAGTCTATCAAAAGAGCGGTATGCAGACGGTCGTTCGCAAGAGCGGGGTGAAGAAGGTGTTGCCCGATCACCTCGGCGCCATGGAAGGGATTATGCCGGACGTGGGGCGGCCGGTGTTAAAAACCCATCCGGAGCGGATTGCGGCTAAGGGTGAAGAGAAAGGCACGGCATCTATGTTTACCGGCTGTATTATGGACGTCATGTACAGCGATGTAAATGAAGCAACCGTTCGAGTGCTGACGAAAAACGGGCACAACGTGGAGATTCCGAAACAACAGAACTGCTGCGGCGCTTTGCATGTGCACGCGGGCGATCGGGAGATGGGCAAAAAATTAGCGCGTCAAAACATCGATACCTTTTTAGCGTCAGATGCGGAGCATGTTGTCGTCAATGCGGCAGGGTGCGGGTGTGCGTTGCGGGAATATCCGGAGCTTTTGCAAAATGACGAGGAATACAAAGAAAAAGCAGAACAGTTTTCGGAAAAAGTGCTTGATGTGTCGAAATATTTATATGATTACGGGTATAAACCGCCGAAAGCAGAGCTGCACAAGCGCGTAACCTATCATGACGCGTGCCATCTTGCCCATGGCCAGGGTGTTTGGGATGAGCCGCGAGAAATTCTCGAAGAGATTCCGGGGCTGGAGATGAAGCATTTGCCAAACGCGGATCAGTGCTGCGGCAGTGCCGGCATTTACAACATCACGCACCCGGAGATGGCCGGACGCCTTCTTGATCGGAAAATGAAGGATGTGCCGGATGAAGTGGAAATGATCTCCATGGGCAACCCCGGCTGTATGCTGCAAATGGCGATGGGGGTTGAGAAGCACGGCCGTGATGAGAAAATTGTCCACACGATGCAACTCCTGGACTGGGCGTATGAACGAGAGGAGAGTGAGGGCGATGAGTGAAAAGAAAACGGCATTGGTGGAGGAAATGACGCGTTTGCTTGGGAAAGACGCGGTTTTGCACCGCGATGCGGATTTGATCACGTATGAATGTGACGGCTTGACCGTCTTTCGCGGCATGCCGCTTGCCGTTGTTTTTCCGGCAACCACGGAAGAGGTATCCGACGTCGTGAAGTGGCTGTATGCCCGTGAGATTCCGTTTATCCCTCGCGGGGCAGGCACGGGCTTAAGCGGCGGTGCCACACCGTTTGGAGGCGAGGTGATTATTAGCCTCGTGCGCATGAAGCAGCTGCTCCACGTCGATTACGATAATCGGGAAGCGGTTGTGCAACCGGGTTATATTAATCTCCAGCTTACAAATTCCATCACGCATAAAGGTTTTTATTACGCGCCGGATCCATCCAGCCAGGCGAACTGTACGATCGGCGGGAACGTCGCGGAAAATGCCGGAGGTGCCCATTGCCTGAAGTACGGGGTGACGACCAATCATGTCCTTGGGTTGGAAGTAGTGATGCATGACGGGGAAATTGTTGAGCTCGGCGGGGTGCCAGATGCGCCCGGGTATGATTTGCTCGGGATTCTCACGGGATCGGAGGGCATGCTCGGCATTGTCACGTCGATCACCGTTAGTATTTTAAAGCAGCCGGAATCGAAAGAAACGGCATTGGCTTATTTTGATTCCGTTGAAGATGCTAGCTACGTAGTTTCGGACATCATCGCGGCCGGCATTGTGCCAGCGGCGATTGAAATGATGGATGAAATCGCGATTCAAGGGGTGGAACGGGCGACGAATCCCGTTGGGCATCCGGAAGGCTTAAAAGCGGTGCTGATCATGGAAGTGGATGGTATAGCCGCGGGCATTGAAGATCAAATCAATGAGATGGTGAACGTCTGCGAACATCATAACGTTAAAGAAATCAAAGTCGCCCAAGACGACCGCGAGCGCGGGAAGTGGTGGGCGAATCGGAAGACGGCGTTCGGTGCGATGGGCGCGATTTCCCCGGCTTATCTCGTGCAAGATGGCGTTATTCCGCGCAGCCGACTGTCCGAAGTGTTGGCCCGTATTGCGGAAATCAGTGCAGAATCGGGCTTGCGGATCGCGAATGTTTTTCATGCCGGCGACGGCAACCTGCATCCGTTGATCTTGTTCGATGCCCGCAATGAAGGGGAAACCGATCTAGCCTTGGAAGTGGGCACGAAAACGCTGGAAGCTTGTACGGAAGTGGGCGGTTCGATCACCGGTGAGCACGGGGTCGGCATCGAGAAAAAAGAAGATATGCGCCTTGTGTTTACGGAGGAGGAAATTGACCGACAGCTCGCGGTGCGTGATGTGTTTAATCCGAATAACTTAATGAATCCGGACAAACAATTTCCGAAACCGGCGCGCTGTGGTGAAGTGAAGAGTGCTGTCGGAAGCGGGGACGCGTATCAGACGGTAGGGCAGGATTGACGGAAGAGGTTCATGGCGACCTAATGATAGCGTTTGTCTCCGGTTAGGTAGCCAAAAGCGCATCATGACGACTTAACGCATGTGTATACTACTGAGAAAGGAAATGACAAATGAAATTTTCTAGGTTTTTATTTGAAGCAGAAGTTCACCAAGGTGTTGTCACTGATGAAGGAATTAAAGAGATCGAAGGGGATATTTTTGATCGTTGGATGTATACCGATCGAACATTCCAAGAGGATGACGTTCAGTTACTGGCCCCTTTGGTGCCGAACCAAATCATAGGCATCGGCGCAAATTTTGTATCAAAAAAAGAAGATAAGCCGGATACTCCGCCGGATATCCCTGTTTTTTTCTTTAAGCCGACATCATCGGTTATCGGACCGGAGGAAGCAATCATCATTCCAACGGAAATTAATGAAGTGAAATTTGAGTCTGAACTCGTCGTTGTCATAGGAAAAGAGACGAAAAATATTAGCAAAGATCAGGTGTTGGACCATCTCTATGGTTACACGGTAGGAAATGATGTGACAGCTCCGCAATATTTTCATGAAGACGGGCATTGGATGATTGGAAAATCATTTGATACGTTTACACCAATAGGACCTTACTTGGAAACAGACTTAGATCCCTTAAACGTAAGCGTTAAGGCACGGGTCGATGAGGTTGAAAAACAAAACAGCCCGACGGACTTAATGATCGTCTCGATCGAGGAAATGATTTCATACTTATCAAATGTGATGACGCTCAAACAAGGGGATGTGATTATGACAGGCAGTCCCGTTGGGGCAGGTATGGTTACAGAGGGAAGCTTAGTCGAGTGTGAGATCAACGAGATAGGTGTTTTGAAAAACACTCTGGTGAAGGCATGATCGAGGTAAAAAGCGGCAGAGTGATCTGCCGCTTTACGTTTATCCTCACGCTGAAGGTTTCCGCCCGGTATCGATCGGTGTGTTTCTGCCTTTATTTTTTGACAAAATAAAGATGTAAACGATCGCGAATAAGATGGCGGTGAAGAACCAGAAGTTTACGCCTCCGATGACAAATCCCATCCCGAGTAGGGCTACGACGGTGACATAATACACCATCGGAATCAGCGTTTTACGGATAATTAATCCTTCTTTTCCGAGCAATCCCACGGTTGCCGAGGCGGCCACAACGTTATGGACGGCAATCATATTCCCGGCAGCACCGCCTACCGCTTGCAAAGAAACAATGATTCTCGAGCCGTTAAGATCCAAGCCTATATTTTGAGCAGCGCCGAATTGGAATAACGAGAACATAACATTGCTTACCGTGTTGCTCCCGCCAAAGAAAGCGCCCAACGCCCCGAATATCGGCGCGAACAACGGCCAAAACTCTCCGGCCACATTTGTTGCTGCTTCCGCCAACAGAATCGGCATACTTTCATACATTTCTGAACCGGAATTGACAAAAACCTGAGCCATCGGCACCGCGAACAATAAAGGCACCGCTGCTCCCAGCCACGTTTTAAACGAAACGGACCAGGCATTTTTATAGGTTCCGGGTTGTTTGTGCATGGAATGAATGTAGTAGGTGATAATGGATGTGATCACGAAAAACATTCCCGGTACAAATAAAGGCGCGATATCGGTGGTCACGTTCGAACCGAAGATATTCGCCCATTCGAAAGTGAGCGCAGGTTGTTGCAAAAATTCATTGATGCCGTCAATCGCTCTCGTTACAATGAGCAAAGCGGCGACGATGATATAAGGCGACCATGCTCTCAATAACCCCATTTTTTCACCGGTCACTTCCTTGGCAACGTCATCCTGAAGGTTTCCAATCCATTCCGGCTCCCATTTGCTACGTGCTTCAAAATCAAACATATCCGATTTTTCCGGCTGAAACCACCCTGCTCGCGCGGCAGGAACAACGATTAATAGTCCAATAAGGCCTCCGAGCAGAGCCGGAAATTCAGGACCCAACAGTAATGCCACCATGTAAAAGGGGATTACAAAAGCGAAACCAGCAAAAATTGCAAATTTCCAAACTTTGAACCCTTCCGAAAAAGACCTTGATTTTCCGAAAAAACGAGTTAATAGGCCAACCATTAATAACGGCACAAGGATGCCGGCAAGGCCATGGGTAAGGGCAACTTGAACCCCCACAGAGTAAATGAATTCATCAAACGGCATGCTTCCCAAAGCAGCCATCACGCTTTCCTGACCTTCCAATCCGGAACCGACCCCGACTAAAATCGGTGTCCCTACGGCACCGAAAGAAACTGGCGTACTTTGAATAACAAGCGCGATCATAACCGCGGCCATGGCCGGAAAACCAATCGCAACGAGCAACGGTGCTGCTACGACCGCGGGAGTCCCGAAGCCAGCGGCCCCTTCGATAAAACAACCGAACAACCAGGCAATAATAATCGCCTGAATTCTGCGGTCCGGTGATATACTCGTAAAACTGGAGCGGATCGTTTGCAGAGCGCCGCTTTCTTTAAGCGTGTTCAGTAGGAGAAGCGCTCCAAATACAATAAATAAAATTTCCAGCGCGAGCACTACCCCGTGGATGATTGCCGCGCTTACTTGTGTAAATTCAGCCCCCCAGACGATGAGTGCGATAAGTGCTGTTAAGACGAGAGCGATCGGCATCGCTGCTTTTGCTGACCATCTCAGAAACACAATAAGGAAAAAAATCACAAGAATCGGAAACAAAGCCAAGAGTGACATAAGCCATAAGTCCATCTATATGACCTCCCCATGAATGAATAAATGCAACTTGAATTCTCAGATTCGATAGCAGCAGTTGATGAAAGGTAGCCCCTCGTTCACCTCCGTTTCGTCCCCCAATAAACATTTCCATATGTTTAATGAAATCGCTTACAACTACCATTAAGAACGAATATTATGAAAATGTCAATAGATTGTGTAAGAAGAATAGTCATATGTGGCATGACTGTTTTTCTGGTGATAGGATAGAAGAAGACGATCATAAAGTGAAACTTCCATCAGAGGGGATTTTCCTCTGATGGTTAGTTAAACGAATCGGGGTGTTAGTCGCCCGTTAACTCCCGCTTACGGGGTTGAAGCGGGAGTTTTTACGGGCGCTTACACCGGGAAGAACGGAGGAAACGCATTGACCGTTAAATATTATGTCCAAGCATACCTTAAATGGCTATTCGGCGTGTTTTTCGGCGCCATTGCATTAATCACTTTGAATTACGTCTTCCTCATGGAAATAGAAGGGATCCCGCTCATTGTAATATTATTTGCCGCCGTTGGGTTTGCTTACCCCTTTTTGCAAGCTTATATGGATAAAAAGCGGCAGGAGAAGTAGGCAGGAGTGCTTGCGTAACTAGGATAAAAGAAGCCACCCATTTGAGTGGGTGGAAATAGAAAAAATCCAAAACAGGGGATGTTCATAATGGAAATGTCCCAATTGCAAAACTTTATTGTAACTGCAGAAGAAGGCAGCATGACAAAAGCTGCTGATATATTGCTTTTATCGCAGCCAGCCTTAAGCAGATCAATTTCATCACTCGAATCCGAATTGGGGGTTCCTCTTTTTGATAGAAAAAATCGAAAAATGGTCTTGAACAGGCACGGAAAGGCATTCCTCACAGATGCAAAAGCTTTGATGCAACGATGGGAGCATTCCAAGCTGCAAATGAAAGAGATGATTCATCCAACACTTGGCAACATATCAACGGCTTTTGTCCATAGTCTTGGCATTGCATACGTCCCGGAAATTTTGAAGGCTTTTCAATTAGAGAACCCGGGTTATACGTTAACGCTGCAAGAAGCGAAGGCTGGGAGTATTATTAAAGACTTGCTCACGAATGAAGTCGATTTTGGTTTCGCAACGCAGTTTAGGATATTCCCGGAATTGGAATACACTCCTCTGTTTAAAGATAACCTTGTGCTTATTGTCTCGGCCCACCATCCGTTTACTGAATCACAAGAAAAGATCTCGATTCACCAAGTCGCTCAAGAACCGTTGATCCACTACAACCCAGATACCGAGCTAAAAAAACTTATTGATGCAGCATTTGCTGCTCGGAATGAAACCATTAACATCGCTTATGAAGGGCTTGAGGTGAACAGCATTATTGGGATGGTAAGAGCGAATTTGGGTGTGGCGTTCATTGCGGAATCGATTGTCCCTACGATCAGCGGTATCAGAGCGATCCCGATCCACGATTTTAAAATTGAACGCCCTATTTACTTGATCCATAAAAAACAGGGGTTCTTATCGAATGCAGCCTTGGATTTCAAAGAATTTGTTTTACGGCATCACGACATTAATAGGACCTAGGCATCTTGAGCACGTGTTGGCCGATATAAGAGAGAATCATATTGTTGTTGATCGGAGCAACTTGATACATTCTGGTCTCCCTAAACTTACGCTCCACATCATATTCATCAACAAAACCATTGCCGCCGAACGTATTGACACAGGCGTTGCCGGCATTCCAGCTTGCCTCGCTAGATAAATACTTGGCCATGTTAGCTTCTTCCCCGCACGGCTCCTCCGAATCAAATTGGCGGGAAGCCTCATTTCGAATGGCATCAGCAGCTCTTACATCGGCGTAAGAGCTGGCAATAGGGAATTGAACCCCTTGGTTTGCGCCGATTATTCGATTAAAAACTTCTCGTTCGCATGCATAAGCTGTGGCTTTATCAATAAAGAAATACCCGTCTCCGATGGCTTCGGATGCAAGCAAAATACGCTCTGCATTCATGCCGTCAAGGACATACTTAAAGCCCTTTCCTTCTTCCCCAATTAAAGCGGAAGAAGGAATTTGCATATCCTTATACCATACTTTATTGGTTGCATAGTTAAACATCGTCCTTACGGGCTCCGTAATCAATGAATCTGGCTGATTTTCTCGCATTTCTCTCAAGTCAATGAAAAATAGACTGATTCCATCTGTTTTCTTCGTAACTTTTTCCAGTGGTGTGGTCCTTGCCAGCAACATTAACAAGTCGGACTGATCAATCCGACTCGTCCAATTTTTATGGCCGTTAACGACATAGCCGTTCGCTGTTTTCTCTGCAAATGTCTGAATCGCGGATGTGTTGGAACCTGCTTCCGGTTCGGTAATGGAAAACGATTGAAAACGTAAGTTTCCTTTGGCAATCTCAGGTAAGTAATGCTGTTTTTGTTCAGGACTTCCATGGCGAAGTAGAGCTCCCATCGTATACATTTGCGCATGACATCCCGCGGCATGGCCGCCTGCCCGATGAATTTCCTCCAAAATAAGCCCCGCTTCCGTGACGCCGTATCCTTTACCTCCGTATTCTTCAGGAATAAGCACAGACAGATAACCCTGCTTCGTCATCGAATCGACAAAATCATATGGATACTCTCCTTCGCGGTCTAATTCCCTCCAATATTCGTTCGGATATTGCTCGCAAAAAGTTCTGATTTCTTTGCGTAAAGCTTCCTGATCAAGTTTTGTTAAAGTCTGTTCCATGAGGATCCTCCTCTAAAAGAGTTGATTTATTTTAAAAGTATAAATGATTATTTCAAGACCGAACAATCGATTTTATGCATGAAATCAATGTGTTTCTTGCATGAATTTCAAAATATACCCATTTTAACGTTTATAATATGGTTATTCCCACCATTAAATAAAATATTATTATTGCAAGTATAAATTGTATACGATATACTATATCCCAAGGAGAATGATCATGGAAAATTTTCAGTTAGAGAATAAAGATTCGATTGAAACAAAAGCTTGTAACGCAATTAGGAAGGCTATACTAAGCGGGGATTTCCCTCCCGGAAAAAAGCTGGTTCAGGAACAATTGGCGAGACAGTTGGATATAAGCAGAATGCCTATACGGGAGGCATTAAAACAGTTGGAAATTGAAGGGCTCGTTAAGATTGAGCCGTACAGGGGCGCTTTTGTGAACGAATTGGATACGGAAGCGATTCATGAAAATTATGCTTTGCGCTCAGAGTTGGAGAAAATGGCACTTCAGAAGGCATATCCATTTATGTCTGCGAAAGATTTAGCTGATCTGGATGCGCTGATCCAAAAGATGGATCAAGCGAGCCATGAAGATTTTGTTCAAACCAATATAGATTTCCACTATTTGCTCTTAAAGCGGTGCCCTTGGAAGCGGCTATCTACGTTTATTCAAGTATTGTGGAATGGTTATTCACAGCAAACTCCAGAGTTTTTGCATGGGCAAATAGAGAAATCGAATGAAGATCATAAGCAAATCGTTCAAGCATTAAAGAATGATGAGCCTGAACGCGCAGCTTATTTGCTTCATGATCATATTCTTAATACCGGTAAGCGGTTAATCGCGTTTATTAAGGCTAAGAATGATTAATGGGTGGGGGTCTCCCTCACAACTACAAGTAAAATAGGATACAATATCCTTTGATTCATTTTGTTTCGCATGGATGTATCAAACACATTTACAAACACTTAATAGAAAATAGGAAGGGTCATTATGAAGCCATTAGAAGGCATAACCGTTCTTTCTGTTGAACAGGCTGTTGCCGTGCCGTTTACCACTCGCCAACTTGCCGACCTTGGTGCTAGGGTGATTAAAATAGAGCGCCCCGATACAGGTGATTTTGCTCGTGCGTATGATAGCACTGTTTACGGTATGTCCAGCCATTTTGTCTGGCTAAACCGATCGAAAGAATCGATTGCCCTTGATTTAAAATCCGAGAACTCAAAGCCGGTTTTTGAGCGTTTATTGGCAGAATCGGATATATTTATTCAAAATCTCGCTCCCGGGGCAATGGAAAGGTTAGGCTATGGGACAGAGGTGCTTCGTGAACAGTATCCGCAATTAATTAATTGTAATTTAACAGGGTACGGAGACACTGGGCCATATAAAGACAAAAAGGCTTACGATCTACTCGTCCAGTGTGAAGCAGGCCTCGTGTCCATCACCGGAAGTGGAGAGGCTCCGTCGAAAGCGGGCATTTCCATTGCCGATATTGCCGCGGGCATGTATATGTATTCCGGGATTCTTACAGCTTTGCTTGTACGATCTCGTACCGGAGAGGGACAAACAGTCAATGTTTCCATGCTGGAAGCATTGGGAGAGTGGATGGGGTATCCAACGTATTATGCAGCATATGGAGGGGAAGAACCGCAACGTAAAGGGGCTAGCCATTCAACGATTTTTCCTTATGGACCGTTTCGGTGCGGGGACGGAAAAACCGTTTTCGTCGGTCTTCAAAATGAAAGGGAATGGGTGGGTTTTTGTGAAAACGTGCTGGAAAAGCCCGAAGTAGCAGAAGACCAAAGGTTTGCTAGTAATACCAAACGTTCTAAGAATCGGAAAGCATTAACGGATCTGATCGAGAGAACTTTTTCAACATTAAACATAGATACCGTCATTGAACGGTTGGAAACGGCTAATATTGCAAATGCGAGATTAAATTCCATGAAAGAATTCTTCGAACATCCACAGCTACTAGCAAGAGAGCGTTGGCAAGAGATTGATACACCCCATGGGGCTGTACAGGCCTTGATACCACCGGTATCTATCAGCGGGATAAATCCCGTTATGGGAGACGTTCCTGAGCTCGGGGAACATACAAAATCGATACTGAAAGAATTTGGATTTAAAACATAAAAATGTGAATCCATGAAAGAACAATCAATTTTTGAGGAGGAAATCAATGTGAGTGTTAAAGAGGGTTGGAACGGACGTTTCTATGAGGATTTTGAAGTTGGGGATGTGTACCAACATCCACTAGGAAGGACGATCTCGAATACAGACAATAGTTGGTTTACACTGTTGACGCAAAATACGAATCCGATTCATTTTGACCAGCACTATGCTGAACAAACAGACTTCGGCCGGCCACTCGTAAACTCAACCTTTACACTTGCGCTTGTCACCGGTCAGTCGGTGAATGATTTATCCCAAAATGTCATGGCCAATCTTGGATGGACAGATATTCGGCTCCCCAATCCCGTTTTTGAAGGGGATACGATCTATTCATATTCAGAGGTCTTAGAGAAAAGAGAATCCGGTAAAAGGGAAAATGTGGGCATCGTCACCGTGAAAACATATGGGTATAATCAAGAAGGTCAAGTTGTGATTGATTACAAACGAACGTTTATGGTTTATAAAAAAGAACATGCACCTTCAGGAAGAACTGGTTTGTTTGAAAAAGTTCATCGAGAAAACTCATAAGAACATTTATCAGGAGGATGACAAATGACACAAACAAAACTAGATCACGATATGATCCGTAAAAGTGTGCGTAGTTTATGCGAGCGTTTTCCGGAATCTTATTGGCAGGATATAGATTCACGGCACGAATACCCTGAGGAATTTATCCAGGCCTTGACGGATGAAGGATGGCTAGGGGTTTTAATTCCGGAAGAATACGGCGGTGCAGGTCTCGGGATGACAGAAGCGAGCATTATAATGGAAGAAATTAATCGTTCCGGCGGTAATGCGGCCGCTGGGCATGCGCAAATGTATACGATGGGAGCAATACTTCGTCACGGTACAGAAGAGCAGAAACAACGCTGGCTCCCACCCATTGCCTCTGGCGAGCAACGCTTGCAAGCGTTCGGGATCACAGAACCGACGGCCGGAAGTGATACGACAAGTATTTCCACGTTTGCCGAAAAGCAGGGAGATTACTATATTGTTCACGGCCAAAAAATCTGGACGTCCAGAGCAAAATATTCGGACTTAATGCTATTGCTTGCAAGAACCACACCGAAAGGTCAAGAGAAGAAAAAAACCGATGGCCTAAGCTTATTTGTGCTTGATATGAACGAACAAGCGGAACATATTGACATTCGCCCAATTGATACGATGATCAATCACGCGACGACCGAAGTGTTTATTGAAGGTGCAAAAATCCATAAGGAAAACTTAATTGGCGAAGAAGGAAAGGGCTTTAAATACGTCTTGGGCGGGATGAACGCCGAACGGATTCTGATTGCTTCCGAGAGTGTCGGCGATGGTTTATATTTTATCGATCGCGCGGTCAACTACGCCAATGAACGCGTCGTCTTCAATCGCCCGATCGGCCAAAACCAAGGCGTGCAATTTCCGTTGGCAGAGAACTATATGGACATTCAAGCGGCAACATTGATGCGCGATAAAGCAGCTGATTTGTTTGACCAGGGCGAGAACTGCGGTGAAGAAGCGAATATGGCGAAATTCCTTACTTCAGAAGCTACCTGGAAAGCGGCCAACAGCGCGATGGATACGTACGGAGGTTACGGATTTGCGGCAGAGTACCATATAGAGCGAAAATTCAGGGAAGCGCGTCTCTTTATGGTAGCTCCGATTACAAATAACTTAATCCGGAGTTACGTAGGCCAACACGTGCTTGGATTGCCTCGGTCTTTTTAATCGTAACTTTTGTTGGAAGAATGAAAACGGTTCTAGAAGTCTATTCTCTAGAACCGTTATGCTTTTAATAGAACCAGAAAGGGGAGCGAAAAGAATGATAAAACACAGAACATGGCTTTTCGTGCCAGGGAATCATTCACGTACAATGGAAAAGGCAATGGAAACACAAGCGGATATCGTCATTTACGATCTGGAAGATGCTATCCCATGGAATGAAAAGGATGAAGCGAGAGAAATCGTAGTGAAACATTTGCAAGAAAAGCATGTTAACAAAGCATCTTATAAACTATTGAGAGTCAATGAAAGTACTTCCTCCTTTTTTACCAAAGATGTAATCGCCGGGGTACGTGGCAATGTTGATGGTATTGTGTTGCCAAAATCAGAGTATCCCGAACATATAAAAGACGTCGATCAACAGCTTACCGCTCTGGAACAAGAACTGAATTGTACAGTTGGTGATATTCCATTGTTCCCATTAATAGAGTCCGCGATCGGTGTTCATAACAGCTATGAGATTGCGAAAGCGTCTCCGAGAATTCCGAGACTTAGTTTTGGAGCTATTGATTATACATCCGATATTCAAACGAAACTTAGCGACAGTGGTGAAGAACTGCTATATGCACAATCGCAACTCGTCAACAGTAGTTATGCGGCAGGCATTGAAGGGCCGATTGATACGGTGTATGCAGATTTTCAAAATGAAGAAGGATTGCTCCGAGATACACAAAGAGGCGAACGCCTTGGGTTTAAAGGGAAAATGATTATACACCCCAAGCAGATTGAACCAGTCCATAATGTTTATACTCCATCGAAAAAAGAGGTTGCAAAAGCAGCAGAAATCGTAAACGCATACCAACGGGCACAGGAACGGGGAGACGGAGCGATTCAACTGAATGGAAAAATGATTGATGTACCCGTCGTAAAAAGTGCTCAGCAGACGTTGGATCTAGACAAGGCACTAAAAGAAACGTAGGATGCACAAATACTCTGTTTAAAATGAAATCATTATATAAATTCCTTATTAGTTTACACCGGTATAGAAAATACCAAAGCGTATAGGGGTGTGAAGGGAAATGAAAAACATCCATGTGGATACGATCACCGAGAATGTTGCTGCCATGTGCCAATCTGCCAGTATTGATTTAGGTGATGATATGATTCAGGCGTTTCAATCTTCCTTGCAAAAAGAGAAATCGGATATCGGCCAAGATGTCATTACACAACTGTTGGACAATGCCGAAATCGCTCAGAAGGAACGCATGCCCATGTGCCAGGATACAGGCATGGCCGTTTTTTTTATAGAAATGGGATACGATTGCAAGATTACGTGCGGTGACCTGTACGATGCCATCAATAAAGGGGTTAGCCAAGGATATGGCGACGGCTATTTGCGCCAATCGATCGTTCGCGATCCACTGGATCGAAAGAATACCGGGGATAATACACCCGCGATTACGTACGTGGAAATGGTGGAAGGCGATCATCTGAAAATCAGATTTACCGCAAAAGGCGGGGGAGCGGAAAACATGAGCCGCTTGCAAATGTTGAAACCGTCTGACGGGTTGGAAGGCATTGAGGACTTTGTCGTGGAGTCAGTCCGTCTCGCAGGTCCCAATGCTTGTCCACCGGTGATTGTCGGTGTCGGTATCGGGGGGAGTTTCGAGAAATCCGCCTACATAGCGAAAAAATCATTGTTGAGATCCGTAGGAGAACGCCACGTTGAAGAACGGATTGCCCGGCTGGAGGAAAAGTGGACGGAGAAATGCAACCAGCTTGGCATTGGTCCGCAAGGCATGGGAGGCACAACCACAGCCCTTGATGTAAAAATTGAGGTCCAACCTTGCCATATTGCTGCTATGCCAGTTGCGGTAAACATCCAGTGCCATGCCAATCGACATAAAGAAGTGATATTATAAAGGAAGGGACGGAACTCACTTGGCACAGAAAAAAATAACGCTTCCTCTAACAGATGCAAAGGTCCAAGATTTAAAAGCCGGCGATCGAGTTTTATTAAGTGGTGACGTATACGCGGCAAGGGATGCAGCCCACAAGCGTTTGCTGGAACGAATGGAAAATGACGAAGAACTGCCGATTCAATTGGAAGGCGAGGTTGTTTATTATGTAGGCCCGACACCGGCAAAACCGGGTCAAATTATCGGATCGGCTGGCCCGACGACGAGTGGAAGAGTGGATAAATATACACCTGCATTGTTATCCCGAGGATTGAAGGGAATGATTGGTAAAGGGTATCGAAATGAAGAAGTGAAAACGGCGATCCAAAAATATAAAGCCGTTTATTTTGCCGCCATCGGTGGTTCCGGTGCCCTGTTATCCAAAAAAATTCTTTCTGAAACGATTGTTGCTTATGAAGACTTGGGACCGGAGGCGGTTCGCCGCCTTACGATCAACGATTTCCCGGTGACAGTCATTAATGATTGTTATGGAAATGATTGGTATGAACAAGCTGCTGAAGTGTATCGATAATGTGAAAAACATGTGAAATTGAACCAATACTGGGAGTTAAGGTAGAAGAGGAGGTGTTGGTGGTAATTCGGACGGGATCAAGTATCGCCGCGATGTAACTGCTGAGTAACATAACCCTGTATAGACCGATAGAAAAGGGCAGGGAATGAGTTAATTGAGTTATCCTCCGTTGAGGAACTTGATAGAAAATGAGATCCCCTTTTATAGTATGAAGCATTTGAAAGGGGTTACGTGATGGAAAAGGAATAAAAATCTAAAAATTTTATTGACAAAAAATATTATAGTATATAAAATAAACCTATCTTTATTTGGAACCGATTACATAAAAGGATCAAATGAGTATGTATAGTTTTTTCAAAAAGAATCATAGTTGCCAATAATATGAAAACATCGACAATCAGGAGGTGCGACTATTGAAACATCATCGTTATACTGTCTTTTTTTTACTTCTGGTGTTGGGGATCATATGTGTAAGCTGTGCGAATCCGAGAGCTTCATCTCAAACATTGGAAATAGGAGAAGAGGGCGAAGAAATGCCGGAAGAGATGGTATGGAGCGTATATGACATCAATGCAGGAGGGTATGCTGAGGCATCTGCTGTTGCCAATGAAATCACGGAAGCCTATGGCACTCAAATCCGTATGCTTCCATCTTCCAGCGGTGTTGGCCGTATGATGCCCCTTTATTTAGGAGCTGCGGATGTCGGTAAGATCGGGGATGAATTTAAATTCGCTTTTGAAGCGACTGAAGAGTTTTTTGACCTTGGCTGGGGACCTCAAGACGTTCGTGCCATCTGGGCGCCGATTTCTCCATTCGGCTTAGCCGTTAGCGAGGACTCTGATATCGAATCGATTGAAGATTTGGAAGGGATGCGCGTTCCCCATATTAGTGGGAATACTTCCGTTAATATAAAAACAGAGTCTATGCTTGCTTTTGGCGGACTAACCCTCGATGACGTCGATGTCGTAGACTTTAACGATTATGGAGGACAAGGGCAGGCCTTGATTCAAGATGAATTGGATGTAGCTTCGATCAATCCACAAGCCGGAGGGATGTTTGAAGCAGACAGCCTTGACGGGATTCGCTGGTTGCAAATGCCCGCGTCCGATGAAGAAGGATGGGAACACGTTCATGATGTTGCATCCTGGTTTTATCCGAGGGAAATAGATGATGGCGCCGGCATGACCGATGACAATGAAATTTTGGGACATGGTTATTTGATGGCGGCTTATGCTGACCAAGATGAGGAAGATATGTACGCTTTTACGAAAGCGCATGTTGAACAATATGAAAATTACGAAGGTGCTACCGCTAATATGTGGACGTATCATCCCGATGAAGTGATTACAAATCCGGCGGCAATAGGTGTTCCTTTTCATGAAGGTTCCATCCGATATCTTGATGAAATCGGGTTATGGGATGAGCAAAAACAAGAAGAGAATGACGCTTTAATTGAGCGCCAAGAAGACCTCCAAGAGGCGTGGACGATCGTCGAGGAGGAAGCGGAAGAGATGAATCTATCCGAAGACGAACATGAGGAGCACTGGTTGGAGCGAAAAGAAGAGCTAGTGCCGGAAGAATTCTAGAGAAGTAAGCAGCTTAGAATGGAGGGATAGATTGTGAATCGTATTCACGGGCCTTGGAAAGTCATTGTTATCATCGCAACGCTCTTAGGGGTGTTCTTATCCGTTAATCACGTGTTTTACCTGCGATTATTTGGGTTTGCTCCTTTACAAAATGAATATTTATACTATTTGCTTGCCGCATTTATGTCCATCTCGTTTCTGGTTTTGCCGGCCAAGAAAACAGACACCTCCATTCGCTATTACGATGTGATCGCTTTTGCGTTGACCCTTGTTGCAACCATGTTTTTGGGGCTCAACAGTGAACGAATTATTTTGGAAGGGTGGGACTGGGTGGCGCCGGTGTTACCGACTGTCGCTGCGGTCGTGCTATGGGCACTTGTACTGGAAATATTACGCCGGGCAGGCGGGAAAATTTTATTTGCCATTTGTGGCCTCATTTCGGTGTACCCTCTATTTGCTAACGTGATTCCGGTGTATTTTTTACAAGGGCACAGCTTTGACTTCATTACACTGGCGAATAACCATATCATGAGTACAAATAGTGTGCTAGGCGTACCCCTGGATACGGTCGGGACATTAGTAGTAGGATTCCTCGTTTTTGGTGTGATTCTCACACATACCGGGGGAGGAGCGTTTTTCTTCAAACTGGCACAGTCGGTTTTCGGTAGTCAAAGAGGTGGGGAAGCGAAAGTTTCAGTGGCCGGAAGCGCATTTTTCGGGATGTTGAGTGGAAGCGCGATTTCGAATGTCGTGACGACCGGTCAAATGACGATACCGGCGATGAAGAAATCCGGGTATGATTCAGAATATGCGGCGGCTGTTGAAGCAACTTCATCAACCGGTGGAACGATTGCACCGCCTATTATGGGCTCGGCTGCTTTTATTATGGCATCGTTTGTCGGGGTTGCGTATTTGGAAATTGTAGTCGCAGCGGCTATTCCGGCAGCTTTGTATTTTATAGCCGTGTTTCTCCAGGTGGATGGATATGCTGCTAAACATGATTTGCGCGGGATCCCGAAAAGAGAGTTGCCACCGTTGCTAAAGACCTTAAGTGAAGGTTGGATTTACTTAGCGAGTATGGTGGCGTTGATCCTCGTTCTGGTTTTTATTCAATCGGAGGGACAGGCGCCATACTATGCAAGCGCTTTAATTCTTATATTGGCTATGTTAAGGAAGTCTACGCGTTTTAGTTTCAAGAAACTCGGGGATATGATTGCGGACACGGGCAAAGTGCTTGGAGAAATTATTTCCTTGATCGCGGGTGTCGGTTTAATCGTAGGTGCTTTTTCTGCAACAGGCGTTTCTTTCTCATTTTCAAGGGAACTGGTCATGATGGCAGGAGATAACCTTTTACTCTTACTAATCGCCGGCGCGATCACAAGTTTCATTCTCGGTATGGGGATGACCGTTTCTGCCAGTTACATCTTTTTAGCTATTGTATTGGCTCCTGCACTAGTAGGTGTTGGTGTTGATCCAATTGCAGCCCATTTATTTGTTCTCTACTGGGCGACTGCATCTTATATCACACCGCCTGTAGCCCTTGCTGCGTTTACGGCATCCGGGATAGCTAATTCGAACCCGTTGAGAACATCGATTGTATCAACAAAATTGGGAATTGTGACGTTTTTCATTCCGTTTTTCATCGTTTACCAACCAGCGTTAATTTGGAGCGGGACGATGACGGAATCGTTACTCAGCATTGGTACAGCATCGGTTGGCGTCTTTCTGATTGGATCCGCGCTTCAAGGATATCTGATTGGATATGGCAGCATGACAATGATTCACAGAGCACTATTCTCTATTGGTGGGATTACGATGTTAGTCCCTAATATTGCTGTAAATATCGCTGTTGTATCATTGTTAATAATCTTTTATTTTATCACTTATTCTAGAAAAAAATTGTTGAAAGATAATGCAACAGAAGAAAACGTGAGCCAATAGCATGACTAACAGGAGGGTTTTAAAATGTCCAAAAGAGAAGCCATCGAAAGATTATTGAACCCGGAATCGATAGCGATTGTAGGGGTTTCTAAAGATTTTACATCCATTAGCGGAAAACCTATGAAAAATTTGATCCGGCATCAATTTCAAGGGCAAATTTATCCGGTAAATCCGAAATACGAGAAAATAGAAGACTTTACCTGCTATCCTAGTCTTATTGATATTCCCGGAGAAGTCGACGTTGCTTTAATCGCTGTTTCCTCTAAAAGAATGATGCAAATTCTTTCCGAATGTGAACAAAAAAATATTCGCAGTGTGATTCTTTTCGGATCAGGGTTTGCGGAAACAGGCGAAGAGGGCGAACGATTACAAGAGGAAGTGCTTGAGAAAGCGAAAAAAGCGGGGATTACGATTTTAGGTCCTAACTGTATCGGTCTATTAAATGTGAAGAAAAGTATTCCGCTCGGTTTTTCAACTTCTTTTGAGACAGAGGAAGGTTTTCTTTCCGGAAACGTCGGGTTTGCATCTCAAAGCGGCGCCCTTGGCTTTTCCCTGTTCGGATTGGCCCAAGAGGAAAACATAGGTTTTTCTCAAGTGATTAACACGGGAAATCAGATCGATCTTCATACATTGGATTGTATCGATTACATGCTGGAAGATGAGGGCACGGATGTTGTGGCAGGGTATTTGGAAGGGATTCCTGACGGCGAAATGTTGATTCGACTGGCGAAAAGGTCTAAAGCTTTAAAGAAACCGCTGATCGTGTTAAAAGCCGGTCGTTCGGAAATAGGAAAAAAAGCGGCGATGTCTCATACTGCTTCGTTAACGGGTTCCGATGAAACGTTCCAAGCGATCGCAAAACAATATGGTTTGGTCATTGCAAATGATGTCGACGACATGATTGATTTAATGAAAGTTTTTTCCCGTGGAAAACAATCAAACGGCAATCGGGTTGTAACTATTTCCAATTCTGGGGCAGCAGGCATTGCCATGGCTGATTACAGTGAGCCGCTCGGTTTGGAGCTCGTTCGTTTGCCAAACGAAACGCAAGCGAAAGTAGAGGAAATTATCCCGCCCTACGGATCTGCATTAAATCCAATTGATATCACAGCCCAGGCTTTGAAAGAGCAACATATTTTTACAGATACCCTCGAGGCTTTGATCAACGAAGATGAGGTAGATGCCATTGTCGTTCAAACGACATTTGGGGGAGAGTTAGGCCAGAAGATATGCAAAAAAATCGCCGAAATTGATAAGACAACCGAAAAACCTATTGTTGTTACGATCACGGGAACAACGGAAATAACGGGTGAGGGACGAACGATTTTAGAAAAAGCGAGTGTGCCTGTTTACACAACGTCTTATAAAACTATGGTAGCGATCAAACAATTGGCAGATTTCTCTCGTTTTTGCCTGAGCCACGAGGAGGAAGCACATACTCACGGTCAAGTTGGAAAGAGTGAAGATACCTCCGGTATTTGGACTGAAGTCCGTGTCAAGAAGGAACTCTCTTCTTTAGGGATAAGGATCCCACAAGGCACGCTCATTAAAAATCGCGAACATTTGCAGGAGGTAAAAGCTAACATCCCTTATCCGGTGGTATGTAAAGGGATTTCCAAGGATGTGCTTCATAAAACGGACGCCGACAGTGTCAAGGTAAACATCAAAAATCCGGCGGAGCTCGAAGAAGCTTATGAATCGATCATCTCATCTATCGGCAATTATAATCCCGATGCGAATATTGACGGCGTTTTGGCCGAAGAAATGATACAGGATGAAAGCGTTGAGATGTTTATCGGAGTTAAAGAAGATCCTCAATTTGGACCTTTGATCGTGTGTGGCCTTGGCGGCATTTTCGTAGAAGTATTAAAAGATATTTCGATTCGCCGCGCGCCTATTACTGACAAAGAAGCTTTTGCGATGTTAGAAGAACTGAAAGGCTATCTCCTTCTTAAAGGAGTCAGAGGTGGATCAAAAAGAGACATCCAGGCATTGACGGAGGCTCTCGTGCGCATTTCTCAATTTGCTTTAACCCATCACGGACGGATTCAGGAGATGGATATTAACCCGTTATGGGTATTTGAAGAAGGCAAAGGGGTTGCGGCTTTAGACGGCATTATTGTATGGAAAAAGAATGAAGAGGCCGTTGTAAATGCAAAATAGCCCTTGAGCAAGTATCACTGAAGGGGGTGGAATAGGCAGGTTATTCCCTTTTCGGTGAATTTTCCTGTACAATATTCTATGAGAATAAAGGGGGGTTCCATTTGTCAAACCAAACTGATGAAAAAGAAAACGGTAAAAGAAAATATAGTGTGCCTGCCGTTGATGTTTCGTTTAGAATTTTAACGCTCTTAAGTCGAAAGAAATTCAGCCATAGTAACTTAACTGAAATTGCAAACGCCCTGACATTACAACCGACCACCTGTTTTCGGGTATTGCAACAGCTTAGAGAGGACGCTATTGTTCATTACGATAAAAGAACAAAGCAGTATAGTCTCGGTCCTTATCTTGTCGTTTTGGGAGAAAGAGCCAAAGAAAATTCCTTAGATATTGCCATTATTCTTCCTTATCTTGAGGAGCTTTCCGAAAGAACCGGCTTAACGTCTGTGCTTGTCAACCGAATAGGAAATACCCGTACTACGTTTGTTGCTAAAAATGAAGGAGAAGATTTTGGGCTCAACGTTTCTGTGGGAAGACACTTTTCGATTGTGGATGGCGCATATGGGAAATGTATGCTCGCGTACATGGGAGAGGAAGAATCAAATGAGTTGCTTCAGGAAGTACAATATACCCGCTCATTATCCGATAACGAAATGAATCGTTTGAAAGCGGATTTCCCAGTGATTCGTGACCATGGATATGCGACCAATTACGGGGAAACCATCAACGGTGTTTTTGGGGTGGCAGCACCCATTTTCAATATAGATGACAATGTGGACATGACCATTAACTTGTTTGGAATGACGGCACAATATAATGAAGATGAACTGATCCCTAAAGGTGAATTACTAAAAGAAACAGCCGAGCGAATCAGCGCAAAAATTAAAGGTCAGGGGAATAATCTAATGGTTTGAGGAGTGATTCAAAATGGGAAATCCGTTTATTCTGAAAGAGAAACAGGGAAGCACGCAAATACTGCGCTTAAACTATCCGGAAGCCAAAAATGCGCTGATTATGGATATGAGACTGGAATTATTGCAGGCATTAGAGGATGCAGAACAAGATGATGATATTAAATGTATTATTTTAACAGGTGAAGGTAAGGGATTTTCGGCAGGGGGAGACCTAGCCGCCCTTAAAGAAGTGAATCCCCTCGAAGGCAGGAAAAGACTGCAAAGCTCACACCCCCTCATGTTGAAGATGTTGGACATTGAAAAACCGATCATTGCAGCTGTGAATGGAGCTGCTGCCGGCGCGGGTTTCAGCTTGACGTTGCTTTGTGATTTTATCCTGGCATCCGAAGATGCATTTTTCGTACAAAGTTTTGTAAATGTCGGGTTAATTCCGGATTTCGCGGCCATGCATTTCCTCCCTATGTTAGTTGGCCGGCAAAGGTCAAATGAACTAATGTTTTTAGGTGAACGCGTTTCTGCCGAAGATGCCCATCGGATCGGCATTGTAAACCGAGTTGTTTCTTCGGAACAATTATTGTCAGAAACGATTGAAATAGCTGAAAAGTTAGAGAAGAAAGCCACAGCTGCTATGGGCATGACGAAAAAGATTATGAACGAACATTTGAATAAGGATTTGAAAAACTTACTGGAAATGGAAGCGCAAGGGCAAGATATATGCTTCCAGACCGAAGATTTTAAAGAAGGAGTCCAAGCTTTTTTTGAAAAAAGAGCACCGCAGTTCACGGGAAGATAATACCTGAAAGGAATGACCGGGAAATGATAAAAAATCTTCAAGTCCCAAAACTGGAAGCCGAAGTTCGTGGTATGCATGATGCACATGGACTCAATTTTTTTGAAACAGATCCAAATATAGAATTTTTACTTCGCTATTACGTATCAGGAGATGAATATGAACGAGCATTCCCGCTTTTGTCGAAATTGGGTGAAGTAGCGGGCAATGAAGTGGATGAATTGGCACATGAAGCGGATCGCAATCCCCCTGAATTGGTCTCTTATAATAAGAAAGGGGAACGAATGAACCATGTAAAGTATCACCCTTCATATCTTAGGTTGGAAAAAATCGGATATGGTGAATTTGGACTTGCCGCTATGTCTCATCGCCCGGGTGTGATGGATTGGCCGACACCTTTTTCAAGAGTTTTAAAATACTCATTTTGGTACTTATTTGCCCAAGCTGAATTTAGTCTTTGTTGTCCGATGAGTATGACAGACTCGGCGGCAACCATTCTGGAAAAGTATGCAAGTGATGAAATAAAAGAAAAATACTTACCTCGATTGACAAGTACCGATATGGATGAGCTTTGGACAGCCGGTCAATTTATGACCGAAAAACAGGGGGGCTCCGATGTAGGTGCCAACACAGTAACGGCAAAGCAAGTTGGCGATCACTGGGAGATATGGGGCGATAAGTGGTTTTGTTCCAACGTGTCCGCTGATATTGCATTAGTTCTCGCCCGTACCGAGGGAGCGCAACTGGGCTCAAAGGGGCTCGCGATGTTTTTGGTCCCAAAAAGATTGGAAAATGGGGAGCATAACGATTTCCGCATCAACCGATTAAAAGAAAAGCTTGGAACAAAAGACATGGCATCAGGAGAGGTCACCTTTGAAGGGGCCGTCGGATATGTCGTTGGCAGTATCGAAAATGGATTTAAACAGATGATGTCCATGGTTAATTCATCAAGGCTCTCGAATGCTGTTCGTTCAGCAGGGTTGATGAGACGCAGCTATTTAGAATCGATTGTGGCATCAAGAGGGAGACTGACTTTCGGACAACAACTCAGTCAATTACCTTTGATGCAGGAAGGTCTTTTCGAAATGCTTCTCGACACGGAAGCTGCCGCATCTATGATTTTTTATACAGCCAAAGTGTTTGATCAGTCAGATAGTGGTGATGAGGATGCAAAAAAATCACTGCGCATTCTAACACCTTTACTAAAAGGATATATTTGTAAACGTGTCCGCTATGTCACCGCAGAGGCCATGGAAATCCGGGGCGGGAACGGATATATTGAAGATTGGGTAAACCCGAGACTCGTGCGTGATGCCCATTTGGGTTCCATCTGGGAAGGAACGACAAACATTGTCGCTCTTGATGTTTTAAGGGCTATTCGCAAGGAAGATGCAGGCAGCACATTATTTCATCACCTTGAACAACGGCTTTCAGGGATGGGTAATGCTTATACCGAACGCGCAGTAAAGCTCATCTTGAAACGTGCCAGTGTTATTTCCGGGCAAATGGACCACATTTCGCGAGAACAAACAAGCACACATGATGTTGCGGCCAAGCGCTTTATGGAGCAAATGTATCATCTTATTGCTGCAAGTTTATTACTGGAAGAAGCGGAGCATGAAGTAAAAATTAATAGTAATTACCGTAAGCTGTTTTTGTTCCTTCATTATTATCATCGCTATATAAAGGCTGCGGATGATCATGTCGTGTTTGATCAGTCGGTTAGTGAATGGCTGGACACGGTCATCGATTGGGAGGAGATTCCCGCAGACGTTGTTGATGGGTTGTTACAGGCACTTGAGTAGCTCGGAGAACACTTCAAGGGAACAAGGGGGTGATTATAATTCCAAAATGGTATTATGGGTGGAATATTGTCGGGGCGGCAGCCATTATCACGTTGTTGACAGTAGGGATGCGGATGGGCGTTGGCCCTTTCGTTCTGCCTATTATGGAAGATTTAAATTTCACCCGCACTACATTGTCAACAATCATCGCTGTAGGGATGATTGTTTATGGTATCGGTATGCCGATCGCGGGTTATCTGGTAGAAAAATATAGTACTAATATGGTGCTAATTTTAGGGATTATCATCGTCACTATTTCCTGTGTGTGGACCGTTTTGGCGCAACATCCGGTAAACTTCTTTATGGCATTCGGTGTTTTTTTATCGTTTGGGCTAGCTTTCACGAGCCCGGTTGCTCTTACACCTGTCATTAGTCGTTGGTTTACTAAGCTTCGAGGCAGGGCGTTATTTTACTTGTCAACGGGTTCCATGGCAGGTATAGCGATTATGACCCCGGTGTTTTCGTTTTTAATTGAACGGTTTGGATGGCAGGCAACCATCTTATTGTTTGCCGCTGCTTTTCTTATCATCATCGTTCCCACGACCATATTCATTGTTCGTGATGATCCACCGGAGAGTTATGGCCAATCTACGTCCTCATCAAATATTCCACAGGACCCCCGTACTGCACTGACTTGGAAAAAAGCGATAGCCACGCCCCCTTTTTGGCTCATTGCATTTGGCCTGTTTACATGCGGATTTAGCATGAATCTATTGGGAACCCATGGTGTGCCGATGTTACAGGATCATGGTTTTACCCCCATCACTGCTTCATTCGCGATAGGTTTAATCGGTATTGTTGCTATTCCGAGTACGCTATTTTTAGGCGTTCTTTCAGACAAGGTGCAACGTAAGCACCTTCTCTCCTTAATTTACTTCGTGAGAGGCTTAGGAATGGTCGCGCTGGTCTTCGTTACGGTCACTTGGCAGCTTTATTTGGTGGCCGCCATAGCGGGCATCGTTTGGGCAGGCAGTATTGCTCTTTCTTCCGCGATATTGTCGGATGTATATGGCGTGCGACTCGTCGGATTATTATATGGATGGACATACTTCGGTCACCAAATTGGAGCAATGTTAAGTTCCTGGCTCGGAGGATGGGGATATGAAACCTACGGCACACATCTGGTGTCTTTTGGAGTCACAGGTATTTTATTAATAGCCGCGAGTATTGTTATCTTATGGTTGAGCAGTACATTAAAGCAAAGGCAGAATTATAAGCCTGAGGAGATAATGCAGTCAGGGTGAAAAGGGCTCCATAGTTGGAGAGATTGTAGCATCTTAGATATCGCACCAACGCTTTGATTTAAAAACTACTAATCCCCAAAAATTGTGTTGACAAAAAAATATATTCTATGTAAAATGAACACACTTAAAATATGCAAACGGTTTCAATAGATTTTTTCGAATTGTATACAATAACCAATACTGAAAATTTGAAGGATACGACTTAGCAAAATACCGAAGGGAATCAAATATTTCAAGAATCATTATTATTATTTTGGAAATTAATCATCACACGACAAATAAAATTGTAAGAATAAAATTCAATCTCAATGTATATGGAATATGTCAAAAAACAGCAATGCGTGAAAGATTTGAAGGAGGTAATAAAAATGGGACATCTAGATAACAAAGTAGCAATTGTAACAGGAGCAGGACGAGGAATAGGACGAGAAATTGCGTTACTTATGGCAAGTGAAGGCGCAAAAGTACTTGTCAATGATTTGGGCGGTGAAGCAAGCGGAGAAGGAAAAGATATCAAAGTTGCTGATCAAGTAGCTGCTGACATTCAGGAAGCAGGAGGAGAAGCTGTCGCGAATTACGATTCTGTCGCAGAGTATGAAAACGGTCAAAAAATGGTGCAACAAGCGATTGATGTTTTCGGCAGTATTGATATCGTCGTAAATAATGCCGGCATCTTAAGAGACCGTATGATTTTCAATATGACAGAAGAAGAATGGGATGCTGTTATTGCGGTCCACTTAAAAGGGACATTCAATATGACACGTGCTGCTGCCCCGCATTTTAAAGCACAAAAAAGCGGACGTTTCATTAATTTCACTTCTACCTCGGGACTTATCGGAAACATCGGACAGGCCAATTACGGAGCGGCAAAGATGGGAATTGCTGGAATGACAAAAGTAACTGCGCTTGACATGGCTCGATACAATGTTACTGCGAATACGATTGCGCCATTTGCGTGGAGTCGCCTTATTGGCTCAATTCCTACAGAAAATGAAGAACAAGAAAAACGGGTTGAAAAATTGAAAAAAATGACCCCTGGCAATATTGCCCCTATCGTATCATATTTAGGAAGTGACGATGCATCCGACGTTACCGGCCAAATCTTTGGTGTTCGAGGCAAAGAGATCATGCTGTTTTCACAACCGCGACCTATTCGTTCGGCCTATAATGCTGAAGGGTGGAATGTTGAAGATATTGGAGAAACAGTAAAGGAAGCGTTTAAAAATGACTTTGCTTCCCTTAATGTTTCCTCGGATGTATTTCCTTATGATCCGCTAGTGTAAAGCTTGAAAGGAGGACAAACATTGGCAACGGAACAATATAAACAGCCCATGCTCCCGGAAGGAAGTTTAAAGGGAAAAGTTGCTATTATCACAGGAGGAGCCACAGGCCTAGGCGAAGCGATGGCCATGGAATATGCACGTCTTGGCGCTAACATTGTCATCGCGAGTCGCAAACAGGAAAAATTGGACGAAGCGAAAAAAGAAATAGAAATATATGGAACAAAAGTTAAGACTATACAAATGGACGTACGGGAACCGGATCAAGTGGAGAAAATGGTGTCTGAAACCGTAGCTGCATTTGGAAAAATTGATATTTTAGTCAACAATGCAGCCGGAAATTTTCTCGTTAAAGCGATCGACATGTCGACCAATGCGTGGAATACCGTCATTAATATTGTTTTAAACGGCACTTGGTACTGCAGTCAAAGTGTTGCTAAACAAATGATCGCTCAAGATACTCCGGGAACAATTTTAAACGTAGGAGCAACCTATGCTTGGACCGGAGGCCCATTAACAGCCCATTCGGCTGCGGCGAAAGCAGGGGTAGACGCATTAACCAAAACACTGGCTGTAGAATGGGCGCCCCATAATATTCGTGTAAATATGATTACACCGGGTCCGACAGAGGATACAGGAGCAGTTAGCCAGCTATGGGCAAGTCCGGAACAAGAGGAACAAATATTAGATAATATTCCAACACATCGACTATCCACGCGGCAGGAAGTTGCAAACTTGGCATCTTATTTGGTAAGCGATTATGCAAGCTATGTTACGGGTGCGAATCATGTTATAGATGGGGGAGGCTGGCTAAACAAAGGTAGGTATAAGGATGATTTAAAAAAGAACCCTTATTAGTTAGGTGTAACAATTTCTTTTAAAACAAGATGATCTATATATGCCTACTGAGTAAAAAAGAGTGTAAGATACGCATTGGCTTCAGGAATGCTTTAAATACCGCGGAAGTTGGGGGGTGAGAAGTACCTGGTTTTATGGAATATAAAGTTTAAGTGTGAACTCTATCAAACGAGCGATCAAAATATTATAGGTAACTTGGGTTCTAGTGATGAGATCCGGAAGATAAAGCTATTTATAAAACAAAAATTAATAATCATCGAAGTATTGACAAAAATCTTATTCCGTTTAGAATAAAAATAAAATGTAAACGTTTTACGTAAAAAAGAATAGTTTATGGTTATTTTTTCTAAATTGTATACAATAGCCAGATAAGATAATTGAATTTTGATATACTCCAACCGATATTGAACATTCCTAGTGTTACGTCTGCAAAATGAGATGTTCATTATGTTGTTACTGAGTACGAAATAGCGGTCTTTTTATGGACAACAGTAGCAGAAAGAAAAGAAGAGTTTAAATATTAGTCATCCCGATCTCAGAGCTGAATTAGCCCGTGATATTACATGAGACATGTGCAAACTCAGGTGTGAATTGTGTGAATGAACGGGGATGGTTTGATAAAGTAGATGATTTGACTGGTAATTATAAGGGACTCATTACGGAACTGCTTTTTGCTCCTAATGAACCTTTTCGAAACACAATCTGTCTTAGTTACTTAGTTACAATTTATATTTTTTTCCTCCACTCACGTACTGGTTCCTATAATCCATTTAGTACTAGGTATACATGTGACAAAAAGTTGGGGGGATCTTGATATGTAGGTATAAAGATTAAAGAATTAAATTAGGAAGGGGAAAACAAAGATGAATAATCGATTGCCTGTGTTACTTGGATTAATAAGCTTTTCTATTCTACTGCTAGCTGGATGCAGTGGAGATACAGAAGAAGGGTCTGATGTTGATTCTGTGTCAGCTGGTGAGGCACAGTTGCCTGATGAAATAACAATGTCGGCGTACGATGTAGGCTCTTTGGGATATACACAGGTATCAGCGATATCAGATGCAATTATGTCAGAATACGGAACGCAAATCCATATGATCCCCAATGACTCCGGTCTCGCTCGTCTTGAACCGCTCAAAGAGGACACTGCAGATTTTGGAGGACGTCTTGGGGATGAAACATATTTTGCTTTTGAAGGGACAGAAGAATTTGCATTTCCAGAGTGGGGTCCTCAAGACATTCGAATTATGGCCCCGATCATGACGCATTATGGTCTATTAGTGCTGGATGATTCGGAGTTTGAATCAATTTCAGATTTAGAAGATGCTAGAGTACCTCATGTTATTGGGAACCCCTCGGTTAATGTTAAAAATGAAGCTTTATTAGCTGCTGCTGGTTTAACCATGGATGATGTTGAAGTTGTTGAGGTGACATCATATGGCGATCAGCCTGAAATGATAGCACAAGGTGAGATCGATGTGGCTGGAATGCTTACTTCGGCTGCAAGTGTAACAGAAGCAGATGAACTGCATGGCATGCGCTGGCTCGATCATTCTATATTGGAAAATGATGAATCCTTAGCAGCTCTAAATGATATATATCCATTCGGTGTTCCAGATGAAACGGACATAGGCGGAGCTTTAACTGAAGGTGAACCCGAGGAATTTTTGGGATATACCTCCTACGCACCAGCGGCTTATAGCAATATCGAAGCGGACTTTGTTTATAATTGGTTGGTAGCTCTTGATGAAACGTTTGATGATTATAATGAAGCTACTGCTGATATGTATGTATGGGAAGTAGATGAAATGCAACCCGAGCCATTGGGGGTTCCTATTCATGAAGGGGGTGTCCGTTTCTTTGAGGAAAAAGGAATGTGGAATGAGGAATATGAAGAGAAAAACAATCAATTGATTGAACGACAAGAACAACTACAAGAAGCGTGGGATGTTGTGTCTGAAGAAGCTGAAGAGCAAGGATTAACTGATGATGAATTTTCAGAGTATTGGTTAGAAAGAAAAGAGGAGTTGGTAGATGATGTAGAATAAGTTACATCTTCGGTCTTCGTCCTATAGAGAAACTTTTAAGAATGGTTGGTTATGTTGGAGAAAACTATTGATAGAGATTACGTTGAGAAGGGAGCGTGGGAAAACTGGAAACCGGAGACGAATTTGGGATAAATGTATGGAAAGGAATTAGACAAATATGAAAGGGGATAAAAGTATGAATAACAAACGACTGTTTATATTACTAGGGTTATTAATTCTTTCTATTCTTATGTTAGCTGGATGCGGTGAAGATACCGGTGGAGATACAGAAGAACAGTCTGATGCTGATTCTGATTCAGCTGGAGAAGCAGATTTGCCTGAAGAAATAACTATGTCGACATATGATGTAGGCTCTGGTGGTTACACACAACTCTCTGCTATCTCTGACACTATTATGTCTGAGTACGGCACACAAATTCACATGATCCCAAATGACTCAGGCCTTGCACGTCTCGAACCACTAAGAGACGGTAATGCAGATTTTGGGGGACGCGTAGCCGATGAAGTGTACTTCGCTTTTGAAGGGATCGAAGAATTTGCCACACCGGAGTGGGGGCCACAGGATCTTCAATATATGTACCCAATACTCAATCATTTTGGTCTGTTAGTACTCGATGATTCAGAATATGAAACCTTTGATGATCTAGAGGGAGCAAGAGTTCCTCACATTATTGGAAATCCTTCAGTTAACATTAAAATTGTAGGGTTATTAGCTGCTGCTGGTTTAACCATGGATGATGTTGAGGTTGTTGAGGTAACCTCCTATACAGATCAACCTGAGATGGTAGCCCAAGGTGAAATAGATGTTGCGGGAATTGTTCCCTCCGCGGCAACGGTACAGGAGGCAGATGAACTTCACGGCATGCGTTGGATGGATCATTCTATCTTGGAAGATGATGAAGCCTTAGAAGCTCTACATGAAATATACCCATTTGGTGTCGCAGATGAAACGGATATAGGCGGTGCTCTAACAGAAGGTGAACCGGAACATCTATTGGGATATACTTCATACGCACCAGCTGCATATAGCGATACGGATCCCGATCTTGTTTATAACTGGTTGGTAGCGCTTGATGAAACGTTTGATGATTACAGCCAAGCTACTGCTGATATGTTTGTATGGGATGTTGAAGAAAGTCAACCGGAGCCGTTAGGGGTACCTATTCATGAAGGCGGTGTCCGATTCTTTGAGGAACAAGGAATGTGGAATGAGGAATACGAAGAGCAAAACAATCAATTGATTGAACGACAAGAACAACTTCAAGAAGCCTGGGACGTAGTGACGGAAGAAGCTGAAGAACAAGGATTAAGTGATGATGAATTTACGGAGTATTGGCTGGAACGAAAAGAGGAGTTAGTAGATGACGTAGAATAACCCAAGAGACAGCCTTACTAATAAACATATAATGGATTAGTAAGGCTGTTATCTTAAACGAAAATGGAGGGTTGTAAGATGGAACGTTTAGGGAAATTTTGGTCTACCATTGTTATCATTTTGGTTTTAATCGCAATTTTTTTATCCGTTAATCAAATTTTTTACTTAGGGCTATTTGGTATCACGCCCATTTTTGAAGGGTATCTATATTTTTTATTAGCTTGCTTCATACCTTTGGCATTTATTATATGGCCTGCTAAAAAATCAGCGGGAGTCCAAAAAATAAAATGGTATGATGTCATACTGTTTTTGATTCCGTTAGTGTTTTTTACGTATTTAGGCCTTAATGCTGAAACGGTAACATTAATGGGATGGGGGACTTCAGCGCCAACACTTCCTACGATTGGAAGTATATTAGTATGGTTTATTGTTCTTGAGGCATTACGTCGAGTAGCAGGACTTGTATTAATGCTTATTAGTTTGGTCTTTTCACTTTTTCCTCTGGTGACAGGATATATGCCCGTTAACTTTTTACGAGGCATCCCCCAAGATTTTGTGACAACAGCCACAAACCATATTATGAGCGGAAATTCTATATTGGGCGTACCTATGCGGACATTAGGTGATTTATTGGTAGGATTTTTGATATTTGGTGTAGTGCTTGTGCATACAAAGGGAGGGGATTTTTTCTTCAACTTGGCCAAATCGCTATTTGGTCGTCAAAGGGGAGGTCCTGCAAAAGTATCCGTTATGGGTAGTGCTTTTTTTGGCATGTTAAGTGGCAGTGCTGTTTCAAATGTGGTAACGACGGGTTCTATGACAATACCGGCAATGAAAAGAATCGGGTATAGTAAGCATAAAGCCGCTGCCATCGAAGCTGCTTCTTCGACGGGGGGCACGACTACGCCTCCGATTATGGGTTCGGCTGCTTTTATCATGGCATCTTTTTTGGCTGTACCCTATGGAGAAATTGCCTTAGCTGCAGCTATTCCTGCTCTTTTATATTTTGTGGGCGTTCTCACACAAGTAGACGCCTATGCGGCAAAACATAAAATAGCTGGGACACCATCAGACGAAGAGATCCCTTCTTTTTGGCAAACGTTAAAAACAGGCTGGTTCTTCGTTGGCGCCCTTATTTTATTGATTTACCTTATCGTCATTGTAGCTAATGAAGGGCATGCGCCTTATTACGTTTCCTTGTTCTTAATCTTGGCTTCATTTATTAGTAAAGAAACCAGGCTAACTTTGAAAAAAACGAAAGATATGATTCTAAATGCAGGTAAGTTAATCGCTGAGATCACAACCATATTAGCCGGGGTAGGGTTCATCGTCGGTTCGCTTTCTGTAACAGGTGTTTCTTTCTCTTTTTCAAGAGAATTGGTGGCTTTAGCAGGGGACAGTGCATTGTTGATTCTGTTGGCGGGTGCGATTACAAGTTTTATTCTTGGTTTGGGAATGACAGTCTCTGCGGCATATATTTTCCTGGCTGTTGTTATGGCACCTGCACTGGTACAAATGGGGTTCGACCCGATTGCCTCTCACCTTTTTGTTTTGTATTGGGCGACCGTTTCGTATATCACACCTCCAGTTGCACTATCTGCATATGCTGCTTCAAGTATTGCTAATGCTAGCCCAATTAAAACTGGGTTTTCCGCGATGCAACTGGGAGTTGTTAAGTATATTATGCCATTCTTTTTTATTTATAACACTGCTTTGATTGGACGTGCGGAACCTGTAGAAGTAGTTGTTGCTTCTCTTTTTGCTTTGATGGGAACGTGGATGATTGCTTCAGCCTTTGAAGGTTATCTCATTGGTCTAGGTGAATTATCAGTATTTTTACGTATAATCGTTTTTGTTGCTGGTTTTCTCTTGTTTTTCCCGGAACTATTAACAAGTTTATCGGGTCTAATTTTAACTGTGATTGTTTATCTGGGAACTACTGTGAAGAATAGGGTCACAGATGTGAATGCATAAAGAGAATTATTTCGACTGATGCCCTCTTATATGGAGGGCTCCTCACCTATGAAGAACCCCAGCTATATCGTGATCCATACTACTCAATGTTGAATGAAAGAAAAAAAGAAGCACAAAGAAAGAGGATCAAATTCAGGTCAAACCAAGAAACCTAGAGAAAAAGAGTTACTAAGGACCAACATCGTGAATGCAATAATTTAAAGGGGAGATTCGTTCAGTGATCAATAAGATTTTCGATAATGTAGACGAAACAGTTCAGGATATTGAAAATGGAAGTATGATCTTAATGGGGGGATTTGGTGGCGCCGGGGTCCCTTATCAATTAATTTCAGGCTTATATAGACGAGGATCCGAAGCATTGACTTTTGTAAGTAATAATCCCGGCTTTTATGAAGAAGGATTAGCCGAGTTGATTAAAAATGGTCGTGTTGCGAAGTTGATGTGTTCATTCCCGCTTTCAAAAGAGAGTTACGTATTTATCGAAAAGTATAAGGCTGGAAAAATAGCTTTGGAATTAATTCCTCAAGGAACGATGGCTGAACGTATTAGAGCAGGGGGTTCAGGAATCGAAGCATTTTATACCCCGACAGGTGTAGGCACAGAAATCGCGGAAGGAAAAGAAGAAAAAATAATTGAAGGGGTAAATTGTTTGCTCGAAAAGGCGATCAAAGCAGATTTTGCATTCGTTAAGGCTAAAAAAGCCGATCGATGGGGGAATCTAATTTATAATAAATCAGGGCGCAATTTCAACCCCCTGATGGCTATGGCAGCAAACATTACCATTGCAGAGGTTGATGAGATTGTAGAAGTAGGGGAATTAGATCCTGAATCTGTTGTCACACCAGGGATTTTTGTCCAGCGCGTCTTCAAGAAGGTGGGTTCATAATGGAAAAGCGCTTGTTAACAAAAGAACAAATCGCAAAGCGTGTAGCAGATGATCTACATGGCGGTATTGTTGTCAATTTAGGGATAGGCATACCGGTTATGGCTACGCAATATGTCAGTTCAGATTCTGAGGTGATTTATCATAGTGAACAGGGAATTTTGGGGATGGGTCCCTTAGCAAAACCTGGGGAAGAAGATCCTGATTTAGTGAACGCTTCAAAAGAACCAATTACACTTACTCCAGGCGGTAGTTATTTTGACTCTGCTTCTTCTTTCTCTATGACTAGGGGGAAACATATTGATGTTGCTGTTTTAGGTGGCATGCAAGTATCGGAAAATGGGGATTTAGCTAATTGGAAAGTAAAGGGAGCTGAACTGGGAAGTGTTGGGGGAGCTATGGATATAGCTAACGGAGCTAAGAAACTCTATATCGCAATGAGACATAATGCAAAAAAAGGTGATTTTAAAATTGTAAGGTGTTTAGACTACCCAATTACAGCCTTGAAGTGTGTTAATCGAATTTATACTGATATGGCCGTCATTGACGTTACTGAGAAAGGCTTAGTCATGAAGGAAATTGCACCAAGTTTTACAGTGGAAGATGTTAAGCACGCGACTGAACCTGACTTAATTGCCTCTCAAGGCTTACAGGAAATCCAAATTTAAGATTATCTGATATTCATTAGTGGTTACAGGATAGCGTCGCTTTATAGGGAGAGAGTCATTCCGATTTTAAAAATGAGTAGCCCGCAGAATTTAAATAAGGAATTACGTAGGGAATTACCAGACGGGAGATGAATAAACAAATGGGATCACAATGTTAGGAGAAGGTGAATGACAAGACCTGAAACCATAAGGGCGCTCATTACAGTACTTATCGCTTTTTCCTATTTACTTTACGTTTTTGTACCAACTGATTTTTTCGTAAACACATATACGCTGTTTTGCTTGTTACTCATCTTCTTTAGCCTTCCCTCTTTAAGGGGAGTTCCTGCTATAACAATTGTAGTGCTCCTCATTGTTGGGACATATATCCATATTTCACAAGGGGGGGATTTCTATACCTGGTTTCTTATGTTTGGAGAAAACGCCAGTGTGCTGACTTTATTTATCACGGTTCCAATTTTAAGTATACCCATTCGTGTTGGTAACTATTTGGCGGCTCTAGATGATTTTTATAAACGCCGTATTAAAAACGATAATCAGTTTTATTTTATCTCGAGTAGTACGTCATTTTTGTTCGGTGTTTTACTGAATTTGGGTGCAATTCCTCTCTTATATCAAATGCTTAACACTGACCAAAATAGAGCCTTAGCGGATAAACTCAGGAAAGCGCTCCTGTGAGGATATGTGTTGGCTGTTATGTGGTCGCCTTATTTTATTTCCATGGCACTAGTTATTTCATACTTTGATGTTAACTGGGTACAAATTTTTCCGTATGGGTTGATCATTGCTCTGGCCGGTTTGGTCGTAAGCTATGTCATGGAAAGAAAAAAGAAAACGGAAGATGAGGCTGTACAAAGAGATAATGCACAACACGGACTTTGGCAAAATAGCACAAACAAGCTCAAACAATTAATGGTCATTGGTCTAGTCATAACAGCTAGTGTTTTTATTATGGAATTTTACTCAGAACTCAGCGTTATCATCGTCGTATCGATCACTGCCGTAAGTTCAGCTATCATTTGGTCAGTGCTTTTACGAAAAATAAAAGACTTTTTTACTGAATTTACCCATACTTATTTTATGAGTCTACCAAATATGAAGGTAGAATTGGTGCTATTTGCTACAGCTGGATTTTTTGGCGGGGTGGTTGTCCAAACAGATTTTAAAAATTGGATAGATGCTTTTTTTCAGATATTTGGAACGAACATTATTGTGCTGGCAGCAGTCATTATTAGTGTCGTGGTTGGTTTTTCCTTAGTTGGGGTTCATTCAATTGTTACTGTTACGCTAATGTGTGTAAGTTTAAGTCAGTTGCCGGAGTTAGCAGATTCTCATTTAGCCCTTTCTTTAATTTTACTTAGCAGTTGGTCACTGTCGTCAATCATTTCACCATTTTCCGGTTTAACCCTATTGACAAGTTCTCTAACCAATCGCTCTTCTTTTCAGGTTGGTATTAAAGAAAATTGGTTTTTTGCAGTGATTCTATTTATGATTGTTTTAAGCGTAGTTGCTGTGTCTAGATATATACTGGGGATATTATAAACAAAAAAATGAGGTGACTTAACTGAAGGGACAAGTTATTGTGATTACCGGTGCAAGTAGCGGTATTGGAGAAGCAACAGCAATATCTCTTGCTAAAAAAGGAGCCAAAATCGTTTTGGGTGCAAGAAGAAAGGAACGTTTGGAAGATATCGCAGGCAATATAACAAAAATGGGAGGACAAGCAGTTTTTTATCAAACTGATGTCACATCTCGCAGCGATGTTGAAGGCTTGGCTGCTTTTACAATTGAAAAATTTGGGCAGATTGACGTTTGGATAAATAACGCGGGCATCATGCAACTTTCTTTCTTGGATAAATTAAAGGTAGACGAATGGGACCGTATGATTGATGTCAATGTAAAAGGCGTTCTATATGGGATTGCCGCAGATCTTCCCGTTATGGAGAAAGAGAAGGGGGGACATATTATTAACATTTCTTCCGTAGCTGGTCGTCGTGTTGGAATTGCCGGGTCTGTTTACAGCGGGACTAAATTTGCTGTTCGAGCAATAACGGAAGGGCTACGTCAGGAACTTTCTCCAAGGTTTAATATTCGAACAACCTTAATATCTCCCGGGTCAGTCGAGACTGAATTAAGAGAAACCATATCAGATAAAGATGCATTAAAAATGTTGAATGAACGTGAAATAGAATCTCGTTTACAACCGGAGGATATCGTTAATGCAATTGTTTACACAATTCAACAACCTGATTATGCCTCAGTTAATGAAGTAATTATTCACCCTACAACGCAGCGAGGATAATAGACGCTAATAAAATTTTGTGGCATCTATTGTTTTAAGTCCGATATACTATTCAGAAATTTCATGCAAATTCACTTGAAATGGCTACGAGCATATTGCGGAGAAGACCTGCTTGAATGCGATTTCATATAGCAAAAGACCTGCGGTAATATGTCAAGTTCAAAATCACAGTAAATGAAGTTGTCAAAGGACATTTAGGCGAAAAAAGCGCGCACTGAACAACACCAGTAATAAAATGTAAAATACTGGTAAAATGAAAGGCTAGCCCTCAGCCGATGTCGGTCAGAGGTTCACGCCCCTTTCTGGCGTAAAGAGTTGGTTTTTGCGTAGCAGCGCATCCACCAATCGCACGAGTTTTCTTGCCGTGAGCACGAGTGCACGTTTGTGTTGATGTTTCGGGACTTCTTGATACTTCTTCTGATAAAAGACTTGGTATTCCGGAATTTGCCTTCGTACCGAGTTGGCGGCTTCAACGAGGTAATAACGCAAATAATGGTTCCCTTGACGTGTCAGTGAAGTATCTTCGGCGGTAAACCGCCCGGACTGGTGTTTTCGCCAGTACAGTCCCGCATATTTAGCTATTTTTGTTTCATCGGGAAACCGGTCAATCTGACCGAGTTCGGCAATGATGCCTGCGGCGAAGACCGGACCAATGCCCGGGATTGATTCCAGCGTCTGCGTCAGTCCTTTCATGATTCGAGTAATGGACTGATCGATCGCCTTGATTTGCTTTTGGAAGGAACGAATGAGCTCAATGGACGTTCCTAAAAGTACATCGATGGAATCTTCGACCACTTTGTCCAATCGGTACGATGAACGGACGGCTTTCTGGATGGATGCGGCGACAGCTTCCGGATCGGGAAAACGATTTCTCCCTTTCTCTTGAAGAAACCGAGCCAGGTCCTCAAGCGGAAGCTGGGCAAGTTCATCCAGGCTGTATTTTTCAAGAAAGAGTTCCATCATAGCATGGCCAAACACCGATGAATCCACTTCTTTGGAAAAGGTGTTGCATTTATACTCCAAGTGCTGCAAGAAGTGTTGTTTCTCTTTCGTCATCGCTTTGGTCAAGTGATAACGCGAACGTGTCAACTGCTGGAGAGCCACGTATTGGCTTTCTTTGACAACGGACATCTGATTGCGCCCGAAACGCATATAATCGGCGATCACAAAGGCGTCAATCTCATCGGTCTTGTTCATGTCTGCGAAGCTCTTTTTAAAGTTGGCGATCTGCTTCGGATTGATCACAAAGACTTGGGCGCCATAGGGTTTTAAATCATCGTCATCATGCAAGAACATGGATGGATGAAAACTGTAGACGGATGTGGACTCCAGACCGATCTTTAGGATGTCAACCTCTGTATCGGCCAAGAGCTCGAGCAACCGTTCTTTGAGCACCTGGGCACCCGGCCAGTCATTGGAAACCGTAAAAACCGAAAGCTGATCACCTTCTTGATCAAGCACACACACTTTCATATCAAACGAGCTAACGTCAAGCCCGACAAACATTCGCATGGGGGGATTCCTCCTTTCATTGTAGAATCATTCGGTCGTTCTTTGGACGCCTCGAGATATCTCTAGTGTGAACGCCGATCATCAACCTCGTGTATCAGAACTCCATCGGCATTGAAAGCCGCCCCAGGGGCTGCTTCCCCTGAGTTCAAGAGGCCGAGGGCTCAGCCTGCGAGTAGGAAGTGCCGCACGTACACTGAGAGACAGTCTTTAGTTGTGGTCGAACCACAGGAGAGAAAAGAATTGTCCCAAATGATCCTATGATCATTATCTAGAAATATCTAGAGACATCCAAGGAAAAACCATATGAATCTACAAAATATCTTGTGGAATTTGCCCAAGATTTGAAGGGCTTAAACTTACTATACGAGGAGTGTATTAAATGGATTTTAAAACAAAAACTGGCACATCCTCGAAAAATGATATTCAAGTATATGGATTTAATTTGACTGAGGATTTAGTCGGAAATATAACGCTTGCTGATATGGCTTTCCTGGGAGCAAAACATCGTAAGCCAACAGAGAATGAGTCAAAAATGTTGAATGCCTTACTCGTTGCCATTTGTGAACACGGCTTTACTCCAAGCTCTATTTCTACACGTTTAACCTACCTGGGAGCACCTGAAGCTGTTCAAGCTTCCATAGCTTCAGGATTGCTGGGGGCAGGAACCGTGTATCTCGGTGCGATGGAAAATGTAGCTGAATTGTTGCAAACAACATACCAAAAGCATGGGGATAACAAGGATACATGCGAAATGGCAGCCACCGTTCTTAAAGAACAAAACGAAGCCGGTTTGCAAATCCCGGGTTTTGGGCATCCAGTACATAAGCCGAAAGACCCGCGCACGACGAAATTATTTGAAATTGCTGGGGATCTAGGGTTTTATGGTAAACATTCAAAACTACTCACAGAAATTCATCGCCAATTCTGCGTATTAAAAGGAAAGACAATCACATTAAACGCAGTTGGAGCCATCGGAGCCATTATGGCAGATATGGATATGGATTATCGTATCGTTAAATCGTTCGCTGTCGCATCACGTGCTGTGGGATTAGTGGCTCACGTCGTTGAAGAAATCGAAACTGGGAGAAAAGAAGGTGCGGGGCAACAAATTTTTGATTACGTGGAATCACATACAAATTATGAGGTGATTGACAGGTGAGAGCTCTGTTAATAAGAGGGAAGTAATTACTCCTAATAAGCGTTTAAATTATGGGCGTTGTTATCTCGTCAACGGAGTTTTTGCAGAGTCCAATTTTATCAGGAGGATTTTTAAAATGACAGAGTTTTTGCTATATGAACGAAATGAAAATATTGAGTGGATCACATTGAATAACCCTCAAAAATTAAATAGCTTATATCGCAGTACAGTGCGTGAGTTAGGTTCACATTTGCGTGAAATAAGTACGGATGAACAATTAGCAACCGTTATCATTACCGGCATGGGTGAAAAATCATTTTGTGCAGGTATGAATGTGGATGAATTTAATGGACTAACTCCGCAAAGCGCACGCGAGCTTATGGAAGAATTGAAAGAACTTCTTCAAATTGTTAGGACAATGCCGCAAGCTGTCATTGTGGCGATTAATGGATATTGCATTGGCGCAGCTATGGAACTTGCAATGGCCGCGGATCTGCGAATTGCTTCCAAAAATGCGATGTTTGCTATGCCGGAAATCAATCTAGGCATCCCCTCGGTACTTGACTCTGTATTGCTTCAACAACATGTTGGCTTAAGTTTGGCTAAGGAAATGCTATTAATCGGTGAAAGTGTATCAGTTGATCGGATCAATGATTATGGTTTTATCAACAAAGTCGTCGAATTGGGAAACTTAAGAGATGAAGCAGAGGCTTATGCCAGAAGAATTTCTGAAAACGATCGGAAGACTGTTGCTACGCAAAAACAACTTTTTGAAACGTGGCAAAACAGTTCACTTGATATTGCCATTAAAGACAGCATTGACCAATTTGCTCTCTCATTTACGACAGACGTTCCCCAGAAACGTTTGAATGAGTTTCATGCTTCAAAAAAGAAATAATTTTCTTCTATTTAGCTACCTCTAAGATATACAAGACAAATGGGAAGCAGGTGCTCACATTTGTTTCATGTTTTCATTGACAAAAAATTTTTTTATAAGTAAAATAATAACAAATAATTGAAAGCGGTTTAAAATAAGAGAATCAACGAGGAGTTGTTTCGGTGCCAAATAGAGTAAGTCAAACGTTTGGAATCGATTACCCGATCATTCAAGGCGGTCTCGCATATCTGGCATTTGCCGAGTTAGCCGCTGCTGTTTCAAACGCGGGAGGACTTGGTCAAATAACGGCCACTTTTTTTAAAGACGCGGAGAGCTTACGTGCTGAAATCCGAAAAGTAAAACAGTTGACAACCCGCCCTTTTGGCATCAATTTCGCTCTGGGAAGACGCCCGGTTGATCACTTTGTAGATGTGGCCATTGAAGAAGAAGTTCCTGCCATTTCTGTCACAGCAGGCAACCCGTCAAACGTTTTTCAACAATTGGAAGGAACGGACATAAAAAAACTCGTGCTCGTTGCCTCGGTACGGCAAGCGCAAAAAGCCGAAGAATTAGGTGCTGATGCGGTTATCGTCGTGGGCACCGAGGGTGGTGGCCATCTTGGCAGGGATGACGTAGGCACGATTGTTTTAGTTCCGAAAGTAGCGGCTGCTGTATCGATCCCGGTGCTTGCCAGTGGAGGGCTAGTAGATGGGAGAGGTTATGCTGCAGCGTTGGCTTTGGGAGCCGAAGGGATGGAAATGGGCACGCGATTTATCGCGACAAAAGAGTGTATCGCCCACCCCCGCTATAAAGAAGCCATAGTAAATGCGCGGGAGAATGAAACCATTATTATTAAAAAATCAATCGGCATCCCAGCGCGCGGCTTGCGTTCTGAAGCAACGGAAAAAATTGCACAAATGGAAGAAAAGGGTGCTACTTTTGAGGACCTATGGCCATATATCAACGGTGAAGCCAACCAAAAGTTTATTCAAGATGGGGATGCAGAAGAAGGGTTTGGCTGGGCAGGACAAGGGGTCGGGCTAATTGATGATATCCCAAGTGTGGAGCAGTTATTTGAACATATATTAGAGGAAGCTCAACTGGCCCGGCAAAGATTAGACGATAACTTTTGAACCGAGGAGAGGGAGCATTTGGATAACGAATACTTAACATGGCTGCAGAAGGATTTTGAAGATTCCCCTTTTTGGAAGCATATGGGGATTTCCATGGATTATTTAACAGCAGGTGAAGCGAGAATAAAAATGCCGGTATCCGAAAACCAATTGAATTGTAATCAATACTTACACGGCGGGTCCATTACATCTCTTTTAGATTCAATTATTGGAGTGACCATTCGTTCATCTCAGAACGTTAAAGTAGCGACAATTTATTTAAATACACACTTTGTATCCCCGGTGAAGGATGGAACCCTGTATGCCACAGCAAATGTTGTCCATCCGGGCAAAAGTATCATACCGGTGGAATCAAAGGTGGTTGATGACCAGGACCGATTGATTGCGTTTGCAACTTCAGCTTTTACCATTTTAAAAAAATAACATGCAAAGCAGGTGGACAAACATATGGGTGTACTAGATGGAATCCGGATTCTTGACTTGACGAGGTTATTGCCCGGTCCCTACTGTACGATGTTAATGGGGGATTATGGCGCTGAAGTGATCAAGGTGGAGCAACCGGTCATTGGTGATTATGGCAGAAACACCGATCCTTTTATCGAAGGCTATAGTTCACGGCACTTAGTTCTTAATAGAAATAAAAAGAGCATCACTCTTGATTTGAAAAGTGAGGAAGGAAAAGACATTTTCAAAGATCTTGCCAAGGATGCAGACGTTATCATCGAGGGCTTTCGCCCGGGGGTGATGAATAAGCTCGGATTATCCTATGACGAAATGTCTGCCATCAACCCGGGGATCGTTTATTGCTCTATTACCGGTTATGGTCAGGATGGTCCTTACAGTCAACTAGCTGGCCACGACATAAATTATATCGGATATAGCGGCGTATTGGGCTTAATCGGTGAAAAAAATGGCCAACCCATTGTCCCGGGTGTACAAATTGCAGATATTGGCGGGGGGTCTTTAATGTCCTTGGCCGGGGTGTTAATGGCGCTCCTTCATCAAGAAAGAACGGGTCAAGGGCAAAATGTGGATATTTCCATGATGGACGGGGTGCTTTCCTGGTTATCAGGGGTAGCCGGAGGTTATCTGGCAGCGAATGAAAAACCGAAGCGGGGAGAGACGAGGCTCTCCGGACAAAAGGCATGCTACGGCGTCTATGAAACGAAAGATGGAAAATACCTTTCCGTAGGCGCGTTAGAAGAAAAGTTTTGGGCAAGGCTTTGCCAATTGCTTAGAAAAGAGGATTTTATCGACCGTTTGTCAGCGCCCGAGGATGAGCAACAAGAAATGAAACAGGAATTGCAGCGAATTTTTTCACAAAAAAATCAACAGGAGTGGTTGAATCTATTAAAAGAAGAAGAAACATGTGTGGGGCCAGTTTACGATATTGACGAAGTATTTGCTGATCCTCAAGTGATCGCGAGAGAGATGATGATCGAGAGTGAACATCCTGCATTGGGGATGCTTAAACAAATTGGTTTCCCGATTAAATTTTCCACCGAAAAAGGTGACCTTAGACGAAGTGCGCCAGACTTAGGTGAACATAACCAAGAATTATTGGATGAATTAGGGTATTCTTCCACCGATATTCAACAATTTAAACAGAAAAAAATAGTTTAAACGATATGGAGGAGAGAAAATGAATTACGATTTTCCGGAAGATATTCAAATGTTAAAAGACACTGTCAAAGATTTTGTTTATGAAACTGTGGATCCTGTGGCTCATCAAATTGAAGAGACAGATGAAATTCCCAAAGATGTCATGGAAAAGAGCAAAGAAATCGGATTGTTTGGATTAAGTATCCCTGCGGAATATGACGGCTTAGGCATTGATATGGTTGGCAAGTGCGCTGTATACGAGGAATTGGGCAAAACGATCAATGGCTTTACCACCGTTATCGGCGCGCATACTGGCATCGGCAGTGTCGGCATTGTAGAAATGGGGACAGAAGAGCAGAAGAACAAGTATTTGCCTCCGATGGCGAGAGGGGAATTGATCGGTGCTTTTGCTTTAACCGAACCAGGAGCAGGATCGAATGCGGCAGCTCTAAAAACCACGGCTGTTCGCAAGGGTGATAAATATATTTTAAACGGATCAAAACATTTTATCACCAACGGGACCATCGGAGATATATTCACGGTAATGGCCGCAACTAGTCCGGAAAAAGGCGCGAAAGGGATTACATCATTTATTGTAGAAAAGGATTTTCCCGGATTTAAAGTAGGGAAGGTCGAAGAAAAGATGGGATTGCACGGCTCCCAGTCAGTGGAATTGTTTTTCGATGATTGTGAGGTCCCTATTGAAAATGTTCTAGGGGAAGAGGACAAGGGATACGTCAATGCATTAAAGATTTTAGCTAGTGGTCGCGCCGGGTTAGCGGCACGGAATTTAGGTTCCTGTGTGAAGTTATATGAAATGTCCATAGATTATGCGATGCAAAGAGAACAATTTGGAAAACCGATTTTTGAGCAACAAGTCATTCAACATTATTTGGCGGATATGACCCTGGACATTGAGACCCTACGTGCCCTGACATATAAAGTGGCCTGGATGAGTGATCAAGGTCGGAACCTCATCAAAGAAGCGGCGACAGTAAAATTACATGGGGCCGAAGTCTATAACCGGGTTGCTGATCTCGCAGTCCAAATTCATGGGGGAATGGGTTATATGAAAGAGTTCCCAATCGAGCGCTATTATCGTGATGCTCGAATCACAAAAATATATGAAGGCACATCGGAAATAATGAAAAACATCATCGCGGGCAGGGTGAAAAAGGAATATTCATAAAGGGAAACTCCCCGACGGAGGGGGGTTTTTCAACATGGAAGGAGCTTGCCCATGGATTTAGGGTTAGAAGGAAAAGTTGCATTAATCACCGGTTCCAGCAGGGGAATAGGCTTGCAAACAGCCCTATATTTAGTAAAAGAAGGTGTCGAGGTAACTCTCTGTGCCAGAAATAAAAGTCGTTTGGAAGAAGCGGCAGCTTATATTCTGGAAGAAACGGGTAAAGAAGTATTTTTTGTAGAGACGGATGTTTCAAACAAAGCGGATTGTCAAAAAGTAGTTGCTGCTACGGTTGAAAAATATGGACGTTTAGATATTTTAATTAATAACGCCGGTACTTCACAAGCCTATACATTTGAAGACGTAGATACCGACCTTTGGCAACAAGACCTTGATTTAAAGCTATTCGGTGCCATTCATTGTTCTCGTAATGCCATCCCGCATATGCGGCTAGTTGGCGGTGGCGCGATCGTCAATGTGACAGCTGCAATTGGGAAGACACCTTCTGCATCATCATTACCTACTTCAGTCAGCAGAGCAGCAGGTATGTCCTTAACGAAAGCGATGAGTAAAGATCTTGGTCCGGATAATATTCGCGTGAATACCGTATGTATTGGTTTGATTCGAAGTGAGCAGATTGAAAAAATGTGGAAAAAACAGAATCCGGAACTATCATGGGAACAGTTTTCAAGCAAAGAACGCCAAATTCCACTAGGACGTATTGGGGATACCGATGAGGCAGCAAAAGTGATTAATTTCCTTGTTTCAGATGCTGCTTCTTATGTTACAGGGACATCAGTGAATATTGATGGTGGAATGGTAGGGACATTATAAAATCTAAATTATTTAATGGGGGTTGTTTTCAGATGAAAGATGTTGTCATCGTTGATGGGGTTAGGACAGCAATTGGGAGAATGGGTGGAACGTTAAAAGATGTGGAACCGGATTACCTGGCGTCGCATGTCATGAAAGAGCTTCTTTCGCGTACCCAGTTGGATAGCTCAAAAGTTGATGAAGTTATCCTGGGGCATGTGAAGCAAAGCACAGACCAACCGAATATCGCGAGAAAAGCTGCACTTCGTGCAGAGATACCGATCGAAATACCTGGGTATACGGTACATCGGCAATGCGGTTCCGGCTTGCAATCAATTAACAATGCTGCACAACAAATTGCGTGTAATTTAGACGATATCATTGTTGCCGGAGGAACAGAGAGCATGAGTACAGCCCCTTACTATATTCGCGGTGCTCGTTTTGGACTCACGGCCGGTAATGGTGTGATTGTAGATCCTAATACAGAAAGCCAACCGAAAGCGCAGCCTGAGGAAGTATATGGTAATGATCTAACGATGGGGGTCACGGCGGAAAATTTAGCGGAAATGCATAATATCAGCCGTTCCGAACAAGATGAGTTTGCTTTGCGAAGCCAGGAGCTGGCCAAAGAAGCTATTAATAAAGGGAAATTCAAGGATGAGATTACACCTTATGAAGTGAAATCGAGAAAGGAAACCATTACGTTCGACACCGATGAGCACCCAAGGGAAACGAATATAGAAAAACTATCTAAACTGCCGGCCGTTTTTAAAAAAGGCGGGACCGTTACACCGGGCAATTCGAGTGGCAGGAATGATGCAGCAGCAGCTACGCTCGTCATGTCTGCCGAAAAAGCCGAAGAAATGAATCTTACACCAAAAATGAAGGTGGTGGCACAAGCATCGGCAGGCGTTGGCCCGGAAATTATGGGGATCGGACCTGTTCCATCTACCAGAAAAGCTTTAAAACAAGCCGGTCTTAAGCTGGATGATATTGATCTTATTGAGTTAAACGAGGCATTTGCGGCTCAATCACTGGCGGTGGTTAAGGAATTGGGTATCGACCAGGACCGGCTGAATGTCAACGGCGGGGCGATTGCTTTAGGGCATCCGGTAGGTGCCACGTGCAATATATTAACGATTAAGTTGATGAATGAAATGGAACGCCGAGGAAGTAAGTACGGGGCGGTTACAGCCTGTATTGGCGGCGGACTAGGAATTACGACCATATTCGAAAATTTACAAGTTTGATAATGGAGGAGACTATGGGTTTACCTTTGGAAGGAATAAAAGTTTTAGAGCTCGCACGGACACTTGCAGGACCGGTATCCGGACAAATGCTGGGGGATTTGGGTGCGGAAGTGATTAAAGTGGAACAGCCCGGAAGGGGGGACGAAGCCAGACATTTCTCCCCACCGGAATGGGAAGGGGAAAGTTGTTATTATTTAAGCTCTAATCGAAATAAGCGAAGTATCACTGTAAATTTGAAGACGGAACGAGGGAAAGAAATTATTCATGAATTAGCCAAAGACAGTGATGTTTTAATCGAGAACTTTAGAACAGGGGCTACCGAGAAACTAGGGATAGATTATGAAACACTGAAAAAAATCAACCCGCGAATCATCTACTTATCCGTTTCAGGCTTTGGAAGAACGGGGCCAGAAAAAGACCGTGCCGGCTATGATATCTTAATGCAAGGATACGCAGGATTGATGAGTACAACCGGGGAGCCGGGTACTCCGTATAAGGCGGGTCCGTCAGTCGCTGATTTAACGACAGGTATTCTAGGTGCTTTAGGGGTCTTGGCCGCCTTACTGGCGAGAGGCAAGACAGGTGAAGGGCAGTTTGTAGACTCTAGTTTATTGGATGGTCAGATTATGACCTTAAACCACTTGGCCACAGGTTTCTTTGCAACCGGGCAGTCAGCGAAGCCTATGGGTCAGGCACATAATTCTATTGTCCCGTATCAAGTGTTTCAGACAAGTGATAAAAATATTGTCCTTGCTGCTGGAAATGATAGTCTTTGGGAAAAAGTTTGTAAAGGAATGGGATGGGAAGATTTACTGCAAGAAGAATCGTTTAAAACAAATCAATTGCGTGTATCCAATCGTGAGCAACTTATCCCTATTTTGGCTGAACGGATTTCTCAATTTACAAGCGATGAATTTTGTTCAAAAATGGACGAAGCTGGTGTACCGTGCGGTCCTGTGAATTCAGTTGGTGAGGCAATCACTTCCCCACAAGCAGTCGCAAGAGAGTCGATGGTAAACGTTGATCATCCAAAAATAAAAGATTTAAAAACACCTGCTTTTCCGGTTAAATTATCAGATACCCCGGCATCGGTACGACTTCATCCGCCTTTATTGGGGGAGCATACAGAAGATGTGCTGTTATCATTAGGTTTTAACAGTGAAAAAATTTCCCGTATGCGTGAAGATGGGGTGTTATAAAAATGTCAGATAAAACGGTACCGGTATCAGAAGCGGTCAACCATGTAAAATCACATGATCATCTCGTACTCGCCGGAATGTGCGGGGAACCCCCGACGCTTATCCAAGAGTTGATTCAACAAAGGGAGCGGCTGGAAAATGTTACGATCTATAACATGCCGCTCGGCACGCCATGTGAATACGCGAATCCTGAATGGGATCGCCATTTTAAAGTAAAAAGCGTTCTTTTATCTGGCGCATTGAAAGATTCGTATAAAAGCGGTATGACAGATTACCTCCCCATGAATCTTTTCGATATACCGGGATATATGGAACAGTTAAGACCGAATGTTGCTTTTATACAGTGTACGCCGTCCGATAGCGAAGGTAACGTTAATTTAGGGTTGTCAGCTGACTACACTCTATCATTAATCAAGCATGCACAATTGGTGATCGCCGAAATTAATGATCAATTGCCTTGGGTGAACGGAAAAGGAACAATTTCTTCCGCAGAAATTGATGTATTCGTGGAAGGGTCGATTCCGCCTAATGAACTTCCAAGCGCGACCCCGGGTGAAACGGAGAATAAGATTGCTCAATATGTGGCTACATTAATTCCCGACCGTTCGACGATCCAAATTGGCATAGGGTCACTCGCAAACAGCATTATAAGTGCCTTAAAAAATAAATCCGCTCTCGGCGTGCACACGGGTACATTTCCGGAGGAACTAATAGAACTATATAAAAGCGGCGTCGTAACGAATGAACATAAAGAAATTAATCAAGGAAAAATCGTTGCCACATGTCTAGCTGGGACTCAGACACTATATAATTATGCCAATCGTCATTCAGACATAGAATTACATCCATCAGATTATACGCACAGCACAACGACCATTTCGCAGCTGTCTAACTTCCACGCGATAAATTCAGCAGTACAAGTAGATTTAACGGGACAGATTAACGCTGAAAAAATAAAAGATTTTTACATTGCAGGCGTTGGTGGCCAAATGGACTTCATGCGAGGCGCTATGGCTTCAAAGGGGGGAAAGTCGATCATTGCTCTTCCTTCAACGGCAGCAAAAGGAACAAAATCGAGAATTGTGCCTGAACTCTCCAGCGTTACATCTACAAAATCTGATGTCCATTATGTGGTTACGGAATATGGGATCGCATCGCTGTATGGGAAAACAATTGCAGAAAGAAAAGAAGAATTGATTAGTATTACCCATCCCGATTTTAGAGATGAGTTGTAACTAGGTAAGGGATGAAAGAAAAGATGATGAATCGTTGCTAAACAAACCTGAAATGCTTAGGGCGCTCATTACCGTCCTCATTGCTTCATCATATTTATTTTACGTATTTATGCCAAACGATTTTCTCTTAATCGCATTTACCTTTTTTTGTTTGTTGCTTATTCTCACTAGCCTTCCTTCTCTGAGGGGAGTGCCAGCTATAACGATCGCACTGCTCCTCATCGCAGGAACATGGATTCATATTTCACAAGGTGGAGATTTTAGGACTTGGTTTCTCGCGTTTGGGGAAAATGCTAGTATACTGACACTATTCATTGTCGTTCCCCTCTTAAGCATCCCCATTCGCATTGGTTATTACTTGGATGCGTTAGATGACTTTTACAAACGTCGTATTAGCAATGCCAATAAGTTCTATTTTATGTCGAGCAGTACGTCATTTTTGTTCAGTGTCTTATTGAACTTAGGGTCAATTCCTCTCTTGTATCAAATGCTTAACACCGAACAAAATAGGCCATTCACGGGCAAATTGCGTAAGGCTCTGTTAAGAGGAAATGTAATGGCTATTATGTGGTCACCCTATTTCATTTCGATGGCACTCGTGATTTCCTACTTTGACGTTAGTTGGGCGCAAATATTTCCGTTTGGGTTGATCATTGCTATGGTAGGTTTAGCTGTTGGTTATGGCATGGAACGACAGGGGAAAAAGGAAGACAACGCTGTACAAAAGGATGTCACGTTCGAAAATACAAGAAAAAACGGAACAAATAAACTCAAGCAGTTAATCGCAACTGGTTTGGCAATTACAGCGAGCATCTTTACCATAGAGTTTTTCTCAGGACTTAGTGTCATTGTTGTTGTCTCTGTGACAGCCGTTTGTGCCGCTGTTATTTGGTCGTTGTTTTTGGGGAAGATAAAACCTTTTTTTGTGGAGTTTAAGAATACATACTTGATGAGCCTTCCGAACATGAAGGTAGAGTTGGTATTATTCGCAACAGCCGGATTTTTTGGAGCAGTTGTCGTTCAAACCGATTTTAATGAATGGATGGACCGATTCTTTCAGCTGTTCGGCACGAATGTCATCGTACTTGCGGTGATTATTATCAGTATTGTCGTCCTTCTGTCTATTGTTGGCATTCATTCGATTGTCACCGTTACACTTATGTGCGTAAGTTTAAGTCAGCTGCCTCAATTCGAACATTCCCATCTTGCCATTGCTATAATTTTACTCACCAGTTGGTCACTCTCGGCTATCATATCTCCATTTTCCGGATTGACTTTATTGACTAGCTCTCTGACCAATCGCTCCTCTCTTCAAGTGGGCATGAAAGAAAATTGGGGCTTCGCGTTGATTTTGTTTATCATTGTCGTTATCGTTCTTGCTGTGTCGCGCTATGGTCTGGGTGTTTTATAATGCAGGAGCGGTCATGAACGTCCGCGATATAATTACCAGATATATGGCAGAGCGCAAACCAGAAAGACCTGCGGTAATATGTCAAGTTCAAAATCACAGTAAATGAAGTTGTCAAAGGACATTTAGGCGAAAAAAGCGCGCACTGAACAACACCAGTAATAAAATGTAAAATACTGGTAAAATGAAAGGCTAGCCCTCAGCCGATGTCGGTCAGAGGTTCACGCCCCTTTCTGGCGTAAAGAGTTGGTTTTTGCGTAGCAGCGCATCCACCAATCGCACGAGTTTTCTTGCCGTGAGCACGAGTGCACGTTTGTGTTGATGTTTCGGGACTTCTTGATACTTCTTCTGATAAAAGACTTGGTATTCCGGAATTTGCCTTCGTACCGAGTTGGCGGCTTCAACGAGGTAATAACGCAAATAATGGTTCCCTTGACGTGTCAGTGAAGTATCTTCGGCGGTAAACCGCCCGGACTGGTGTTTTCGCCAGTACAGTCCCGCATATTTAGCTATTTTTGTTTCATCGGGAAACCGGTCAATCTGACCGAGTTCGGCAATGATGCCTGCGGCGAAGACCGGACCAATGCCCGGGATTGATTCCAGCGTCTGCGTCAGTCCTTTCATGATTCGAGTAATGGACTGATCGATCGCCTTGATTTGCTTTTGGAAGGAACGAATGAGCTCAATGGACGTTCCTAAAAGTACATCGATGGAATCTTCGACCACTTTGTCCAATCGGTACGATGAACGGACGGCTTTCTGGATGGATGCGGCGACAGCTTCCGGATCGGGAAAACGATTTCTCCCTTTCTCTTGAAGAAACCGAGCCAGGTCCTCAAGCGGAAGCTGGGCAAGTTCATCCAGGCTGTATTTTTCAAGAAAGAGTTCCATCATAGCATGGCCAAACACCGATGAATCCACTTCTTTGGAAAAGGTGTTGCATTTATACTCCAAGTGCTGCAAGAAGTGTTGTTTCTCTTTCGTCATCGCTTTGGTCAAGTGATAACGCGAACGTGTCAACTGCTGGAGAGCCACGTATTGGCTTTCTTTGACAACGGACATCTGATTGCGCCCGAAACGCATATAATCGGCGATCACAAAGGCGTCAATCTCATCGGTCTTGTTCATGTCTGCGAAGCTCTTTTTAAAGTTGGCGATCTGCTTCGGATTGATCACAAAGACTTGGGCGCCATAGGGTTTTAAATCATCGTCATCATGCAAGAACATGGATGGATGAAAACTGTAGACGGATGTGGACTCCAGACCGATCTTTAGGATGTCAACCTCTGTATCGGCCAAGAGCTCGAGCAACCGTTCTTTGAGCACCTGGGCACCCGGCCAGTCATTGGAAACCGTAAAAACCGAAAGCTGATCACCTTCTTGATCAAGCACACACACTTTCATATCAAACGAGCTAACGTCAAGCCCGACAAACATTCGCATGGGGGATTCCTCCTTTCATTGTAGAATCATTCGGTCGTTCTTTGGACGCCTCGAGATATCTCTAGTGTGAACGCCGATCATCAACCTCGTGTATCAGAACTCCATCGGCATTGAAAGCCGCCCCAGGGGCTGCTTCCCCTGAGTTCAAGAGGCCGAGGGCTCAGCCTGCGAGTAGGAAGTGCCGCACGTACACTGAGAGACAGTCTTTAGTTGTGGTCGAACCACAGGAGAGAAAAGAATTGTCCCAAATGATCCTATGATCATTATCTAGAAATATCTAGAGACATCCAAGGAAAAACCATATGAATCTACAAAATATCTTGTGGAATTTGCCCAAGATTTGAAGGGCTTAAACTTACTATACGAGGAGAGATAAAAAATGGAATTTGAACTCATTCAATTAAACGTTGAGGACCGATGGGCAACAGTGACGATCAATCGCCCGGATGTACGCAACGCGCTTAACGCGCAGGTGTTGGAGGAAATGAAGGAAGCACTCGATGAAGTAGGTCAGCGTGAGGACGTTGATGGCGTTATTTTTACGGGCGCGGGAGAGAAAGCATTTGCGGCAGGAGCCGACATCAAACAGCTTCGGGACAAGGAAGCGCTTGATGCCCTGTCTCCAGGGATGCAAGCGATGTACGATAAACTGGCAGACTTTGAAAAACCAACGATTGCCATGATCAACGGGGTCGCGGCCGGAGGCGGCTGTGAGCTGGCCTTGGCGTGCGACATTCGGGTGGCAAGCACAAAAGCGAAGATCGGACTTCCAGAATTAAATTTAGGGATTATTCCGGGGGCCGGCGGCACTCAGCGCTTAACTCGGCTCGTCGGAAAAGGGAAAGCCGTTGAAATGATTTTGAGGGGCAAATTGATCGCGGCTGAAGAGGCTCATCGCATCGGGCTCGTTAATGATGTGGTCGAACCAGAGGCGCTCGAGAAAAAAACGCAGGAGATTACTGCTGATATTTCCGCAAAAGGGCCGCTTGCCGTGCGTCTAGCGAAGATGGTCGTGATCCGGGGAGCAGATTCGAATCTTGAAAGCGCTCAATTATTGGAAAAACTCGCTCAAGCGGTTGCCTTCCAATCCGATGATAAATATGAAGGAACGAGTGCTTTTCTGGAGAAAAGAAAACCTAATTTTCAAGGGAAATAAGAAAGGGTGAATAATATGAACATCGAAAACAAAGACATTGTGATCGCGAGCTCCGTGCGCACCGTCCTAGGACGGGCAGGCAATTAACCATCGGTCTCGCACCTGCAGTCGAACAACTTATACAAAGCACGGGGAACCGAAAAGAAAACATCGGCGTCTGGGAACTTGCCTCTCTATCACTCGCAGTAATTCGCGAGCGAGGCTTTCCCCAAGATGAGGTGAATAGAAACGGCGGTGCGATTGCGGGGACATTCGCTTGGGGCTACAGGCGCGTGGATTACGACATCGCTCCTCTACGAAACGAATCGCAAAAATAAACGGCTACCTTATGTGTCGATGGAGTCCAGGGGATGCCGCTTATGCTCGAAATTTAGAAAGGGTGAACTTCATGAAACAAATCAGTGTGGTTGGAGCCGGCACAATGGGGAGAGGCATTGCCTATACCGCTGCCCTCAGCGGCTTCAATGTAAAACTCCATGATATTGATAATGCGAACCTCAAACAGGCGAAAACATCGATTGAAGAGCTACTGCAAAAAAGCACAGATAAAGGATTTATCGATGCCAACCGGGTGAAAGCGACAAAACAGCAATTAAACTATGAAAGTGATTTGCACCAAGCAGTCTGTGAAGCGGATATAGTCATTGAAGCGATTTTGGAAGAAATTCCATTAAAGATCGAGATTTTCCAAAAGCTTGATCAATATTGTCCGACACATGCGGTGCTGGCCACGAATACGTCCACGTTAAGCCCTACAGAGATCGGCGCTGCCACGAATCGACCGGACAAAGTCATCGCCATGCATTTTTTCAATCCGGTTCATAAAATGAAACTTATTGAAATCATTAAGGGACTGGATACATCCGAGGACACCGTGCAGATCGTAAAGGACCTTGGGGAGACAATGAATAAAGAAACGGTGGAAGTCAATGAATTTCCAGGCTTTGTAACGAGCCGCATGAACTGTCTGATTGGAAACGAAGCGATGAATATGTACATGGAAGGCGTTGCATCGGCCGAGGATATCGATAAGGCCCTCAAACTTGGCTTGAATCACCCGATGGGTCCGCTTGAATTGGTAGACCTCGTTGGTCTCGATAGTCGTCTTCGAAACATGAATTATTTATATGAAACGTTAGGGGAGAAATACCGTCCTTGCCCGTTGCTCACCAAGTATGTAAAAGCCGGAAAATTGGGCCGCAAATCCGGAGAAGGATTTTACAAATACCGCTAGGCCTTCGCGCCGGCGGTTTTTCTAATGAACAAACATGACGCTTCGCAACATGATCAGCAAAGGCTGTTGCGAAGCGGGGAAGAACGATGGTCAATGGGAAGAAACGGCAAAAGGCACCATATAAGAAGCGGCATATAGGCCTGTGGCGATAAACATCCAATGCCATGCAAATCGGCATAAAGAAGTGATAATATAAAGGAAGGGACAGGACATACATGGTACAGAAAACAGTAACGCTTCCTTTAACAGATGATAAGGTACGAGATTTGAAAGCAGGCGATCAAGTATTATTAAATGGGGATGTGTACGCAGCGCGCGATGCAGCTCATAAGCGTTTGTTGGCACGAATCAAAAATAATGAAGCGTTACCCATTCGCCTTCAAGGAGAAGTTATCTATTACGTCGGTCCGACGCCAGCAAAACCTGGCCAAATCATAGGTTCAGCAGGGCCGACGACGAGCGAAAGGATGGATAAATATACCCCCGAGTTGCTATTATTAGGGTTGAAGGGAATGATTGGCAAAGGATATCGTAGCGAAGCGGTAAAAGAGGCTATCCAAACATACAATGCGGTTTATTTTGCTGCCATCGGTGGTTCCGGAGCTCTGTTATCGAAAAAAATCGAGTCCGAAACAATTGTTGCCTATGAGGACTTGGGGCCGGAGGCGATTCGCCGCCTTACGATCAAGGATTTTCCGGTGACGGTCATTAATGATTGTTATGGAAATGATTGGTACGAGCAAGCCGCAGCAATTTATCAAAAAGGAGAAAAGCATTAATGAAAACATATGAAATTGCCGCCATTCCGGGAGACGGAATAGGAAAAGAAGTAGTACCGGAGGCTGTCCGCGTGCTGCACGAAATGGAAAAGATTCATGGCGATCTAAAATTTGAGTTTACGGAATTTCCTTGGAGCAGTGAATACTATCTGGAACATGAACAAATGATGCCGGATGATGGGCTGGAAACGTTAAAAACCTTTGATGCCATCTTTTTAGGGGCGGTCGGTAATCCAGAAATTGTGCCGGACCATATCTCTTTATGGGAGTTATTGATCAATATTCGACGAAACTTTGAACAAGTGATTAATATACGGCCGGCACGCGCGTTTCAAGGGTTAAGATCCAAACTGGCAAATCCGGAAGATTTTGATTTAATCGTTGTTCGCGAAAACAGTGAAGGGGAATACAGCGAGGTAGGAGGAACGATTTACCAAGGGGAAGAAAAGATCGCGATTCAGAATGCTATCTTTTCCAGAAAAGGAACGGAACGAGCCATGCATTACGCGTTCGAATTAGCCAAAAGCCGTGGAAAAAAAGTGACGAGCGCGACGAAATCAAACGGAATCTATCATTCTATGCCGTTTTGGGATGGTGTGTTTCATGATTTATCCAACCAATATCCCGATGTAGAAACGGAGCAGATGCATATTGATGCGCTTGCTGCATCATTTGTGACAAAGCCGGAAAGCTTTGACACGATTGTTGCCAGCAATCTATTCGGCGATATCTTAACGGACATTGGCGCCGCTATCATGGGAAGTGTTGGCATCGCGCCTGCGGCCAACATCAATATAAATGGAAAATACCCATCCATGTTCGAACCGGTTCATGGATCAGCGCCGGATATTGTTGGAAAGGGCATTGCCAATCCGATCGGCCAGATTTGGACAGCAAAAATGATGCTCGATCACTTCGGGGAAACGGACATGGGAGATCGTTTGCTTAGTGCGATCGAAGCAGTGATCCGAAAAGGCGTGGTGACCACTGATATCGGTGGCAAAGCAACGACGACGGAAGTGACCGATGAAATCATCAGACAAATAGCGGAGGAAACATAAGATGAAGATTGTAAGCATCGATGAAAAAGCCGTGCCGATTAGCAGTGATATACGTAATGCATTTATTGACTTCAGCAAAATGAATGTCTCGATTGTGGCGATTACGACGGATGTAATCAGAGACGGCAAACCCGTGGTTGGCTATGGATTTAATTCCAACGGGCGTTATGCGCCGACGGGGTTGCTTCGCGAGCGCTTTGTCCCCAGACTTTTAGATGCGAAACAAGAAGAAATTCTCAACGATGAAGGAACGAATTTTGATCCCGAAAAAATCTTCCGCGTGCTGATGCAAAATGAGAAACCGGGCGGTCACGGAGAACGGCCAGTCGCTGTCGGAACCCTCGATATGGCCGTTTGGGACGCAGTGGCAAAAATAGAACAAAAGCCCTTGTATCAATTACTTGCGGAGCAATATGGAGACGGTGACATCGATGAGAACGTATTTGTTTACGCGGCTGGTGGCTATTATTTGCCGGATAAAGGCATTCCGCAATTACAAGACGAGATGGAAGCTTATTTGGACCAAGGGTACACCCACGTAAAAATGAAAGTCGGCGGCGCGTCCATCGCCGAAGACTTAAAACGGATCGAAGCCGTGCTGGATGTTGTGCCAAGCGGGGAACATTTGATGGTGGATGCCAACGGCCGTTTCAGCTTGGACGAGGCGATCACGTTCGGTGAACGAATCAAGGATTACGGTTTGTTTTGGTATGAAGAAGCCGGAAATCCCCTTGATTATGAATTGCAAGCGGAATTATCGAAACAATATCCGCACGCGCTGGCGACAGGGGAAAATCTATTTTCTTTTCAAGATGCCAGAAACTTGATCCGATATGGTGGCATGGATCCGAAAAAAGACTATCTGCAATTTGATTGTGCCCTTAGTTACGGGCTTGTAGAATATATGAAAATAGTAGAGATGTTAAAAGAATACGATTGGTCCCCTCGAAACTGCATCCCCCACGGCGGACATCAAATGTCGCTCAATATCGCGGCCGGCCTTGGGCTTGGCGGCAATGAATCGTATCCGGGCGTATTTGAACCCTTCGGCGGATTTGCCGACAACTATCCGGTCGAGAATGGGTACGTGAAGCTCCCGGACGTTCCCGGTATCGGTTTTGAGGCGAAGGGGAACTTATACGAAACATTGCGTTCGATTGGAAAATAAAACAGGGAGGGATGCAACCATGTGGTTTAAAACCAAAGCGCAATCCCTATTAAACAGTGAATACCCGGTTATTCAAGCCGGGATGGCGGGCGGCACGACGACCCCGGAGCTGGTTGCAGCTGTTTCAAACAGCGGCGGCCTCGGAACGTTGGGCGCCGGATATATGGCCCCGGAACAGATCCGGTCAGCCATTCAAGCTATCAAAGCGTTAACGGACACGCCGTTTGCGGTTAATTTGTTTATCCCCTCTCCCAAGTATTCAAGGGAGCAAGAGAAGGCGTTTATCGAAACCGGATTGCAACTAACGGAGCGTTATCGCCATAAATTCAATCTGGAATCCCCGTGCATCAATCAAGTGGAAGAAGATTTCGATGAGCAGTTACGCGTCATTTTAGAAGAAAAAGTACCTTATTTTAGCTTCACATTTGGTTTGCCTTCAGCAGATACGCTAAAAAAATTAAACGATCAAAACATCTACACATTGGGAACCGCGACCACGGTTGATGAAGCCATCCAATTGGAAACAGCCGGCATTGATCTCATTGTGGCGCAAGGGAGCGAGGCGGGCGGCCATCGCGGCACCTTTTTAGCCGCTTCCATGGAACAAGCGATGATTGGAACGATGGCGCTGGTACCCCAGATCGTCGATCATGTATCCGTGCCCGTGATTGCTTCCGGCGGGATCATGGACGGCAGGGGAATAGCCGCCGCGCTTATGTTGGGTGCCAGTGGAGTGCAAATGGGTACGGCTTTTCTTACGTGCAAAGAAAGTGGAGCGCAAGAAGTACATAAACAGCAAATTTTAAACAGGACCGAAGCAGATACGATGATCACAAAGGCCTTTTCAGGCAAAGAGGCGAGGGGCATCACCAATCGTTTTATGGCGGAAATGGCCGATCACCGGGCACACATTCCTCCATATCCGATCCAAAATGCAGTAACGAAAGATATCCGAAAAGCAGCCGGGCAACAAAAAAACCCGGATTACATGTCACTATGGGCCGGGCAGGGCACGAGGCTTAGTAAATCACAGACTGCCGAGGATCTTTTTAATCAGCTGATTGAAGAGACAAACACTTTACTCCGTTAAATACAGGGGGAGGAACCGTATGCCTAACAACAGAGTCAGAGATATATTTAATATCAAGTATCCGATTGTTCAAGGGGGCCTCGCCTATCTGGCGTTTGCCGAGCTGGCAGCGGCAGTATCGAATGCCGGCGGGCTTGGCCAGATCACGGCGACGTTTTTTGATGACCCCGAGGATTTACGTGCGGAAATTAAAACGGCAAAAACATTAACCGACAAGCCTTTTGGCGTAAACTTCGCCCTTGGCAGGCGGTCGATCGATAAACTCGTAGATGTGGCAATTGAAGAGGAAGTTCCTGCCGTGTCCGTAACCGCAGGCAATCCGGCTCCGGTCTTTGATCAACTGGAAGGTACTAATATTAAAAAACTGGTATTGGTCGCGTCCGTCCGGCAAGCGCAAAAGGCTGAAGAATTGGGAGCGGAGGCCGTTATCGTCGTGGGAACGGAAGGCGGCGGTCATCTCGGCAGGGATGATGTCGGGACAATTGTTTTGGTTCCAAAAGTGATAGACGCGGTCTCGATCCCGGTGATTGCCAGCGGCGGTCTCGTTGATGGCAGGGGATACGCGGCTGCACTCGCGTTAGGCGCGGAAGGCATTGAAATGGGGACACGGTTTATTGCCACAAAAGAATGCATTGCCCACCCACGCTATAAAGAAGCAATCGTAAATGCAAAGGCAAACGAAACGATGATCATTAAAAAATCCCTCGGCATACCGGGCAGAGCTTTGCGAACAAAAGCGACCGAAAAAATCGCCCGGATGGAAGAAGAAGGCGCGTCCTTTGAAGCATTATGGCCATACATTAACGGACAAGCCAATCAGAAATTGATTCAAGATGGGGATATTGAGGAAAGCTTTGGTTGGGCTGGTCAAGGTGTCGGCCTGATCGATGATGTGCCGAGTGTCCGGGAGTTAATGGACAAAATGATCCAAGAAGCGAACATGGCGAAAAAAAGAGTGGAGGACCATTTGTCTTGAACATGGAAATCATGCAACGATGCATGAAGGATGCAATTATGAATGAGGACTTTAGCGAAAACTTCGCATCGACTGCAGGCCAGAGGAAATTTTCATGACTGCGCGCCCCATGACTCAGCAACTTTTATGTTGCTGTTTCTTTTTTTGGCATTGATATTGCATATCCTCTACTTATATGACACTAATGATGACAAGCCTGGAGGGTAGAAATTGAAATATTCATGGAAAAAGAAGGGTGCTCTGATGAGCATTTTGCTAAGCACGAGCCTTTTGGTAACCGCTTGCAATAATGAAGCGGCGGAAAATGATTGGCAGCATGCCCATATTTCCGGGCCGACGGATTCCGGATGGTATCCGCTTTCCACTTTATTTTCCGATATTTGGATGGATGAATTGGAAGAGGTGGATGTGACGGTTGTGGAAGGCGGGGCGATCGGTAATATTCGCGAGGTTAATACCGGGGTTGATGTGCAAACCGGATTCGCATTTGCATCGGATTTTGTCGATGGCATTGAAGGGGAAGGCGCGTTTGAAGGGGAACCTCAAGAAAACGTAAAAGCGATCGGCGCGTTTTATCCGACGTTGTGGAACATTGCGGTGTTGGAGGATAGCCCGTATGACTCCTTGGAAGATGTGGTCGAATATGGCGCGGATGTGATTCCGGGAAATCCGGGAGATGCAAGCGAGGCAGCATTTCGACGTATTTTTGAGGCAATGGGATACGGGGAAGAGGAACTCGAAGAAGCAGGTGTTTCGGTAGATTACGGCGGATACGGCGATGCCGCGAATCAGATGAGAGATGGCATTATTGATGTCACCGTTCAGGGCGGAGGACCTGATGTTCCTGGTCTCACAGAAATTGACGCGACCCAGTCCGTAGAACTTTTATCCATTCCGGATGACCTTTTAGAAACATTGAGTGATGAAGGATATGGATATACCACGGATATGACGGTGCCGGGGGACAGCTACAGCGGCCAGACGGAAGATACTCCGACGATCGCGAGTTGGGCGATCATGGTGGTGAACGAAGACATGGATGATGACGTCGTTTATGAATTGACGAAGACGATTTGGGAAAATTCGGATCGTGTCGAAGAAGAACAGCCAACCCGGGGCATGTGGTTCGATCCTGAAGACGGATACGGGGAAATTGAAAACCCTGATGAGAATATTCATCCGGGCGCGTTGAAATATTACGAAGAAGTCGGAGCAACGGACTAGGAAGGGGGGAGTTTATCATGGCGAAAACGAATGCAGAAAACGGGAAAATTGACTTAACCATCGAAGAAGAACGAATGAACTCTTCCATTGAAAAAGCGTTGTACAACCCGGACGGCTGGTCGATTTGGAAGCGCTTACGCCAATTCTTGATCGCGATTATCGCGATCACTCTAGCTGTTTATGTCATTTATTACGCGGCGGCGGGCGGTTTTCCCGCTTGGCAACACCGTGCTGTTTTTACGTCTATCTTTTTAATCCTCTGCTTTAGCACGTTTTCGTATCGCAAAGGAAAAGAACCGGGGCATGTGCTCTTTGATGGCGTACCGCTTGTCTTATCGATTGCGTTACTTGGACATGCCTTCTTTTCGTACCCGGAGATCGCGCTTCGGCAGGGAGCGTCTACGTTTTTTGATCAAATCGTGGCGACGGTCATGATTTTGCTTGTGATTGAAGGGGTACGTCGAACGATCGGACACGCGATGGCGATTTTGGCGTTGTTTTTCTGGGCGTATATTTTCATCGGCCCTATGTTTCCCGGGATTTTGGGCCATCAAGGGTTTAGTTACAGTCGGATGACCGATGCCCTTTTTATAACGACAAACGGGATTTTTAGCGATCCGATTTATGTGGCATCCACCGTGCTGATTTTGTTTCTGATATTTGCCGCGTTCATGATGCGGACAGGAGTCGGACAATTCTTTATCGAATTCGCGTTTGCGTTGACCGGACGTATTCGCGGTGGCCCGGCACTTGCATCGGTGCTGTCCAGCGGGCTCTTGGCGACAGTGAGCGGAAACGGCGCGGCGAACGCGTCGATGACCGGTCCGTTTACGATCCCGCTCATGAAAAGGGTCGGCTATACGAAGACGTTTTCCGGTGCCGTGGAAGCGGTTGCTTCCCAGGGCGGGCAGATTATGCCGCCGATCATGGGCGCCGCCGCGTTTGTAATGGCGGAATATACCGGAGTCCCATACATTGAAGTTGCCGCCTACGCCCTTTTGCCCGCGATTCTGTTTTTTACCGTCGTCGGGGTGGTCATTTATTTTCAAGCCCAGCGTCTAGGGCTGCAAGGCATCCCGGGTGATCAATTACCCAATTTCTGGAGCCTTATCGTGCGCAAAGGGTATTTAATTTTGCCGCTTATTATCATTATCGTTTTAATGGTTATTGGCTACAGCCCGATGCGTGCCGGCATGTGGGCGTTATTGGTTGTTTTTCTATTAAGCTTGGTAAAAAAAGAAAGTCGTTTAAGCGTAATGTCGATCTTTGCTGCTTTGGAAAAAGGGATTCGTAACGCGGTGCCCACGGTGATGGCGTGTGCCGGAGCAGGCATTATCGCCGGATCTGTTATTATGACCGGACTTGGCATGGGTTTTTCGCGGTTCGCGGTTGAGCTGTCAGGCGGTCAACTTTTGCCATTGCTTTTGTTAATCATGGTCGCTTCCATTATTTTAGGCATGGGCATGCCGACGGTATCCGCGTATGTCATTCTCGCGACGGTTGCCGCCGGGGCGCTTACGCAACTGGGTGTACCCGTTCTTGTCGCTCATTTTTTCGTTTTCTATTTCGGAATCTTTTCCGGAATCACACCACCGGTAGCGATTACTTCTTTTATAACGGCAGGTATCGCGGGGAGCAACCCTTTACGTACTTCTGTCTATTCTTTAAGAGTTGGAATGGCAGGCTTTATCCTTCCTTACATGCTTGTCTATAATCCAACGCTTTCACTGGAAGGCAGTGTCCCATCTGTTATTTTCGGCATAACGACGGCTTTGTTGGGGCTCGTGGCTTTTGCCGGATTTATCGAAGGCTGCATGTTGAAACGCACGGCTGTTTGGGAACGAGTTGCGTTGGCAGCAGCTGCAGTATTGTTGGTGACCGATCATTTATGGTCGGATCTGATCGGACTCGGGCTTCTTTTGCCCATTTTCATCTATCAGTGGCGAGGCAGGGATAAACCCAGTGAGATGGGGACTGTCAAGAAGGACCAACATTCTGTATAATAGATGGCAGAATCCATTCTCTGTGAGGAAGTGTTTGTGATGACAACCAGAGAGGTCTTATCTCATGAATGGTCCTATCTCCCTTTCCCGATGCTTCTTGTAAATGATCGCGGAGAAATCATCGCGAGCAATGAACAAGCAAATGAAGACTTCCATCGTTGCCTGCCGGAAGTCGATCAACGTTCTTTTTGCACGGTGGACGGGGTGGAATACACGGTAGAAAAATATGAACATACACACATTGATCATTATTTCTTCTACCTCTTCTATCCGAAGGGCAAGAACGGAGATTCACGGAACTTCGAAGAAATGGAAAGGGAACTGAACAGTTTGTTGGAAAGTGCGTATGATGCAATTTACATCACAGACGCTGAAGGAACAACATTGAAAACAAATCCGGCTATTGAGCGGATTACGAAAATCCCGCGAGACTATTATATTGGGAAAAATGTGAACCAACTCGTGGAACGAGGGATATTGGAAGAATCGGTCACATTCAGGGTGGTGGAAGAAAAGAAGCCGGTGACCGTCTACCAGCGGGGGCAGGGCGACATAGAAGTCATGCTCACCGGAAGCCCCATTTTTAATGAAGCCGGCGAAGTGGAAAAAGTCATCACGAACATTCGTGATCTCACAGACTTAAAGCAGCTTCGTGATGAAAATCAAAAAGTGAAAGAACTGAATTCTTTTTATAAAGCCGAACTGAATAAAATGCAAGCGAATCCTCAAGTGATGAAGGATGTCGTATGTGAAAGCGCGGAAATGAAAAACATCTTTTTCACGGGGGAACGGGTGTCGAATATCGACGCGACCATCCTCGTTCTCGGAGAGACGGGTGTCGGGAAAGATGTTTTTGCTAAGCATGTGCACGACAACAGTCTCCGGTCGGAAGAAGGGGAATTTATAAAAATTAATTGCGGGGCGATCCCGCCTACGCTGTTGGAGTCGGAACTATTCGGGTATGAAGCGGGCGCTTTTTCGGGAGCGCAAAAAGACGGAAAAGCAGGGATGTTCGAACTCGCGAACAAGGGCACATTATTTCTCGATGAAGTCGGGGAACTTCCCCTTGATTTGCAAGTGAAGTTGCTGCGAGTGTTACAGGAGGGGGAGATCCGCAGGGTCGGGAGCACACAAACGACATGGATTGATGTGCGGGTGATTGCCGCTACAAATCGGGATTTGAAAAAAATGGTAAAAGAAGGGAACTTCCGGGAAGACCTTTATTACCGCATTAATGTCATCCCGATTCACATTCCGCCGCTCCGGGAACGGCGCGAAGATATTTTGCCGCTCGTTTATTATTACCTCGACCATTACAATGAAAAATATGATGTTCATAAACAGTTTTCGGAAGCTACACTAAACTTTTTCTATCGATTCGATTGGAACGGAAATGTGCGGGAATTGTCCAATTTGGTGGAACGGCTCGTCGTCACTATTCCCACCAGCATGATCGATATCGTTGATCTTCCCGTCGACCTGCGAGAAAACGGGGAGGACGAACTTCCGCAAGGCATTACGACGTTGCAGGAAGCGACGGAAAAATCGGAAAAGGCGCTGCTTATAAAAGCGCTCAGCCGGTATGAAAACACGTATAAAATCGCTGAAGCGCTGGGGACGAGCCAAGCAACGATTGTAAGGAAACTAAAAAAGTATGAGTTGACGTAGGAGAGAAAAAGAAAACACCTCGATGGGCGTTTCGGCAAACTTGAAACGCTCGTCGGAGGTGTTTTTATTGTGGGAACTCGGGTGGCTGGCGAAAATAGGTTTTTAAAATTTCACGTACCGAATTGATATGAAAAAAAGACAATCCCAGCGCATTGTCTCTTGGGAACCATCGATACATTTTTAAATTCAATGATACATAATTGATTCGTTTTTCACTCGATTCCTCCCTCTACATCCGCTTTAGATCTTGGCATGGATTTTGCATCATATTACAATAAGCACATTTTCAAGGAGGATCAATCATGGATTTTAATATCAGCGAAGAAAATGAACAGATGCGCATGATGGTGAAAAATTTCGTGGAAAACGAAGTGGAGCCGTACGCGCAGCAAATTGAAGAGGAGGATGAAATTCCGCAGCATCTGATTGACCAAGCGAAGGAACTCGGATTGTTTGGGTTAAGCATTCCGGAAGAATACGGAGGCATTGGCCTTGATACGGTCGGGAAATGCATCGTCTATGAGCAACTGGGACGTACGCACAATGGCTATGTTTCCCTTATCGGTGCCCACACCGGCATCGGAAGCACCGGGTTGGTGCGCTTGGCGTCGGAAGAGCTTAAACAGAAATATTTGCCTGACTTGGCGTCCGGAAACAAAATTGGTTGTTTTGCCCTGTCAGAACCCGGGGCTGGATCGGATGCCACGAATCTTGGCACGACTGCAGAGAAAAAGGGCGATAAATGGATCGTAAACGGAACGAAACATTTTATTACGAATGCGCCCATCGCCGATGTTTTTACTGTTTTCGCGCTTACCGACAAAGAAAAAGGAGCAAAAGGCGGCATCACTGCCTTCGTCATCGAAAAGGATTTTCCGGGAATTACGGTCGGAAAGCCGGATAAGAAAATGGGCTTAAGAGGGTCGCACACGAGCCAAGTAATCTTTGAAAATTGTGAAGTTCCCGATGAAAACGTCATCGGTGAAGTAGGGATGGGTTACGTATCGGCGCTTACGATTTTAGGGGAAGGCCGCGTAGGTCTTGCCGCCCGTTCCGTTGGTTCTTCGAAGAAATTGATAGATCTTTCGATCGAGTATGCCGAAGAACGAAAACAATTCGGAAAACCGATCTCCCAACAACAAGCGATTCAATGGATGTTAGCGGAAATGGAAACGGAAACGGAAGCGGCCAAGACGATGACTTACCGAGCCGCGTGGTTGATCGACCAAGGCGAAAAAGCGATTAAAGATAGCTCGATGGCCAAATTATTTGCAACGGAAACGTATAACAAAGTGGCTGATAAAGCGGTACAGATCCACGGCGGCATGGGCTATATGGCAGAATATCCTGCTGAACGTTTCTATCGGGACGCGCGCATCACAAAAATTTATGAAGGCACAAATGAAATTCAAAGACTGATTATCTCGAAGAATATGTTGAAAGGTTCGTAACGGCATGGATCGTATATGGCTTGACCATTATCCGGAAAATGTGCCTGCGGACATCGATGTCCCGAATCTTTCTTTGTATGATTTTTTGAAACGGACAGCAGAAGATTACGGGTCTATTCTCGCGGTGATTGACGGCAAGATCATTTACACGTATGACGAATTAAAAGAAGAAGTTGACCGCTTCGCAACGGCCCTCCATGATTTAGGGGTGCAAAAAGGGGACCGCGTCGCCGTAATGCTCCCGAACTGCGTGGAATATATCATCAGTCATTTTGCCGTTCAGCGGATTGGCGGGATTGTCGTGCAAGTGAACCCGATGTATCAGGAGGCAGAACTCGCGCATATTTTTCGGCAAACGGAGCCGAAAGTTACGATTGGCGAGGCAAACCAACAAGAAAAATTAGCAGCGGTACAATCGCTGAAAGTTGTCGTCTTTACAGATCGGGGCTCCCTCTCTTCTTCTTTCGCGGAGAACGAATATCATTTTCATGATCTCCTTGATCAAGGAGATCCCGCGTCCGCTCCGGAAATATCGATTGATCCGAAGAAAGACCCGGCGTTGATTCAATTTACGGGTGGGACGACCGGTACGCCGAAAGGGGCAGTGTTGACCCATTACAATTTGGTCGGAAACGTGCTCCAAACGTTTGCATTTACATCTAATACGTTACAGAGGCCCGGGGAGGTTTTTCTGGGCGCGGCCCCTTTTTATCATGTGATGGCAATGTCGAGCGTGATCAATCAAGGCGTGTTTGCCGCGGCGACGATTATTTGCATGCGAAAATGGACGGTGGAAGAAGCGGTAGAGATCATTGAACGGTATCGGCCGACGTATTTTCCCGCTGTTCCAACGATGTACATCGGGTTGTTGCGATATGCGGAAAAAAACCCCATCGCCCTTGATTCGATCAAAATTATGACGAGTGGGAGTGCCCCTTTGCCGGTCGAAGTCTTGCATAAAGTGGAACAGATGACCAGCGGCGTCATATCGGAAGGATACGGGCTGTCGGAAACGTCGCCGACGACGCATCGAAACCCGTTTCGCGGAAAGAGAAAGTCGGGAAGCATCGGACTGCCGCTGCCGGGAACGGACTGTGAGATTGTTGATCTAGACACGCATGAACCGGTGTCGATCGGCCAAGCAGGGGAGTTGTGGGTCAAAGGTCCTCAAGTGATGCTTGGATATTGGAACGAGCAAGAAGAGACGGATGCCCAGTTGCAAAATGGTTGGTTCGCGACCGGGGATATTGCCGAAATGGACGAAGAAGGGTACTTTTACATTGTTGGGAGAAAAAAAGAAATGGTGATCAGCAGCGGATTTAATATTTATCCGGGTGAAGTCGAAGAAATGATGTATCAACATCCGGGCGTACGTGAGCTCGTCGTTTATGGGGTGCCCGATCCTTACCGCGGGGAAACGCTAAAAGCTTCCGTTGTGGCAAAAGAAGGAGAAACGCTGACAGAAGAAGATCTTACTTCCTGGTGCAAAAAAAGAATGGCAAGCTACAAAGTGCCGAAAATCTTTGATTTTCGGATGTCCTTACCGAAAACGAGTGTCGGAAAAATCTTACGGCGTCAACTCGTGCAGGAAACGGTGGATGAAATGGAAAAGGAGGGAAGCCAGTAATGGTGCAAAACGTAGCGGTCATCGGCGCGGGCAAAATGGGTTCGCAAATCGCTGCCGTTTGTGCGCTTGCCGGTTTTCATGTAAACATTCATGATCGACATGAAGAAACGTTTTCGAAAAATATGGAAGAGATCAGTAAACAATTGCACCATACTGTCGAAAAAGGCGAACTGGCGTGGCGAGACCTGGAGCATTCTTTTGCCCATCTAGTTTTTGAACCTGAACTTGAAAGCGCTGTTAAAGATCGGGATTTTGTGATCGAAAGCACTATTGAGGATTTACCCGCGAAAAGAAATATCCTTAAAAACATCGATGAGCATGCACCCAAGCACGCGATTTTCGCGACGAATAGCTCGGCGATTGTCCATTCCAAGATCGCGGATGCCATAGATCGGCCGGCACAAGTGTGCAGTTTTCATTTTTTTAAAGCGGCCAAAATAGTTCAGGGGACGCATACCTCTGACGAGACCGTGGAAACGGCGATGGATGTTGCTAGAAGGATGAACAAAACGTCGATGTTGTTGAAACAAGAAAATCACATGCGGATGGATCAGAGAGTGATAGTATAATCGTTAAAAGGGACAGATTATACGAAGCGAAAATCAGAAAGGAGAAAAACAATGGACTTTGAACTCATTCAATTAAACGTCCGAGACCGTTGGGCGACGGTAACGATCAACCGGCCGGACGTACGCAACGCGCTGAACGCACAAGTGTTGCAAGAAATGGAAGCCGCGCTCGATGACGTCGACCGGCGTAGTGACGTCGACGGGGTTATTTTCACAGGGACCGGAGAAAAAGCCTTTGCAGCAGGGGCCGACATCACACAGCTTCGTAACAAGGAAGCACTCGATGCGCTAGAGCCCGGCATGCAAGACGTGTACGATAAACTGGCAGCCTTTGAAAAGCCGACAATTGCCATGATTAACGGGGTAGCGGCCGGAGGTGGTTGTGAGCTGGCTTTGGCTTGTGATATCCGGGTGGCGAGCACGAAAGCGAAAGTCGGACTCCCGGAATTGAATTTAGGGATCATCCCCGGAGCCGGTGGCACTCAGCGTTTAACCAGGCTCGTCGGTAAAGGGAAAGCGGTCGAAATGATTTTGCGCGGGAAATTGATCGTTGCCGACGAGGCGCTTCGCATTGGGCTCGTGAATGATGTGGCCGAGCCGGAAGCGTTGGAGGAAAAAGTTCGGGAGATCACTGCCGATATTTCCGCGAAAGGACCGCTTGCCGTACGACTCGCGAAAATGGTTGTGACCCGAGGTGCGGATGCCAATCTGGAGACCGCTGAACTACTGGAAAAACTTGCGCAAGCCGTTGCGTTTCAATCCGAAGATAAAAATGAAGGGACAAGCGCATTTTTGGAGAAACGACAGGCGAATTTCCAAGGAAAATAGAAAGGGTGCATTCATTTGAAGGTCGAAAATAAAGAGATTGTGATCGCGAGCGCCGCGCGGACAGCCGTCGGGCGCGCGGGGGGATCGCTCAGAAATGTAGACAGCGGACACCTTGGCAGCACGGTGATTGAAGAAGCGGTTTCAAGAGCAGGGATTGAAAAAGAAAATGTGGATGAAGTCATCCTTGGAGAAGTTCGGCAAACGACTGCTTCGTCGAATGTGGCCCGAGTTGCCGCATTGCGAGCGGGCATACCGGAAAGCAAGCCTGCGTTTACGGTGAATCGACTGTGCGCGTCCAGCATGCAGGCGATTGGATCCGGGATCCAACAAATATTGTTCGGGCAGGCGGATGTCGTCGTTGCCGGCGGGACGGAGAACATGAGCCAAGCCCCGATGTACCTGCGTAACACCCGGTATGGGGAAGGCACCCAGAAACTCGTGGACTCTAACTTGGAAGCCGGTCAGCAACCGATGGAAATTTACGGCGACAAGCTTGGCATGGGGGCGACCGCGGAGAATGTTGCGGAGCGCTATGAAATCAGTCGTGAAGATCAAGACGCCTTTGCTTTTGAAAGCCAGCAACGTGCGAAACGTGCACTTGAAAACGAAATGTTTGCGGAAGAAATCGTACCAGTGGAAGTGAAAGAACGGAAGCGATCGTTCACGTTTTCCGTCGATGAACACCCGCGGGAGACTTCTTTGGAGAAGCTGGCGTCTTTGAAGCCGGCGTTTAAAGCTGATGGATCGGTGACGGCAGGGAACGCCTGCGGACGCAATGACGGCGCATCCGCTCTCGTGTTGATGACGAAAGAGAAAGCGGAAACGCTCGGGGTGGCCCCGATGGCGACGATTGTGGACTGGACAGCCGTGGGCGTTGACCCGGAAGTGATGGGGGTTGGTCCCGTGCCGGCGGTCGATCAGTTGTTGGAACAGACAGGCATGCAAAAAGAAGACATCGGCGTATGGGAGCTGAATGAAGCGTTTGCCTCCCAGTCCTTGGCGGTCATTCGTGGACTCGGACTTTCCGAAGAAGATGTGAACCGAAATGGCGGAGCCATCGCTTTGGGCCACCCGCTTGGGGCAACAGGCGCGCGTATTACGACATCCCTCCTGTACGAAATGAAACGAAAAAATGAACGATACGGCGTCGCGACTTTGTGTGTCGGCGGCGGTCAGGGCATGGCTTTGATGCTGGAAAGGAAATAAGAGGTGGCTGTGTTGCAACAGATTAGTGTCGTGGGAGCCGGAACGATGGGCAGGGGCATTGCTTATACCGCTGCTTTGAGCGGTTTCCGGGTGAAGCTTCATGATATCGATGATTCCAATCTCAAGCAGGCGGAGGCATCAATAGAAACATTACTGCAAAAAAGCGCCGATAAAGGGTTTATAGATCGGGACCAGTCAGAAGCGGCAAAGCAACAATTAAACTCTGAAAATGATCTCCAAGCAGCCGTTCATGAGGCGGATGTCGTCATCGAAGCTGTTTTGGAAGAAATTCCGTTAAAAGTGGAGATTTTCCGGAAACTTGACGAGTATTGCCCGGACCAAACCGTCTTGGCGACGAATACATCGACGCTCAGCCCGACCGAGATCGGCGCGGCGACGAATCGTCCGGAGAAAGTGATCGCCATGCATTTTTTCAATCCGGTTCATAAAATGAAATTGATCGAAATCATTAAAGGACTGGATACTTCCGAAAAAACGGTGCGGATTGTGCAGGATCTCGGGGAAAAAATGAACAAGGAAACGGTGGAAGTCAATGAATTTCCGGGGTTTGTGACGAGCCGAATGAACTGTCTGATCGGAAACGAAGCGATGAACATGTACATGGAGGGGGTCGCTTCCGCCGAAGACATCGACAAAGCGCTTAAGCTCGGTTTGAATCACCCGATGGGCCCACTTGAATTGGCAGACCTCGTCGGCCTCGATAGCCGTCTGCGGAACATGAACTATTTATATGAAACGTTAGGCGAAAAATACCGCCCTTGTCCGCTGCTCCTCAAGTATGTCAAAGCCGGCAAATTAGGCCGAAAATCCGGCGAAGGGTTTTACAATTACCGCTAGGCGTACACGCCGGCGGTTTTTCACTCGAGAATTGCGGATTAGCACCCGAACAGCAGTGAAAAACCGGGCTGAAGGGTCACTAATCGAGTCATTAGCACCCGAACAGAGGCAAAAATACAGTCGGAGGGTCACTAATCATACAGTTAACACCCGAACAGCCGAGGGAGAATCGATTAAAGGGTCACTAACCGTATTGTTCGTATCCGGTCAGCGGTAATGATCGTCACTAAACATAATAGGAACCTTTCCCTTGGCTCAGGTGCCTGAAATGTTTTGTTAGAACTCTTCTTATTTTTTTCTTCGAACCATTGATCCCGCACCATTCACGAATCACGTTTGTGGTCATTTTTCTGTCCGGGAATAGAAATTGATATTCCTTTGCGCTTCGCAGAATGGCTGTTTCGTTGTCTTCCTCGTGACCGCAACCGGTACATATCCATTTTCTTTCTTTGTCGGACATAAAAGCTGCGCATTTAACGCAAGTCACCCCTTTTTTCAACTGCTGATAGTCGTAGTCCGGCCACCGAGTATGCGGGGAACGATCCAAGTGCAAAGAAACTAATCGTTCGGCAAGTATTTCATGTTTTCGCTCTATTTTCGAAGGCATGCTATTCAATTTTTTCTTAAATCGATGAAGTTGACCGGAAAAAAGGACAGGCAGTTTTGGGGGAGCATTATACAAGATGAATTCAGGGTGAATAAAAACAAGGGAGGGTTTGACCGTGGTGTTTGTTCCCAGTTTTCGAAGCAATTGCCGAAGGAGAAAATCACTCCGTTGCAACTGAAGGAGGGGACTCTTGATTTCAGCACCGGACATGAAGTGCCAGTTTTCTCCATCAATATAATAATCACCGACATGATTTTTTACGTTAAAGAGATATATTTGCCCGGAAAAAATAAGAAGGGTGTCAATTTGAAATAACTCTCCTCTATGTTCGAGCAACAAACCCTTTATTAGAAGGTAATCGGGCGATAGATTTTGCTCGATCCAATGATCAAATTTTAGCTCACCTTCAAATCCTTTTTGAACATTGGCGTATTGCCGTTTTTCTTCCGGGGAGAGATCGATTCGCCCTTCCAAAAATCTGAAATATTTTAATTCAATAGGTTCTTCCCTATCCTGTAGATTCATCACTTATCTCCTCTCGGCTCATTATTTTTATCATACGAGAAACAATCAGGAAAAACAAGAATACCTCGAATCTTGCCCTTTATTCTTTTTCAAAAGACTGGTATCATAAAAAATGTGTGTAAAGGTATTGGACAGGTGATGATTCCTCGCTCCTTTATCGCATGAACGAATTGATAAGTACTCATAGGGAGGATGGACAGAACATGAATATTCATGAGTACCAGAGTAAAGATCTCCTCAGACAGTACGGCGTCGCTGTACCGACGGGGCATGAAGCTTTCTCTGTGGAAGAAGCCGTCGAAAAAGCTCGTTCATTGAAGACGGACGTGCGCGTCGTGAAGGCGCAAATCCACGCTGGCGGACGCGGCAATGCCGGCGGTGTAAAAATAGCAAAGAATGAGGATGAAGTGCGTACATACGCCGAAGAGATACTCGGTAAAACACTTGTCACTCATCAGACAGGCCCTGAAGGAAAAGAAGTAAAACGATTGCTCGTCGAGGAAGGCTGCGACATTGATAAAGAGTATTACATCGGATTGGTATTGGATCGCAGCACCTCCCGGATCGTCTTGATGGGCTCCGAAGAAGGCGGGACCGAAATCGAAGAGGTCGCGGCTGAAACCCCAGAAAAAATCTTCAAGGAGTTCATCGATCCCGCGATTGGTCTCCAAGGATTCCAAGCGCGCCGGCTCGCTTTTAACATGAACATTCCGAACGAATCCCTCGGAAAAGCGGTTAAGTTTATGAGCGGGCTTTATGACGTGTTTGTGGAAAAAGACTGCTCCGTCGCCGAGATCAATCCGCTCGTTACGACAAAAGACGGCGATGTTTTGGCGCTTGACGCGAAGCTTAACTTTGATGACAACGCCCTTTATCGCCAAAACGATATCCAGGACCTTCGTGACCTCGACGAAGAGGATCCGAAAGAAATCGAAGCATCCAAATACGACCTTAGTTACATTGCCTTGGATGGAAACATCGGTTGTATGGTTAACGGTGCAGGCCTCGCGATGTCGACGATGGATATCATTAAGCATAACGGCGGTGAACCGGCGAACTTCCTCGATGTGGGAGGCGGCGCAACAGCCGAAAAGGTGACAGCCGCTTTTAAAATCATCCTCGAAGATGAACATGTGAAAGGCATTTACGTCAACATTTTTGGCGGCATTATGAAATGTGACGTCCTCGCGGAAGGTGTAGTTACGGCAACAAAAGAAATCGGTCTAACGATGCCGCTTGTGGTCCGTTTAGAAGGCACGAATGTTGACGAAGGCAAGAAAATTCTCGAAGAATCAGGCTTGAACATTACCGCTGCAGACTCTATGGCAGATGGTGCTGAGAAAATCGTAGATTTAGTAAAATAGAAAGGCGGGCACGCTACTATGAGTATCTTAATTAATAAAGATACGAAAGTCATTGTTCAAGGGATTACCGGTTCCACTGGTCTCTTTCATACAAAACAAGCGATCGAATACGGGACGCAAATTGTGGGCGGCGTTACGCCAAAAAAAGGCGGCACCGAAATTGAAGGTGTCCCGGTTTTCAACACCGTTTCAGAAGCCGTAGACACGACAGGAGCCACCGCTTCCGTTATCTACGTTCCACCTGGACTCGCGGCAGACGCGATCTTTGAAGCGGTTGATGCGGAAATTGATGTCGTTATTTGTATCACGGAAGGGATCCCCGTGATCGACATGTTGAAAGTAAAACGTTACATGGAAGGGAAAAAGACGCGTTTAATTGGGCCTAATTGCCCGGGTGTCATCACTCCGGATGAATGCAAAATCGGCATTATGCCTGGTTACATTCATCAAAAAGGACACGTTGGCGTCGTTTCCCGTTCCGGGACGCTCACATACGAAGCCGTTGATCAATTATCCGCTGCAGGCGTCGGACAGTCCACGGCTGTCGGCATTGGCGGCGACCCGGTGAACGGCACTGATTTCATCGATGCATTAAAGCTGTTTAATGAAGATGACGACACAAAAGCGGTCGTCATGATCGGAGAAATCGGCGGAACGGCAGAAGAAGAAGCCGCCGAGTGGGTACAAGCAAACATGAACAAACCCGTCGTCGGGTTTATCGGTGGGGCCACCGCTCCTCCGGGGAAACGTATGGGCCACGCCGGCGCGATTATCTCCGGCGGGAAAGGCACTGCGGATGAAAAGAAAAAGACGATGGCTGAAAACGGCATTGCCATTGCAGAAACACCGGCGATCATCGGTGAAACGATGATTGAAACGTTGAAAGAAAACAACTTATATGATGCATGCTTGACGCATGAACCGCGTAATTAATTCCCCGAAAGGCATCTGTCATAAAAAATATGGCAGGTGCTTTTTAGCTTGACTTCTTTTTCGCGTGTGCTATAATAATAATCGAACACATGATCTATTCCCTATTAGGAAAGGAGACGCTATGTCCTCGTACCGACATCGATTGCTCCACGCCCATCTCGCCCCCGGCATGACCTGGCGTGCCCTTCGGCGCCTGCATGCAGGCGACCCCTCGTTAGAAAACTATGCCGAACATTCCATCGAAGCATTGACACGCCTTACCGGCTGCCGCCTAAAAACGGCGCACATCTGGCATTCCTATTGGAACAACACCTCCATAGTCGAAGAAATAAGAAAAATGGAAGAAGCGGGAATCTTCGCGATCACAAGAGACGACCGTTCCTATCCGTGGCGCTTGGAACAAATGCCCGACCCGCCATGGGTCCTCTATTGCAGAGGAGACGTTTCTTTATGCAACGAAGAAACGTTAGGCGTCATTGGCACACGCCAGCCGAGCAATTATGGCATACGGGCCACAGAAGAACTGCTTCCTCCGGTCGTTCAATCGGGTCGAGTCATTGTGAGCGGGATGGCGAGAGGTATCGACACCACCGCCCACCATCGGGCAATCCTTGCAAAGGGCAAGACGATCGCCGTGATTGCCGGAGGTTTTTTTCATATTTATCCCCGCGAAAACAAAAAGCTAGCAGAAACGTTGGCGAACGGCCATTTACTCATCTCCGAATATCCCCCAGACCGACGCCCGCAAAAATGGCATTTCCCGGAACGCAATCGCATCATTAGTGCCCTTAGTGGCCGCTTATTCGTCGTGGAGGCCGGTGAGCGCTCAGGGACGCTCATTACCGTTGATCAAGCGCTGGAACAAGGGAGAGACGTTTGCGCGCTCCCCGGACCGATTTACAGCAAAACCTCCATGGGCACCAACCGTTTAATTGAACAAGGGGCAGCGATTGTTCTGGGTTCTTCGGATTTATAATTTTCGCCGCTTATTTCTAAAAATTCTTCCCCTTTCCAAAAAACTTTGTTTGACAAACGTGAAATTGTTGTTTAATAATGAGGAAGGTTTTACATTAAAATTCGAACATGTTCAAAAAGCCCTGCATCATAGCCTTGAAGCCTTCGCCGGATAAAAGAATATCAATGAAAACGGCGGTTTTACACGGTTTCAGCTATTAGAGCAACTATATCAGGGGGGAGGAAACTTTAGAGATGGCGGATTACCTTGTAATCGTTGAATCTCCCGCTAAAGCAAAAACAATTGGAAAGTATTTAGGAAAAAAATATACGGTGAAAGCATCAATGGGACACGTGCGTGATTTGCCAAAATCACAAATGGGCGTAGATGTGGATAAGAGATATGATCCAAAATACATTACGATTCGCGGGAAGGGCCCGGTTTTAAAAGAATTAAAACAAGCGGCGAAGAAAGCAAAAAAGGTTTACCTTGCTGCGGACCCCGACCGTGAAGGGGAAGCGATTGCCTGGCATTTGGCATTCAGCTTAGGGATCGATGAAGAAACGCCTTGCCGGGTTGTGTTTAATGAAATAACCAAGCCCGCGATTCAGGAAGCATTCAAAAACCCGCGCACCATTAATACCGATCTCGTTGATGCCCAACAAGCCCGCCGAATTTTGGACCGGCTCGTTGGTTACAACATCAGTCCGTTGCTTTGGAAAAAAGTAAAAAAAGGATTAAGCGCCGGACGTGTACAATCAATTGCCGTAAAGATGATTAATGACCGGGAGAAAGAAATTCAACAGTTTGAACCTGAAGAGTACTGGAATATAAAAGGAACATTTTCGTATGGTGAAGAAACATTCGATGCCCAATTTCACGGAAAAGGAAAGAAAAAAGAGGCATTGAAGACAAAAGAAGATGTGGATGAAGTCCTGGGACAATTAAAAGGGGACGAATTTACCATCGCGTCCGTGCAGAAAAAAGAACGGCGCCGCAATCCGGTGCAGCCGTTCATCACCTCTTCGCTCCAACAGGAAGCGGCCCGAAAGCTCAATTTCCGGGCGAAAAAGACGATGATGGTAGCCCAGCAATTGTATGAAGGGATAGAATTGGGCAAAGAAGGCACCGTCGGTTTAATCACGTATATGCGTACTGATTCCACACGCATTTCTGAAACAGCCAAAGAAGAAGCGAAAGCCTATATCCAAGAAAAATATGGGAATCAATATGTAGGTGCCGACCGAAAGCAAAAGAGACAGGGAGAGAACACCCAAGACGCTCACGAAGCGATCCGTCCGACGTTTGTCGCTCGTGAGCCGAAAGCAATCAAAGATTACTTGAGCCGGGATCAATTAAGGCTTTATCGCCTGATTTGGGAGCGCATGGTGGCGAGTCGCATGGCGCCTGCGATCATGGATACGATGACGGCTGATTTGGAAAATGGCGGAATAATCTTCCGGGCAACGGGATCGAAAGTGAAGTTTCAAGGTTTTATGAGAGTGTATGTGGAAGGTAGCGACGATAGCAAAAAAGAAGAAAACAAACTTCTTCCCGCGCTCGAAGAAGGGGAAACGGCAAAAAAAGAAACGTTGGAGCCGACCCAACATTTCACGCAACCGCCGCCCAGGTATACAGAAGCACGACTCGTGCGCACGATGGAAGAGCTTGGAATCGGCCGCCCTTCCACTTATGCTCCCACTCTGGATACGATTCAGCGACGCGGGTATGTCTCATTGCAGGATCGTCGTTTCGTACCGACGGAGCTCGGGGAAATTGTCCTTGATCTCATCGTTGAGTTTTTCCCGGAAATCTTGAACGTGAAGTTTACCGCCCAGATGGAATCAGACCTGGATGACGTTGAAGAGGGTAATGAAAACTGGATTGAAATCATCGATACCTTCTACCAAGGGTTTGAAAAGCGGTTAAAAGTTGCTGATCGAGAAATGGAAGAAGTCGAAATCAAAGATGAACCGGTAGGGGAAGATTGTGAAAAGTGCGGGCATCCCATGGTTTACAAAATGGGAAGGTACGGAAGATTTATGGCTTGCTCCAACTTTCCCGATTGCCGGAACACAAAGGCGATCCTAAAGCCGATCGGCGTAAAATGCCCAAGGTGTACAGAAGGAAATGTCGTGGAACGAAAAAGCAAAAAACAACGCACATTCTACGGATGCGATCGTTATCCGGCGTGTGAATTCGTTTCCTGGGATAAGCCGATTGCACGGCCGTGTCCGAAGTGCCAAAGCCTCCTCGTTGAGAAAAAAGCCAAAAAAACGGTACGGGTGCAATGCTCGGAATGCGATTACCGCGAGGACCCAAACTAGCCAAATTGTGTACGATTTAGTGACAATCCCCTTTATGGAGAGGAAAACCCCTTGTCAACGGGAGGGGTTTTCCATATTATGATTGTGGAAGTTATGGATGCAGCGTTATCCGTTCCTTCTGAAAATCATGCATTGTAAACGCATATCAGAATTTTATGAATAAATTCTTGCTTTTACCTGCTTCAATATGTTAAGCTTTAGACGCTTATCGTAGCGGATTATGCTCGTAAAACCCCTTATCCCCCACAATCGGGAAACGACTGCTTGCCACAAATGCAGGTGCAGACTGTTCAACAGAATCGGATATGTACGCTGGATCGGGCGATGAACCGATGCTTGTCTCTGTTTTTGCCCTTTAAAGTACTGTTCATAAGGTGGATATTGATGCGCTCTGACTCGAAAGATCCTTATTTGGCTTTTTTTCAATATTTGCAGGTGGAAAAAAATGTAACACAGCACACGATGGTTGCTTACAGACGGCAATTGGACGTTTGGAAGCAATATTTGCAAGAGGAATTGCAGGTAGATGCATGTGCTGTCGATCATCGCCACATTCGCATGTACTTAACTTTTTTGCATGACAAAGGTTTGGCGAGAACGAGCATCGCCCGAGAACTTTCTGTCATTCGGTCGTTTTATCGCTTTTTAAAACGGGAATCACTAATACAGAACAATCCCGTGGCGTTTACTCGTTTTCCGAGTCAAACCCAGCGACTGCCCCGCTTTCTCTATTCGAACGAACTGGAAATGCTTTTAAGCGTCTGTGAAGGGGAAGATCCGCTAAAACAACGGGATCTTGCTCTTATAGAGTTGCTTTACGCGACAGGCATCCGCGCCTCGGAATGTTGCGGTTTGGTGCTCGACGATTTGGATTTGAGCACAGAAACCATACATGTGACCGGCAAAGGCGGAAAAGAACGATACATTCCCATAGGAGCCTACGCCCTCGATGCTTTAATGAAGTATTGTGAAGACGGGAGGAACACGTTAGCCAATCGTGAAGGGGATCGTCCTTCCGCTCTTTTTTTGAATTATAGAGGCGGAACATTAACAGATCGCGGGTTGCGCTACGTCTTAAATAAACGCGTCCAGGAAGCCTCGCATTCTTTAAAAATGTCTCCGCACAGTTTACGCCATTCATTCGCCACCCATCTATTGAATGAAGGCGCTGATCTTCGCGCTGTTCAAGAATTGCTTGGCCATGAGCATTTATCGACGACCCAGCGCTATACACATGTGACCACCGAGCGTTTACGCACGATTTATAAAGGGGCGCATCCGCGTGCCTGAAAGGAGTCATTATGGAGAACAGTTTTCACGCAACCACAATTTTTGCCATCCGCCATAATGGCAAGGGTGCAATGGCCGGGGATGGCCAAGTGACGATGGGGCAGGCTGCGGTCATGAAACATAGTGCCAAAAAAATACGCAAGATTTATAACGGAAAGGTTCTCGCTGGATTTGCGGGTTCGGTCGCCGATGCCTTTACACTATTCGAGAAATTTGAGGGAAAATTGCAGGAATACGGTGGCCAAATGCAGCGGGCAGCACGCGAGTTGGCCAAAGAATGGCGCAGCGACAAGGTGCTCAGAAAGTTGGAAGCGATGCTGATCGTGATGGACGATCGCCAGTTGCTGTTGATCGCCGGAACGGGAGAAGTCATTGAACCCGATGATGGCATACTCGCCATTGGATCCGGTGGTTTCTACGCACTGGCCGCCGGTCGTGCTCTCGCGAGACATTCTGGGCTCGAGGCTCGCAATATCGCGGAAGAATCGCTTAAAACCGCCGGAGAAATCTGTGTATACACCAATGACCGACTCGTGATTGAAGAGATATAACTTCCCAAGTAGATGGGTTACGAAAGGTGATAACTGGTGGAATATGCCAACCACACACCGAAACAAATTGTTGAACAGCTCAATCAATACATCGTCGGACAAAAGGAAGCGAAACGCGCGGTTGCGATCGCGCTTCGCAACCGTTATCGACGCAGTAAAGTGCCTGAGATCATTCGCGAGGAGATCACACCAAAAAATATTCTCATGATTGGTCCGACAGGCGTAGGGAAAACAGAAATCGCCCGCCGCTTGGCGAAACTCGTCGGTGCTCCGTTTGTCAAAGTGGAAGCGACGAAATTTACGGAAGTAGGTTATGTTGGCCGCGACGTTGAAGCAATGGTACGGGACCTTGTTGACCATGCCGTCCGAATTGTAAAAGCAGAAAAAATGGATTCGGTCCGGCCACAGGCGGAAAAACAGGCCAATGAACGCTTAGTCAAGCTTTTGGCTCCAACCAAGCGAAAAAATCAACAACAAAAAAACCCCTTTGAAATGCTTTTTCAAGCATCGTCCGATGAAGACACGGAGGAAGATGCTGAAGAAAGTGAATCGGAACGGGAAAGCAACCGGGAGCGCAGGCAACGCATCGCCCACCAACTCGCCCTCGGCGAATTGGAAGACCACCTCGTGACGGTGGAAGTAGACGAACAGAATCCATCTTTTTCCGATATGTTTCAAGGGACGGGAATGGAACAAACGGGCATGAACATGCAGGAAATGTTCGGGAAGATGATGCCGAACAAAAAGAAAAAAAGACAATTGCCCGTGAAAGAAGCGCGTGGGGTTCTCACGGACGATGAAGCGCAAAAACTTGTGGATATGGATGAAATCAGCCACCAAGCAGTCAAAAAGACGGAACAACTCGGGATGATTTTTATTGATGAGATCGATAAGGTAGCCGGGTCACAACAAGGCAGCAGTGCCGATGTTTCCAGGGAAGGCGTCCAGCGCGACATTCTCCCCATCGTGGAAGGGGCATCGGTAACGACAAAATATGGAGCGGTACAAACCGATCACATATTATTTGTGGCAGCGGGGGCATTTCATATGTCGAAGCCTTCGGATTTAATTCCCGAGCTGCAAGGCCGTTTTCCCACACGCGTGGAGTTAGAGAATTTGTCGAAAGAAGATTTCATCATGATTCTCCGCGAACCTGATAACGCGCTCCTCAAGCAATATGCAGCACTTTTGAAAACGGAAGGTATAGATGTAGAATTTTCTGACGAAGCTGTTGACAAGATTGCTGAATTAGCCGAACACGTCAATCGTGAAACGGAAAACATTGGTGCCCGGCGTTTGCACACGCTGCTCGAACGGCTGCTTGAAGAACTCTCCTTTGAGGCTTCCGACATTACATTGGAGAAAATCACGATTACGGAACCGTATGTCGAGGAAAAACTCGCGGATGTCGCCGGAAACGAAGACACTAGCCACTTTATTTTGTAATTTAATAATAGGAGGAAATTATTCCAAATGGAACTACTAGCGAAATCAAGACAAATTAATGATATGTTGCAAAAGACGACAGGCCAGCATGTGGATTTTAAAGACATGGCTGAAACGTTAAGCGAAGTCATTTCTGCCAACGTTTTTGTCGTCAGCCGCCGGGGGAAATTGCTCGGTTACTCGATTGAACAAGAGATTGGGCATGAAAAGATCGACCGGATTCTTGAAGAACGACAATTTCCGGAAGAATACACCGCTGGTATCTTCAATGTTAATGAAACCTCGCCAAACCTCGACATTGACAGTGAACATACTGCTTTTCCGACGGAAAACCGCGATCTTTTCCGCACGGGGCTCACAACCATCGTTCCGATTATCGGCGGTGGCCAACGGTTAGGAACGTTAATCCTCGCCCGTTTAAATGACCGTTTTAGTGACGATGATTTGGTGTTGGCCGAATACGGGGCGACCGTTGTCGGCATGGAAATTCTCCATGAAAAAGCTTCGGAAATCGAAGATGAAGCGCGGAGCAAAGCAGTTGTCCAAATGGCGATCAGCTCCCTTTCCTACAGTGAATTGGAAGCTGTTGAACACATTTTTGAAGAGTTGGACGGCAAAGAAGGACTACTTGTTGCCAGTAAAATTGCCGACCGTGTAGGCATCACACGCTCGGTTATCGTCAATGCCCTCCGCAAACTGGAAAGCGCGGGTGTGATTGAATCGCGCTCACTGGGCATGAAAGGGACGTATATTAAAGTGCTGAACGACAAATTTCTCGTCGAGTTGGAACGCCTTCGCGATGATTAAATCGACGAGTGTATGAGACAGTCTATCCCCTCTGTCAGAGAGGACAGGCTGTCTTTTTTTGTATGGGCGTCATGGAAGGCTCATGACGTCCGAAAAGGGAAGATCAGCATTGTTTTGTCGCCATGGAACAAGAATGGCTCATGGCGACCAAAAAGAATCGACTGTCGAATTTTCGGTCATCATGAGAGAGCGGATGATCATGCCCCCGGCTAAAATCAGGTCTCCCTCCTCCAACAGGGCTTATTCCTTTAATACCCATTAGGGGTATGATATAATGAATATAGAAACAGGTCGGAGGGAGGGGCACTCATGAGCAAAGAAGCGAATTTGCATGTATCAGGGATGACATGTGCCGAGTGTGCGACGCGGATTGAAAAAGGCTTGAATAAAATGGATGGGGTGGAAGAGGCCAATGTAAATTTGGCGTCGGAAAAAACGAACGTAAGGTTCGATCCCACCCGCACCGATGTTTCTCAATTTGAAGATAAAATTCAGTCGCTAGGGTATCAGGTCGTTCATGATAAAGCGGAATTTGAGGTCACCGGAATGACGTGTGCGGCTTGCTCCAATCGCGTGGAGAAAAAATTAAACCGTATGGAAGGCGTGAGCGAAGCAAGTGTTAACCTTGCGCTGGAAACGGCCACTGTCAGTTATGACCAAGAGACTGTTTCCATCCCGGACTTGGAAGCAGCCGTGGAAAAAATCGGCTATAAGCTTCATGAAAAGGGAGATGCTACGGAGGCAAGAGACGAAAAAGACCAAATCGTCGAGGATCAAACCGGAAAATTCATTTTTGCGGCTATTCTCACGCTTCCTTTGCTTTGGAGCATGGTGACGCACTTTGAATTCACGCAATGGATGTGGATGCCCGAAATCTTCATGAACCCGTGGGTGCAACTCGCCCTCGCGACCCCTGTGCAGTTCGTTGTTGGTTGGCAGTTTTACCGAGGGGCCTATAAAGCATTGGCAAATAAAAGCGCGAACATGGATGTGCTCGTCGCGCTCGGGACGTCTGCCGCTTATTTTTACAGCATTTATTTGGGGATGGAATGGATGGCTGCCGGCGGTACCGGGATGCCGGAGCTTTACTTCGAAACAGCGGCTATTATTATTACATTAATTCTTTTAGGGAAGCTGTTTGAAGCTCGTTCGAAAAGCCGTACGTCACGCGCGATAAAGAAATTAATGGGGTTACAGGCAAAAACAGCGATTGTTATGCGGGAAGGCGTGGAAGTGGAAGTCCCGGTTGAAAAGGTTCAAGTTGGGGACGATATCCGCGTAAAACCCGGGGAAAAAATTCCCGTCGACTGCGAAGTTGTGGAAGGGCATACCGCCGTGGACGAGTCGATGCTTACCGGAGAAAGCATTCCCATTGATAAACAGGTGGGAGATGAGGTCATCGGGGCAACGGTCAATAAAAACGGCACGCTCTTGGTAAGAGCAAAAAAAGTCGGGAAAGACGCAGCTTTGCAGCAAATTGTAAAAGTGGTGGAAGATGCACAAACATCGAAAGCAAATATTCAGCGCTCCGTTGATAAAGTGTCAAGCATCTTTGTGCCTGCCGTGCTCGTTGTGGCAACGCTCACTTTTCTGATCTGGTATTTCTGGGTAACTCCCGGCAATGTCGGCAGTGCCCTTGTCCCGACGATCTCCATTCTCGTCATCGCCTGTCCCTGTGCGCTTGGATTGGCCACACCAACGTCCATTATGGCAGGTTCCGGAAAATCTGCTGAACTCGGGGTGTTATTCAAAGGCGGAGAGTATTTGGAAGGAACGAAAGATGTGTCTACGATCGTTCTGGATAAAACCGGAACGATAACGGAAGGAACACCTTCGTTAACCGACGTGCACGTGGAGGATATGAACGAGAAGGAGTTTTTGTCTTTACTCGCCGCTGCTGAAAAGCCTTCAGAGCATCCGTTGGCGGAGGCAATCGTCGACGGCATCAAACAGAAGGGCATCGATGTTTCGAAAGCCGATACGTTTGAAACAATTCCGGGGAAAGGAGTTCGCGCCACGGTTGGCGAACAGGAAATCATCGTTGGCACCGAGAAATTGCTCAGTGAAGAAAACATTCCTCTCGACTCGTCATCTGGGCATAAAACACGCTGGGAAGGCGAGGGGAAAACTGCCATGCTCGTTGCCATCGACCGGGTGTACTCCGGTGTAGTCGCGGTAGCGGACACGGTAAAAGAAACATCGGCAGCAGCGGTTGAAAGGCTGCACAAGGCCGGATTGGAAGTCATGATGATGACCGGTGACAATCAAAAAACCGCGGAAGCGATCGCTGCCGAAGTCGGTATCGATAACGTATTGGCGGAAGTTCTTCCAGAAGAAAAAGGAAAAGAAATCGAAAAACTGCAAGCCGAAGACAAGAAAGTCGCGATGGTCGGTGACGGGATTAACGATGCTCCCGCCCTTGCCACCGCCGACATTGGGATGGCAATAGGAACCGGTACGGATGTAGCCATTGAATCTGCAGATGTAACACTCATGCGCGGGGATTTAAACAGTGTTGCCGATGCCGTGCTTATGAGCCGCAAGACGATGCGAAACATTCGCCAGAATCTTTTCTTTGCCTTTGTATACAACACAGCAGCAATCCCTGTCGCGGCGATTGGGTTGTTAGCTCCTTGGGTCGCAGGTGCAGCAATGGCCTTTAGCTCGGTGTCTGTTGTCACAAACGCGCTTCGCCTGCAACGTGTGGACGTCGAAGCTGTTGGAAAGGAATGAGGCGCGATGCTGAAATCGAAAAGAGTAGGGCTTTGGACGGGAGCGGGGGCCGCTTACCTCACCCTTGTCATCGTCATCGGTTCTGCTTTGGTATAAATATGGTATAAAGGGCTTGGAACACTCGATATCGCTTTTAGGATATCGGGTGTTTTTTGTTGTGGAATTATGCCAAAAGAGAGGAATAATCCCCAAGATCGTCCAAAAATACCCTTTTGGTAGGATAGGTCCAAAACACTTTTATGAGAAAAATTATGAGTAAAAAGACATAATTACTATAATCACATTCTTTACGTTTATAGATAATAGCTACTGATTTTCCTTTTATTTCGTTATTATTCAACATTTTTCTTGTTTTCTCTTAGCTTTTATATACAATGAAGAGGACAAATGATACCCGACATAAGTAATGAATCCAACGATGCATGGGTATAGCAATAGATTTATTTTCAAACATAGGAGGGTTTGGATGGTGGCTTTATTTTCATCGACCATTGACCAATTGCATAACGGGTTGAATGGAGCCGGACTTCGACAACAAACAACAGCAAACAACATCGCGAATGTAGATACACCGAATTATAAAGCGAGGAAGGCAAACTTTGAACATACCTTGGATGCTGCCAAGCAACAGTTTGACTCCCGAAGGACGGACGGTCGGCACTTTGACTTTGGCGGCGCAGGGGATCGCGGGGCCTATACTTCAATCGACCGTACCAGAAGCTATCATCATAACGGCAATGGTGTGGATATGGACAAAGAGATGGCAGCGATGGCCAATAACCAAATCTATCACTCCGCACTCATTGATCGAATGGATGGACAGTTTAGCAGTTTAAAAACTGCTTTGGGAGGTCAGTAGTATGGCTATGTTCGATGGAATGAACTCAACTGCTTCAGCTTTAACCGCGCAGCGCTTACGCATGGATACGGCGGCAGGCAATATGGCGAACGCTTCAGCGACGAGAGGACGCATGGTCGATGGGGAGTGGGAACCTTACCGGCGAAAAATGGTAACGATGGCGCCACAGGATAACCGGGCTTCGTTTGCATCCCATTTGCAAGACGCGGAAAGGGAAAGCGCTGGCGGCGTGCAAGTGACCGGCATCGTGGAAGACCAGACTCCCTTTCAATCGATGCATCAACCGGGGCATCCGGATGCGGATGAGGACGGAAATGTACAACTTCCCAATGTTGATCCGTTGAAAGAGATGGTGGATGTGATGGGGGCGACTCGGTCATATGAAGCCAATGTCACAGTGTTCGATGCCCATAAATCAATGAAAATGAGCGCCATGGAAATCGGGAGAGGCTAGCAGAAAAGGAGGAGGAACCATGCCAATGATACAAGGACCCTCACACGGGGAACTGCCGTTGTCCCCGTTATCTCCTCAGGCGCCGCAAAGTCCAACGGAAAGCGGCCAGAACGAACAGATGCGTACAGGGGAGACGCGAAACAACTTTGGAGATATGTTAAAGGAAGCATTGCAAGGCGTACAAAACTACCAGGATGCATCCCGGGAAAAGACAGAGCAGCTGCTGACCGGAGAAGTGGACAACCTGCACGATGTCTTTATTGCTTCCGAGAAGGCCGGGGTAGCCTTGCAGGCTACGGTAGAAGTGCGGGATAAAGTCACCGATGCTTATGACCGTGTGATGAGAATGACGTTATAATGCCTGAATGAGAAAGTGAGCGGCAACAAATGAACGAAAAGATACATAGGTACAGCAATAAAATCAGGAAGTACTGGGCAGAAAGATCGAAAAATCAACAACTGCTCATCATCGCCGGCGGTCTTTTGCTTCTCGTGTTCATCGTGCTGCTCTTCTTTTTTAGTACCCGGACGAACTATGCCCCGCTGTACAATGATTTGCCCGTGGAGGAAACCGGCCAGATAAAAGAAACGCTTGACAGCAGGGGGTTCCGTCGGAGGTCACCGATGACGGCACGGCTATTTTAGTGCCGAGGGAAAGCGTGGATCAGCTGAAAGTTGAATTGGCCGCAGAAGGGATACCGCAAAGCGGATCCATCGGTTATGAAGATTTTCAAGATCAACTTGGCTTTGGCATGACGGAAAATGAGTTTTCCGTTATGGAAAAAGCGACACTGGAAACAGAACTGAGCCATTTGATGCAATCGATGGATGGCATATCGCAGGCAAACGTCATGATTACCTTGCCGGAAGAAACGGTGTGGGTAAGTGACGAACAGGAAGAATCCAACGCTTCTATCGTTCTCACGCTCGCGGGTGGTTATCAGTTGGATCAGGAAAACGTTCAGGCGTTATATCATCTCGCTTCAAAAAGCATCCCTCAATTGCCTGTTGAAAATATCACCATTACGGATCAGCTGGCAAATCAATACTATTATGAAGACCAAGGAGCGATCGACGGAACACAGCAAGCTTATGATCAGCAACGGGAGATCAGCCGCACCATCGAAGGCGACCTGCAACAGCAGCTCCAACAAATGTTGGGCACGATGATGGGACAGCAAAAAGTGATGGTTTCGGTAACGACGGATATTGATTTCACCCAGGAAAGCCGTGAAGAGGAACTGGTGGAACCGGTCGATGAAGAGCAAATGGACGGGATCGAAATCAGTGCAGAGTCGATTATCGAAACGTATGAAGGAGAAGAAGTGCCCGAGGAAGGCGTTGCCGGCACAGGGGAAGATGATATTGCCAACTATCCGGGTGTTGGAGCCGGCGGAGACGGTGATTACGAAAGAATCGAAGAACGGGTGAATAGCGATGTCAATCGCATCTATCGCCAAATCCAGGAAAGTCCTTACAAGCTAAGGGATTTGGGGATACAAGTCATCGTTGAACCTCCGGACCCGGAAGATATGTTGTCGTTGCCGGCGGATACCATCGATACCATCGAGGCAATTTTGGAAACCGTCGTCGTAACGAGCATCGATGATACTTATTTGGAAGAGATGGATGAGGCTGAAATCGTGGATAAAATTTTTGTATCGGCCCAGCCATTTATGGACAATATGGCAGCCGAGGAAGAACCGGATTCCGCAGGAATACCGGCATGGGTCTACATATTGGTGCTTGCGCTCCTGGCGGCGATTGCAGCGATTGTCTTTTTGATCAGGCGCAATCGTTATGTGTTTGAAGAGGAAGAAGTAGAGGACGCGCGTGTCGAGCTTGAAGACATTCCGGAAGAAGAGCATTCCCTTGAAGGGGAACAGCGGCAGCGCTTGGAAAGGCTGGCGCGAGAAAAACCGGAGGAATTTTCCAAACTCCTTCGCACATGGCTGTCGGAAGATTAGGGGGAGCATCAATGGCGAGAGGGAAAAAAGAACTGTCCGGCAGGCAAAAAGCCGCTGTGCTTCTTATCTCCATGGGACCCGATGTCTCGGCAAACGTATACAAGCATTTGCAACCGGAAGAAATGGAACAAATGACGCTTGAGATTGCTAACGTTCGCAAAGTGGAGAGCGAGACGAAAGATCAAATTATCGGTGAATTTCACCAACTGGCGGTTGCCCAAGATTATATGACGCAAGGCGGGATTGGCTATGCACGGGATGTGCTGGAAAAAGCCGTAGGTGAAGAAGAAGCTATGGCTATTATTACAAGGCTTACGTCCACACTTCAGGTTCGTCCTTTTCATTTTGCCCGCAACGTCGAACCAATGCAGATATTGAATTTCATCCAAAATGAACATCCGCAAACAATCGCCCTTGTTCTTTCTTATCTGGATGCCGAGCAAGCAGGACACATCTTGTCGGAATTGTCTTCCGAAGTGCAAGCGGATGTGGCGAAAAGAATTGCGCTGATGGATACCACTTCCCCGGAAGTGATTAACGAAGTGGAAGCCATCCTCGAACGGCAGCTTTCGTCGGCTGTTTCTCAAGACTATAAAGAAGCGGGCGGGATTGAATCAGTCGTGGAGGTGTTGAATAGCGTTGACCGCGGAACAGAGCGTACGATCATTGATTCCCTGGAAATTCAGGATCCGGAACTTGCCGATGAAATCAAAAAACGGATGTTTGTCTTTGAGGATATCGTTACCCTTGATAACCGCTCGATCCAACGTATCATCCGGGAAGCGGGGCAGGAAGATTTACAACTTTCCTTAAAAATGGTGAGCGAGGAAGTGAAGACAATCATTTTCAGCAACATGTCCACGCGGATGGCCGAAACGTTCAACGAGGAATTGGAGTACATGGGCCCTGTCCGCTTAAAAGACGTGGAGGACGCGCAAATGCAAATCGTCGGAATGGTACGGAGGTTGGAAGAAGCGGGTGAAATCGTCATCGCCCGTGGCGGGGGAGACGATATTATTGTCTAACATTATAAAAGCAGAAACATCAACCAGGCAGGAAAAGAGCTCCCATGCTGTCCTGTTGCAGCCGATACGTTCAAGGAACGGGGAAAACTGCGCCGCGGATGAAGCATTTGAGGGATCGGTAACCAAGAACAAGCAGGAAATGCTCGCTGAAGCCCGTGAAGAAGCGGAAGCCATTATCGCTAAGGCACAATCCGAAAAAGAAGACATGGAAAAAGAAATGAAAAAAGCCCGTGCGGTACTAGACGAAAACATAGAAAAAGCTTATAAGAATGCGGAAAGAAAAGGGGAAGCCCAAGGGTTTCAAGCAGGGGAGAAAAAAGGCTATGAAACGTATCAAGCTACCATTGCCGAAGCCAAAGACGTTGTTGCGGCAGCCCGCGAAGATTACCGCCAATACATGGATGCTGCTGAGCCCGCGATCATCGATCTGGCCATGAGCTTAACTGAAAAAATCCTTGGCGAAAAGTTGGAAACGGAAAATCATTGGATCCAATTCGTAAGCCAAGCGCTTCGGGAAGTGAAAAACCATACCGAAGTCGATGTTTTTATCCATCCGGAGCGTTATAAGGAAACCGTTCAACAGAGAGAAGAGTGGCAAGCGCTTCTCAACCAAGAGCGTATGCGATTTTTTCCGGAGGAGGAGCTAGAGAAAAACGGGTGCATTATTGAAACGCCATACGGCCGGTTAGTCGCTTCCTTAGATGATCAGCTAGAGGTGCTGCAAACCGAGCTTCATGAATTGCTTGTCAAGGGGAGAGAACCATGAAAGCCACGGATGTGAAAGATCAGCTTGATGACGTTCGTACGTTGAAATGGATGGGGAAAGTAACGCGTGTGGTCGGGCTTACGATCGAGGCGAAGGGACCTCAAGCGGCTGTAGGGATTCTGTGCTTTATTTTTACGGATAACGATCGTGAACCGATACGCGCGGAAGTTGTTGGTTTTAAAGACGAACGCATTCTGTTGATGCCGTACGCACAAACCACCAATATTCAGCCCGGGTCTCTAGTGAAAAGCACGGGAAAGCCATTGGAAATCGGTGTGGGAACGAGATTAATCGGAAAGGTCATCGATGGTTTGGGCAAGTCGCTTGACAGTGGTGAATTGCCCAATGGACTGCAAAAAATCCCTGTCGACGGGGAAGCGCCGAACCCGTTGAGGCGCCCCAGAGTTGTCGAACCGCTTTCCCTCGGTGTACGCGCGGTTGATGGCATGTTAACGGTCGGCGAAGGTCAACGGGTCGGGATATTTGCCGGCAGTGGTGTTGGAAAAAGCACTTTGATGGCGATGATCGCCAAGTTTTCGGAAGCCGATATTAATGTGATCGCGCTTATAGGGGAACGTGGCCGGGAAGTCAAAGATTTTATTGAAAAAGATCTCGGCGATGAAGGGTTGAACAACACGATCGTTGTCGTAGCCACTTCCGATCAACCGGCACTCGTTCGGATTAAGGGGGCGATGGCGGCGACGGCAATCGCGGAATATTTTCGCGACCGGGGGAAATCCGTTAATTTAATGATGGATTCCATTACCCGCTTTGCGATGGCCCAACGCGAAATCGGGCTTGCCACCGGTGAACCGCCAACGACAAAAGGGTACACCCCTTCCGTCTTTTCCCTTTTGCCACAATTGCTGGAGCGTTCGGGAACAGGTGAACGTGGCTCGATCACCGCCTTTTATACCGTCCTCGTCGATGGCGATGATATGGACGAACCGATTGCGGATGCTGTGCGGGGCATTTTGGACGGTCACTTCATTCTTGATCGGAAACTGGCGAATAAAGGACACTATCCGGCTTTAAATGTTTTAAAAAGCATCAGCCGGTTGATGGCAGCTATTGTTCCCGAGGAACATTTGAAGGCCGCTGCGACGATCCGGCAACACTTGGCCACCTATGAAGACAGCGAGGATTTGATTCAAGTGGGCGCTTATAAGCAAGGAACGTCCAAAGATGTGGATCTCGCTATACAAGCACAACCGGCCATTCGGGACTTTTTGCGACAGGGAACTGAAAAAGCCTACCGCTTATCGGAGACAGTCGAACAGTTACAGTTGCTGGCAAGGAAAGGGAATGATGGGTAATGGCGTTTACGTTTAACCTTGAAAAGGTGTTGGAAATGAAAGAGCGTGAAGCTGCCAAATCGAGAGAAGGATACGAAGAAGCTACCGGAACATTCGAATCCGTTGGCTATGAACTATATGAATGGCTGAAAGCGCGCGAGACGCTCGACGAAAGCCAAACGCAAGATTGCGAAACAGGTACGACCATCGCGGCACTGCAAAGCAAACAATTGGCAAGGACAAACATTGAAACCGCCATCCAACATTGCCAGGTGAAAACAAATGCCGCGCGCCAAACGATGGTCAAACGGAAAAAAGAATGGCAAACGGCAACGATTGAGGTTAAGAAATACGAAAAGATGAGAGACCGCAAATGGGAAGAACATGTGCGGGAGATGAAAAAGCAAGAACAAAAGCTCATGGATGAACTCGCTTCCCGACAAGTGAT